>NZ_BDCC01000001.1 GCF_001613305.1 Nocardia vaccinii NBRC 15922
AAACCATCTCTCGGAAGAGAATCCGGTTGATCGGTAAGGCAACTTTTCAAGCTTAGCTCAGACGTAGATCCCGAACCAAATCGGGTCCTCGTCGAACCAGTGTGAGCGTCAGGCGCTCCTCGTCCAACCTCGTGTCCCGGACCTTTCGGCTCCGGGTCGGTGTCCGTGTCGCTCTGACCTGGAATAAGTTACGCGGCAGCCAGTTTCAATGTCAAATCGCCTGGTCATACGGCCGAAGCGCATATGAAACCCCATGGACGAACTGTCAGCGACGGCGTTTGTCCGTCTGGCGAGGATGTCCGGCACCGGCTTGAGTGATCCATAGGATCCTCTTTTCGTCGTCGATCGCCTACCAGATGCGACCTCCGCCCGTGACTTCATATTGCCACTGATCCAATTCGGCTCCATCGACTTTCACGGTGGCGAGATCGAACTTGAGTGGATGATGACGCGCCGGCTCATCACGGCAACGAGGGTCGGCGGTGATCGCAACCCAAGCCCTGTCGAGATTGTCCGGCGCCTGAGCCAGCAGAACGGACCACCCTTTGGCGGCTTGCCGATCGATCAGCCGCACAATCCAGCCGGTAGGCCTCCTGACTTCGTCGCCTCTGCCCAGCTTGTCAGGCATCCGTGCCACCCGGCCGCTCGACCTCGACAGCATCAGTCGTATCGAACGGTCCGCGTAGGCGCCGTGCCAGTTCGGGATCGGAGTAAATCTCGGCAGTGGACTGCCACTCACGCAGCGCCCGAGCGAAGGGGAGTAATAATCCGGTCTCCGCACCGGCCAGCAGCTGATCGAGCAGTTCGCGAATGCACTGGGACCGCGCCTCGACCGGCAGCCATGTCAGCCATGGCAGCTCTTCGGCAAAGACATCCTCGGCCAGTTCACGATTGACCTTCGCGATGATCGCGAGCGATCGGGCCGCCAACCCCAGCCCCCTGACCATGGCCTCGAAGCGTTCCGAGCGATCAGCACCAGGTTCTCGGCATCGCGCCGCTCGAGGATTACATCCGCATCCTCCAACGCTGGAAATACGCTGGTCTGCTTGTTGATCAGCGTGGAGAACGGAAACGTCCGAGTAGCCATAACCCAGCATACCCGAGACTTCGAAAGTAGTTCAGCACTCGCGTAGCGCGCCCCCGGTTGTCGATCACAGACGAAACGCGCTCCATATACGCCGATAGCCGGCCCACTCCGAAGAGCGGACCGGCTACCGGTTCGAAAGGTGTTGCCGGAGGCTGAACTCAGAAGTCCATGCCGCCCATGCCGCCGGTCGGGTCGCCCGCGGGAGCGGCGGCCTTCTCCGGCTTGTCGGCCACGACGGCCTCGGTGGTGAGGAACAGGGCCGCGATCGAGGCCGCGTTCTGCAGCGCGGAGCGGGTCACCTTGACCGGGTCGGCAACGCCGGCCGCCAGCAGGTCCTCGTACACGCCGGAGTCGGCGTTGAGGCCCTGGCCGGTGGGCAGGTTGGAGACCTTCTCGGCCACCACGCCGGGCTCCAGGCCCGCGTTGAACGCGATCTGCTTCAGCGGCGCGCCCAGCGCGACACGAACGATGTTCGCGCCGGTGGCCTCGTCACCCTCGAGCTTCAGGTCGTCCAGAGCCGGAGCGGACTGCAGCAGGGCCACACCACCACCGGGGACGATGCCCTCCTCGACGGCGGCCTTGGCGTTGCGCACGGCATCCTCGATACGGTGCTTGCGCTCCTTGAGCTCCACCTCGGTGGCGGCGCCGGCCTTGATCACCGCGACACCGCCGGCCAGCTTGGCCAGGCGCTCCTGCAGCTTCTCACGGTCGTAGTCCGAATCCGAGTTCTCGATCTCGGTGCGGATCTGCGCGACGCGGCCCTGGATGGCGTCGGCATCGCCGGCGCCGTCCACGATCGTGGTCTCGTCCTTGGTGATGACGACCTTGCGGGCGGTGCCCAGCAGGTCGACGGTCGCGGTCTCCAGCGAGAGGCCGACCTCTTCGCTGATGACCTCGCCACCGGTCAGGATGGCGATGTCGGCCAGCTGCGCCTTGCGGCGGTCACCGAAGCCCGGGGCCTTCACGGCGACGGACTTGAAGGTGCCGCGGATCTTGTTCACGACCAGGGTCGACAGGGCCTCGCCCTCGACGTCCTCGGCGATGATCAGCAGCGGCTTACCGGCCTGGATGACCTTTTCGAGCAGAGGCAGGAGATCTTTGACGGTCGAGATCTTCGAGCCGACCAGCAGGATGTACGGGTCCTCGAGGACCGCTTCCTGACGCTCCGGGTCGGTGACGAAGTAACCCGAGATGTAGCCCTTGTCGAAGCGCATACCCTCGGTCAGCTCCAGCTGGAGGCCGAAGGTGTTGCTCTCCTCGACGGTGATGACGCCTTCCTTGCCGACCTTGTCCATGGCCTCGGCGATCAGCTCACCGATGGACGCGTCGCCCGCCGAAATAGCAGCGGTGGCGGCAATTTGCTCCTTGGTCTCGACCTCCTTAGCCGACTCCAGCAGACGGTTGGTGACGGCCTCGACGGCCTTCTCGATGCCCCGCTTGAGACCCAGCGGGTTCGCGCCGGCCGCGACGTTGCGCAGACCCTCGCGCACCAGCGCCTGAGCCAGCACGGTCGCGGTGGTGGTGCCGTCGCCCGCGACGTCGTCGGTCTTCTTGGCGACTTCCTTGACCAGCTCGGCGCCGATCTTCTCGTACGGGTCCTCGAGCTCGATCTCCTTGGCGATGGACACACCATCGTTGGTGATCGTCGGGGCGCCCCACTTCTTCTCCAGGACAACGTTGCGGCCCTTGGGGCCCAACGTCACCTTGACGGCGTCGGCGAGGCTGTTCAGGCCCCGCTCGAGGCCACGGCGGGCCTCTTCGTCATACGCAATTGTCTTGGCCATGGCGTTGTTGAGATCCTCCAGATCAGGGATTGACACGATCTGGCCAGGTTCGGTGCCCGCGACGGACGACCGAGTGTCTCGGCCTCACCATCCCGACCTGGCACTCGTTGGTTTGGAGTGCCAGATCCCTTTTTAGCACTCGCAGGTACCGAGTGCAAGGTTCTGAGTCTTTGGCCTCCGCTTCGCTCCGGCGGGTTTTCGGAGTTTTCGACCTCGGCTTCGCTCCGGCTGCTTTCGGCGCTTCAAGGCTCGTCGTTCAGCCCTCGAGACTCGGCCTTCGGCCATGCGCTTCGAGGGCTGAACGACGAGCCCGCGCCGAAAACCTTGGAGTCGGCGTCGCCGACCTATCGCTTCGCGGGCGACTCCCAGCGGGACGGAGACGCTTCGCCGCTGGGCACGCCTATGGTCACGTGCGGGCACGCCAGTTGTCGCGCGGAGGCTCGGTGGCCGCGCGAGAACCAGGCACTAGGTGTCGGTGACGCGCAGGGCCAGGGCGAGGAAGGCGTCGGCGCGACGCTCCTCGGGGGTGCGGGGCTCACCCCGGTCGACTGTGACCTGCCGGGCGTCGTGCAATAAGAGTTCGGCCTCGATACGCATGATGGCGCGGATGAACGGGGGCGCCACCTCGGGCGGGAGATCTCCGTTGACGATATAACTGCCGTCCGGACCCGACTCGGTCTCCACATAGGAGAGCGCTCGCAGCAGGTCAACCCGTAGTTCCCCGGCGATCAGGTCGGAATCGGTGTCATCCGCCATAGCCACATCCTATCCGGACACCTGTTGCACAACTGCATTTCGGCTTATAAAGTACGTACGTACGGTTTGGTTAGGCGCTATCATTCTTCTCGAAATGCGACGTCAGGAGCCGCCCATGTGGGACCCCCAGCAGTATCTGGCCTTCGACGACCACCGCTCCCGCCCCTTCTACGAACTGCTCAGCCGCGTCGACGCCGATCAGCCCCGGCGTGTCACCGATCTCGGCTGCGGTCCCGGACATCTGACCTCGGTGTTGTCCCAACGCTGGCCCGCGGCGATCGTCGAGGCCTCGGACGCCTCACCCGAAATGGTCGCCGCGGCGCGCGCCCGCGGCGCGCACGCGACCCTGCTCGACGTGCGCGACTGGGTCCCCGAGCCCGATACCGACGTCGTGGTCTCCAATGCCGTACTGCAGTGGGTGCCCGGCCATCCCACCCTGTTGGACGAATGGGCTCGCAAACTGCCGCCCGGCGCATGGCTGGCGATCCAGGTGCCCGGCAATTTCGACGCACCCTCCCATCGATGTATCCGGGAACTCGCCGCTCGCGAGCAGTGGCGCGACGCACTCGAACCCGCGGGTCTGCTGCAACCGCGCAACGTCCTGGATCCGACCGGATACGCGAGCGTGCTCGCCGCCGCCGGATGTGCCGTAGATGCTTGGGAGACAACGTATTCGCAGCGCTTAACCGGTGATGATCCAGTGTTGAAGTGGGTATCGGGCACCGCTCTGCGCCCGGTTCGCGACGCGCTCGACGACGTCGGCTGGGATCGTTTCGTCGCCGAACTCGCACCGATGTTGCGCGAGGCGTATCCGCGCCAGGCCGACGGGACGACCTGGCTGCCCTTCCGTCGGGTGTTCGCCGTCGCCCGCACGCCCAACTGAGTCCCGGAGCACGCCGAAGGGCCCGTTCGAACCGAACGGGCCCTTCTTCTGTCGATCCTCATGATCGACGACGATCGACAATCCGATGCACGCACTGCCCGAGCGCACATCGGATCCAGCCTTCTCGACGACCCATCAGCCGACAGGACATTTCGTTCGGGAGCCGACACCGGCAGCTGCGACATCGAGGCAATCGGTCGTCATGATCCGATGCCCGGCGGCACCGCGACCGCCGCGGTGGACGCCGAAGCCGATGACCGATGCGACGTGTCGCCGAGGTGCGCGGCCGCGAATCAGATCTGCGGGGGAACGGGCGGCTGCGGGGGCGCCGGCGGCGCGGGCATCGGAAGGTGCATGCCCTGGGGGTGTTCGGGCGGCGGGGGCGGCTGGTGGCCCGGGGGCGGCAGATGTCCGGGCGGAGGCAGGTGACCGGGTTGCGGGCCGGGTGGGGGCGGCGGTGCGAACTGGGATATCTGAGCGGCGATGTCCTGCTCCAGTCCGGCCTTGTCCAGGCCCAGGCCCGAGAGCACGCCGGAGCCGTCCTCCAGCTCGAGCAGAGCCAGCAGCATATGTTCGGTGCCGATGTAGTTGTGCCCCAGGCGAAGCGCCTCACGGAAGGTCAGTTCCAGGGCCTTGCGGGCCTGGGCGCTGTAGGGGATGAGCGCGGGCACGGCGTCCGGATTTCCCTCCGGGAGTGCCGCGGTGGCCACCTTGCGAACCGCGTCCAGGGCGATGCCGTTCGCGACGATCGCATGGGCGGCGAGCGACTCCGGCTGGGTGAGCAGGCCCAGAACGAGGTGTTCGGGCTGGATCTCCGCGTTGCCCGCCTGTCGCGCCTGTTCCTGCGAGGCCATCACGACCTCGCGGGCGCGCGGAGTGAACCGCGCGAAACCGGCATTGGGGTCCATCGCGGCCGGATCGCCGGAGGGCTTGGGCACGAACCGCTTCTGTGCGGCCTGTTTGGTGACGCCCATGCTGCGGCCGATATCGGTCCACGATGCGCCCGCTCGGCGGGCCTGATCCACGAAATGCCCGATCAGGTGATCGGCCACCTCGCTCAGATGTCCGGCGGCCACGACCGCGTCGGACAGTTGTTCCAGCACGTCGTCGGGACGCGCGCGCTTTATGCCGTCGATCAGATCGTCGAGGCGTATTCTTTCGGTCATTCGTCAACTCTAGGTTGACCAACCTAGAGTCGTCAACCATAAGTTGACGACACGTCCGCGTTGGATAGATGCAATTCCCCGGTCCGGCCAATACCCTGCAGAAGGCAGAAGCAACAGAACCCCCGTCGACAGGTAGATATGTCCGCATTCCGACGCTCGGCCGCCGTCGCCGCGGCCGTGGTGGCAACATTCGCCCTGCACATGCCGACGGCACCGGCCCAAGCGCCGGCCCTCGATCCGGGTCTGGTGGCCCGCGCGACCGCGGCCGACGTCTACGCCAAAAGCAGGCCCGGCACCACCGGAATCGTCGTCTTCGACCGGCAGACCGGGGCCATCTGGCAAAACGGCAATGCGAACTACCAGGTGTGGGCCGAATCCACCGAAAAGCTGGAGATGGTCGCAAGCCTGTTGCTGCGCAACGAATCCGGTGCCATCACCCTGTCCGCGTCGGACCGCGATCTGATGCATCGCATGCTGAACGTCAGTGACGACAACGCGGCCGACGCGCTGTGGAAGCGTTATGGCGGTGCGAGTTTCGCCCGGGACCTGAGCCGCTTCGGCATGACCGCGTCGAAGTTCCGTGACCCGCAACCGTATTGGGGCTGGATGCGGACCACCGCCGCCGACCTCGATCGCTTGATGAATTCCGCACTGGCGCAGCTCAACCCCGCGGACCGCGACTATCTGGTGCACGAGATGCGTTCGGTGGGGCCGGTCCAGCAGTGGGGAGTCTGGGGTGCGGGACCGGCCGCGCAACCCGGCAACAAGGACGGCTGGTCACCCGACAATCCGGACGGCTCGTGGCTCGACAACTCCGTCGGTTTCGTCGGGCCGAACGAGCGCTACACGGTGGCCATCACCGGCAACACCGCGACGGTGAAGAACGGCGACCAGGTCGGCCGGGAGACCGCGACGCATATCTCGAGCATCCTGTTCCAGGGCTACTTCCGCTGATCCCGGCGGAGGCGCCGCACAGAACGCGCGGGTGGTTACTGCTCGGCGACGCCGAGCGCGACCGCGATGGGCTTGTTCTGCTCACTGGATGCCAGGCAGACCAGTTTGGCCGTACCGAGGGCGACGTTGGGGCTGCCCTGCAACCTGGAGCCGGGATTCTCCGCGAGCACCTTCTTCACCAGCGATGTCTCATCGTCGATGCTCATATTCTTGAAGGTGGCGCAGGTCGTCCTGGATGCCGGGCCCAGCTTCGAGTTCACCGGCGAGCTGGAGGCGGCGGCACTTGTCGTCGCGGGGCTGCTCACAGGCGACGACGCGGTACTGCTCGCGACCGCTGACGCGGATGCGCTCGTCATCTTCGACCCGGGGGCCGAAGCAGTCGAATTGTCTTGGTGGCCACCGCATGCGGCGAGCCCCGCCGTCATCGCACCGAGCGCCACGATCATCGCTCCACGAGCGACGATCACCGAAAGTCGTTTCATCTACACGTATTCCCGAAAGTCCGCCAGCGCCGGGCACCCCGACGCGTCGCAGCGTACTGTATCTTCTGCCTCCGCTTCGCTCCGGCGGGGCCGCGGCCCCGCAAGGCTCGATTCTTCCCTCCTCCGCTTCGCTCCCCCGCTCCGTCAGTCCAGAATCGAGCCGGGCCGCGACCTCGGAGTTGGCGTTGTCCACGGTGAACGGACCTGGGTGAACTCGGTGTTGGCATTTGCAAGATACGGGCGGGCGAGACTCGCGGGATGACGCCGGAGTCCGGAATCGACCGGGCCAGGGCCGGACTCAGTGGATGTGGGCCTGCCAATCCTTCGGAACCCGCTCGCGGGGGCCGGGCACGGTCTGGCTGCTGGGATGATGGGCCGGAGGGGCGAGAGCGGGCCCCTCGGAGAACATTTCGCCACTGCGGAAATCCCAGAACCAGTCCTCGCCGGGTTCGAAACTCTGGATATAGGGGTGTCCGGTCTCGGCGAAGTGCTTACTGGCGTGCTGCGAAGGGGAACTGTCGCAGCAGCCGACGTGACCACAGGCGGCGCAGCGGCGCAGATGCACCCACCAGCCCTGCGCCGCCTCACATTCCGCGCAACCCGGGCCGCTGGGCGGCACGCCAGGGTCGATGCCCTCGATGGATTCGGCCATCACTCACCTCCGAGATTCGGTTGCACGACGGAGTCACCGACCACATCGGTGACATCGGCGGAGCGGCCCGGCGGATCGAGCGGCAGCCGGACGATGAACCGGGTGTCGCCCGGCACCGACTCCACTCGGATATCGCCGCCGTGCTTCTTGGCGACGATGCGGAACGAAATGTCCAGTCCCAGACCGGTTCCCTCGCCCACCGGCTTGGTGGTGAAGAACGGTTCGAAGATCCGGTGCCGCAGTTCGGCGGGGACACCCGGGCCGGTGTCGCCGATTTCCACTACGGCGCAGTCGTTCTCGCGACAGGTACGAACGGTGAGGGTGCCGCGGCCCTGCATCGCACCGACGGCGTTGTCGATCAGATTCGTCCACACCTGATTCAATTCCGCTGCGTAACAAGGCACCTGCGGCAGGGTGCGGTCGAAGTCCTTGACCACGGTGATGTCGTCACCGATCTTGCGCGCCAACATCACCAGCGTGCTCTTCAGCAATTCGTGGATGTCGACCACCTGGAACGGCGCGCGGTCCATCTGCGAATACTGCTTGGCCGCGTTCACCAGCGAGGACACTCGCGTGGTCGAATCGGTGATCTCGTTCATCAGCAATTCGGTCTCGACCGTGTAGTTCAGCCAGCGGATCGCACCCTCGAAAACGTCGCTGCCGCAACCTTCCAGCGTCCCGGCCACCCGCTCGAGCCAGTCGACGTCGAAGCCGGCCTGCACGAACGTCGGGGCGATATCCCAGCCGTTGGCGATGCCGTGCTCGTCGAGCCAGTCGCCGAGTTCGTCCTCGCGGTCGGCGGTTTCCAGCGGAGTGAGCGCCGGAGCCTTGGCGACCTGCGTCGCGGCTTCCTCCTGCAGCTGGACCAGCGCCTCCAGCGTATCCGGGGGGAATTTGCCGTGCGCCATCATCTTCAGTTTGTGCCGCATGCCCGCGACGCGGTCACGCAGCGCCGAGGTGGCCCGCACGGCCGCGGAGGCCGGATTGTTCAGCTCGTGCGTCAGGCCCGCCGACAGCGAACCCAGTGCGAGCAGCCGCTCGCGCTGGCCGATGATCTCGTTGCTGTTGCGGTTGCCGAAGAACACGCCCTCGAGCAGATGCAGGGCCATCGGGAACCATTCCTGCATCATCTGCGCGAAAATCGCCGCCTCGAGCACGTAGAAGCGCGATGGTTCGGTGACGTAGAACGATCCGGAGTAGGCCTGATCCACCTTCTCCTGCATATAGGCGGTCCACGCACCGGCATACGATCCGCGATGGTTGGTGCGGATCAGCTCGATCTCCTCGCCGCCGGACTGCTTGGTCAGCACGACCTCGCCCTGCATCAGCACGTAGAAGCAGGTCGCGGGCTCGCCCTCGCGGAAGACCAGGCCGGGTTCGAAGGTTTCCATCCGGCCGTCGCGGCACAACCAGGCCAGCTGTTCGTCGTCGAGCTTCTCGAACAGGAACAGTGTGCGCAGTTCCGCGGGGTCGCAGATCAATTCGGTGCTCTCGGCATTGTCGCTCACGACGCACACCTTCCTTACTGCTTGGCGATGTATCGGTGGACGAGCATGACCGCCATCGCACCTTCGCCTACGGCCGAGGCGACCCGTTTGGCCGATTCGGAACGCACGTCACCGGCGACGAACACACCGGGAACGCTGGTCTCGAGATGATGCGGCGGCCGCGGCAACTCCCAGCCGGACGGGCGGTTGCCGTCCACCATCAGGTCCGGACCGGCCAGAACGTATCCAGCGGCGTCCCGGGTGACGATCGCGTCCAACCAGTCGGTCTCCGGTGCGGCCCCGATGAACAGGAACAACCGCTCGGCATCCACTTTTTCTTCCGAGCCGGTGGCATTGTTGCGCAGCACGAGCCGTTCCAGATGCCCGTCGCCGTCGGCCGCGACCACCTCGGTACAGGGGTGCACGACGATATTGCCGATCTGCTCGATCTGCTGAATCAGATAGTGCGACATGGATTTCTCCAGCGAGTCCGCACGTATCAGGATGTGCACGGTGCAGGCGTGCCGGGACAGGAACACCGCGGCCTGCCCCGCCGAATTCGCCCCGCCCACGATGTAGACGTCGCGATCGGCGCAGTCGGCCGCCTCGGTCATCGCCGAACCGTAATAGACTCCGCGCCCGGTGAATTCGTCCACGCCCGGTGCGGGATGATGCCGGTAGTTGACGCCGGTGGCGATCAGGACGGAGTGCGCCGAAATCGAACTGCCGTCGTCGAAATTCACCACCCGCGCCGACCCGCACACCTCCAGGCCGACCACTTCGCGCGCGGTGATGAGCTCGGCTCCGAATTTCACCGCCTGCCGCCGTGCCCGGTCGGCCAATTGCGCGCCCGACAAGCCGTCGGGGAATCCGAGGTAGTTCTCGATACGCGAACTCTGCCCGGCCTGGCCGCCGGTCGCGGTGCGTTCGACCAGGACCGTGCGCAATCCCTCGGACGCCCCGTAGACGGCCGCGCCGAGTCCGGCCGGGCCGCCGCCGATGACGATCAGATCGTAGAATTCGCCGGTCGGATCGGTATTGAGCCCGACGCTCGCGGCCAGTTCGCTGTCCGAGGGGGCCAGCAGCGCCTTTCCGGCCGCATCGATGACCACCGGGCAGTTGTCCGCGGACGCGCCCGCCGCCTGCAACAACCGCGAACCCTCCGGCTCGTCGGCCAGATACCAGCGGTAGGGCAGCTGATTGCGAGCGAGGAATTCCCGCACCTGCGAACTGCGCGCGGACCAGCGGTGACCGATCACCTTGGTCTCGTGCACCGGGCGATGTTCATCGCCGCGCCATGCCTCGAGCAGCGCGTCGATCACCGGATACAGCTTCTCCTCCGGCGGATCCCACGGCTTGAGCAGATAATGGTCCAGATCGACGACATTGATCGCCTCGATGGCGGCGTTGGTGTCGGCGTACGCGGTCAACAGCACGCGCCGGGCGTGCGGATGCAGGTCCATGGCCTGCTCCAGGAATTCGATGCCGTCCATTCCCGGCATCCGGTAATCGGCGATGAGCACGGCGACCGGCTGACCGCGCAGCTTCAACTCGCGAAGCGCGTCGAGTGCCGAGCCGCCCGATTCCGCGCGCAGAATCCGGTAGTCCCCGCCGTAGCGTCGCCGCAGATCGCGCACGACCGCTCGGGAGACACCCGGGTCGTCATCGACGCTGAGGATTGCCGGTTTGGCGGCAGCTGGTGAAGTCACTGGATCTTTGGCCTCCGCTTCGCTCCGGCTGTTCTTCGGCGCGGAGTGTCTGGCTGAGCCTATCGCTTCGGGGCGACTTCCAGCCGACGGAGACGCTTCGCCGCCGGGCACGTCGGCGGTTACCTGTGCGGCGTATCAACTACGACGGCTTTGCCCAGCTAAGACGAGCCCCCGCGGGGATGCTGGACGATATCGAGTTCGGTCGGCGTGAGCAGTCGTTCGAGTCGTTCTTCCAGATCGGCCCGCGCTCGCTTACCGTGCATGCGCGGGAGATGGATGTGCTCGGTCTCGGAAACCGGAAGTAGCGGAACGGAATCCGCCTGCCGATGCAGGAGGGTACGCAAATTCACGGCCGATCACCTCACATGAGACGGGACATACTCCGGTTGGTTGCTTCGTTGCCTGCCGTTATCTCTATCTGCCATTGTGCGTCGTTTATTACCGATTGGGACAGCGTTCACATCGGAATGTGATCCAGTTGATCTTCACCCTCGAAGTGACCGTCGTCACCGATTGCGACCGCGCGCCGCGCCAGTAGGATTTGCCGGTACCGACAGTCACACCGTCACACACCCGGAGGCGACGTTGCCGAAACCCCTGGAAGCCACCATCGAGATCGCCGCGCCGCCGGAGCGGGTCTGGGCGGTGCTGACCGATCTGAAGAGGATGCCGGAATTCAGCCCGAACACCGTCCGGATGATCCCGCTGGGCGCTGTCCGCGCGGGCACCTGGACGGTCAACCTCAATCACGACACGTACTACTACCCGACCACCTCGCGCATCGTGCGCTTCGAGCCCGACCGCGCCTTCGCCTTCCGGATGAACGAGAACCGCACGGTCTGGAGCTACACCCTCGAACCCACCGACTCGGGCACCCGCCTCACCGAGCGCCGCGACGTCCCAGACGGCGTCCGCAAGCCGGTCCGGGTCTTGATCAACACCTTCCTGGGCGGCGAGGAAGAGTTCGAGAGCCACCTGATCGACGGCATGAACGAAACCCTGACCAAGATCAAGACCGCCGTCGAGAGCTGACCGCCCGCGTCACCGACACCACGCCCGCACGGACACGGCCGCCCCGAACGCGACCAAGCCAGCCCACAACGCGCGACACAGGACCCACCCGCTACCTCGCAACGCGCGACACAGGACCACCGCGGCCACCCCCGCAACACGCAACGCAGGACCACCCCGCAATGCCGCGACACAAGACCCACCCGGCCACCCCACAACGCACGACACAGGACCGACCTGGCCACCGCGAAACGTCCGGCGGGCGAAGCGTCTCCGTACGCCGGAACAGTCAGGCAAAATAGGCCAACCACA
>NZ_BDCC01000002.1 GCF_001613305.1 Nocardia vaccinii NBRC 15922
AGCGAAGCGGAGGCCAAAATTACAGTGCGAATCATCGGGTCAGTTGCCGTGCTGGCCGGGGTCGTTGCCCTGGTATCGGGGTGCGGGAGTTCGGATTCCACGCCCGCACCCGGCCGGGACGTCACCGTGATCGGCTCGGGGGAGGTGCAGGGAACGCCGGACACGCTGAACTCCGATCTCGGGGTCGAGGTGACCGCGCCGGATGTGTCCACGGCGATCTCGACGGCGAGCGCCAAGGCCGGCGCGGTCGCCGACGCCATGGTCGCCGCGGGAGCCAAGCGGGAAGATATCCGCACCACCGACGTCTCGGTGCAGCCGCAGTACGGCACCGACCAGACGATCACCGGTTACCGATCCAGCAATACCGTGCACGTCGCGGTCCGCGATCTGACCAAAGCCTCGGCCATCCTCGGCGCGGCGACGCAGGCCGGCGGCAACGACACCCGCGTCGACTCGGTCTCCTTCGCCCTGGACGACAATTCCAAACTGCTCGCCGACGCCCGCGCCCGCGCCTTCGCCGATGCGAAATCGCGGGCCGAGCAGTACGCGGTGCTGTCCGGGCTGAAGCTGGGGACGGTGCGGACCATCCACGAAACCAGCAGCGGCGACACCGGTCCCACACCCTCACTGCACAAACAGGCCGCGGCGCCGAACATTCCGCTGGAACCAGGGACACAGACGGTGACGTTCACTGTCACCGTCACCTGGAACCTGAACTGATGGCCACCGAGCTCCGCCCACCTGGATAACGCCGACTCCAAGGCCGCGGCCCCGGGGTCGATTCTGGACCGACCGGAGCGCCAGGAGCGAAGCGGTGGCCGAAATTACTGCCAGTTGGGCAGTTTCACGACCTGCGCGGCATAGGACAATCCGGCGCCGAAGGCGACCAGCAGCGCATCGGCGCCGGGTTTGGTCTCCGCCGACCGCAGCAGGGCCTCCATCGCCAGCGGAATCGAGGCGGCCGAGGTGTTCCCGGTGTGCTCGATATCGTTGGCCAGCGCGGTGTCCTGGGGCAGTTTGAGCTCACGGGCCATGATCTCGATGATGCGACCGTTGGCCTGATGCGGAATCATCGCGTCGATATCGGCGGGTGTGAGTCCGGCGCGATCGATGGCGTCCAGGCAGACGGTCTTCAAAGAGTGCGCGGCCCAACGGAATACCGCGGTCCCCTCCATCGCCAGATAGGGCCGCACCGCATCGGGGCCCTTCTCGCCGATCTCGTGGAAGTACTCCATCCAGTCCTTGTCCTGCCGGATCGCGTGGTGCTGGGTGCCGTCCGAGCCCCAGACCGTCGGCCCGATACCGGGCTCGTCGGACGGGCCGATCACCACAGCGCCCGCACCGTCGGCGAACAGGAAGGCGGTGCCGCGGTCGGCCGGGTTGATCGCATCTGTCAGCCGCTCCACGCCGACCACCAGCGCGTACCGGGCGGTACCCCCCTTGACCAGGTCCGAGGCTACCGCGACGGCATGACAGAACCCGGCGCATCCGGCGGAGATGTCGAAGGCGGCGGGATGGTTCATCCCCAGTTCGGTGGCGATCTGCGGGGCCGCGGCGGGGGTGAGCAGCAACCATGTGGACGTCGCCACGATGACGCAGTCGACCTGTTCCGGCGAGACCCCGGCGGCGGCCAGCGCATCGCGGCCGGCCGCGGCGCTCATACCGATGATGGTCTCCGCGTCCGAGGCGAATCGCCTGGTCCGGATGCCGGAACGACTGTGGATCCATTCGTCGCTGGAGTCGATCGGACCGGCGACCTCGTCATTGGTGACGACGCGGGCTGGGCGGTACACGCCGAGCCCGAGCATCGCGGTGTGCTCAGCCCCTTCGACCTGGGCGAGTCGAGCAGCCATCGTGCTTCTCCTCCGTGTACCTGCGTGGCTTCCTTCATCGAGCCTCGAACAACCGGTCGCAAGGCGGTAGACATGAGGCCCCCTCATATTATCCCGAACTGTAGCGGTCAGGCTGAGAAAAGTCACAATCAATTCCGGTAAGTCCCGTTCGCTGCCGATTTGCGGCCTGCCACGGGGCGGACCTGTTCCCGTAAGGTGTGAGCGCGGTCCGAGACCGAATGCGTCCCGGATACCCGCGATACCCCTGTCCATGCACGAAAGAGGAGCCCGTGGCCCGCCGCCCCACCCCGCCCGGCACGCCCGAACAATCCGGACTCGGCCATATCGCCGACCTGGTTCGCGCTGCGATTCCGCCGCTGCACCCCGCCGGTCTGCCGTTCGTGGCGACGCCGCTCGCGGTGGCGCTGGTGGCGCGGCGGCGCAAGTGGGTACGTCGCGCGGGGATCACCGTCGCCGCCGCTTCGGCCGCGTTCTTCCGGCATCCGCACCGGGTCCCGCCGAACCGGCCCGGCGTCGTGGTCGCACCGGCCGACGGTGAAGTCGCCCTGGTCGATACGGCCGTCCCCCCCGCCGAACTGCATCTGGGCGAGGGTGAGGTGCCGCGCGTCAGCATCTTCCTGTCCGTGCTGGACGTGCACGTGCAGCGCATGCCGGTTTCCGGAATCGTGCGCGAGATCGCTTATCGGCGTGGGCGATTCCGCTCCGCGGATCTGCCCGAGGCGAGTTCGGAGAACGAGCGCAACACGATGGTCGTCGAGACCGCGACCGGGCAGCTGATCACGGTCGTGCAGATCGCCGGACTGCTGGCTCGGCGGATCGTGTGCGACGCCCAGGCCGGTGACAAGCTCACCATCGGCGAGACCTACGGGCTGATCCGCTTCGGCTCCCGCGTCGACACCTATTTCCCGGCCGGAACGCGGCTGCTCGTCGAACCCGGGCAGCGCACGATCGGCGGGGAGACGGTGCTGGCAGAACTGCTGTCATGATCGAGAAGGACGTGATCGTCCAGGGACGGCGCAGAACGGTCCGGCTGCTGCCGAGCATCGTCACGATCCTGGCGCTGTGCGCGGGACTGTCCGCGATGAAATTCGCCCTGGAGGGCTCCCGCGAGGTCGCGCTGGCGATGATCGGCGCCGCCGCGGTACTGGACACGCTCGACGGGCGGCTCGCACGCCTGCTCGATGCCACCACGAAGATTGGTGCGGAACTCGATTCCCTGGCCGATGCGATCTCCTTCGGCGTCGCGCCCGCGTTGGTGCTCTACGTGTCGTTCCTGCAGAAGAACAGCGTCGGGTGGATCATCGCGTTGATCTACACCGTCAGCCTCGTGTTGCGGCTGGCCCGGTTCAACACACTGCTGGACGACGACACCCGCCCGGATTGGCAGCGCGAATACTTCACCGGCGTCCCCGCGCCCGCTGCCGCGCTGATCGCGCTGCTTCCCGTGGCGGTGCACGAGCAGTTCGGCAACGGCTGGTGGAATACGCTGCCGGCGGTCGCGGTCTGGATGGTCTTCACCGCGCTGCTGGCCGTGAGCACCATCCCCACGCTGGCGATGAAGTCGGTCTCGGTCGCGCCCCAGGCCGCGGCCATGCTGCTGGTCCTGGTCGCGCTGATCGCCGCCGCGCTGGTCACCTATCCACTCATCCTGCTGATGGTGCTGGTCGCGGTCTATCTGGTGCACATCCCGTTCGCCTGGCGTTCGGCTCGCTGGGTCGCCGCCCGTCCGGAAACTTGGCACCACAAACCGGCCGAACGCCGCGCCCAGCGTCGCGCCACCCGCCGCCGCCCGGCCCTGCCACCGCTGCGTGGCTCCAACGCCCGCCTCCGTCTGCGCCGCCCCGGCGGTCGCGACTTTCCGGAGGACGTCCCGCCCCGCTGAGTGATCGTTCGCCATGCCCATCCGGTCGATGCCGTCCAGCACGCGCCAGAACCCTCTCGGAGACAGCGTGATCACGGGTGGGACCTCTCGGGCGCGCCGGGCCCGCCCTGGCACGCTTCACCAGGCGTGCGGAAGCGCTCGCTCGGCATGGCCACGGCCCGGCACAGTCCTGCGGCTCATCCGCGTCGAGCGGATCACCGCGGCGCGTGATTGCGGCGGCATCACCGGGCGGCATCGAGGTGGCGGTCGGGCCGCGCGATCAGTCCGTGTCGTCGTCGCCGAGTTCGTTGATCAGCAGCAGTCCGTCGCGCCCGCGTTGTTCGCGGTAGGCGGTGCGGCCGATCAGGTGGGCCACGGCGGGGGCGGTGAGCAGAGTGAACAGGCCGACCAAGACGAGCATCCAGACGTTGCCGTTGCCGCGCAGCTGGATGGATGCGCCGATCAGGATCAGGATCAGGCCAACGACCTGCGGTTTCGTCGCGGCGTGCATGCGGGACAGGGTGTCGGGGAAGCGTACGATCGCGATCGCCGCGGTCAGGGCGAGGGCCGAACCCAGCAGGATCAGCACGCAGGAGCACCAGCGCAGGACGGTGTCGAACCAGATCATCGGTCGTCCCGGACGCGGAAGCGGGAGACGGCGGCGGAGCCGAGGAAGCCGACCAGGGCCAGCGCCACGATGCCCGGCAGCACGGTCGCGTCGTTGCTGTAGGCCGCCCAGACCGCCAGGCCCGAGGCGGTGATGGCGACGAGGGAGTCGACCCCGACCACGCGGTCCAGCGTGCTGGGTCCTGCCACGACCCGATATCCGGTGAGCACGGCCGCACCCGCCAGCAATATCCCCGCCACGATCGCGACGATCGTCATGATTCCTCCTGTGTCGTGCGTGTCCCCGAATCGTGCGCCGCGGCGTTTCGCGCGGCCATTCAGTGCTCCTCGGGAGGCAGAGGTTCGGGACGCATGGTCTCGTGCCATTCCCCGGGACGTTCGAAGGAACGGATCAGCAACCGCTCCAGCCGCCGGGTGGTGAAGTAGAACCGTTCCACGGCCTCGTCGCTGCCCACGTCGAGGACATGTACCCAGATGGCGTGCGTGCCCCGGTCGATCTCCAGGACCATGGTGCCGGGAATCAGATTCAGCACGTCGGCGCACAACACCATCACCAGCGGTGATCGGATCGTCATCCGCACCCGCAGCACACCCGAGACCGGCGCGCCGGACGGCCGCACCGCGAACCAGGCGATCTGCAGACTGGATTCGAGCGCGTAGTACACGCCCACGATCACCAATTCGAGCAGTGAGAGCGGATGCAGGCGTCCCGAAACCGGCACCCGCGGCAACGGCAGCAACAGCATGATCAACGTGCCGATCACCAGCCCGGCCACGATATTGCCGATGTTGAAATCACCCCACAACGCGGTGTAGACGATCGCCAGCCAGACCAATCCGCCCAAGCGGACCAGCCGCTCGCGGCTCAGCAGCGTCGACAGGCTCATCGCGCACCAGCCGCCCGCGCCGGTTCGGGCGAATGCAGAACCGTTGTGAGATAAGTGTTTCGATCCAACAGGTCACCGGCGGTACGGGTAGCGATGTTCAGGATCGGCCCGGCGAATACGGTCAGGGCGAGACCGACGGCGATCAGTGCGATCGTGGGCATCAGCATCAGCCGCGGCATACGTCCCGGATCGGGACGTTCGTCGAACGGCATGTCGACCGATTCGTCGATCAGGGCGGAGGGCGCGGCATCGGCGAGTTCCCCCTGGGGCGCCTGGGCGCGCGGCCGCCAGAACGCCTTGCTCCACACCCGCGCCATCGCGTACAACGTCAACAGGCTGGTCAGCACCGATCCGGCGACCAGAATCCAGGACAGCGCACTACCGTCGGCGGCACCGGCCTCGAGTAGCGTCATCTTGCCCAGGAAACCCGAAAGCGGTGGAATACCACCGAGATTCAACGCCGGAATGCCGAACAGCACCGCCAGCGCGGGACTCGCCGCGAGCAGCCCGCCCAGGCGCTCCAGCGACGCGGACCCGGCCTGCCGCTCGATCAAGCCGACCACCAGGAACAAGGTGGTCTGCACCAGAATGTGGTGCGCCACATAGTAAACCGTCCCACCCAGACTCAGCGCGGTGTTGAGACCGATGCCGAACATCAGATAGCCGATATGGCTGACCAGCGTGAACGACAACAATCGTTTGATATCGCTCTGCGCGATCGCGCCCAGGATGCCCAGCACCATGGTCAGCAGACCGCAGATCAGCAGAATCCGGTCGAAATGCGCGGCCGGGAACAACAGCGTGTGCAGCCGGATGATCGCGTACACACCGACTTTCGTCAGCAAACCGGCGAAGACCGCGGTCACCGGCGCGGGCGCGGTCGGATAGGAATCGGGCAGCCAGTTCGACAGCGGGAACACCGCGGCCTTGATCCCGAACGCCACCAGCAGCACCGCGTAGATCGCACCGCGTGTTCCGGCGGGCACCGAACCCATCCGCTCGGCCATCTGCGCCAGATTCAACGTTCCGGTCGCGGCGTAGGCCAGGGCGATACCGGTCAGGAAGATCAGCGAGGAGACCATCGAGACCATCACGTAGGACACCCCGGCGCGCACGCGTTCCACACTCGCGCCGAGGGTCAGCAGGACGAACGAGGCCGCCAGCAGCACCTCGAATCCGACGAACAGATTGAACAGGTCCCCCGCCAGGAAGGCGATCGAAACCCCCGCGCTCAGAATGAGATACGTCGGCTGGAAGATCGAGGTCGGCTGGCGTTCGGTGCCGTCGCTGATACCCTGGCCGACCGCGAAGACGAGCACCGCGAGCAGCACGATCGAGGACACCAGCAGCATCGTCGCGGACAATCGGTCCACCACCAGGGTGATCCCGACCGGAGTGTGCCAGTTGCCGACCTGCAACGCGGCCATCCCGTTCCGATCGGCCAGGTACAGCAACATCCCGGCGACACCCACCACCGCGCTCAGGCCGATCACCGAGATGATCTGCTGCACCCGGGGGCGTCGTCCGGCGATCAGCGTGACGGCCGCGGTGAGCAGCGGAATCAGCACGGGAAGCGGAGCCAGGCGCAGGATCAGGTCGTGGGGCAGCGTCACTGTTCGGGATCCTCCCCTTCGCGACGCTTGGCGACCTTCACGTCCTCCGGATCGTCCTCGACCTGTTCGGTGGTGGTCAGGGCGTAGGAGCGGTAGGCCAGCGCGAGCACGAAGGCGGCCAAACCCATGGTGATCACGATCGAGGTCAGCACCATGGCCTGCGCCAGCGGATCGGAAGTGCCGCGATGCACCCGCTCGGTTTCACCGAGGATCGGCGGCCGCCCGTCCGGGCCGCCGGCGGTCAGGATCAGCAGATTCACCGCGTTGCCGAACAGGATCATCCCCAGCAGCATCTTCGACACGGCCCGCTCGAGCAGCATGTAGACCGCGCAGGCGACGGTGACGCCGATCAGGACGAGCAGGGTGATGTTCGCGGTCATCGGGCCTCCGGCGCCGAGTCGGAAGAGAGCACCGCGGCGCTGTCGTCCACATGCGAGGACGCGGACGCGATGGCGGGTTCCTCGGTGTCCAGTCGCGCGCCGAGACTGCGCAGCACGTCCAGCACCAGCCCGACGAGGATCAGGTAGACGCCCAGGTCGAACAGCATCGCGGTGACCAATTTGACGTGCCCGAACAATGGCACGGTCACCTGGATGATCGCCGAGGACAGCGGCGGCGCGCCCAGCAGCAGCGATCCGGTCGCGGTACCGGCGGCCAGGGCCAGGCCCGCGCCCAGCAGATGTCCGGCGTCCGCCGGCAGCGCCTCGGCCAATTCGTACCGCCCGCCCGCGAGATAACGCAGTACCAGGGCCAACCCGGCGGTGAGCCCGCCGGCGAATCCGCCGCCGGGCGCGTTGTGGCCGGAGAAGAAGAAGTACGCGGACAGGACCATGATCGTCGGGAACAGCAGGCGGGTGGTCATCGCCAGCACCATCGAGCGATGCCGCCGCGCGACCAGCGGTGAGGCGGTGAGCCAGTAACTGCGGTTGGGGTCGGGGGTGTAGCCGGGGGCGTCGGCCACCCGGGGCAGCGTGCCGAATCGGCGGCTGCGGAACATCAGCGAGGCGACGCCCGTCGCGGCGACCAGAAGTACCGATATCTCGCCGAGGGTGTCCCAGGCGCGAGTGTCCACCAGCAGGACGTTGACCGCGTTCTTTCCACCACCGAATTCGTATGCGTACGAAGGGATCAGGTGCCAGATCGGGTCGGTGTCGCGGGCGGCGACCGCGAAGGCGGCCAGGACCGAGACCGTCGCGCCGACCAGCGCCGCCAGAATCGCGCGCCGCACCTTGAACTTCGCGGTGCCGGCCGGCGCGACCTCCGCGGGGAATTTGCGCAGCACCAGCACGAAGATCACCAATGTCAGTGTCTCCACCAGGAATTGGGTCAACGCGAGGTCGGGCGCGCCGTGCAGGGCGAAGATGCAGCCACAGCCGTAACCGGTCACCCCGACCAGCAGCACCGCCGCCAGACGGTTGCGCATCACCGTCGCACCGAGCGCCATCATCATGATGATCACGGCGATCACCAGTTGCCACGGCGAATCCCACAGGCGCAGTGAAACTTTCGATCGCGCACTGGCGAACAGCATCGCGACGGGCAGGATGATCAGGGTGATCAGGATCAGCGCCTGGTTCAGCGGGAGCGAACCGCGTTGGGTCGCACCGGTCATGCGCAGGGAGAGCTGATCCATCGCACGCAGCGTCGCGTCGTAGACGCGATCGGCGTTACCCAGACGTGGCGTGGCGGATTCACCGATATAGTCGCGGATCTCGAACAGCAGCAGACCGCAGGCGATGGCGATCATGGACAGTGTGAGCGGTTCCCCCCAGCCGTGCCAGAGCGCCAGATGGACGGGCTCGGGCCCCGGCAGCGTCCGCGCGTAGGGCCGCAGCAGCCGATCCAGCCAGGGTGCGCCGAGCGCGGCGGCCAGACTGCCCGCCGCCAGGATGCTCGCGGGCGTGACGAACGCGAAACTCGGTCGACGCCAGGTGTTTTCTGGTTCGGGAACGTCCTCGGCATCGCCCGATCCGGACTTGGTGCCGAACGCGCCCCACAGGAATCGGATGCTGTAGCCGACGGTGAACATCGACCCGACGACCACGCCGAGGGTTTCCGCGACCTTCACCGGTCCGGACAGATCACCGGCCCCCATGATCGCGGCGAGCGCGCTCTCCTTACCGACGAATCCGAACAGCGGCGGAATGCCCGCCATACTCAGCGCGGCCAGGATCGCCGTCCCGCACAGCACCGGGGCGCGCCGCCCGAGCCCGGACAGTCTGCGCATATCGCGGGTTCCGGCGCTGTGATCGATGACACCGACGACCATGAACAGGCATGCCTTGAACATCGCGTGCGCCACGATCATCGTCACGCCGGCCAGGGCGGCGTCCGGCGTGCCGATGCCGACCAGCACCATCATGAAACCCAACTGGCTGACCGTGCCGAAGGCCAGCACCAGTTTCAGGTCGTACACCTGTAGTGATCGCAGACCCGCCAGGATCATCGACAGCAGGCCCAGAGTGAGCAGGATCGGATGCCAGGGCGCGGCGACCGCGAATACCGGTGCCAGCCGCGCGACCAGATACACACCGGCCTTCACCATGGCCGCGGCGTGCAGATAGGCGCTGACCGGCGTCGGCGCGGCCATCGCGCCGGGCAGCCAGAAGTGCAGCGGCACGATCGCCGATTTGCTCAACGCTCCGATCAGGATGAGCACCACCGCGACGCCGGTCGACCAGGAGTGCGGATCGGCCAGGTGCACCACCTCCGACAGGCGGTAGCTGCCACAACTCTCGCCGATCATGATCAGGCCGACCAGCATCGTCAGCCCGCCCGCGGCGGTCACCAGGAGCGCCTGCAGGGCCGCCCGACGACCCGCGGTCTGTTCGGCGTGATGGCCGACCAGCAGGAAGGACAGGACCGTCGTCAGCTCCCAGAAGGTGAACATCAGAATCATGTTGTCGCTGGTGACCAGGCCGAACATCGCTCCGGAGAAGCCGACCATATACCCGGCGAAGATGCCGAGGCGCTGCCGGTCGTCATCGTCGAAATAGCTTGCGCAATAAGCCAGGATCAACGTCCCGATGCCGAGTACCAGCACCGAGAGAATGCAGGCCAGCGAGTCGAGGCGCAGGTCCAGGTCCAGGTGGATGCTCGGGGCCCACTCGATGCGCACGACCCGTCCGTCGTTCCAGTGCGCGAGCACCCAGACCAGGCTGCCCAGCGGCGCCAGGGCCAGTGCGTAGAAGCCGCGTCTGCCGAGAATCCGGACACACGGCGGCGCGACGAGAGCGGCGGCGGCGTGCGCGAGCAGAACGGCGAGCAAACATCACTCCGTCGGTCGGGGGCGGGGTGGAGTGCGGTCGAGTTTACTTGGCGTCACAGGCACCCCCATGCCACGACCGGCGATAATCCGGTCTGATATGCGTTTTAGCTATCCTCAGGCAATTCTTCGGAGCCGGCCGACTGGTGCGATGGTCTCGTCTGTTCGCGCCAATGCCGCAGGGCCAGCAACGCCGCCGCGCAGCAGGCCGTGATAGCCAGTGCCATCCAGTACGCGACGGCCGACTGCGCCATCGGCGCGGGAGCCGAACGCCAGTGGGTTCCGCCGATGATCGCGGTGCCGAATTCCCCGCGCCCGCGCAGCGCCAGCACCAACGAGGACCCCAGGATGATCGCGACGCCCAGAACCCGGGTCGGGTTGTACCTCGGCGCCGCGCAACCGAAGCTGAATCCGGCGATGAGCGCCAGGGCCGCGCCGATCGCCGCGACGTGCAGGCGGCCGTGATCACTGGAGCTCAACGCACCCACCAGCGCGAGCGCCGCCAGCGCGGCCATCGCCAGCATCGGCGCGGGACGCCGGAAACCCAGCAGGATCCCCACCGCGAGCAGAGCCACCAGAATCCACGCCGACCAGCCCGGGATCTGCGTCGGGACGATCGCGCTGCCGACCGAGGAGAGGGCGACCGCGAGCAGAACCAGGGTGCCGTCTCGACGTGGCAGCAACATGGCCGCGATCATCGCGGTGGCGGCCGTTATCGCGACGGCCAGCACGATATCGACCCCGGTCGCGTTGCGACCGGCCAGCCACTGCGCACCGAACAGGGCCACGCCGATATAGAGCATGCCCGCCACGATCGGCGCCATCGGCAACTCGACCGCGCGTCGCTCGATACCGGTGCGCCGCCGGTTGACCAGGGTGCCGATGGCGACCAGCACGAGCGTCACCTCGATCAGCCACAGCGGCGGGTAATCCACCGACGACCAGTGCGCGGGAACGGGTTCGAACGGATTCGCGGCATGCGCCACGGGCAGTGCCGCGGAGACCACCATGCTGCTCAACGCGCCCAGCGTCCAGCCGAACACCTGCATTCGCCCGCGCAGCACCGCGGCCGCGATCCCGCCCAGCAGCAAGCCGCCCGCGATCGAATCCACGAAGTTCAAGGTGGACAGCGGCGCGACCGGACTGGCGGCATGGCCCGCGAGATGGTTGATCAGCATGATCACCACACCGGCCAGGGCCGACCCCCAGGCCGCGAGCGCATGGTTGATCGTCGTCGCGAACACCGCGACCACCACCGCGATGATGGCCCCGACCGCGATCGCCCGCGGCACGCTGAACGCGAGCATATCCAGTTGCAGCGGCGTCGATTCCGATGACCACGCGAAGTCGATCGGCAGCAACAGCGACATCCCGGCAACCAGCGTGGACACGAAGGCCGTGACCATCTCCACCGCGGCATGAGGAGTGCGCACCAGGCAAAACTACCTGTGATACGAATCATGTCCGCGAGTGGTGTGCCGGTTACGCGCGGTTCGTGCCGTCCGGGCGGGATGTCGGCCGCGTCCGCACTCGGGCCTCTGGCCGGTGGTGGAGCGTGCGCCACCGGGACACCTCTCGTGCACGTTCGATCGAACGCCGAATGCCGCCTCGGGTGTGGCGCGCATCGATCCGGTGAGTTCTCGGACGGAGACCGGCGCGGCGGCGGCGCACTCGAATACCGACGCGGAGGTGATGCACGCCGATTCCGATTCTCGCGCCAACCCGGACCTCGGCCCGAGCACCGCACCACAACTCGGTGGACCCTCGCGTCGACGTCTCACACCAGCACGACCAGCACGTATGGCAGTCGCAGAGCACCGACACCGAATTCCAAGCGTCGGCCCGAAACCTCGGCATGAGCACCGCACGGCGACCCGACGGACCTCGAATCGACGTCTCACACCAGCGCGACCAGCACGTATGGCAGACGCAGAGCACCGACACCGAATTCCAAGCGTCGGCCCGAAACCTCGGCATGAGCACCGCACGGCGACCCGACGGACCTCGATTCGTCGTCTCACACCAGCACGAACAGCACGTATGGCAGACGGAGGGCACCGACACCGAATTCCAGGCGTCGGCCCGAAACCTCGGCATGAGCACCGCACGGCGACCCGACGGCCGCTGCGAGTTGCCGACTCACACCAGCGTGAACAGTATGTATGGCAGGTAGGCGGCGGCGCGGTAGTCAGATGTCGGTTGCGCGGCGTTCGGCGTAGGCGCGCAGGGAAACGACCTGGGCCGCGTCGAGGGAGGGGCGGACCGCCGCACGGGCCGTGGCTACGTCGGCGGCGGTGACGTCGGCGGCGTCGACGTCACGGCGCATGGCCGCCAGGGCCGCTTCGCGCAGGAGGGCGGAGCAGTCCGCGGCGGAGTAGCCGTCCAGGGTTGCGGCCAGGTCGGCGAGGTTCACGTCGGCGGCGAGCGGTACCGAGCGGGCGGCGGTGCGCAGGATGTCGGCGCGGCCGCCGGCGTCCGGGGGCGGGACGAAGACCAGGCGTTCGAGGCGGCCGGGGCGCATGAGGGCGGGATCGATCAGTTCGGGGCGGTTTGTCGCGCCGACCACGACGACCTCCCGCAGCGGTTCCACGCCGTCCAGTTCGGTGAGCAGTGCCGCGACGACCCGGTCACCGACGCCGGAATCGCCACTCTGCCCGCGGCGCGGCGCGAGGGCGTCCACCTCGTCCAGGAAGATCAGCGAGGGCGCGGAATCGCTTGCGCGCTGGAACAATTCGCGGACCGCGCGTTCGGACGAGCCGACCCACTTGTCCATCAGCTCGGCGCCCTTGACCGCGTGCACGCTGAGCTGCCCGCTCCCGGCCAGGGCGCGCACCAGGAAGGTCTTACCGCAGCCGGGGGGACCGTAGAGCAGCACACCGCGCGGCGGGTCGATGCCGAGGCGGGCGAAGGAGTCCGGGTGCCGCAGTGGCCACAGCACGGATTCGGTCAGCGCCTGTTTGGTCTCGGTCATATCGCCGACGTCGTCCAGGCTGAGGCTGCCGATCGCCAATTCCTCGGCGCCCGAGCGGGACAGCGGACGAATCACCTCCAGCGCGCCGACCAGATCCGGCTGGGTCAGCATCGGATCGGACTTCTCCCGGCTGGCCCGCGAGGCCGCCCGCAGCGCCGCCTCCCGACACAGCGCCGCCAGATCGGATGCCACGAAACCCGGCGTGCGCGAAGCGATCTCGTCCAAAGCCAGACCGTCGGTCGGCACCTTGCGCAGTAATTGCGCCAGCAGATCCTTGCGCACGACCGCGGTCGGCAGGGTGAGCGCCACCTCGCGATCGCACAATTCCGGTGCGCGCAAACGGGAGTCGATACCCGCAGGATGAGCGGTGGTGGCCAGGAAGGCGACTCCGGGCGTGGCGACCGCGGCGCGCAACTGATCCAGGATCAACGTCGCCACCGGTTCGCGATCGGCCGGAAGCAGCGCATCGATATCGGTGATCAACAGCACACCGCCGGCGCCGGAACCGATCTCGGATGCCGCGAGGGCGACCTCGCGCAGCCGGGTGCCGCTCTCGGTCGCGCCCACCGCGGGACCGTCGAGTTCCACGATGCGACGCGGCGTGGACACCGCGCGGGCCAGTGTCGCCTTCCCGGCTCCGGCCGGTCCCGTGACCAGGACACCGAGATGTGGTGGCGCGCCGAGGGTTTTCAGCAGTTCGGGTTCGTCCAGGGCGAGGCTGAGCCATTCGGTCAGCTTCGCGGCCTGCGTCCGCACGCCCGCGAGTTCGGCCACCGGAACCGCGGAAGGCCGCTCCCGCACCGTGATTCGCGTCCCCGGCTCGGCGGACGGTGCGCGCGAAGCACCCGGATCGTGCGACGCCTCCACCGCCGGAACGCCGGCGCCCCAGACGACGGCGCTGTTGGGCTGCACACTCACCGGCCGCTCGCCCGGATCGGTCGCGGTGACCGTGAGCAACTCCGAGGTCCACGCGATGCCGAACGTTCGGGACAGCGCCTGTGAGGCCGCCGCGGTGCTGGTGCCCGGCCCGAGATCGCGCGGCAGCAGCGACACCGTATCCCCCACGGTGACCACCTTGCCCAGCAGCGCCTGCCGTAACGTCGCCTCGGCAACCGAGCGCATCGCCTGCGCCGATCCGGTCACCGAGATCCGGCGCGCACCGAAAACCGTTGCGGGAGAAACCACCACGGTCGCATCCTCGCGCACTCCCGCATTGGACAACGTCACGTCGTCCAGCAGCAGCACCCCCGCCGGAGTTCCCGCCGGAGCGACCCCCGCCACCGCCGCGGTCCGCCGCGACCCGATCACCGTGATCCCGTCCCACTCGCGCAACCCCAGCGCCGCCAACGCCTCCGGATGCACCCGAACCACCCCCCGCCGCGCATCCGCGGCCGAATGGTTGAGTCGGGCGGCCAGCGCGAGCTCCGGGATATCGGACACTGTGCCATTTTGCCTCCGCTTCGCCTCGGCGGGGCTGCGGCCCCCCAAGGGCTGCTCCTTCCCCGCTTCGCTCCTGAGCTCCGGTCGGTCCACAATCGACCCGGGCCGCACCCTTGGAGTTGGCGTTGTCCGAGGTGGGCGGAACCTAGCGTGCGAGGACGTTCTCCGTGTCGCTGGAGCTGCCGGTCGCGGTGCGGGCGAACCAGGCGTTGTAGAAGGCGCCGGAATAGGCGGCTACGAGCAGCAGCAGGATCAGGCCCGCGGGGACGGGATGTTGCGCCATCCACAGGGCCAGGTAGCGGAAACTCGACAGCAGGGCGGCGAACAAGGCCGCGCCCGCGGCGACGAGTCGGATGCGGGTACGGTCCCAGCCCCGTTCGGGGGCGCGCAGGGCCGATTCGACGGTCAGGCACAGGACCGCGCCGGCGATCAGGTCCGAGCCGTAGTGGTAGCCGAATCCCAGGGTGGCCGTCAGCGTCGCCAGCACCCAGAACGCGCCTCCCCAACGCAGCCAGCGCGGTGCGGGCGAACCGTCGGCATCGCGGCGCGAGTGCAGGAAAATGGATGTCGACCAGGCCGCGTGCATGGAGGGCATGCAGTTGCGCGGGGTGAACGCGTCGAACCGCAGCGCGGCGGGCGCGTGATCGAACGGCGGCACATGATGCGGCCAGAAATCGCCGATCTGCAGCCCGTGCCCGTCGGGGGCGAAGGCGAACATCGGCCCCACGACCGGGAACAGCAGGTAGCCGATCGGCCCGACCAGACCGAGCACCAGGAAGGTCCGCACCAGGTAGTGACTCGGCCACACCCCCGCGCGATTGGACGCCGCGGCCACGTGCCGCAGTTGCCACACCGCGATCACCATCGCCGCGACGGGCAGTTCGATGTAGACCCAGTGCAGCACGGCGGGCGGCACCGGACCGAACGACCCGAGCGCCCGCGCCACCGTCCACGCCGGCTCACCCAGCGCGCGATCGGCCAGCCCCACATAGCGATCCAGCACATTCGGCCCGGCCATCACCGTGATGTGCAGCCAGACGTCACCGACCTTCGTGGCCAGGATCAACAGCGCCCCCAGGGCGGCCGCGTGCAGTGCGTTGCGCTTGTCACGCCCCTCCCAGCCCAACCAGGCCACCAGGGCGACCCCGGTCAGCGCGATCACCGCGCCATTACCGAAGGTGAACGGCCCGCCGAGGGCCACGCGTGCTCCGGCGATCACCGCGTCCAGCACGAACGCGGCCGCGAGCGTCACGAACCGCCGCCGCCAGGACAATCCGACCAGCGCCAGCCCGAGCCCGGCCCACGGCATCGACATCGACTTGGGCGTTCCGAAGTAGTCGTGCCACACACTCTGCAGCGGACCCTCGAACCCATTGCGCGAGGCCACGATCTGCAAGGCGAGCAGCAGCAGCGGTACCGCCGCCACCGCGACGACCATCCGGGTACGCCTCGACGGCCATCGCGGCCTGCTGCGGCGCGAATCGCCGTAGCCGGCGCGATGATCATCGAGAAGCACGGACCTATAGTAAACACGCGATGAACGCCACCCCCCTGGCCAGCTGAATCACCGGCGTCTGGTAGGCGATAGCCGCAGCGGGCCTCAGGTGTCGAGTTCGCGAACCAACGCATCCACCACGGCCACCAGGTCACCCTGCGCGGCGGCCGCCACCCGCCGTTGACGCTGATAGGACGCGCCGCGCTCGGGAATATCGGCGACGGTTGCGAGTTCGCGTTCGCAGCCGAGCTGTTCAGCCGTCGGCTCGAGCCGTTCGAGCATGTCGGACAGGTCGTCGGTCACCAGGCGTTCATTGCTGTCGGCATCGGTGATGACGATCGCGTCGAGCCCGTAACGTGCTGCGCGCCACTTGTTCTCCTGCACATGCCAGGGCGGCAGCACGGGCAGCGTTTCACCTGCCTCGACCCGGCGATCGATATCCACGATCAGGCAGTGGATGAGCGCCACGATCGCGGAAAGCTCCGCGCGATTGGTGATTCCGTCACATACCCGGACCTCGATCGTGCCCCACTTCGGGGCGGGCCGGATATCCCAGTGCATCCCGCCGAGCTGTTCGAAGACTCCGGTCTTGGTCTCGTCGCGCACGAAAGCCTCGAACTGCGACCAGTTCTCGAACTGGAACGGCAGTCCCGCGGTGGGCAGCTGCTGGAACATCATCGCCCGATTGCTGGCATAGCCGGTGTCCACGCCCGTCCACATCGGCGAGGAGGCCGACAGCGCCAGCAGATGCGGATAGGACAGCAGCAGCGTGTTCAGGATCGGAAAGACCTTCTCCGGGTGCGAAACTCCCACGTGCACATGTACGCCCCAGATCAGCATCTGCCGCCCCCACCACTGGGTGCGATCGATCAGCTCGTCGTAATGTTCTGTGCGAGTGAGCAATTGGGCCGACCACTGGGCGAACGGATGGGTTCCGGCGCAGAACAGGTCCACACCCAGCCGGGCCGCGGCACGGCGCACCGTGTCCATGGTGCCGTGCAGATCGTCGACGACCTCACCGACGGTGTCGTGCACCCCGCTGATGATCTCGACGGTGTTGCGCAGGAGTTCCTTGGTGACCTGCGGCCTGCCGTCGTGCGCACGCAGATCACCGACCTCGTCGAAGACGGCCGCGGCGGTATTGGACAGATTACGGGTCTGCTTGTCGACGAGTGCGATCTCCCACTCGACGCCGAGCGTCGGGCGAGGCGAGCCGTTCCACGGAACCCTACTGATGCCGGCCCCGCCCATGGCGTACCTGCCTACCCGATGACACCGCAGGCGACACGCCCGCCCGCGTCGCCGGTCGCCTGCGTCTCGGCGTCCGGGCCGGGAGTGCCGTTGGCCTGGGTGTATCGAGTCGGGATGTTGCCGAAGTTGTCCTCACCAGCGTGGATGATCAGGGCCTTGCCCTTGATCTGGTCCAGCGTGACCGCGTCGGTGGTGGTGACCAGGTGGGCCGTGCCGTCACGGCGCGCCTGCAGCGAGGTCAGGTCACCGCTGGCCGGCATCGCGTGCGCGTCGCCGACCTGCAGATGCCCGCCCGCGGACAGGAAGTTACCGGGAGCGCCGCCCGCGGGAGCGACCGAGTTCGCCTCACACTTGCCGACCTGGTGGATGTGCAGGCCGTGGAATCCGGGCTGCAGACCGTGCGCGTCGACGGTCAGCTCCAGGTGATCACCGGCTTTGACGAATTTGGCCGACCCGACGCTCGCACGGAAGGGATCCCGGAGTTCCACCGTCACCGAATCGCCCGGGGAAGCGGGATTCTCGCTGGCGTTCGCGGCGCCGGTCGGGCCTGCCGTACCCGTCCACACCGGCGGCGTCGTCCCCTTCACGTCGCTCGACTCCTGACTGTTGGTGCAGGCTGCCAGGCCCAAGGCCGCGACCGCCAGCACCGGGATCGCGATCCGCCGGGACGGGCGACGTGTCGTGAACGGGGCCATCGGGGAACTCCTTTACGAGTACCGAGTTTACGAGTAAAGCTGGGTGGACAAATTCGTTACCGCTCAAGATGATGCCAGAGCCGTTCCGCGGTGCAGGCGCGGGGCTACTACACAACGTAGGCGCGGGACATCGTGCCACCGGAGTCAGCCGCCGGTGACGATGACGATGATGCCCGGAGCCGATCCGGCGAGCGCGGCGGTTCGAGGCTCCGCGATCCCGCCGAGCTGACTGGCGATCGCTTCGGCGGTCGCCTGCTGGTGTGGCGAATTCTCGTAGAAGACAGTGGTTTTCGACAATACGCTGGTCGCGTAGTTACCCGTCGAGGCGACTTTCCAGCCGCCGGCGGTGAGCTTGGCCCCGGTCTTGGCGGCCAGGCCCGCGACGGTGCTGTTGTTGAGCACCCGCACCGGAATCGATTTGTCGACCCCCGCGGCTGTGGTCGTGGTCGGCGCGGTCGTGGTGGTCGTCGTCTCGGCCGCCGCGGACGAGGTGCCGTGCGCGGTCGAGGCGGCGGGCTGCGCCGAGGTGGCCGCGGCCTGCGCGGTCGTCGAGGTGGCCGAATCCGAGGACGCCGAACTGTCGGCCTGCGACTCCGACATGGACATCGCGCCCAGGCCCGCGAAGACGATGGCCACCGCGATCAACACCATGGCGAGCGCACGCAGCGGCAGTCCACCCGGGGCCGGATTCTGGTTGCTCACAGGTGCAACCCTAACCGTCCGTGCATCCGAACGCGCGGATCACACCTGAAAGCCCAGTCGTCGTGCCGCCCTGGCCTTCTGACGGCTCGCCCGCAACCGGCGCAGGCGTTTGACCAGCATCGGGTCGGCGACCAGGGCTTCGGGCTTGTCGACGACGGCGTTGAGCACCTGGTAGTAGCGGGTGGCGGACATGCCGAACAGTTCACGGATGGCCTCTTCCTTGGCTCCCGCGTACTTCCACCATTTACGTTCGAAATCGAGGATCTCGAGCTCGCGACGGTCGAGTCCGTCGACGAACTGCTCCGCACCCGGCGTGCCGAGGACCTCGCTCGCGGAAGAGCTGTCCTCGCTTGCGGAAAGATTCCGGGCCGCTGCGCTGTCCATAATGCTCCCTCGCCGAGTAACCACCAGACGATACGTCGTCGCTCATTGAACCACGGATGCCGGAGATACAAGATGCGTCACACGGCGTGTCGGGACCCGCCACGGCGCCGCGTAAAGTATGCGACCATGGCGATTCTCCCCATTCGCATCGTCGGCGATCCGGTGCTGCACAACCCGACCGAACCGGTCACCCAGTCACCGGACGAACTCGCCGAGCTGATCGCGGACATGTACGAGACGCTCGACGCGGCCAACGGTGTTGGCCTGGCGGCGAATCAGGTCGGCGTGGCACTGCGCCTGTTCGTCTACGACTGCCCCGACGTCGACGCGGACGGCACGGTGAATCGTCGTCGCGGCGCGGTGATCAATCCGGTGCTGGAGACCTCCGAGATCCCCGAGACCATGCCCGATCCCGATGACGACGAGGAGGGCTGCCTGTCGGTTCCCGGTGAGCAGTTCCCCACCGGCCGCGCCGAGTGGGCGCGGGTGACCGGCACCGACGAGAAGGGCGATCCGGTCGCCATCGAGGGCAAGGGCTTCTTCGCCCGCATGCTGCAACACGAGGTGGGCCACCTGGACGGCTTCCTCTACGTCGACGTGCTGATTGGGCGCAACGCCCGCGCGGCGAAGAAGGCGATCAAGCGAAACGGTTGGGGCACACCGGGTTCGAGCTGGCTGCCCGGATCGGTTGCGGACCCGTTCGGACATGACGACTGAGCCCGACGAGCTGGTTCCGGGGCGGCGGGTCGTGGTCCGCTACCGCCTGCCCGCCGACGATTCACACCAGTTCACCGATATCATCGGCGAACTCGTGACGCTCGACCCGCTGGCCGTGCGGATCCCGGACGGGAGCACCATCACCATTCCGGCCGAACGCGTCGTCGCGGCGAGAACGTTGTCGCCCAGGCCGATTCGCACTCGCGAGATCCGGGCGCTGGAGTCCGCGGCGGCCGATGGCTGGCCGGGCGTGGAGCGCGCCTGGATCGACGGGTGGCTGGTGCGCGCGGGGAACGGCTATACCCGGCGCGCGAATTCGGCTCTGCCGCTGGGGACCGTGGACGGTCCGGTGCAGCTGACCCCGGGCGCGCTGACCCGGATCGCCGAGTGGTACGCCGAGCGTGATCTGCCGGTGCAGCTGGCGCTGCCGGACCGGCTGGTTCCGGAACTGCCCGGCTACCGCACCTGGTGCGAGGTGGCGGTTCTCGGCATCGATATCGGCAATATCGTTCTGCCACAGGGTCCCTCGATGGTGCGCATCGACACCGAACCGAATGCGGCATGGCTGGAGCTGCATAGATTCAAGGGCGAGGACACCACGCCGGTCGCGCCGGTGGAACCGGATCGCGACGTGCTGGCCGCAGTCCACCAGGGCGAAGTGGGTTTCGCCGCGCTGGGTATGCCCAGCGTCCTGGCGATCGGGCGCGGCGCGGTCACCGTGGCGCCGGACGGGCGGCGCTGGGTCGGATTGAGCAGTATCGCCGTCGCCGCGCCGCACCGCCGCCACGGACTCGGCACGCTGCTCTGCGCGGAGCTGATCCGCTGGGGCCAGCGGCGCGGCGCCACCCACGCCTACCTCCAAGTGGAGGTGGAGAATGCGGCGGCGTTGGCGCTGTATCGGGAGATGGGTTTCATCGAACACCACCGGTACCGGTACGCCGTGCCCGACTGAACATCCGCGCGGCCGCGCCGGGCCGGAGAGCGAAAGAGGTGAGCCGGCAGTGCGTCTGGCGACATGGAACGTGAATTCGATTCGGTCCCGGGTGGACCGGGTGGTCGGCTGGCTCGACCGCGCCGACATCGACGTGCTGGCGATCCAGGAGACCAAGTGCCGGGACGACCAATTCCCTTCCGAGCGTTTCGAAGACGCTGGTTACGAGGTCGCGCACGTCGGGTTCAACCAGTGGAACGGGGTGGCGATCGCCTCGCGCATCGGCCTGGACGAGGTGGAGATCGGCTTCCCCGGGCAACCGGGTTTCGACAAGGACGCCGAGGCTTCCCTGCTGGCCGCGCCGGTTGTCGAGGCCCGCGCGCTCGGCGCGACCTGTGGCGGGGTTCGGGTGTGGAGCCTGTACGTGCCCAACGGCCGCGCCCTGAACGATCCGCACTACACCTACAAACTGCAATGGCTTGCCGCTCTGCGTGATTCGGGCGCACGCTGGTTGGCCGAACACCCCGAGGCGCAGATCGCCCTGGTCGGCGATTGGAATATCGCCCCCACCGACGACGACGTCTGGTCGATGGACTTCTTCGACGGCAAAACCCACGTCTCCCAACCGGAACGCGCGGCCTTCACGGCCATCGCCGAAGCCGGTTTCACCGACGTCATGCGCCCCTTCGCCCCGGGTCCCGGCGTCTACACCTACTGGGACTACACCCAACTGCGCTTCCCCCGCAAGGAGGGCATGCGCATCGACTTCATCCTCGCCTCCCCCGCGCTGGCCGCCCGCGTCACCGACGCGGGCGTCGACCGCGAGGAACGCAAGGGCAAGGGCGCCTCCGACCACGCCCCGGTGGTGGCCGAAATCGCCGAGTGACACCGCTCGGCTAGGCGGGGCGGGTCTTGATGGCGTCCTGGGAGATGAAGACGTCGTAGGCGCCGGGGGTGGCGATCACGGCGTTACCGTAGGCGGAGCGGACGAAGGGGTGGGTGTACCAGGTGTGGTTCTGCATGTCCGCGAAGAAGTCTCGGTCGCTGCCGTTGAGGAAGATCTGGTTCTGTTTCACCGCGGTGCCGTCCTGGCGTTCGCCGAACAGGCGGGTGAGTTTGTAGCCGGAGTGGAACCCCAGGGCGTTGACCCACGGCTCGAGTTCGACGATATCGGCCTGCAGGGCCCACATATCGCCCTCGACCAGATAGGTGGCGTGGGTGTCGGCGTGGTCGCGATCGCCGTAGACGGTCACCTCGACATCGAGGGTATGCGGACTGTTGGCAACGGATTTCGCGACGACGTGCGCCGCCTTCACCTCACCGGTCAGCCCGAGGTAGGCACGCAGCAACGTGGTCACCCACAGGACCAGCACCGCGATCAGGACCAGAACCAGTGCGCTGCTACCCCTTCGGGCCAGCACGTGCCAGCCGACCCGGCGCGCTTTGAACAGCGCGGTGACGAGCAGTACGAGCGCGACCGCGAACAGCAGCCCCAGCAGCACTTGAATCCAGCCGAACTCCACGGGGAAGACCATGTGGCTAGTTGTACTGGTTCCGCCGCCGAACCGATACCGGAACAAGACAACTGCCACGAGACCGGAACTCCGCCGCCTCTGCGCGCCTTCAGCGTGCGGTCAGGTGCGAGGGGTCCCCGAGTCGGGGAGGAGGTGAGGTGACGGCCACCTCCTGGGCGTTCCCCGGGAGTCACCCATGTGCGCACCAAATCGGTCGTCTCGTTTCCGGACAGTTGTCGGCGAGCTCAGAAAGCGGCTTCCTCCAGCCGCATGATGTCGTTGTCCAGGTTTTCGATCACCGTGCGCACGCTGCTGAGCAGCGGCAATTGATTCTTCGCGAACCACGAAGCGACAACGGCCTTTCCGGTGTAGAACAGCCGATCCTTCTCGCTCGGGCCGCCGTCGAGCGCGATCTGCGCGATCTTCGCGCCCCCCAGTAGCCGCCATCCGATGACCAGGTCGCCGACCGCGTGCAGGAAACGCACCGAACCCAGGCCGACCTTGTAGATCTCCTCCGGATTCTGCTGGGAGGCCATCAGATAGCCGGTCAGCGCGGCGGCCATGGCCTGCACGTCGGCCAGCGCCGCGCCGAGCAGTTCGCGCTCGGCCTTCAACACCGAGCCCTCGGCTTCGACGAACTTCCCGATCAGCCCGGCCACATGTCCCAGCGCGACGCCCTTGTCCCGAATGATCTTGCGGAAGAAGAAGTCCTGCGCCTGGATCGCGGTGGTGCCCTCGTACAGCGAGTCGATCTTCACATCACGGATGTACTGCTCGACCGGATAGTCCTGCAGATACCCCGAACCGCCGAAGGTCTGCAGTGACTCGGTCAACGTCTCGTACGCGCGCTCGGAACCGACGCCCTTGACGATCGGCAGCAGCAGATCGTTCACCCGCGCGGCCACATCGGCGTCCGCGCCGAAATTGGCCTGCGCCACATCGGCATCCTGATACGCCGAGCAGTACAGGTACAGCGCGCGCAACCCCTCCGAATACGCCTTCTGCAAGGCCAGACTGCGGCGCACGTCCGGGTGGTGGGTGATGGTGACGCGCGGCGCGGCCTTGTTGCTGTTCTGCGTCAGGTCCGCGCCCTGGACGCGAGTCTTGGCGTACTCCAGCGCATTCAGGTATCCGGTCGAGAGCGTGCCCGCCGACAGCACGCCCACCATCATCCGGGCGTGCTCGATCACCTTGAACATCTGCGCGATGCCGTTGTGCACGTCGCCGACCAGATAGCCGATCGCGGGATGATCTGCGCCGAAGGTCAATTCGCAGGTGGGCGAGGATTTGATCCCCATCTTGTGCTCGAGGTTGGTGACGTACACCCCGTTGCGCTCGCCCAATGCCAGTGTCTGCGAATCGAACAGGAATTTCGGGACGACGAACAGCGACAGTCCCTTGGTCCCCGGGCCCGCGCCCTCGGGGCGGGCCAGGGTGAGGTGGAAGATGTTGTCCGCGGTATCGCCGACGTCACCGCCGGAGATGAATCGCTTGACCCCCTCGATATGCCAGGTGCCGTCGGGCTGCTGGATCGCCTTGGTGCGGCCCACGCCCACATCCGAACCGGCGTCGGGCTCGGTGAGCACCATTGTTCCGCCCCAACGGTTCTCCCACGCATGGGTCGCCCAGCGCTGCTGCTCCTGGGTGCCCTCGCGGAACAGCACCTCGTGCATGAGCGGGCCCATATTGAAGAAACTCGCCGAATTATGCGCTGCCACAAGCATTTCCTGCGTCGCCCAGATCAGCGGAGAGGGCGCGGGGACACCGCCCATCGCCTCGGGCATACCCAGGCCGGACCAGCCCGCCTCGTTCACCGCGGCCACGGTCTTGCGCATCGAATCCGGGACGACGGCGGAGTGGGTGGCGGGGTCGAAGGTGACGGGGTTGCGGTCGGCGTCGACGAACGATTCGGCGACCGGCCCCTCCGCCAGGCGCAGCACCTCGCCCAGCATGCCCCGCGCGGTGTCGGCGTCCAGATCGCCGTAGGCGCCGCCGTCCAGCAGCGCCCCGATTCCCAGCACCTCGAACAAGTTGAACTCGATATCACGAACGTTCGCCTTGTAGTGCGACACGGACCGGCCTCCTCGGCGGAATTGCAGCGTACGAGGGCGAAACATTGATCCGCGAATCCGGCCGCGCACGCTGGTCGACAGTTACATCTGGAGGTTGCCGTACAACTGTCAGGCTACGCAACCGTAGGCTCACGGCCGCCTGGATCGTTAACTCGCCCACCTACCGAACAGGCTGTTACTTCCCGGACATGGGTGTATCGGACTTCACATTCGGTAATTGCCAGAAGTTATCCACAAGCGGCAGAAGATTCATTTCCCGGATGCCGCGCATATCTCACGGCACTGCGGCTCGCACAGCGCTCCGGCGCGACCGGCGCCGACCGCGGTGATGTAGCGGTTGAGATTCTCGACCAGCGATTCCATCGTGTCCGGGCACCCGCCGTCGTCGTGATGAAACAACCAGTCGATGACGAGCTCGAACAATCCGCCGATCGCGCCGAGGGCCAGCGCCAGCCTGCGGCGCTGCCGCTCCTGGTCCGGATCCGGATCGCCGGACCACTGGGCATCCAGGAAGGCCGCGGCCGAGCGGCGATACCGACGACGCTGCCGCTCCACGACCGGTGAGATGCCCCCGGCCTGGCCGAAGGCGACCGCCGCGACCCGCGGATCGTCCGCGATGGCGTGCACGAATGCGGCGATCACCACCGGCGAGCGCTGTGACCAGGGCAGTTCGGCGACCGCGGCGGCTTGTTCGGCAACTTGTTGCTGAGTATGTGCCGTTACCTGATCGAGCAGTGCGCTGTAGCAAGCCTCCTTACTCTCGAAATGTTCGTAGAAGGCTTTTGTGCCGACATAGGCGGATTGGCAGATCTGTTCGATCGATGTTCCCCAAAATCCCTGAACAGCAAATAAATCCATTGAAGCTTCCAAAACCTTGCGGCGACGCCGAACACTGCGCTGCTCCGCGTCCAGACCACGGGTCCGGTGATTGACCGCCACGGATTCTGTCCGTGCGGAGGATTTGCTGCGGGTCATCGACCGACAATAATCGGTGCCGCGCCGACCGGGGTATCGATTGTCCTCGCGGCCCGCCGGGCGCCGCGAAATTTCCGCCGGGTCCGCTGACGGACCCCGCTTCGGGCATGTACTCTCGGCCGGGTACCACAACCGAACATGCGGGGGCTCGCACCAGCGGGCTGAGAGGACGGCTAGCCCATTCGGGCGGACCAGGGCCGTCGACCGTTCGAACCTGACCGGGTAATGCCGGCGTAGGGAGGCTTCACATGTCATCGAATCACGTCCGGGGCACGGTCGAGTCCGTGACCACAGGTCCCGTTCAGGGCAGTGTCAAGCACTATCAGCAGGTCGATGACCTGCGAATTCCGGTGCGCCGGATCAATCTGAGCAATGGTGAGCACTTCGACGTGTACGACACCTCGGGCCCGTACACCGACGATGCCGCGGTGATCGATCTCGAGGGCGGCCTGCCCAAGCTGCGCGACGGCTGGGCCAAACCCGACCTGGCCGGCCCGCCCACCCAGCTGGCCTGGGCCCGGCAGGGGATCGTCACCAGCGAGATGCGGTATATCGCTGCGCGCGAAGGGGTTTCACCCGAGCTGGTGCGCGAGGAGGTCGCCGCGGGCCGCGCGGTGATTCCGGCCAACCACAACCATCCCGAATCCGAGCCGATGATCATCGGCAAGCGGTTCGCGGTGAAAATCAATGCGAATATCGGCAATTCGGCCGTGAGCTCCTCGATCGCCGAGGAGGTCGAGAAGATGGTGTGGGCCACCCGCTGGGGTGCGGACACCATCATGGATCTGTCCACCGGCAAGAACATTCACGAGACCCGCGAGTGGATTCTGCGCAATTCGCCCGTACCGGTCGGCACGGTGCCGATCTATCAGGCGCTGGAGAAGGTGAACGGCGATCCGACGCAGTTGACCTGGGAACTCTACCGCGACACCGTGATCGAGCAGGCCGAGCAGGGCGTGGACTACATGACCGTGCACGCCGGGGTGCTGCTGCGTTACGTGCCACTGACCGCCAAGCGGGTGACCGGAATCGTCTCGCGCGGCGGTTCGATCATGGCCGCGTGGTGCCTGGCGCATCATCAGGAATCGTTCCTGTACACGCATTTCGCCGAGCTGTGCGAGATCCTGGCGAAGTACGACATCACCTTCTCCCTCGGCGACGGCCTGCGCCCCGGTTCGATCGCGGACGCCAACGACGAGGCCCAGTTCGCCGAGTTGCGCACCCTGGGCGAGCTGACGAAGATCGCGAAATCCCATGGCGTGCAGGTGATGATCGAAGGCCCCGGGCACGTGCCGATGCACAAGATCGTGGAGAACGTGCGGCTCGAGGAGGAGCTGTGCGAGGAGGCGCCGTTCTACACGCTCGGCCCGCTGGCCACCGATATCGCGCCCGCGTACGACCACATCACCTCCGGAATCGGTGCGGCGATCATCGCCCAGGCCGGTACCGCGATGCTGTGCTACGTCACGCCCAAGGAACATCTGGGCCTGCCCAACCGCGACGATGTGAAGACCGGCGTGATCACCTACAAGATCGCCGCGCATGCGGCGGATCTGGCCAAGGGCCTGCCGCACGCTCAGGACCGTGACGACGCATTGTCCAAGGCGCGCTTCGAATTCCGCTGGCACGACCAGTTCGCCCTGTCCCTCGATCCGGACACCGCCCGCGAATTCCACGACGAAACCCTCCCCGCCGAGCCCGCCAAAACCGCGCACTTCTGCTCCATGTGCGGCCCGAAGTTCTGCTCCATGCGGATCTCCGCCGATGTCCGGGAATACGCCGAGAGCCATGGCCTCACCGACGTCGACGCGATCGAGGCGGGCATGGCGGAGAAGTCGGCAGAATTCACCGAATCCGGCAACCGGGTGTACCTCCCGGTCGTCTCGTAACCGATTCCCCCACAACCGATCCCGGTTCCGGCCTCCCCGCGGAGGCCGGGGTCCCGCCTGACCCCGGCCTCCGCCGGGACGACGGGATCGGGCTCCATCATGTCCGGTGCTACGTCGCTGGACCGAGCCGACCGGGAGGTCGCACGCGGTGGCACTGTCGATCGATGGCGAGTGCGGGACTTCGTTACTGCTCGGCCCAGAACTGATTCAACCGAGCAACAGCCTGAGCCTTGGTCATGCTCTCGACTTCCTGCGGAGTTAGGTGCGCAAGCCGCATCAGTTTCTCGACAACTCCCAATGGGATAGGTTCCTTGTCCGGGACCGCGACGGTCTCCGCTATCCGCACAGGTCGCATTCGATCGTTGACGCATGCCCAAAACCGGGCCTCGTCGACTTCGAGTTGCCCCCTGAGAATCTCGCACCACATCTTGGCCCCGTAGTCAGTGTTGTCCACAGGGCGGGAGATTCGGGTACGGAGAATACGACCGTCCGACAACGGCAGTTCCCACGTCTGATGGTGGCCGACGACGCCGCCCGTAGCGTTGCGAACGAGCTGCCACTCATCATTGCGGCAGAACGCCTCATGGGCCTTCTTGTTGCCAGGAGGGTGCTGAGTCACTGTTCGGCCGCCGTCAACCACTCTCGTAATTGTTCGTCGGTGGATAGCTCCACGAACTGCACAAAATCGGTGTTGCCACGATGGTTGAGCGCCGAATGCAGGTGGTCCTGCCAGTCGGCCGCGTATTCGCGCATTGCCTCGATCAGTGCCGTGATCGCGGTATCGAGGTCGGGTTCTTCCACTGCCAGCGGCAGACCCGGCAGATATGCGACCCAGTTCCCGTTCTCTCGGACTACCTGCGGGTCGTGTGGACGGATGATGTGAGCCAGCAGCAACCGCAGGCGTCCGATCTCCACCAGGGCGGAAACCTTCCCTTGGCGCGAGACGACTGCCACGTTGCCTTCCTCGGCAGTTGTCAGCATCTGGCTGAAGTGGTCACGGGCATTCTTCATCGAGTCGTAACGGGTGACCGAAGTGATTCGCTCTTTGGTGGTCATCGGCCTCTCCATCCTCCGGGCCATGTACATGCTGTACATCATGTACATGACTTAACCGGCACGCCAAGTGTGCCACGCCGCAGTCGGTTCGGTCTCACCAGTGCCGGGCAGGTGCCAGGAGCTCGTCGGCGATCTGGTTGGACCGACGCCGATCGTCTCTGTCGATACGAAGATGTTCGGCTCGCCTGCTGATTCCACGACGAGGGCTCCGGCTCACGCAGATCCACAACGGAGATGCTTTCAGCGTGAGTGATTGCGGACTCAGTCGTTTCGCGGCCGGTTCGACAGCATCTGTCTCAAAGCCGCCACTTCCTCGTCGCTCTTGCTCACAGCCATCTTGCGAAAAAGTGCGGCATTCTGCTGCTGTCGCAGCGCCGCTTGATCATGTATGTCCCCTGCGGCGAACCGTGAGCCCCGCTGCTCCGGATTCCAGCGCGCGGTGCGGTAGCACGGCCAGTTCGCGCGCTGTGTCGCTCGGGTGCGTGAGGCACCTCACGATGATCTAATTGCCGCAGTTGCGATGGGGCCTGTGACCGTACATCAGCGCACGGAGAGGACCGGGATGGTTCGGGTTGCATGGTGGGTTCTGGTTGGAATTGCTTGTGCCGCTTTGGCTTTCAGTGTCGCTCCGGCGGCTGCCGAGGCACCTTCGGCCGGAGCCGCGGGGTGTGGGAGTTCGTTGTCCGGTCGTGAGGTCGGTGCGATTGCCGCGCTATCGGATACAAGCAGCTTGTCGGGGACGCCGATGCGGCGGTTGAGCGATGCTATCGAGCGGCATCACCGGATTGCCGACATTCTGGTGCGGCATCGGGATCGGCGGGGACTGTTTCTGGTCGGGCTCGACCTGGCGGAGCAGCGGGCCGTGATGCCGTTGCAGCGCGATCCGGCGGCGTTCGCGCACCCCGATTACGCGCATGCGGTCAGCTTGGAGCTCGCGCGACGGCTGCTGGTCGGCTTTCACCGCGAATTCACGGGTGAGGCCGTGGAATCGCACTGGGCACAGTATTTTTCGCTGGCGGCCGACTGCGGCATCTCCGGCGCGCGGATGGCGATGGCGGGATACAACGCCCATCTCACAGTCGATCTGGCGTATTCGGTTGCGGCGGTGGGCGCACGGCCGGAGGATGCGGGCGACCACTTCCGTATTGTCGACGCGATCGCCCAGCAGGGGCTTCCGATCATCGATCGCACCAAGGCGGCCTACGGCGTCGACATCGGGCCGCTGTGGCGCTTCTACTTTCTCGGCGAAGGGCTGGATCGGCTCGTCGGGCAAGGCGTTGCGACCGGTCCCATGCTCCGGGCCTCGGACGACGGCTACAACGTGATCGTATTCGGCAACGGTCTGGCACTACAGAACCCGACCACCCACGACGCGACCGTGGCAGAGATTCGGACGTTGCACCAGTCCACCGAAACCGCGTTCGACGTCCTCACGCGGCTCGGCGGACTTTGAGCGCCAGCGGTACGGGTGCGCCGATTCGGCTCCCCCACCCGGCCGGCACGACCGCGCCGGCGCTCGACCACTGACCAGGACTTACCGACCCACTGCGAGCTGCACGAACGCGCCCCTCATGCGTGTTCGTGCAGCTCGCCCCAGGCGGGAAGGGTTCGAATACTGTCGCCAGGCAACGGCTCCGGCGGGCCCATGCCGAGGAATCCGGACAGGACGATCACGGGCAGCGGGACGTTCGGCGACGCGATCACAGATATAATGATAACCGTTTTCATTAATTCGCACACCGCGGGTCCCGGATGGCTGGGTCGTGGTGCCATATCCCGCGAGACCCCTGCCGCTGACACCCGACGGCCGCACGCCGATCCGGGTGCTGACCATTGCCGGAACCGATTCCGGCGGCGGCGCGGGCGTTCAGGCCGATTCGCGAACGACGGCAATGCTCGGCGTGCGCGCGTCCAGCCGGATCCGAATCGGCCGGGCAGCGGATGGCGAACGGTGGTGCCGGGCGGCGTGACTCACCCGCGCGGCGCCCAGCGATAGGCGAATTCACCCGGTTCCGGGGGCGGCCCCGGGAGATCGGAGTCGACGGTCAGACCGTCGATGATCACCCGCAGAACGCGGTGTCGCAGCTGGGTGGCGCGGCGCGGGTCGGGGTGGGTGATGGCGGCACAGGATTCCAGAATGAGGCCCAGGTCGGTAGTGCCGATCTGGCGACGCAGGCGGCCGGAGCGGCGGGCGCGGTCGATGATCTGCTCGCTCAGCTCGCCCGAGCGGTTGACCTCGGGCAGGATCTCGTCGCCGGGGGTGAAGGTACCCGCGAGGCGGACGGTCAGGGAATGGACGTCGGCGTCGACCACGCGGTGCAGGAAGTCGACCAGGACCTCCCAGTCATCCGAATTCTCCAGTGCCGCTTCGGCTTCGGCATTGAAACGGCACAGTCCGTTATAGCAGAGAGTGTGCAGTAGCGCCGCTTTGGATGGATAACGGCGATACAGGGCGCTGATCCCGACCCCTGCACGCTCGGCGACGGCGGCGATGGGAGCGCTCGCATCATCCAGGAACACCTCGCGGGCGGCTTCCAGGATGATTCCGTCATTGCGGGCAGCCTGCGCCTTGCGACCCGGCAGACCCGTGGAAGCCGGACTTCCGGCGGTCTTCGACATGAACTCAGGCTAGCACTTGAAACGGAATAATCCGTTCTGATAGCCTCAAACAGAACGAATCATTCTGTTCCGAATCTAGGAGATCCGATGAGCGCGATCCGCCCCTTCCGCATCGACATCCCGCAGGCCCGTCTCGACGATCTGGCCGATCGTCTGCACCGAGCCCTGTGGCCGAACGAGCTGCCGGGCACCGGCGACGCCTACGGCGTTCCGGGCGATCGGGTGCGTACGCTCGCGCACTACTGGGTCAACGAATTCGACTGGCGTGCGCTTGAATCCGCACTGAACGCCTACCCGCAGTTCACCACCGAGATCGATGGCGAAGACATCCATTTCCTGCACGTGCGCTCCACCCGCGAGGATGCGACGCCCGTGATCCTCACCCACGGCTGGCCGGGCTCGGTCCTGGAATATCTCGATGTCATCGGGCCACTGACCGAGCCCGAATCAGCCGAGGAACCCGCCTTTCACGTTGTCATCCCGTCCCTGCCGGGCTTCGGCTTCTCCGGGCCGACCCGCAGCACCGGATGGGGTACCCACCGCACCGCTCAGGCCTGGCTGGAGCTGATGGATCGGCTCGGTTATCACCGTTTCGCCGCAATCGGCAACGACGGAGGTTCGATGGTCTCGCCCGAGATGGGCAGGCTTGCACCCGACCGTCTGATCGGAGTCCATGTGACACAGCTGTTTTCGTTCCCCTCCGGCGACCCGGCCGAGATGGACGGGCTGTCGGCCGAGGATGGTGCCGCACTGGCGCACCTGCAGTGGTTCCATCAGAACAAGATGGCGTTCAACATTCTGCACAGTCAGCAGCCGCAGACCCTGGCCTACGCACTGACCGATTCACCGCTCGGCCTGCTCGGCTGGAATGCCCAACTGTTCGGTGAGTCGCTGGATGCGGAATTCGTCATCGGCAACGTGGCGATCTATTGGCTGACTGGCACTGCGGCGTCCTCGACCCGCTTCTACTACGAGGATGCGCACGCCTCGCGCACCGCCACCGAACCCACCACCGTGCCGATCGCGCTGGCAATGTTCAAGGGTGATTTCCAGTCGATCCGCCGGTTCGCCGAGCGCGATCACAAGAACATCGTCAGCTGGCACAGCTACGACGTCGGCTCCGCGACCGGGAGCGCCAACGACGCTGCCGGGCATTATGCCGCGCACGAGGCACCGGATGAACTGATCGGCGACATCCGGCAGTTCTTCGCCGGGCTGAACTGAGCCGGACACCCCGCGCGGCAGGCCGGCCCGGCAGATCTGGGCGGGCGGAAAAGCGGGGCCGTGTTCCTCGATGGTGCGCTCGCCGAAGTGAGCGACTCGAAGCACCCGACGGGTCCGGAGCCGGTGAACGATCCCGCACTGCGCGTCCTGCCTCGGCGGGTCGTAATGTCGGATCTGTGAAACTCCTGCCGCTGACATCCGATGGCCGGACCCCCGTTCGCGCGCTCACCATCGCCGGAACCGATTCCGGTGGAGGCGCGGGGATCCAAGCCGACTCGCGCACGATGGCCATGCTGGGCGTGCACGCCTGCGTGGCGGTGGCGGCGGTGACAGTGCAGAACTCGGTGGGAGTCAGCGGATTTCACGAGATACCGCCGGAAGTGGTCGCGGACCAGGTGCGGGTCGTTGTCGGCGATATCGGCATCGGCGCGGCCAAGACCGGCATGCTCGCCTCCACTGCCATCATCGAGGCGGTGGCGGAGGTGTGCCGGGAACTCGGCATCGGGCGTGACGGAACGATCCCGCTGGTGGTCGATCCGGTGGCCGCGTCCATGCACGGCGATCCGCTGCTGCACGCCGAGGCGCTGGATGCGGTGCGGCACAGGCTGATCCCGTGCGCCACCCTGGTCACGCCGAATCTGGACGAGGTGCGGTTGCTGGCCGGAATCGACGTCGTCGACGAGCGCACGGCATACAAGGCGGCCGAGGCGCTGCACGCGCTGGGACCGCGCTGGGTGATCGTCAAGGGCGGACATCTGCGTTCGTCGGCGTCCAGCACCGATCTGCTCTACGACGGTGACACGTTCGTCGAGCTGTCCGCCCCGCGCATAGCCACCGGTAACGACCACGGCGGCGGCGACACCCTGGCCGCGGCCACCGCGTGTGCGCTCGCGCACGGTTACACCGTTCCCGAGGCGGTGGAATTCGGCAAGGAGTGGACCACCCGCTGCCTGGCCGCGTCGTACGATCTGGGCGCCGGGCACGGGCCGGTCTCACCGCTGTGGCGGCTGCGTTCCCATGATTGAGGGGGCAAATATTCTTTGTTCGAAACCTCGATCGCGCAACCCCTGCGGCCACTCTCCCAGGAATCTCCCAGCTCTGCCGCAGCCAGAACCAAGGCTGGTCCTCAACGGTGGAGCCCATGACCGACACCGCAACGGCGGCTCACGAGTGCGATCCGGACGATGCCGTACTGACGCCCGTGCTGGATGTGGTGATCCCGGTCTACAACGAGGAGCGCGACCTGGGTGTTTGCGTCCGTCGCCTGCACGAATTCCTCGGTGAGGGCTTCCCGTTCAGCGCGCGGATCACGATAGCGGACAACGCGTCCACCGATACCACTCTGGCCGTGGCACAGAGGCTGGCCGACGAGTTGGACGACGTGCGCGTGGTGCACCTGGATCGCAAGGGGCGCGGCTGGGCGCTGCGGGCGGCCTGGGAGGCTTCCGACGCGCAGGTCGTCGCGTACATGGACGTCGATCTGTCCACCGACCTCAACGCGTTGTTGCCGCTGGTCGCGCCGCTGGTGTCCGGACATTCGGATCTGGCGATCGGGACCAGGCTGGCCAAATCATCGCGCGTGGTGCGCGGACCCAAACGGGAATTCATCTCCCGGTCCTACAACCTGATTCTGAAGGCATCGCTGCGGGCGCGGTTCTCCGATGCGCAATGCGGGTTCAAGGCCATCCGCACCGATGTCGCCCAGCTGGTATTGCCGCTGGTACAGGACGGTGAGTGGTTCTTCGACACCGAACTTCTGGTGATCGCCGAACGCGCCGGGTTGCGGATTCACGAGGTGCCGGTGGACTGGATCGATGATCCGGATTCGCGGGTGGAGATCATCGATACCGCCCGCAAGGATCTGCGGGGGATCCGGCGGCTGGGCCGGGCCCTGGCCACCGGGCAGTTGCCCATCAACGAGTTGCGCGCCGCGATCGGGCGGGAGCCGCTGGTGGAGGGCGTACCGCTGGGCATGGTCGGGCAGGCGGTGCGATTCGGCATCGTCGGGGTGATCTCGACGCTCGCCTTCATGGTCCTGTACCTGGTGTTGCAGCCGCTCACGGGTGCGCAGGCGGCGAATTTCCTGGCGCTGCTGATCACGGCCATCGGTAATACGACGGCGAACCGGGCGTTCACCTTCGGTGTGCGCGGTTCGAGCCAGGCCGTCTCGCATCAGGTGCAGGGCCTGTTGATCTTCGTCTTCACCTGGTGCCTGACCAGTGGTTCGCTGTTCGCCCTGCATCACTGGGCTCCCGGAGCGGCCGTGCATCTGCAACTGCTGGTGCTGGTGGTCGCGAACCTGGTTGCCACGCTGATCCGGTTCATCGGGTTGCGCTGGGTGTTCCGCAATGCGGTCGGCGGTTCCCGGGTCGCCGAGAACCTCGCGTGATCCAACGGGCCACGGGCTCATGCGCCAGCGAATCCGGCTGCGCTACAGCCGCTTTCATACAGACAGCGAAAAAGCCGCATGATCCATGCGGCTTTTCGACGTAGCCCCGACGGGATTTGAACCCGCGCTACCGCCTTGAGAGGGCGGCGTCCTAGGCCGCTAGACGACGGGGCCAGAACAACCCGTTCAGCGTAACCGCCGCGCGGCCATCGGCCAAATCAAGTCGGCTGGATCACAGCCGCCCGAACCCACGGCCCCGTGCGTCGAATCGAGCGGATCGGAATATCCCTGGTCATTCGAGTTTCGTCGGGTCCGGGACGACTCGGCTCCCGATCGAGATCCACGCCCGCGCCGGACGGAGGCCAGCGGGGGGCCACTGCCCGGTCGGGTTCACGCGGTCCGGGTACCGGGGCGGGCATCCAGGACTGTGTGCAGGGTGCTTGCCCACTGGGCAACGATTTCCTTCCGGCGGGCGGAGTCGTCGGTGAGGACGTCGGCCAGGCCGAGACCGCGGGCCAGGTCCATGGTGGCCTGGACGAGGTGGTGAGCGACGGGATCGGAGTCGTCGACGCCCAGCGCGGCCACGGCCATGCGATGCGAGACCCGCCCGAACCGGGCCTCCAGCGGGACGATGCGCTCGCGCAGGGCGGGATCGGCGGCGGCGTGCGTCCACACCTGCAGGGCCGCTTTGAACAGCGGGCTCGTATAGGACTCGACCAGCGAACCCACCACCGCCTCGGTGCGGCCGACGCCCTCGGCGATCCGGTGCAGGCTCAGCGCCTCCCCCTCGGCTTGGGCGATGCGGATGTCGAACATGTACTCGAGTGCGGCGGTGATCAGATCCTCTCGGGTGGGGAAATGATGTTGTGCCGCACCGCGTGACACCCCCGCCCGTTCGGCCACCACGGCCACGGTGGCCGCCGCCCAACCGGTTTCGGCCAGCGTGTCGATGGTCGATTCGAGCAGCCGCTGCCGGGTGGCCCGGCTGCGGTCCTGCTTGGGTTCGTGCGGGGTAGCCATGATGGGCTATTCTGCCCAGCTCGGCGGCCGCCGCTGAAAGAAGGCCGTCATACCCTCGACGACCTCGGGCGTTCCGAAATACGAGGCGGACCGCTTCGCCAACTCCTCGGCCGAGCGGTCGAACTCGGCGAGCAGGGACGCGTTCACCAGTCGCTTGCTCTCGGCCAGCCCCTGAGGCGAGCCCTTGCGCAATTCACCGCGCAACCGGTTCACCTCCGCCACCGCATCCTGCGCCGCTATGGTGATCAGGCCGACGCGTTCGGCCTCGGCGGCATCGAAGGTCTCGCCGGTCTGGTAGTAGCGGGCGGCCGCGCGTGCGGTCAGGCGCGGCAGCAGTGTCAGCGAGATCATGAAGGGGGCCAGGCCGATTCGCGCCTCGGTGAGCGCGAAGGTGCTCGACTGGCCCGCGACGGCGATATCGCAGGCGGCGAGGATTCCCATGCCACCGGCTCGGACATTGCCATTCACCTGTGCCACAACGGGTTTGGGAAGTCCCAGGATGTCGCGCAGCACCCGGATCATCCATCGGGTCCGGATATCCGCGGCGGCGGCCGGGTCGGCGTCCAGAGCTTCCTTCAGATCCGCACCGGCACAGAAGGTGTTGCCGGTGTGGGCCAGGACGACACCGCGCGCGGATTCGTCGGCGGCGGCGCGTTCGAGCCCGGCCAGCAGTTCCCGCACCAGCCGCGAGGACAGCGCGTTGCGGTTGTGCGGGGAGTCCAGGGTGAGCACGGCGAAGCCGTCACTCACCTCGTACCGCACGAAAGGCGCTTGGGCACCGGGAGTTTCGCTCATATCAGCCCCTCAGTAGGACCGCGGCAGGCCCAGCGAATGCTGGGAGACGAAGTTCAGGATCATCTCGCGACTGACCGGCGCGACCCGCGCGATCCGGGCGGCGGCGAGCATCCCGGCCAGGCCCACATCGGCGGTCAGGCCCGAGCCGCCGTGCGTCTGGATGGCCTGGTCCAGCGCCTTGATACTCGCCTCGGCCGCAGCGTATTTAGCCATATTCGCCGCCTCGGCCGCACCGAAGTCGTCGCCCGCGTCGTAGAGCACCGCGGCCTTCTGCATCATCAACTTGGCCAGCTCCAGCTCGATCTTCACCTGGGCGAGCGGATGCGAAAGACCCTGGTGCGCACCGATCGGCACGCCCTTCCAGACCGCGCGTTCCTTGGCGTACTCGACCGCGCGATCGATGGCGTAGCGACCCATGCCGACCGCCATCGCCGCACCCATGATGCGCTCCGGATTCAGCCCCGCGAACAGCTGCGCGATGGCCGCGTCCTCCTGGCCGACCAGAGCGGTGGCGGGCAGGCGCACATCGTCGAGGAACAGGGTGAACTGATTGTCCGGCTCGATGATGTCCATCTTCTGGGCCGTCTTGACCAGGCCGGGGGCATCGGTCGGCACGATGAACAGCGCGGGCTGGAGGTTACCGGTCTTGGCGTTCTCGGTGCGGGCCACGATGAGCACCGCTTCGGCCTGGTCCACGCCGGAGATGAAGATCTTGCGGCCGTTGAGAATCCAGTCCCCGCCGTCGCGGCGGGCGGTGGTGGTGATCTTGTGCGAATTGGATCCGGCGTCGGGTTCGGTGATGCCGAAGACCATCTTCGACGAACCGTCGGCCAGGCGGGTGAGCCAGTACTTCTTCTGGTCCGCGGTGCCGTATTTGGTGATGATCGTGCCGCAGATGGCCGGGGACACCACCATCAGCAGCAGGCCGCAGCCGCGTGCGGAGAGTTCCTCCTGCACCAGGGCGAGTTCGTAGATGCCCGCGCCGCCACCGCCGTACTCCTCGGGCAGATTCACGCCCAGGAAGCCGAGTTTGCCTGCCTCTGCCCACAATTCGTCGTACGGTTCGTTGCGACGCGCCTTGGGTCCGGCGTAGTCCCGGAAGTTGTACTTCTCGGCCAGTGCGGCCACCGCGGCCCGCAGCGCCTTCTGCTCGTCGGATTCGATGAAACTCATTGATTACTCCTGCTCTTCGCTGTGTACCACGGCGAGCACGGTGCCGACCTCGACCTGCTGACCGGCGGTGACATTCAATTCGGCGAGTACGCCCGCGGCCGGGGCGGCGATGGTGTGCTCCATTTTCATCGCCTCCAGCCACAGGATCGGCTGTCCCTTCTCGACCCGGTCGCCCGTCTGTGCGCCGAGGCGGATGACCGCCCCCGGCATGGGTGCGAGCAGTGAGCCCTCGGCCACATGGTCGGCGGGATCCTCGAAGCGCGGCAGGCGTTTCACCGCGACCGAGCCCAGCGGGGAGTCGACCGCAACCAGATCGCCGTACCGCGCGATCTCGAAGCGACGGCGGACCCCGCCCCGTTCTCCGGGCACCGTCAGGATCACCGAATCCGGTGTGGCCTCGATTAATTCGAGTCCGTCGAACTCGTCCGCCACGAAGCCCGCGCGGGTGTGGCGGTACCGGACATCGTGCCGGCCGCTGACGCGGGATTCATAGGATTTGGACTGCGGCTGCGAGGGCAGGTTCCGCCACCCGCTGGGCAGACCGGCGCCGGTGCGGGCAGCGGCGCGGTTGGCCGCGGCGTCGGACAGCGCGGCGGCCACCATGGACAGCTTCTCGTCTTCCTCGGAAACCAGCGGGGTTGCGAGTTCTCCGAGTCCGTGCGTGGCGAAGAACGCGGTGTCGGTATCACCCGCGAGGAAGGCCGGATGCCGCAGCACCCGCACCAGCAGATCGCGATTGGTCACCAGACCGTGGATCTTCGCCCGCTGTAGCGCCGAGGCCAGCAGATGCGCTGCCTCGTCGCGGGTTTCGGCATAGGAGATCACCTTGGCGAGCATCGGGTCGTAGTGCACCCCGACCACCGAGCCGTCCACCACACCGCTGTCCAGGCGAACGCCCGGTTCGGTCAATACGGTGAATTCCCCTGTGGTACCGGGAATGTCGAGCCGGAACACCGGACCGCTCTGCGGCTGCCAATCCTGTGCCGGATCCTCCGCGTACAGGCGCACCTCGATGGAATGTCCCCGCAGATCCGGCTGCCGTGCGGGCAACGGCCGGCCGGCGGCCACCTGCAACTGCAACCGGACCAGATCCAGGCCGGTGACCTGCTCGGTGACCGGATGTTCCACCTGCAGACGGGTATTCATCTCCAGGAAGTAGAAATCACCCTTCTCGTCGGCCAGGAATTCGACGGTGCCCGCGCCCTCGTAACCGATGGCCTCCGCGGCCAGCCTGGCCGCGGTGAACAATCGCTCACGCATGCTCTGCCCACCGGCCCCGCGAGCGGCGGGCTCTCCATGGTTACACTCCGCTGCCTCCTGCGAGCCCGACGCTCGCAGGGCGTCGATTTTTTCCACGAGCGGCGAGGGGGCTTCCTCGACGACCTTCTGATGCCGTCGCTGAATGGAGCACTCACGCTCGCCCACTGGCCACACCGTGCCGTGGTTATCGGCCATGACCTGCACTTCGATATGCCGACCGGTCTCGAGATACCGCTCGCAGAACACGGTCGGATCGCCGAAGGCCGATTCGGCCTCGCGCTGCGCGGCCTCGAGTTGCGCGGCCAGCTCGGCGACCTCGCGCACCACCCGCATACCGCGACCGCCACCACCGGCGGAAGCCTTGATCAGCACCGGCAGGACGTCGGGAGTGACCTCGGCCGGGTCCAGCTGTTTCAGGACCGGAACGCCGGCCGCATCCATCATCTTCTTGGCCTGGACCTTGGAGCCCATCTGCTCGATGGCCGCGACGGGCGGGCCGACCCAGATCAGTCCGGACTCTTGTACGGCCTTCGCGAATCCGGCGTTCTCCGAGAGGAATCCGTATCCGGGATGGATCGCATCGGCGCCCGCGGCCAGTGCTGCCTCGATGATCAGCTCACCACGCAGATAGGTCTCGCCCGGAGTGTTACCGGGCAGCCGGACGGCCGAATCCGCCTCCGCCACATGGGGTGAGTTCGCATCCGCGTCCGAATAGACGGCGGTCGTGGCGATCCCCATGCGGCGGCAGGTCGCGAAGACGCGCCGGGCGATCTCCCCGCGATTGGCGACCAGAACATTCGTGATTTCCATATCGCCTCACATCCGGAAGACGCCGAAGCCCTCGGCGCCCTCGATCGGGGCATTGTGGATGGCGGACAACGCCATTCCCAGTACCGTGCGGGTGTCGCGGGGGTCGATGACGCCGTCGTCGTACAGCCGGCCCGACATGAACATGGGCAGCGATTCCGCCTCGATCTGCGCCTCGATCATCGCGCGCATCCCCTTGTCGGCCTCCTCGTCGAAGGGCATACCCTTGGCCTCGGCGGCCGCGCGGCCCACGATCGAGATGACGCCCGCCAGCTGAGCACCACCCATGACCGCGGATTTCGCACTGGGCCAGGCGAAGACGAAGCGCGGATCGTAGGCCCGCCCGCACATGCCGTAGTGGCCCGCACCGTAGGAAGCGCCCATCAGCACCGAGATGTGCGGCACCTTCGAATTGGAGACCGCGTTGATCATCATCGCGCCGTGCTTGATGATGCCCTTCTGCTCGTATTCCCTGCCGACCATGTACCCGGTCGTGTTGTGCAGGAACAACAGTGGCGTATCGGACTGATTGGCCAGCTGGATGAACTGCGCCGCCTTCTGCGCCTCCTCGGAGAACAGCACGCCGCGGGCGTTGGCGAGAATGCCGACCGGATAGCCGTGCAGCTCCGCCCATCCCGTCACCAGACTCGATCCGTAGAGCGGTTTGAACTCGTCGAAATCCGAACCGTCCACCACGCGGGCGATGACCTCGCGCGGATCGAACGGAATCTTCAGATCCGTCGGCACGATGCCGAGCAGTTCCTCCTGGTCGTACAGCGGTTCGATCACTTCGCCGCGCGGCGCCCGGCCGCGCTTGGTCCAGTTGAGGCGCTTGACGATCGAGCGGCCGAGCCGGATCGCGTCCTGTTCGTCCGCGGCCAGATAATCGGCCAGACCCGAGACCCGCGCGTGCATTTCCGCGCCACCGAGGGATTCGTCGTCGGACTCCTCACCGGTGGCCATCTTCACCAGCGGCGGGCCACCCAGGAACACCTTGGACCGTTCCTTGATCATCACCGTGTAGTCGGACATGCCCGGGATGTACGCGCCACCGGCGGTGGAATTCCCGAAAACCAGTGCGATCGTCGGTATTCCGGCCGCGGACAGTCGGGTCAGATCCCGGAACATCCGGCCGCCGGGGACGAAGACCTCCTTCTGCGTCGGGAGATCCGCGCCGCCGGATTCGACCAGTCCGATGACCGGGAGCCGGTTCTCCAGCGCGATATCGTTCATCCGCAGGTTCTTGCGCAACGTCCACGGATTCGAGGTGCCGCCTCGCACAGTGGGGTCCGGGGCAACGATCATGCATTCGACGCCCTCCACGATTCCGATACCCGCGATCACGCTCGCGCCCACGTGGAATTCACTGCCCCAGGCCGCGAGTGGGGCCAGTTCGAGGAACGGCGAATCCTCGTCGATCAGCAGTTCGATGCGCTCGCGCGCGGTCAGCTTGCCGCGCTTGCGATGTCGCGCCAACTTGTCCGGCCCGCCCCCGGCGATGTTCTTGGCGTATTCGGCCTCCACCTCGGCCAATTTCGTCGTCATGGCCTCGGCGGCTGCCGCGTATTCCGCCGACGCCGCATCCAGGGTGCTACGCAGAATAGTCAAGACTGGAACCCCAATCGCTTGGCCGCGAGGCTGGTCAGGATCTCGTTGGTGCCGCCGCCGATACCGAGGATGCGCACATCCCGATAATGCCGCTCGACCTCGGACTCGCGCATGTAGCCGAGTCCGCCGAACAGCTGAACCGCCTGGTGCGCAACCCATTCCGCGGTTTCGACCGCGGTGTTCTTGGCGAAGCACACCTCGGCGATCAGATCGGTATCACCCGCCGCCGCCCGCTCGACCACGTGCCGGGTGTAGACCCGCGCCACATCGATCCGGCGCGCCATCTCCGACAACGTGTTCTGCACCGCTTGACGACTGATCAGCGGCCGGCCGAACGTCTCCCGATCCCGGCACCACCGGAGAGTCAGGTCCAGACAGCGCTGCGCGTGCCCGTATGCCTGCGCCGCCAGCCCCGCCCGCTCGCTCACGAATGCCTGTGCGATCTGGGCGAATCCGCTGTTCTCGACGCCGACCAGATTCGAAACCGATACGCGCACATCGACATACGACAGCTCAGCGGTATCCGAGGCCAGCCAGCCCATCTTCTCCAGTTTGCGGCTGACGGTGAAGCCAGGTGTTCCCTTCTCCACCACCAGGAGCGACACACCGGACGCGCCGGAACCTCCGGTGCGCACGGCCGTCACCACGTAGTCCGCGCGCACGCCCGAGGTGATGAACGTCTTCGAGCCGTTCACCACGTATTCGTCGCCATCGCGGACCGCGCTGGTGCGCAGATGCCCGACATCCGAGCCGCCGCCGGGTTCGGTGATGGCCAGTGAGCCGATCTTCTCCCCCGCCAGCGTCGGCTTCACCCAGCGCTCGATCTGTTCGCGATTCCCGGACGCGATGATGTGCGGCACGGCGATACCGCAGGTGAACAGCGAGGCGAACAGACCGCCCGAACAACCCGCGTAATGCATCTCCTCGCAGACGATCGCGGCATCGAGGCCGTCGCCACCGGAACCGCCTGCGGATTCCGGGAATTGGATGCCGAGCAGGCCCAGCGCACCCGCCTTCTTGTGCAGCTCGCGCGGGATCTCACCGTCGCGTTCCCACTCGTCCAGGTTGGGCAGCACCTCGCGTTCGGCGAAACCGCGTACGGTGGCGCGCAATTCACGTCGCTCGGGGGTGTCCCAAGGGTTCACATAGCTCATACCAGAAGCTCCACGGGAATATCGATGTGCCGGGCCCGGAGCCATTCCCCGAGACCCTTTGCCTGCGGATCGAATCGGGCCTGATAGGCCACGCCCTCGCCGAGCAGGCCCTCGACGATGAAGTTCACCGCCCGCAGATTCGGCAGGACGTGCCGGACGACGGGCAGTTTCGCCGTCTCCGGCAGCAGGTCGCGCAAGGCGTCGACGGTCAATGTCTGTGCCAGCCAGGCGAACTGCTCATCGGTACGGACCCAGACGCCGATATTGGCATTGCCGCCCTTGTCGCCGGACCGGGCCATGGCGATCGTGCCCAGTGGTCTGCGCTCGGTTTCGCCCGAGGTAACGAACCGCGGCACAGCGGGTTCGGGGACATCGGCGAGTTCCGACGTCTCGGTGGCGGGCGCGATGGCGACCTCGGTACCGTCCGGCAGCACCGCGATGTGTGGCACTTGCGCGGCGTCCACATATCCCGCGGTGAACACCCCGTAGGGGTTGCCGTTTCCCGGCGGGGCGGTCAGCGAGAATCCGGGATAGCTCGCCAGCGCCAATTCCACTGCCACACTGGAGAATGCGCGCCCGACCTTGTTCGGGTCCGGGTCGCGGACCACACAGCGCAGCAGTGCGCTGGCCTGTTCCTCGGTCTCCGCGTCGGGCCGGTCCAGGCGGCTGAGGGTCCAGTCGAGTTCGGCCGGGCGCACGGTCAGCCAGGATTCCAGCTGCCGGCGCGTCAGCGCGGCCTTCTCCTCGATGTCCAGACCCGTCAGGATGAAGGTCATCTCATTGCGGAATCCGCCGATGGTATTGAGCGAGACCTTGGTTCGCGGCGGCGGCGCCTCACCTGTCACGCCGTCGAGCAACACCCGGTCCGGCCCCTGCTGGGTGAGCCGAATGCTGTCCAGCCGGGTGGTCACGTCCGGTCCGGCGTATCGCGCCCCCTGGATCTCGTACATCAGCTGTGCGGCAACGGTATCCACGGTAACCGCGCCGTCGGTCCCGGCATGTTTGGTGATGACGCTGCTGCCGTCCCGCCGCACCTCGGCGATCGGGAAACCCGGACGTCCCAGATCGCCGAGTTCGGTGAAGAACGCGAAATTGCCGCCGGTGGCCTGCGTTCCGCACTCGATCACATGGCCGGCCGCCACCGCACCCGCCAGGGCGTCGTAATCGCTACGCCCCCAACCGAAGTGGGCCGCAGCCGGACCGACGACCAGCGACGCGTCGGTCACCCGCCCGGTCACCACGATATCCGCGCCCGCGTGCAACGCCTCGGCGATACCCCACGCCCCCAGATAGGCATTCGCGGTCAGCGGCGACCCGAGCCCGAGTTCGCCCGCCCGCGGCAGCAGATCATCGCCGGCCACGTAGGCGATTCTCGGTGCGAGCCCGAGCTTTTCGGCCAGCTCACCGACCCGCAGCGCCAATCCGGCCGGATTCAGCCCGCCCGCGTTGGCGACGATCCGCACGCCGCGTTCCAGCGCCGCGCCCAGGCAGTCCTCCAACTGCCGCAGAAAGGTTTTGGCATACCCGAGCGAAGGATCCTTCAGCCGATCCCGCCCCAGGATCAGCATGGTCAATTCGGCGAGATAATCGCCGGTCAGCACGTCGAGCCGACCGCCGTCGAGCATCTCCCGCATCGCGTCGGCCCGATCGCCGTAGAACCCGGAACAGTTCCCGATCCGGATCATCTCCGCATCGCTCGCCACACCGCTCATCCGCGTGCCGCCTCCCAATATGAGCCGCGCCGATACGGCATCCTCGCCGCACCGGTTACAGGGTCACATCAGCACCAGAAAAAATCAAGCCTGCGTGCTTGTTAATGCTGTGTTCAATGGCCTCCGCTTCGATGCGGCGGGGCCGCGGCCCCCCAAGGCTCGATTCTTCCCTCCCTCCGCTCCCCCGCTTCGCTCCTCCGCTCCGGTCAGTCCAGAATCGACCCGGGCCGCGGCCTCGGAGTCGCGTTATCCAGGGTGCCTGGGTGAACGGGCCTGGGTGAACTCAGGGGGTAGCGCCGTCCGGAGCCGTAGCCTTCGTTGTCGGTCGAGCTGGGTGTGTCGGTCTGCGTGGGGCGGCGGCACGCCGGAGCGAAGCGGAGGCAAAATAACACCGTGTCGCACTCCGTGATCGTGGTCGTCCTCTTGGCCCTCGCCGGTTTCCTGATCGGCGGGGCCTTCACCACCTGGAAGAACGGCAGCAGGCTGCTGTCCGGCCTCCTGGCCGTCTGTGCCGTGCTGGCGGTGGTCGGCGCTGTGCTGTGGTGGCGGTAGGCGCGGTCAGCGCCCGTCCAGGCGGTAGATCCGCAAGTCCTCCGGGACGCCGCTGAGCGGTGCGGCGAACAGGCCGCGGCGATAGGGCCTCGCGGTGTAGCCGAGGTCGGCGAGGGTCTCCGGGCGCAGCGCATCCAGGGTGGTCTGCGAGATCATCGTGTTGCCGTTGCCGCCGGCCTCCATCACGCGGGCCGCGATGGTGACGTCGACGCCCAGCCAGTCGCCGCCGAACTCGCGCGGCGAACCGGTGTGCAGGCCGATCCGCATCTGCGGCCGGTAACCCGGCACGTCCAGCGCGGTCAACTGCCGTTTCGCGGCGAGAGCGGCGCGCACGGCGGCATCCGGACTCAGGAAGACCGCCATCACTCCGTCACCCATGCGTTTGATCACCCGGCCGCCGCGGTCCACGATCGGCGGTTCGATCGCCGTCGCGACCCGGCGCAGGAATTCCAGCGTCGCCTCGTCCCCGGCGGTCAGCGACCAGCGGGAGAACGACACCAGATCGGTGAACATCACAGTTACCGGCTCGCTACCTTTTCCGCGGCCGACCCGCTCCAACATCGCCTGCCAGACCTGCAGCGCGCCGAGACCGATCTCCTTGGCCGCACTGGGCGTATCGCCCACCAGTTTGTCCGCCGCACGCGCCACCGCCTGCGGCCCGCCGGGTCCGGAGACCGACAGCGGATCACCGAAAGCCGGGTCACCGGGCAGGTTTTCGCGCGCCTTGCGGATCACGCCGATCAGATCCGTCCGCTGATTCGCCGCGGACATGAGCGCGGACAGCTGTCCGGCTCGTAACCGGGCACTCGACCGGCGACCGTTCGGCTCGGCATCGACCGGCGTGAGCGGAATCACCACCTCCGGACCGGTTTCCGCATGTCCGTCCCGCGACGGCGATTCGCCGTCCACGACTTCGTCACTCTCGCCGCCCCGCTGCGATCGCCCCCGCTCGCGACGGCCGGAGGGATTTCCGGCATCGCCGGCGCGACGCGCGTTTTCGCCGTCGGCGGAGGGGGATTCACTCACGCTCCGAGGGTATCTCAGACGCCCCCCGGCAGGTAGATCGTCGATAATCGCCACCGTTCACCTCCCGATCGGACGGAGCGAACACAGCATTGGGTCCGCCGATGGATAGCGTGTGGTTGCTGAACCGATGCTACGCACCGGTATTTCAGTGTGGAAGAGCTGTCCGCAACAGTTAACCGAGGATTTCCATATGCCATCGACCCGATGCGCCGAAACGCATCGGGCCGATGGTGGTCACGCCGAACGGGCAGTGTCCGACGTGACCGGGTGCGGCGGCCGCCCGACGCGGCCGCTTCCCGTCCCGGGCAGCGAGGGAGCTCCCGGGGAGCCGTGCGGGCTCAGGCGTCGCGTTTGTTCATCACGAACAGAGCCGCGCCGAAGATGATCGCCACGATGGCCGCGAAATACACCAGCCCGCCCCACGGACCCCAGTGCCAGGGCAGATCGCCGCCCCCCGCGGTGCCCAGGAATCGTCCGGCGTTCTGGAACGGCAGGAAGACCTCGATATTCCGCCCGACCTTGCCGAACGCGCCGACGATCGGCTCGATCAGCACCGGCCACACGATCAGCAGCGACAGCGCACCGGCCGACTGCCGGATCAGCGCACCCACGCCGACCGAGAGGAATACCACCAGCGCGACGAAGATCGGCACCGCGTAGAACACGTGCGCGTCACCGTGCGCCAGGCTCATGTTCCGGCCGGCGTCCCGGGAGAGCATCAGTTTGAAGATGAAGAAGCTCAGGAAGGTCAGCGCCACCGAGAGCACCGCGGCCGCCACCGCGATCAGCCCGGCCTTGGCGAGCAGGACGCCGGTGCGGTTCGGCGCGGCCAGGAACGTCGCGCGGATCGTCCCGAAGCGGTACTCACTGGTGATCGCCAGCGCGGCCAAGATCATGATCATGATGTAGCCGAATCCGGGCATGCCCTGCGAGGCTCCGGTGATCCCCAGTCCCGCAATGGAATTCCCCGGCGCGGGATCTTCGGCGATCATCGGATGCCCGCCGGCGAGCTGCCGGTGGTACTCGTTGACGCTGACGTTGACCAGCAGGCTGAACAGCGCCGCCATGCCGAGGGCGAACACGATGGTCAGCGCCGTACACCACATCGGCGACCGGGTCGAGGTGAGTTTGATCCGTTCCGCCGTCAATACGCCCATCAGAGCGCACCTCCCATCACCTGATCGAAGCCTTCGCCGTGGTACTGCACCGCACCTCCGGTCAGCCGCATGAACGCCTCCTCGAGCGAAGCACGTTGCGGCGCGAGCTCGTACAGGATGATGCCGTTCGCACCGGCCAATTCGCCTATGGCATCGCTGGTTTCGCCGATGACCGTGAGCGCCGGAACCGGATCCACGGGCCGGCCGTCGGGACCGACGCGCTCGTTCCCGTCCTCGCGCACCGTCATCCCCTTGGAGGTCAGCAGGCTACGCAGCTGATCCAATTGCGGACTACGCACGCGCACAGTCGATTCCGAGGCGCGCTCGATGAAATCGGCGGTACTGGTGTCGGCGATGAGTTTGCCGCGGCCGATCACGATCAGATGATCGGCGGTCTGCGCCATCTCCGAGAGCAGATGGCTCGACACCAGCACGGTGCGGCCCTCCGCGGCCAGCCGTTGCATGAACCGCCGGATCCACAGGATGCCCTCCGGGTCCAGGCCGTTCACCGGCTCGTCGAACAGCAGGATCTGCGGATCACCCAGCAGTGCGGCGGCCAGCCCGAGCCGCTGGGACATGCCGAGGGAGAACCCGCCGGCCTTCTTGTCCGCCGCCTCGGCGAGGCCGACCAGTCGCAGCACCTCCTCCACCCGGGTGCCGGGCAGATCGTTGGAGGCGGCGAGCCAGCGCAGATGTGCCCGCGCCGACCGGTTCGGATGCACCCATTTGGCGTCCAGCAGCGCGCCCACGATGTGCAGCGGATGATCCAGTTGCTGATACGGCTTCCCGTCGACCAGCGCGACACCGGCCGTCGGCCGGTCCAACCCCAGGATCATCCGCATCGTGGTCGATTTGCCCGCACCGTTCGGACCGAGGAATCCGGTCACCTGGCCGGGCTCGACCTTGAAGGACAGATCGTCGACCGCGACGGTCGCACCGAACCGCTTGGTCAAGCCCTTGACTTCGATCATGCGACCAGTCTGCCGACAATCCCCCGCCCGACCATCGCTCCCAGGTCGCGAGTCGGTCATCCTCGAGGATGAGTCTCCAGTCTTCGGCCTCCGCTCCGCTCCGGCAGGGCCACGGCCCCCAAAGGCTCGATTCTTCCCTCCCCCCACTCCTCCGCTTCGCTCCCCCACTCCGGTCAGTCCAGAATCGACCCGGGCCGCGGCCTCGATATCGACAGCCGCGGCGCGGGAGAGGTGCGTGCCGGAACGGCCGTGTGTCCGGTCAGGGCACCGCCGGAGAGGAGGCCTGGGCCCAGAATCTCTTCGGGATGCGGCCCGCTTCCCTGGCGAGATAGCCCGCTCTGACCGCGTCGGCCATGGCCGCGGCCATGAGGGCGGGGCGGCGGGCTCGGGTGACGGCGGTGGCCAGCAGGACGGCCGAGCAGCCCAGTTCCATGGCCAGGGCCGCGTCGCTGGCGGTGCCGATACCGGCGTCGAGGATCACCGGGACGCCCGCGTCGGCGACGATCATCTCGATATTGTGCGGATTGCTGATCCCCAGCCCGGTGCCGATCGGTGCGCCCAGCGGCATCACCGCCGCGCAACCGGCCTCCTCGAGGCGGCGGGCCAGGATCGGGTCGTCGGTGGTGTAGGGCAGGACGGTGAAACCGTCGTCGACCAATTGCTCTGCGGCACTGACCAATTCGATGGCATCGGGCAGCAGGGTGCGTTCGTCGGCGACGACTTCGAGTTTCACCCAGTCGGTGCCGAGCGCCTCGCGGGCCAGTCGTGCGGTCAGCACCGCCTCGGCGGCGGTGCGGCATCCGGCGGTATTGGGCAGCGGGGCGATGTCGAGGCTGCGCAGCAGGTCCAGGACTCCGGTTCCGCCCGCGGCGTCCACGCGGCGCATCGCCACGGTCGTCAGCTCGGTGCCCGAGGCCACCAGCGCCTCGGACAGCACGGCCAGATTCTCCGCCCCACCGGTGCCCATGATCAGGCGTGAGCCGAATTTCCGATCGGCGATCCGCAGCGGTTCGGTGGCCGGGTGTCCGGCGGGGATCGCCTCAGCCACCCTGCACCGCCGTCAGCACCTCGATGGTCCAGCCTCGGCCGACCGGGGTGTCCCACTCCGATTTCGGGAACACCGCGCCGTCGACCGCGATCGCGACGCCCTGGCAGGGCAGATCCAGCCGGGCCAGCAATTCGCGCACGGTGAGTTCGTCGGCGAATTCGTGATCCTCGCCGTTGACGGTCACGCCGATCGGGATCGTGGTCATCGATTACCTCCTGCCGAGGGCGCCGGTGAGCTCGGCGGCGCCGGGGTGAGTGGGGGATGCCTGTGGTGGAAAGCGTTGCGGATCAGCTACTTTCGCCTCGGGGAGCAGATCGTCGGCGAGCAGAGCCAGCACCGCGTCGACGGTGAGCGGCACTCCCAGGATGCCGTTGCGGCCGTGTCCGGCGGCCACCACGACGCGCTCGCTCAATCGGCCGATCAGCGGCAGGTTGTCCGGGGTCGCGGGCCGCGATCCGGCGCTCGCCTCGGCCAGTTCGTATTCGCCGAGCGCGGGCAGTACGGCCTCGGCGTCGGCGATCAGATCGCGCACGCCGGCGACGGTCACCGCGGTGTCGAAACCGGCCTCGTACTGGGTCGCGCCGACGACGATGCCGTCCGCTCGCGGGACCAGATAGATCGGACGGCCGTGCACGCGGGCGCGGATGACGCGTCGCGGGGGCGGTGGCGCGCCCGGACGATGACGTAGGCGCAGGATTTCGCCCTTCAACGGGCGTACCGGGAGTCCGGGCCACAGCCGGGCGGCAGCCGCACCCGCCGCGAGGACGATTCGGTCGAATTCGAGGTCGGCCAGGTTGTCCACAGTCTCCAGTCTCATGTGGACACCGGACTGTTCACAAGCTTGCCGCAGGGCATCGACAACGATCCGGTTGTCCACAGCCGGTTCGGTGGGTGCGAGCAGTCCCGCGCGGGCGGTGCGCGCCAGACCCGGCTCGGCCGCCCGCACTCCGGCCCGGTCCAACAGCTCGAGCCGATGGCCGTGGCCACCGACGAAATCCGCGATGGTGCGCAGGTCGGCCGCGTCGGCGGCGTCCAACGCGACGGTTACGGTCTCGTCCGCGACGAAGACCGGAACGCCCGTCACCGCCGCGAGTCGCGCACCGAATTCGGGCCAGCGCGCCAGCGAGGCCGCACCGAATTGCAGCGGCGCCTCTTCACCGGGCCAGCCCTCGGACAACGGAGCCAGCATGCCCCCGGCTACCCAGGACGCACCGGATCCGGGCGCCGGATCGAAGATGGTGACCTCCCACCCGGCCTCGGCAGCGCGCCACGCCACTGCCGAACCGATCACACCCCCACCCACGACGGCCAACGTTCGCATACCTTCACCTCGCTCGGTTCCGCCTCGCGGAATCCGTACGCTGCGGGAACACCCGCATCGGATCGGCATCACCGCGCGGCCGCCTTCGCAGCGGAGATGCCGGACGTATTTCGTCTCCCACGGTAGCGCGGCTACGGTCGAGGGCGTGCAACCGTCCCACCAGTTCCGGCCCGTAGCCCCTCGCGAACGTCTCGCCACCGCTCGGCTGTACCTGTGCACAGACGCCCGCCGCGAAAAGGGCGATCTGGCCGCATTCGCCGAAGCCGCGCTGGCAGGCGGGGTGGACATCATCCAGCTACGCGACAAGGGTTCGGCGGGCGAAAAACAGTTCGGCCCACTGGAAGCACGCGCGGAACTCGGCGCGCTGGCCGCGCTCGAGGCCGCCGCCCGCCGCCACGGCGCCCTGGTCGCGGTGAACGATCGCGCCGATGTCGCCTTCGCCGCGGGGGCGGACGTGCTGCACCTGGGCCAGGACGACCTACCGCCCTGGTACGCCCGCCGCATTCTGGGCCCCGACGTCGTGATCGGCCGGTCCACCCACGATCCGTCGCAGGCGAGCAAGGCCACCACCGAAGAACACATCGACTACTTCTGCACCGGCCCGGTCTGGACGACCCCGACCAAACCAGGCCGCAGCGCCGCCGGACTCGACCTGGTTCGCAGCGCCGCCGAGGCCGAGCCGGCCCGCCCATGGTTCGCCATCGGCGGCATCGACGCCGCCCGCCTGCCCGAGGTACTCGACGCGGGCGCCACCCGCATCGTCGTCGTACGCGCCATCACCGAAGCCGAAGACCCCGAAGCTGCCGCCCGAACCCTCAAATCCCGCCTGGAGGAGAACGCCCCGGCCTGATCCGCGTCCCGGTCGCGGCGAGCCGCTACGGCTGCACACGTCCGGTGCGCATCGTGCACCGATTCCACTGCACCGCAAGGGAAATACGACCGTGCGGCGCGGACCCGGCAGGCGTTCCGGACCGGGCATCCCGTGGATCACGCCGGCGTTCGACCGGTCCCCGCGCCGAACACCACGGATCGCCCCGACCGGCATCCGGGTCCGGCGCACACGCCCGGAATTCCGGAACGATTCCGCTCGCACCCGAACTACGTATCCGCACATCGCAGTATCCGCACATCGCACCCCGGGGTACGAGTGCGCGGGCCCGCCCGGCAGGTCAGGCCAGGAGCTGGCTCAGCGTGAGATACAACACATCTGTGGGCGAACCACCGTTCGGCCCCGCGGATTCGGTGACGCAGACCCGGCGACCTTCGCGCTCCTCGGTGTGCAACCACAGGAAGCCATGATCGGCGAGGTCCAGCGTGCGGGGCAGGATGGCGGCGAGTTCGGCGGCTTCGGGCAGGCCGGCCAGGCCGACGCGGGCGGGTTGGGCCCGCAGCAGAGGCCAGGCGGCGGCGAATCCGGGGTGCAGGGGGCGGGCGTCGACCTCGGCCTCGGGGACCCAGGCCAGTTCGGCACTTTCCATATTCGCGATGGTCGCCACCGGCTCGGCGATATCGGCGACGACGGTGGTGTAGATCCAGCCGCTGGGCGCGGTCGCGGTGATGCGGCTACCGCGCACACGCACCGCGTCCGGAACGATTCCGGCCTCCTCGTATGCCTCACGCACCGCGGCGCTCTCGCTGGTCTCGTGTGAATCGCGGGCTCCGCCGGGCAGCGCCCAGGTACCGCCCTGATGGCTCCAGGGCGCGCGATGCTGCATCAACACCACCGCACCGCCGCCGGGCGCGGGCGCGCGGAGCAAAAGTCCGGCGGCCCCGAACAACCCCCACTGCCGCGTCCCGTCGGGGCTGCTCAGAAAGCCGTCTCCGTCACCGCGCATACTCGCCTCGTCCCATCCTCGCCCGCGTCGATCGCGCGTTCCCCGGCCGCTCCGACGAAAAATGTCGGGCCGACTGGGCGATACACCCGCGCGACATCGCCACGACCACAATAAGCTCTACCGGCACGGCCCTCGTCGGCGATGGAACGGAGGTGACCATGACCCGGACCGCGCAACCGCGTTTGGACGAGCTGACGCCGCGCGCCGCGGCGGCCGCCGTACGCCGTCAGATCGACGCCACCGATATGCGCTCCTTCGCCCGGTCCTCACCCGCGAAACTCATTGCCGTCGGCTTGATTCTGCTCGGCCTGTGCCTGATCGCGGGCGTGGTGACCGCCTCGGAGGTGAGCAACCGCCAGCACGCGCTGCAATATCTGCTCGACGATGCCGAGCCGGACGCGAATTCCGCTCAGCGCCTGTACACCTCGCTGTCGGTCGCCGACGCCGAGGCAGGCACCGCGTTCATCTTCGGCGGCCTGGAACCCGCGGACGTCCTGAACGCCTACAACCAGGCGATCGGCGACGCGGCGGCCGAACTGGTCGCGCAGTCCAGTCACGATTCTGCGGGCGCGAACGACCCCGACGCCGCGCTGCGCACCGGAATCGCCACCGAGATGCCGGTCTACACCGAGCTGGTCCAGACTGCCCGGACCAACAATCGCCTCGGACATCCCGTCGGCGCGGCCTATCTGAGTGAAGCGTCGAATCTGATGCAGACCAAGATGCTGCGGATGGCCCAGGAACTGCAGGAGCATCGCTCGACGGCGATCTCGGACACCCAGCGGCGGCATGTGCGTCCGCCGTGGCTGGCCATCATCCTGCCGGTGCTCGCGCTGGCCGCACTGGTGGCGGCGCAGCTGTATCTGGCGCGGCGCTGGCACCGGGTGCTCAATCCGGGTCTGCTGCTGGCCTCGGGCACACTGGTCGTGTTGCTGGCGTGGACGGTGACGGCCGGGTCGATCTCGGCGTTGTCCACCACCGACGGCCGCGACGACGGCGCGGTGCCGACCTCCGAGCTGACCGACAGCCGCATTCTGACCCAGCAGGCACGGGCCGCGGAAACCCTGAAACTGGTGCGTCGCGACGACAGCGGCGACTACGACCGCATCTACGACAACGCCACCAAGAAGCTCACCGACCTGCTGACCCGCTATCCGCACGGCGCGCCCGCCTCGGATGACGTCGCCACCGCCCGCACCGCCCTGGACCGTTGGCGGCAGGCGCATCAGCGGATGACCGACGCCCTCGGTCGCGGCGACTTCCCCGGTGCGGCCACCGTCGCGATCGGGCCAGGCCCCACCGAGGCGACGGCCAGCATGCAGGCCCTCGATCACGCCCTTGCCGATGGAATCGGCAAGGCCCGCAACACTTTACGCACCGACATCTCCGACGCCGCCCGCTCCCTGGACGTCCTGTCCCCGGGGGCGCTGACGCTCGCGGTCCTGTCCGCCCTGTTCGTGGTGGCCGGGTTGTGGCCACGATTGCGGGAGTACCGTTGAGTGACAATCGAATTCGCATCAGCACGTCGATCGGCCGCGAGCCGGACCGGAACGACGACAGCACAACCATCAGGCGGGAAGACCGTTCGGTGTGCCTCGATTCCGGCCACGAAAATAACTGCCGCGCAGGTGGAAACGCCGATTCTCGTGGCGGTCGGCGAATTCCGCACAGATCGCACCGCCGGTTCGTAGCCATCGCAACATCGATGCGCGGAACGCAGCGGCATGGTTCGTGGGCCGACCGAGCGATGACGTGGCGGGCCCGGGACCGGACCGACGGGGTAGCCGGGCGGAGGGCATTGGCGGCGCTGCTGGCGGCGACCGCGCTGGTGATGACCGGGTGCGCGCAGGACACCACCTCGCCCCGCAGCAGTAGCGCGAGTTATACCGAGCCTCCGCTGCCCGCGAATGCCGCTGTCGCGCGGACGAATACGTCGATCCCACCGGCCGCCGGGGAAGGGTGTGGAGATCTCACCGCGAGTCCGAGCCCGAACGGGACGACGCACGGGCCGGACCTGGATGCCATTCGCGCAAGGGGCCGGCTGATCGTCGGGCTCGATCCGGGGAGCAATCTGTTCAGCTTCCGGGATCCGGTCAGCGGCACGCTGGAGGGATTCGACGTCGACATCGCCGGGGAGATCGCGCGGGATCTGTTCGGTGATCCGCAGCGCGTGGAGTATCGGATCCTCGGGTCGGCCGACCGCGAGCGCGCGCTCGAGGACCACACCGTCGACGTGGTGGTCAAGACGATGACGATCACCTGCGCGCGCAAACAGCAGGTGGCCTTCTCCACACCGTATTTCATGGCGCACCAGCGGATTCTGGCGATCAAGAATTCCGGCATCCGCAGTCTGGCCGATCTGGCCGGTAGGCGGGTGTGCATCGTCACCGGCACCACCTCGCTGGACCAGATCCGGCGTGGACAACCCGCGGCCTCGATCCTCACCGTGCCGACCTGGGCCGACTGTCTGGTGGTGCTGCAGCAGCGTCAAGTGGACGCGGTCAGCACCGACAACACGATCCTGGCGGGCCTGTCGGTGCAGGACCCCTACTACGCCGAGATGGTCGGCCCCGATATCAGCGACGAGCCGTACGGCGTCGGAATCCCCAAGGGCCAGGACGATATGGTGCGATTCGTCAACGGCACCCTCGACCGCATCCGCACCGACGGCACCTGGAACCGCCTCTACCAACGCTGGCTGCAAGCCGCTCTGGGCCCGTCCAGCGGCCCACCCCAACCGGACTACCAGGGTTGATCCCATGCATCTGCCCGACGAAACCGATTCCAGCACAGCAGAACCCACAGCCACCCGAGCGATTGCCGCCAACTTCGCCGAGTCCGAAGCCGGGCCCGAACCGGCGCACCCGAGAGCGACCACCCCGCCCGATTCACACGGAGTCACCGGATCGAGCACCGAGCAGCCGACCCGGGCAGTCGACGCTTCGGCCGCCCCGGCCGCTTCCTCGGATGCCGGTGACACCACCGCGCCGGGCACCGGACAACCGGCGACCCATGCAGTAGCCGCCGATCCTCCGACCGAAACTCCGGACACTCCAAGCGCATCCGGCAACCACGACGACGACCGACAACCCCCGGCCACACAGGCCGTCGCCGCTACTGCGGCCGCATCGGCCGACGCGGTCGTGGGTACTTCCGCGGCGGGTGAGGAGGTCACCGGGCCACGGAGTCCGGCTACCCGGGCGGTGGATGCCCAGGGGCGCAGGGGTTCCGCGGGATCTGGTGCGGCGGAAGCGACTTCGGCACAGACGGCGGGGTCGGGGCCGACGGGGCGTAGCAGTGGACGGACTGTTCGTAGTCGGCCCACCGTGCGGCGGTTGGGGGCCGGGCTGGTGGAGATCCCGGTGGTGCCGCCGATCGATCCGCGGTCTGTGGTGCTCGCCGATCCGATGGTGAGCGAAGGGAAGCGGTTCTGCTGGCGGTGCGGTAAGCCGGTCGGGCGGGCCCGGGCGGGGCATCCGGCGCAGACGGCGGGGACGTGCGAAACCTGCGGTGCGCCTTATGATTTCCGTCCATTTCTGCGTTCCGGCGATATGGTCGTCGGGCAGTACGAGATTCAGGGATGTATCGCGCACGGCGGCTTGGGGTGGATCTACCTGGCCATCGATCGCAATGTGAACGATCGTTGGGTCGTGCTCAAGGGCCTGTTGCACGGCGGGGACGCCGAGGCGCAGGCGGTCGCGGTCACCGAACGGCGATACCTGGCCGAACTGGCGCATCCGAGCGTGGTCAAGATCCACAACTTCGTCGAGCATCCGGGACCGGGCGGCACCCCGATCGGGTACATCGTCATGGAGTACGTGGGCGGCCGGTCGCTGCGCGACATGCTGGACACCTATACCCGGCCCGAGCGCATGCCGGTCGCCGAGGCCATCGCCTACCTGCTGGAAATCCTTCCGGCGCTGGAATATCTGCATTCCCAGGAACTGGCCTACAACGATCTCAAACCCGACAACATCATGGTCACCGAGGATCAGGTGAAAATGATCGACCTGGGCGCCGTCGCGGTCTTCGAATCGTACGGAAACCTTTATGGCACCAGGGGGTTTCAGGCTCCCGAGATCGCCCGGACCGGACCCAGCGCGGCCTCGGACATCTATACGGTCGGGCGCACGCTGGCCGTCCTCACCCTGAACATGCCGGCCGACAAAGGCCGCTACCTCGACGGAATCCCCACCCCGGCAGCCGAACCCACGCTGGTTCGGTACGAATTCTTCCATCGGCTGCTGCTGCGGGCCACCGACCCGGACCCGGATCGCCGTTTCGTCTCCGCCCGGATCATGGCCACTCAGCTCGCGGGCGTACTGCGCGAAATACTCTCCGCCGACACCGGAACCGAACATCCACAACTGTCCACACTCTTCAGCGCGCCCCGGACCAGCTTCGGCACCGAGGAACTGCTCGCGCAGACCGATGCCTATACCGACGGCATCGAGCGCAGCAAGAACCTGCTTGCGCGCGATGTGGCCGCGGCACTACCGGTTCCGCTGATCGATCCGGCGGATCCGTCCGCGGCGCTCCTGGCCGGGACGGTGCATCCCGAACCGTTGCACGCCCTCGAGTCGGTCCGCATCGCCCGCGCCCGCGCGGCGGCCGGCTCGGCCGAGATGCCGGAAACCTTCGAGGTCGAATGCACACTCGCCGAGGTCCGCATCCAACTGGTTCTGGGACAGCCCGAATCGGCTCGTGCCCTGCTGAGCCGCCTGGACCGATCCGATTGGCGCGTCGAGTGGTATCGCGGCCTGGCCGGATTGCTCGAGCTCGAATACGAGCGGGCGTTCGACCGGTTCGACGCGGTTCTGCAGGCGCTGCCTGGTGAGATCGCACCCAAACTGGCTCTGGCCGCGACAGCGGAACTCGTTCTGCAACAGTGGGATTCACCCGATCCGGAACAATGGCGCAGCTATGCCGAGAAGTTCTACGCGACCGTCTGGCGGACCGACCGCGGCGTGGTCAGCGCGGCATTCGGCCTGGCCCGCCAGCTCGCCGCCGATGCGCGGGTGCAGGAGGCCGTGGATGCCCTGGACCAGGTTCCGCCGGCCTCACGCCACTACGACGAGGCTCGCCTGACCGCGGTATTGCTGCTGCTCACCGCCGCTCCCGTCGCTGAATTGGACGAGGACGCACTACATGTCGCCGCTTACCGCGTCGATCGCGTCCCGGCGGGCGAGCACCGCGCGAGCCAGATGCGGGTCCTGGTTCTCGGCACCGCACTGGCCTGGCTGCAGGCCGGAAACAAGCCCAGAAATCCGGATGCCACCCTCTTCGGCGCACCGTTCACCGAACGCGCCCTGCGCGACGGAGCCGAGGCCGGCTTGCGCGGCCTGGCCCGGACGGCCCCCGGCCGCACCCATCGCTATGCCCTGGTCGACCTGGCCAACGCCCTCCGCGCCAAAACCTGGTTCTGAGCGGTATCTGCCGCGCTAGATGACCAGTGCGGCAGCGGCGCGGGCGATGGCCAGTTCCTCGTTGGTCGGGACGACGAGTACCGGAATCTCGGCACCGGGGGGTGAGATATACCGGGCCGCACGGTCTTTCGCGGTGTTGCGGGCCGGGTCCACGGCGATGCCGAAGCGGGTCAATCCGGCCAGGGCGTCGGCGCGGACCTGGGGGCTGTTCTCGCCGACTCCGGCGGTGAAGGTGATCGCGTCGACTTCGCCCAACTCCACCAGATACGCGCCGATATAGCGGCGCAGGCGGTGGATGTAGACCTCGTAGGCCAGGCTCGCGGCGCGATCTCCGGTGTCGATCAGGCGTCGCAGCTCGCGGAAGTCGTTCACCCCGGACAGGCCCTTGATGCCCGAATTCCGGTTCAGCATTTCGTCCACGGCGTCGATGTCGAATCCGGCGGTACGCATCAGATGCGCGATGATGCCGGGATCGATATCACCCGAACGGGTACCCATCACCAGGCCCTCGAGCGGGGTCAGTCCCATACTGGTGTCCACCGCGCGACCGCCGCGGATCGCCGAGGCCGACGCGCCGTTACCCAGATGCAGCACGATCTGGTTCACCGCCGACGTATCCCGCCCGAGCAGTTCGGCCACCCGGCCGGAGACGTACTCGTGCGAGGTTCCATGGAATCCGTAACGTCGAATCCCCTGCGCAGCCGCGACTTTCGCATCGATGGCGTAGGTCTTCGCGGCATCGGGCAACTCGTGGAAGAACGCGGTGTCGAACACCGCGACCTGCGGAACGTCGGGCAGCAGCCGGCGCGCGGATTCGATGCCGACGACATTGGCCGGATTGTGCAGCGGCGCAAGGGCGGACAGCTCGTCGATCGAGCGCACCACCGCATCGGTGATGAGCGTCGGCCGGTAGAACACCTCGCCGCCGTGCACCACTCGATGCCCGACCGCGTACAGCCCCTCACCGGTCAGATCGTGCCCATTCTGCGCGAACAGGTCGAACACCACTCGCAGTCCCGCCGCGTGGTCCGCGATCGCCCCGTCGTGCTCGAGGGTGCGCCCGTCGCTGTCGTGCTCGACCGTCGTCGCGCCCGGCTCGACCGGCTCACCGATCCGCGAGACCATGCCCGAGGCCGCGATGTCACCCGAAACCGGATCCAGCAGTTGATATTTGATCGATGACGACCCGGAATTGATCACCAGGACCCGCATCATGCCTCCCTGTCCGTCGCGCACGCCGCTCACTGGAGTCCGGTCTGCGCCTGGATGGCGGTGATCGCCACGGTATTGACGATATCGGCGACCAGCGCACCCCGGGAGAGGTCGTTCACCGGCTTGCGCAGCCCTTGCAGCACCGGGCCGATCGCCACCGCGCCCGCGCTGCGCTGCACCGCCTTGTAGGTGTTGTTGCCGGTGTTGAGGTCAGGGAAGACGAAAACCGTTGCACGCCCGGCTACTTCGGAATGCGGCAGCTTCGCGCTCGCCACCGTGGGCTCGATCGCCGCGTCGTATTGGATCGGGCCCTCGACCAGCAGTTGGGGTGCGCGCTCGTGTACGAGCGCGGTCGCGGTGCGCACCTTGTCCACGTCCACGCCGCTGCCGGACTCCCCTGTCGAATAGGACAGCATCGCCACCCGCGGCGCGATGCCGAACTGCTGGGCGGTGCGTGCCGAGGAGATCGCGATGTCGGCGAGCTGTTCGGCGGTCGGATCGGGCACCACGGCGCAGTCGCCGTAGGCCAGTACCCGATCGGCCAGACACATCAGGAACACACTGGATACCGTCGAGACGCCGGGCTCGGTCTTGATGATCTCGAAGGCGGGCCGGATGGTGTGCGCGGTGGTGTGCGCCGCGCCGGACACCATACCGTCGGCGATACCCCGGTAGACCATCATCGTGCCGAAATACGAGATATCGGTGAGGTATTCGCGGGCGCGGTCCTCGGTCATCCCCCTGTGCGCGCGCAGGGCCGCGTACTCTTTCGCGAATTCGTCACGCAGACTGGATGTTTCGGGATTCAGCACCTCCGCGTCGGCGATGTCGACGCCGAGTTCGGCGGCCCGTCCCCGCACTGCCGCCTCGTCACCGAGGATGGTCAGATCGGCGATCTTGCGCTGCAACACCCGGCCCGCGGCACGCAGAATCCGGTCGTCGCCCCCCTCGGGCAGCACGATCCGCCGCCGATCCGAGCGAGCCCGCTCGATCAGCTGATATTCGAACATCTGCGGCGTCACCACCGACGGAATCTGAACCTCGATGCGCTGCAACAGTTCTTGCGCGTCCACCCGCTGCTCCATGAGCGCCAGCGCGGTGTCGACCTTGCGGATACTCGACAGCGACACCCGGCCGCGGGTGCGCGCGGCGACCGCGGTGTCGAAGGTGCCCAGCTGGGTGGTGAGGATCGGCAGTTTCGGTTTCAGGCCCGCGATCAGCCGCGCGATCGACGGGTGCGGCAGCATACCGCCGTTCATGATGATGCCGGCCAGCGACGGAAAGCCTTCGGCCTCATGGGCGTTCACCAGGCTCAGCAGCGCGTCGGAGCGATCGCCCGGGACGATCACCGCGTCCCCGTCGGACAGTCGCTCGAGGATATGTTCCGCGGTCATCCCGCCGACCATGACGTGCAACGCCTCGCGCTGCATCAATTCCGGGTCGCCAGAATATATTTCGCCGTCGATGGCCTCGCACAGCTCGGCGATTGTCGGCGCGGTCAGCAGCGGAACCTCCGGCAGCGTCCAGGACGGCACGTCCACGACACGCAGCGCCGCGGCGACCTCGTCGAGCGCCTCGGGATCGCAGCGGTTGGCGATGATCGCGACCAGCTGGGCGTGTTCGTGACCGAGTTCGCCCGCACACACCTCGGCCAGCTCGGCGACCTGATCCGGAGTGCGCTCGGACCCGCGCAGCACCAGCACCACGGGTGCGCCGAGATTGGCCGCGATGCGCGCGTTGTAGCGCAGTTCGCTCGGACTGGCCACATCGGTGTAATCGCTGCCGACGATCACCACCGCATCGCACACCTTGGCGATGTCGTGAAAGCGCATCACGATATCGCTGATGGCCGCATCCGGATCGGAGTGCACCTGTTCGTAGCCGACGCCGATCGCCTGCTCGTAGTCGATATCGGCGGTGCTGTGCTCGAGCAGCAGCTCGAGAATGTAGTCGCGCTGTGTGGTCGAGCGGCTGATCGGCCGGAACACCCCGACCCGCGCGGTGGTCGCGCACAGCATCTGCAGCACCCCGAGCGCCACCGTCGACTTCCCGGTATCCCCCTCCGGGGAGGCGATGTACACGGTGGACGGTGCGATGTCGGCCATAATCGCGAGCTTAACGAGCGCGCCTGCCGGATTCGCCCCTCGCACGGCAAACTGCTGGAAAATCACACTCCCGCGCAGTGGAGAACTGCCTGTTCACATAATTTCGGCTGTTTCGAACCTGTGCGGTCCGGCCCGTCGGACGGTTCGGCAGCTCTAGAATCCGTCCATGGCAGCACCGTTTCCGGATCGTCCGTGGGGTTCGCGGACCGGCCTGCTCGGACGCACGGTAAGTATGTTCGCGGCGACCGGCGCCGGATCCGCACTGGTCCGCGCGCTCGGCCCGCTGGACCGCCGAGTCCTCGAACGCACCGCGGGCCGGTACACGGCGCTGGGACCGGTCGGCGCGCCCGCCCTCCTGCTCACCACGACCGGGCGCAGATCCGGGCAGCCGCGCAGCAGTGCGCTGCTCTACGTACACGCCGGCGATGTGCTGTATCTGGTCGGCAGCAATTTCGGCGGCGAACGTCATCCGGCCTGGACCGCGAATCTGCTCGCCCACCCCGAAGCCGTGATAACCATTGCGGGAGAACGCATCCCGGTCCGCGCCGAGATGCTGCGGGACGCCGAGCGCAAAGCCGAGGTCTACGCGCGGTTCGAACAGATCTCCCAGGCGTACACCGCATACCGCAAGCGCACCACACGCGATCTACGCATCTTCGCCCTCCACCGAAGCTGATCGATCCGGCGGATCGCACCACGCAGTCCGCCTGCGGTGCGCCACCGATGCCCGCCGCGGGACACCGTCTTGCCGAGGGAACCGGCACGGGAACCGCACGGCCCGAGGGGACCTGTCGGCCGTCGCCCGGCTGAGGCGACGGCCGAGGAAGGTTCTACAGCGCCCGCAAGCGCGGAGCGAGGTCGCGTTCGAACAAGTCGAGGAATCGGCGCTGGTCGTGGCCGGGGGCATGGAAGACCAGGTGGTTCAGGCCCGCATCGAGGTACGGCTTGATCAGCTCGACCGTCTCGTCGGGATCGCTCGCCACGATCCAGCGCTTGGCGATCTGCTCGATCGGCAGTGCGTCGGCGGCGGCCTCCATCTCGATCGGATCGGTGATGTCGTGCTTCTGTTCCGCGGTCAGCGACAGCGGAGCCCAGAAACGCGTATTCTGCAGCGCCAGTTCGGGATCGGTGTCGTAGGAGATCTTGATCTCGATCATCCGATCGATGTCCTGAGCGGTGCGCCCGGCCTTTTCGGCGCCTTCCCGGACCGCGGGCATCAGCTTCTCGGTGTACAGGTCCATACCCTTGCCCGAGGTGCAGATGAAACCGTCGCCCGCCCGACCGGCGTAGCGGGCCACCAGCGGGCCGCCCGCGGCGATGTACACCGGGATGCCGCCCTTGGGCACGTCGTAGATCGAGGCGCCCACGGTGTGGTAGTACTCGCCCTCGAAGGTGACCCGGTCACCGGTCCACAGCGCGCGCATCAGGTCGACCGACTCGCGCAGCCGCGCGAAACGCTCCTTGAACTCCGGCCATTCGCCCTTGTACCCGGTCGCGATCTCGTTCAGCGCCTCACCAGAACCCACCCCCAGCATGATGCGGTCCGGGTACAGGCAGCCCATCGTCGCGAACGCCTGGGCGACCACCGCGGGGTTGTAGCGGAAGGTCGGGGTGAGCACCGAGGTGCCCAGCTGGATCCGGTTGGTGCGTTCACCCACCGCGGTCATCCACGCCAGCGAGAACGGCGCATGACCCCCCTCGTGCCGCCACGGCTGGAAGTGATCGCTCACCGTCGCGCTGTCGAGCCCGTGCTCCTCGGCCGCGACCGCGAGCTCGACCAGCTCCCGGGGGCCGAACTGTTCCGCCGACGCCTTGTATCCGAGCTTGAGATCACTCACGACTGCACCTCGCCGGCGCTCGGCTCCGTCGTGCGCGATGCACGCTGTGTCATTGGTTCGCTCGCAAGCTCACTCACTGCGTCCACTCCTGTTCACCGTTGCCGACAAATCCCGTCGACCATGTTCAGCGCCGAACGGGTGTGCCACATTCCACAGCACCCCGTCATATGGGGCCTTCTTCGACCATAGCCAGCGCCGAAACGGTCTGTGTGAACGGTCGCACCTTCACACAACGCCCTCCACACGGAAACTCCATAGCCCACAATGTGCTGGTGACTGCCGACGACGAACCGATCCTGTCCTACCTGACCGATATGGACGGGGTCCTGGTGCACGAGGACCACCCGATCCCCGGCGCCGACAAGTTCCTGCAGGAACTGCAGGCCAATGAAGTTCCCTTTCTCGTACTCACCAACAATTCGATCCGAACCCCGCGTGATCTGGCGGCCCGGTTGCGGCACAGCGGCCTGGACATTCCGGAGGAGGCGATCTGGACCTCCGCGCTGGCCACCGCGACATTCCTGAGCGAACAGCGGCCCGGCGGCACCGCATATGTCGTCGGCGAATCCGGCCTGACCACCGCACTGCACGAGATCGGCTACGTGCTGACCGACAGCGATCCGGACTACGTCGTCCTCGGCGAGACCCGCACCTACTCGTTCGAGGCGATCACCACCGCGATCCGGCTGGTCGAGCGCGGTGCGCGATTCATCGCGACCAATCCCGACGCCACCGGCCCCTCGCGCGAGGGCCTGCTGCCCGCGACCGGTTCGGTGGCCGCGCTGATCACCCGCGCCACCGGACGCGATCCCTACTACGTCGGAAAACCGAATCCGCTGATGATGCGTTCGGCGCTGCGCCGGATCGGCGCGCATTCGCAATCCACGGTGATGATCGGCGACCGGATGGACACCGATGTCATCGCCGGACTGGAGGCGGGGATGCGCACGATCCTGGTCACCTCCGGAATCTCCACCCGCCAATCGGTGGAGCAATACCCCTATCGCCCGACCGTCGTATTCGATTCGGTCTCGGATCTGGTCGGCCGAACCGCAAATCCGTTCGACGCCTGAACCCGATCGAGCAGGCCATCGAAACTCGTTCCAGTACAACGGGTTTCGCACCCATTTTCGTACACTACCGCCGGGGCGGACGGGCTACTGCCGAGCGGATCGCTGCGAGGCCGGAACCCAGTCCCGCTGGGCGGCCTCGTCCACACCGCCACCGGACTTCACCCGATAGACGATCTCCACCGCTCCGGCGGCCAGAGTGCGGGAGGTCTTCAGTTCCAGCCCGATCTCGACGCTCAGCGCATCGGTCAGGCGCAGGCCCCCGCCCAGCAGGAAGGGCAGCACGACCAATTGGAGTTCGTCCAGCGCACCGAGTTCGCGGAAGGTCTCGATCGTGCGCGGACCGCCGACCAGATGCACGTCACCGCCGCGATTGGCCGCCCGCATCGCCTCCAGCAGCCGGACCGGATCGCCCTCGACCGTCACGTGATCGGGCGTACCGGCCGGGCGTTCCGACGCCAGCACGAACACCTGCAGATCCGGCCACGGCCAGAAGTCGTTGGTCAGCGCGGGTTCGAATGTGGTGTGGCCCATCAACGCGGCCTCACAGGGCTTCAGGAATTCCGCGATGCCGTGGCTGCCGTGCCCGTGCGCCGGATCCACCACCTGCGGCGGCCAGCCGTTGGACGTGCTGACATAGCCGTCGGCGCTCATGCACAAGCGGGCCTTGATCTGCATCTGACGTACCTTCCCTGCGTTGTCGGTCGCAGATGAGGACGATGCGCAATCGCGAGAATCATCGCCCGGCCGGGAATCCGCGAGAAGTCCCCGGCCCGCGATGCTCAGCCCAGGGCCTGATCCAGATCGCCGAGCAGATCCTCGACATCCTCGAGGCCGATGGAGATACGCAGCACGCCGTCGGTGATCCCCACGGCCGCACGGCCTTCCGGCCCCATCGCGCGGTGCGTGGTGGTCGCCGGATGGGTGATCAGCGTCTTGGCGTCGCCCAGATTGTTGGAGATGTCGACGATGCGCAGCCGGTTCAGCACCTCGAACGCGCGCTTCTTCGCATCGGCCGGGTTGGCGGCGAGTTCGAAGGTGACGACCGTACCGCCGCCGCTCATCTGCTGCCGTGCCAGCTCGTGCTGCGGATGTGATTGCAGGAAGGGGTATTTCACCCATGCCACGGACGGCTGCTGTTCCAGGAATTCGGCGATCTCGAGAGCCGACCGCACCGAATGACGCACCCGCAGCGGCATGGTCTCGAGCCCCTTGAGCAACGTCCACGCGTTGAACGGGCTCAACGCCGGACCGGTGTGCCGCATGAGATTCTTCACCGGGCCGCCGATGTACTCGGCCTCGCCGAGGATCGCGCCGCCCAGCACCCGACCCTGACCGTCGATGTGCTTGGTGCCCGAGTACACGACCACATCCGCGCCCAAGTCCAGACTCCGCTGCAACAGCGGTGTGGCGAAGACGTTGTCCAGCACCACTTTCGCGCCCGCGGCATGGGCGAGCTCGGCGACCCGGCGCACGTCGACCAGGGTCTGCATCGGATTCGAGGGCGTCTCGAAGAAGACCGCCGTGGTCGGCACGGACAGCGCCTGCTCCCACTGGCTCAGATCCTCACCGTCGACGAAGACCGTCTCCACGCCCCAGCGCGGCAGGATCTCGTTGCACACCACGAAGCAGGAGCCGAACAGGCTGCGCGCGGCGACCAGCCGGTCGCCATTGCCCAGCAGCGCGGCCAGCGCGGTGAACACCGCGGACATGCCGCTCGCGGTCGCGAAACAGGCCTCCGCGCCTTCGAGCAGCCGCATCCGCTCCTCGAACATGGCCACGGTCGGATTTCCGTAGCGCGAATACACGAAATGCTCGATGTCGCCGGTGAACGACGCCTCGGCCGCCTCCGCGCTGGCGTAGACGAAACCCGAGGACAGGTACAGCGCCTCGGACGTCTCCTCGAATCCCGAGCGACGCAGGCCGCCTCGCACGCCCAGCGTCGCCGGACCGACTCCCTCGGGCAGTGGTTTGTCGAATGCTCCGCCGGTGATCACGACTGCCTCCAGGGCAGGCCCTCGGCGCGCCAGCCCGCGCCGCCGCGATGTCCGTCGGCGTCCAGCGGGCCCTCGAAACCGGCCAGGACGTTGTAGGAGGGCGCGAATCCGGCCACGGTCGATGCCGTCGCCGCACCGATGGATCGCTGCCCGGACCGGCACAGGAAGATCACCGGCGCCTCGCTGTCGGCCGCGCGACCGGCCAGCGCCTGCTTCAGTTGATCGACGAACCGGCCGTTGCGCTCCCCGGTGCTGTCGACCCACTCGATCAGGGTCGTCGGCCGGTCGATCGCACTGGTATCGGGCACCCCGACGAACCGCCATTCGGCCTCGGTGCGCACATCCACCAGAACCGCATCGGGATTGTCGCGCAACAGATCCCACGCCTGCTGGACAGTGATGTCACCCGCGTAACTCACTTGCTGAACCTCCTCGAAGAATCCGCACTTGCCACGCCTGTTCGGCGCGGCCAGGTCGTCACCCGGAGCACCCCACCGCGGAGGAGGGTTGCCGACCAGCGAGCCGGGGCCCAGCGCTGGTACTCATGACCTGGAAAAGAGATTGCCCGGCAGCACGCCCAGCTGTCAAACCCCATCCGGCAGGACGGCTATTCCAGCACACGGGCTCGTCGGCTGCGCCCGCCGGAGCGAAGCGGAGGCAATCAGACAGAGCAGACGAACCAGTCGTTGCCCGATTGGGTGAGGTTCCAGGTGGCGGTGCTCTGGTGGCCGTTCACCGAGCTGGTCACGGTGACCTTGGCGCGTCTGCCGTTCGCGGTGGGGTCGGTCATGCGGACGATATCGATCTTCTTCCCGGCCGCGTCCGGGCCCAGCGGGGAGTGTGCGGGATCGAATCCGCCGCATTCGGTGGCCGCGCGGCGCGCGGCGTCGGTACCGCTCTGAGCGGCGGCGAAATCTCGGATCGCGGCGGCCAAACGGTCGGAAGTTGTGACATTCTTCTCAGCCGGCCGCAGCATTCCGGCTATCACGACACCGCCGATCACCAGAAGCGCGATCACCGCGGCGGCGATGAACGGGACCGGCGACCGGACCGCGTCGTTCTGGTCGATCCGGTTCGCGGCGGCGGTTTCCGAGTCACTCATATCTCGATCATCCCTGGTAAGGGGCGAAGTTCTCGCGTGGCCCCCGGATCGGCGCCGGACACCGGGAACATCGGCCATAGCAGTCACCGATAGAATCGCCTCCAGCCCCGGCTGCGGTCGGCGCGAAGGATCCCCCGAGCGGCAATGACGCAGCATCGATCGGTATGAAGGATCGGCCGGACAATCCGAACCTACGTCAACTTAGCCTAAGCTAAGAACGACGGCTGCGAATATGACGACACAGATTTCGACCAAAGGGTGCGCAGAAGAATGACCGAAACCAGTGCAGAGTCGAAGGGTGAGGTGAGCCCCGCCGCCGAGTCCGGCGCGCGCCCGCTTCGCATCGCGATCGTCGGCGCCGGACCGGCCGGAATCTATGCCGCCGACGCCCTGATGAAGTCCGACGCCGAGGTGAGCATCGACCTGTACGAGCGCATGCCCGCGCCGTTCGGCCTGATCCGCTACGGTGTCGCGCCGGATCACCCGCGCATCAAAGGCATCATCACCGCACTGCACAAGGTCCTGGACAAACCACAGGTGCGGCTGCTCGGCAATATCGACTACGGCACCGACATCACCCTGGCCGATCTGCGCCGATTCTACGATGCGGTGATCTTCTCCACCGGCGCGAATGCCGACCGCGCCCTGGGCGTACCCGGTATCGAGCTGGACGGCAGCTACGGCGCCGCGGACTTCGTGTCCTGGTACGACGGGCACCCGGACGTGCCGCGCAGCTGGCCGCTGGACGCCGAGAAGGTCGCCGTTCTTGGCGTGGGCAACGTCGCGCTGGACGTCGCGCGGGTGCTCGCCAAGACCGGTGACGAACTGCTGCCGACGGAGATCCCGCCGAACGTCTACAAGGGTCTGAAGGCCAACAAGGCCCTGGAGGTGCACGTCTTCGGCCGCCGCGGACCGGCCCAGGCCAAGTTCACCCCGCTCGAGCTGCGCGAACTGGATCATTCGCCGAATATCGAGGTCATCGTGGATCCCGAGGACATCGACTACGACGAGGGTTCCGAGGCCGCTCGGCGGCACTCCAAGCAGGTCGACATGGTCTGCAACACCATCGAACAGTGGGCGATCCGCGACGTCGGCGAACGCCCGCACAAACTGTTCCTGCACTTCTTCGAATCGCCCGCCGAACTCGTGGGCGAGGACGGCAGGGTCACGGGCCTGCGCACCGAGCGCACCCAGCTCGACGGAACCGGAAACGTCAAGGGCACCGGCGTCTTTCGCGATTGGGATGTACAAGCGGTGTACCGCGCGGTCGGCTACCTGTCACAGAACATCCCGCAGCTGCCGTTCGACGATCAGGCCGGAACCGTGCCGAACGAGGCCGGCCGCGTACTGGCCGACGAAAGCGCCGACGACGGCGCGCGCTACCTGCCCGCCACCTACGTCACCGGCTGGATCAAGCGCGGCCCGGTCGGCCTGATCGGCCACACCAAGGGCGACGCCAACGAAACCATCGCCTGCCTGCTCGACGACGCCGCCGGTTTCACCCCCGCCGCCGAACCCGACTTGAACGCGGTCACCGACTTCCTGGAGAGCAAGGGCATCCCCTTCACCACCTGGGCCGGTTGGTACCGCCTCGACGCCCACGAACGCGCCCTCGGCGAGCCGCAGGGCCGCGAGCGCGTCAAGGTCGTCGAGCGCGAGGACATGCTCCGCGCCAGCGAGCCACACAAGGGTTGATGGGGCATGCTGAATCTGTGTTCGACGCCCACGTCCATCTGATCGATCCGCGGTTTCCGCTGATCGAGAACGAAGGCTATCTCCCGCCGCCCTTCACCGTCGCCGACTATCGAAAGCGTATGTCGCGCTTCGATATCGACGGTGGCGCCGTGGTGAGCGGGTCGTTCCAGGGGACCGATCAGGGGTTCCTGCGCGCGGCGCTGGCCGAGCTCGGGGACAGCTGGGTCGGGGTCACCAATCTGGCCCCGGACGTCTCCGATGCGCAGATCGTGGAGTTGAGCAAGGCCGGGGTGCGGGCGCTGCGGTTCAATCTCAAGCGGGCCGCGGGGGATATCGTCGAGCTGACCATGCTGGCGTTGCGGGTGTACGAAGTCGCGCGCTGGCATGTCGAGCTGTACATCGACGGGTCCATGCTGGGGTCGCTCGAGCCGGTGATCAGCAAGTTGCCCGCGTTGTCGATCGACCACATGGGCATGTCCGACGAATGCCTGCCGTATCTGCTCGATCTCGTCGATCGCGGAGCGAAGGTGAAGGCGTCCGGATTCGGCCGGGTGTCGATGGACGTGCGCACGGCACTGCGCCGCATCCACACCGTCAACCCGACCGCCCTGATGTTCGGCTCGGATCTGCCCGGCACTCGCGCCGGACGCCCGTTCCGCGATACCGATGTCGAGCTGATCGGCGAGGTCATCGGTTCCGATGTGCACCTGGTCCTGGAGGACAACGCGCGCGCGTTCTACGGACTCCCGGTCAAGTCGCGTCCGATGGAGGCCGCCCCGCCGACCAAACCCCTACCGGCGATCCAGTCGCCGACCCTGCGCCTGAATCGCCCGCTGTAATTTCGGCCTCCGCTCCGCTCCGGGGGGCGGCATCTTCGGCCTCCGCTCCGGGGGGCCGGGGCCCGATCAACCCCGGTCCTTCCCTCCTGCGCTCAGTCGCTGTGCTCCTTCGCTCCGTCGGTCCAGGACCGGGGCGGGCCCGGCCTCGGAGTCGGTGTTGCTCGGGGTGGGCGGAACTGGGCGATGCGAGTTTCATCCGGCTGCGAGCGAACGGAATCGCATGCGGCACACCGGGACGCTCAGTTCGGCGGGTGCTGGATGAGGTGGTTCGCGGCGGCGAGGCCGACGCGGTAGGCGTTCTCGACCGAGATCGCGAAACCGGTGTAGGTGGCGTTCAACAGGGCGGTGACCGAACCTCCCGCCGGGGGCTGGTCGAAGTCGCTGGCGGTGCGCAGATCGACGTAGCGGTTCAGTTTCCCGGCTCGGGCGAACGCCGCGGCGGTGGCGTTGTCCTCCATCTGCGTGGTGCAGTACTGGGCCTTACCACCGGTTTGCAGGCCGACGATGTACGCGGTCTGGTTCGAGGACGCCGCACCGGAGAAGAAGTTGTCGCCGGTGGCGCTGTCGCATTCGGCGACGAAGGGTTTGTCGTGTCCGGCCTGCGCCGGATAGGCGGCCCGCACCGAGGCCAGTCCGGGATCGTCGGCCAGCGCGACATCCTTGGTGCTGCGGTACACATCGTCCACGAGTGCGCCGTTCAGCTGATACGCCTGGGTCACCGGCTTATCCGAATCACCCAGCGACAGATAGCCGTTGGGCGTGCTGGGATCGTCCTGCGACAGAATGTGATGACCCAGGTCGACGTCGACGACCCAGTGCGCCCACGCGGCGAATCCGAGCGTCCCGGCCGTGGGCGGCGTCCCGCCGATGCCCGCGGTGATGAAATATGCCTTGTCCAGGTTCAGTTTCGGGCTCGCGAGCATGGCCGACACCGACAGCGCGGCATTGACCTTCCCCTCACCGGTCACCATCATGCAGAGCCCGGAATCGTTGCAGCGCACCGGTGTTCGCACGCCGGGCAGGTTTATCTCGTGGGTCCACCGCTGCCGGTCCACCCACGGTTTGGCCTCCGGGCCGAACATGGTGACGACCATGGCCCGCACCGGAACCGGCTGATCGGCGTGGGATGCGCAGCCCGCGGCGGCGAACGTGAGCGCGAATATCGATATCAGCGTGCCGAACCTTCTGGTGATCACCCGGAGTCCCCTCGTCGAACAGTGCGTCCTGACAAGAGATAGCGCATGCGAGCAGAGTGCGCGCGTTATCGATGCAACACGTGTTGATAATTGCCGGACGGACCGTGTCCGCCACCCCCGTGACGCGCCCCACGGGCAGGTCTTATTGTCGGTATGTCAACATCGGCGGCCGACGCCGGTGCGAGGAACGACGAGTGAGGTAATTCGTGTCCACTTCATCCACCCCCGCACAGGGCCCGCTCGCGGGCATCCGGGTTGTCGAACTGGCCGGCATCGGCCCCGGCCCGCATGCGGCACTGCTCCTGGCCGATCTGGGCGCGGACGTCGTGCGAGTACAGCGCCCCGGCATGCTGCCCGGACTGATGGAGCGCCCGCAGTGGCGCGGCCGAACCATCGTCGAGGCCAACCTCAAGGACCCGGCCGACATCGAGAAGGTGCTCGGCCTCGTCGAGAAGGCCGATGTGCTGCTCGAGGGGTTCCGCCCCGGCGTCACCGAACGGATGGGCCTGGGCCCGGACGTCGCGCTCGAGCGCAACCCGCGCCTGATCTACGGCCGCATGACCGGCTGGGGCCAGTACGGCCCGATGGCCGATCGCGCCGGACACGACATCAACTACATCTCGCTGACCGGCGTCCTGCACGCCATCGGCCACAAGGGTGAGCGGCCGGTGCCGCCGCTGAACATGGTCGGCGATTTCGGCGGCGGTTCGATGTTCCTGGTCTTCGGCGTGCTCGCCGCGCTGGTGGAACGCCAGAACTCCGGCAAGGGCCAGGTCATCGATGCCGCGATGGTCGACGGCGCACTCGCCCTGTCGCACATGATCTGGGGTATGAAGGGCGTGGGCCTGTGGTCCGACGAACGCGGCTCCAACCTGCTCGACACCGGTATGGCGTTCTACGACACCTACGAGACCTCCGACGGCAGGTACATGGCGGTCGGCTGCATCGAGCCGCAGTTCTACGCCGAGTTCCTGAAAGGTCTCGAGATCGACCCCGCGGGCCTGCCCAATCAGCTCGACCCGACCGGACAGGACCAGCTGCGCAAGCTGTTCGCCGAGAAATTCAAGACCCGCACGCGCGATGAGTGGACCGAGGTCTTCACCGGCACCGACGCCTGCTGCACACCGGTGCTGACCATGACCGAGGCCGAGCGGAACGAGCACATCGTCGCGCGCACGGGTCTGGTCGAGATCGACGGCGTCGTCCAGCACGCACCCGCACCCCGTTTCTCCCGCACCCCGGGCGCGGTGCCGACTCCGCCGCCGACCGAGGGCACCCCGATCGAACAGGTGTGGGCGAACTGAGCCACTGCCCGGCGAGGATGTCCGCACCGGACACCCTCGCCGGGAATCCGCCGCGAAATCGCGCTCGAGTTCGTAGTATTCGATCGAGGTATCCGATCCGCTTGCCGCCGTGCGGGGTTCACCCTCCACGCGCGAATCATGAGGCACTAAAGTAAGTTCCATGGCTCGGAACTGGCCGATGATCGAGCGCGGCAGCGAATTGGAGTTGTTACGCGCCGCCCTCACCGGCACCGAATTCGTCGGGGCGGTGCTCACCGGCGACGCGGGAGTCGGCAAGACCACCCTGGCCAGGCAGGCCGCCACCACGATCGGCGGCAATATCCGGTGGGTCGCCGGAACCGAGTCCGCGCGCAGCATTCCACTCGGGGTCTTCGCGCACATGGTCGGCGTGTACACCGCGCACGATCCGGTGACGTTCATGGCCGCGGCGCGCGAGGCGCTGCTGGCCGACGGGCACACCATCATCGGCGTCGACGACGCGCATCTGCTCGATCAGCTTTCCGCGACACTGCTTCTGCAACTTGCCATCGACAAGGCCGCGCACATCGTCTGCACCGTGCGCAGCGGCGTCACCGTGCCCGACGCGGTGACCTCGCTGTGGAAGGACGGGCATCTGCTGCGAATCGACCTGTCCCCCTTCACCGAACGACAGAGCGTCGAACTGGTCGAGTCCATGCTCGGCGGCCAGCTCGAGGGTTTCACCGCGAATCTGATGTGGGAGTCCTCGGGCGGTAACGCGCTGTTCCTGCGACATCTGGTGGAGGGCGCGCTGGAGGCGGGCACGCTGCGTCAGGTCAACGGCGTGTGGCAGTTGCGCGGGCGCGCGGCGGTCACCTCGGAATTGGCCGCGCTGCTGGAGGATCGCGTCGAGCAGCTGCCCGACGAGGTTCTTCGCGTACTGGAACTGCTGACCTTCTGCGAGCCGATCGATCTGGACGTGATGGCCGAACTGACGGGCGAGGAGGCGGTGGAGAACGCCGAATCGCGCGGAGTCATCCGGATCGTCGAGAACGGCCATCAACTGCTGGTGCGGTACAACCACCCGCTGTTCGGCGAGGTCATCCGGCGGCGGCTGGGTATCGCCTCGGCGCGTCGATTACGCGGGCGGCTGTACTCCTCGCTGAAGGAACGTCCGGTCAAATCGGCCTCCGATCGCATCCGTCTCGCCGAATTGGCCTTGGACAGCGACCGTTCCGCGGATCTCGAACTGTTCGAGGCAGCCGCCGAAGACGCCATCGGCCTGGCCAATATCCCGCTCGGCGAGCGATTCGCGCGCGCCGCGGTGGAACGTCGCGGCGGTGTCGAGGCCGCCGATCTGCTGGCCCGCGCACTGCTGTGGCAGGGGCATCGGATCGAGGCCGAGCGCACCCTGGCCAGTTTCGACGCCGATCAGCTCGACGAGGTGCAGCTGGCCCGCTGGGGTAGTACCCGCGTCGCGAATCTGTTGTGGGCCATGGGCGATGCCGATCGCGCCGACGAGGTGCTGGCCCTGGTTCGCGGCAAGGTCCGGCATCCCAAGATCCAATTGACCCTGCAGGGCTTGGCTTCCGCCTGCGCGGTGAACGAAAACCGTTTGCAGGACGCCTTCGTCGATGCCGAGAACGTGATGTCGACGCCGGGCTCGCCGTCGTGGGCGATATGGTGGTCGGCGTTCGGCGGCGGGTTGTCACTGGCGCTGATGGGCCGCGGCGAGGCCGCGCGCGCCTATGCCGCGCGCGGGCACGAGGTGGAGTCGGATATCGACGGGCTGAACCGGTTCATGTCCACCCACGCCGAGGTGCTCGCACTCACGCTGACCGGCGATCTGCCGGGAGCACGGCGTTGCGCCACAGCGTATTTCGGCTATTCCGCGCCCGGTCAGTATCTCGCCTGGGGGTTGTCGAAGATCCTGCAGGGCACCGTGGACGTCGCGCAGGGCCGGTTCCTGGACGGGGTGGAGAATCTCGAACAGGCGCTGGCCGCGTTGACCGCGGAGGGCGCGGCGGCGTGGATGTTTCCGGCGAGAATTCGCCTGGCCGAAGCGTATTCGGCGCTGGGCCGGGCCGCCGAGGCCGCCGACAGCATCGCCGAGGCGATCGCCCGGGGCGGGCGGCACAGCGCGGTGTACGAACCGCAGCTCGAGATCGCGCGGGCCTGGCAGGCCGCCGCCGAGGGCACCGTGACCCCGGCCGTGCGGTTGGCCATCGGTGCGGCGGATTCCGCCGCGCGGTCGAACCAGCATGCGATCGAGGCGATGGCGCTGCATACCGCGGCGCGGTTCGGCGATCACAACGTCGCGGGGCGGCTGGCCGATCTGGCCGCTCGTATCGACGGCCGGCTGGTGCAGGTGCAGGCTCGGCACGCGGTCGCGGTCGCCTCGCACGACGGTCCCGGATTGGACACTGCCGCAGCGGAATTCGAGGAAATCGGCGCATTGCTGTCGGCGGCCGATGCCGCCGCGCAGGCCGCCTCGGCACATGAGCGTTCCGGGGATCGACGGCGGCTGCTGGAATCGGCCGCGGCGGCGAACCGGCTCGCCGCGGCCTGCGGTGGCGCGGGGACACCGGCCCTGCGCCAGTCCGCGCAGCCGCTGCCGCTGACCGCCCGCGAACGTGAGATCGCCAATCTGGTCGCGGCCGGACTCAGCAATCGGCAGATCGCCGATCGGCTGACCGTATCGGTGCGGACCGTCGAAGGTCATCTCTACCGGGCCTGCATCAAGATGGATGTGACCGATCGGGAGGCGCTCGCCGACCTGATGCGCGGCGAGCCACCGAGCGGCAAACAGCGCAATTAGCATCTCGCACCATAAATACCGCCTAATGGGTGAGTTTTCCGCCGAATAGTCACATTTCGTGTGCGTCTGTTCGCATCGATTTGCCATCGATAGTTATTGGGTAGTTATTATCGCCGGGCATGCGGCGCCGCAGGTCGCCGCCCGGATTCACGCCCGATTCCGGGGGATCCGTCACATATCCGAGATATCCGAAGGTGGTGTGTTCGACGTGGCTCGTAGTTTCGCGGTGAATTCCGGTGCTCGGCGGCGCGCGCTCGCGCTGGGAGCGATTCCGCTGGCGCTGGCGGTCGGCTGCTCGTTCGGCGGGCCCGCCCCGAATCCCGCTCCGGCGGCGTCCGGGTCCATCGAGTCGAGCCCCCCGTCCGCCCCGGACCTCCTCGGGACCGCGAACCCGCCGCGGATCGGCACGCCCGACGATCTTCGTGCTCCGGTGGCGAGCGGTTCGCCGCAACCCGGTGTGGTCGGTCTCGGCGCACCGAACGGGCCGTGGGCCGGATCGATGCAGCCGGGCGTCACCGCGGTCCTCGCACCGCTGCCCGCGCTCACCGGGCCGGCGGTCCTGCGCTATGTGGTCCCGCGGAATGTCCGCCCCATCCCCGACACCGAAGCGGCACCGGCGGTCGCACTCGGGAATCTGCACCCGCCGACCCCCGTGGCTCCGGTCGCGCCGATCGCGCCGCCGCCGCGCACCCTGCGCGTGGGCGCGTTCAGCACCCCGGTCCCGGACGATGTTCCCGATGCCGTGCTGGCCACGGCGAATACCGCCGCCGCCGATACCGAGGCGGCCATCGCGACGGGCTTGAACTCGGTCGGCGTCGATGCCGGTCGCTCGGACAAGATCGCCGGTCTGACCATCGCCGGAGCCGCGGGCGGCGCGGCCGTGGGAGCCACTGCCCTGGGTGTGCCCGCCGCCGCCGTCGGCGCGGTTCCGGGCGCGATCATCGGTGCCGGCGTCGACGCGGTCGCGGGCGGACTGATCGGCGGCGCAGCCGGATCCGCCGTACCCGGAGTGGGCAATATCGCCGGAGCGAGCGCGGGTGTGGCGATCGGCGCGGGCGTCGGCGCGGCAGCGGGCGCGGCAGCGGGCGCAGCCGCCGTCGGCATACCGGCCGCCCTCGTCGGTGGTGTCGCGGGGGGAATCGTCGGCGGCGCAGCCGGATCCGCCTTCGGCGCGGCGGTCTGATTCCCTGCGCGAGCGCGGTCCGGCCAGGTCTGCGGACGTGATGCCACAGGCCACCGTGCGCGTCCGGAATCCGCTGTGGCACAGGTTTCGCGAAGGCGGACAACGGGTATGGCCCCGGAGCCGATCCCCGATTACGATGCTGTTCGGGCGACTCGACGACGCGTCACCCATTTCCGAAGATCATCGTAAGGATGGTGTCGTGACTCGTCGTCACAAGCTATCGGCCGGTCTCGCAACCGGATTGGCCGCACTCGCGAGTGCGGCCCTGCTGACGTACGCCGGTATCGCCCTGGCCGAGCCGCTGACGGTGCAACCCGGGGTGACCGCACCCACCCCCGCGACTCCCGCACCCCAGCCACCACCCGCGAACGATCAACCGGCCCGATTACATTCGGCCACACCCCAAACCGAGTCCCCCGCGCCGCGCCGCCGCGCCACCCCCAAACCTTCACAGACCCCCACCCCGCCCGCGCCCCGCGAGGTCCACATCGGCGACCTGGACGCGCCCGTCCCGAACATCGTTCCCGACGCGGTGGTCGACGGCGTCAACCACACCAACCAGGACCTCCAGAACATCATCAAACCCACCCCCACCCCACAGCCCCACCACTAGGCACCACCGAACCACTGTGCGGCACAGGTGATCAGAACAGCGTCGGCTCTCCGAAGCCGGGGGTGCGTTCGATTTCGAGGAGATGAGCCTTGGTGGTGATGCCGCCGGGGGCCGAGAAACCGGTCAGGGCGTGGTCGGCGGCCAGGACACGGTGGCAGGGGATGATCAGGGGGATGTCGTTCTGCCCCAGTGCCTGCCCGACGGCCTGAGCCGCGCCGGGAGCGCCGATGCGCTCGGCGACCTGGCCATAGGTGAGAGTGTGGCCGGGGTCGATGGCTCTGGTCACGCTGTAGACCGCGCGGTGGAAGTCGGGCAGGTCGGTGTGGTCCACCTCGATCCAGCGCAGATCGTCGAGGGCGCCGTCCAGATGGGCGCGAGCGGCGGCGATGACCTCGGCCGCCGTGGCGTCCGGCTCGGCCTCCCGGACGCCGCCACGCAGCATTCGAGTGCGGGTGGCGTCGGGCGTGGCCTCGGGTAGATGGAAGCGCAGGACTCCGACATCGGTCCAGACGAGGGCGCATACACCGATAGCGGTATCGAAGAGCGCTGCCGACGGCGAGCGGTCCGAGGCGGGCATACCGTCAGTCTGCCCGAGGGGACCGACAAAATCCGAAATAGCAGTCCAGTTATCAGAACTGGACTGCCCGGCGAAGCACTCGGCGACGGGCGGCGACGGGCGGTTTCGGCACCGCCCCGGACGTCGTCGCGCACTCGCGACGCGACTCGGCCGCAACCAGATCCGCGTACTGCCGCTGCTCGTCCCGGAACGACAGCGACCAGTCGGCCATCGGCGCATGCGGCCGATAACGCTCGAGCAGTCCGGTGGCACGCCCGCCACCGCGGGGCGAGAACCGATACACGATCACCGCGAATGCCGCGACGACCAGCACTGAGGCGAGAAAGGTGACCATATCGACAATGATCCGATCAGCTGGACTTGAATCAAATATCCAGAAGGCCGATACTGGACTGCATGGCAATTCGGGTGATCAGCGCCGCCACTCTGACCCGCGATCTGGGTCGCTGGCGGCACGACGAGAACGGTGACAAACGCGCGGCCCGCCCGGCGTATCTGGCTCTCGCGGAAAGCATCCGGCTGCTGATCCACGACGGTCGCGCCCCCCTCGGCGTCGCCCTGCCCAGCGAGCGCGATCTGGCCACCACCCTGAGTGTGAGCAGAACCACGGTCACCTCCGCCTACGCCCTGCTGCGCGAACACGGCTACCTGATCAGCCGCCAGGGTTCGCGCAGTACGGTCGCCCTGCCGCCGAGCGTCGCGCACGACGGCGCGAAACCCGCACGCAGCATCCTGGCGCTGATGTCGCCGAATCAGGTGCCCACGATCGATCTGACCTATGCCGCGATGTCCGCTCCGCCGGAGATGAACGAGGCGTATTCGACCGCACTACAAGGTATTCCGATCTATCTCGGCACCCACGGCATGGATCCGGTGGGCGTTCCGCCGCTGCGCGAGGCACTCGCCCGCCGCTACACCGAACGCGGCCTGCCCACCGAGCCGGATCAGATCCTGGTCACCCTCGGCGCCCAGCACGGCCTGCGCCTGCTGCTGAACGTCCTGACCGCACCGGCCGAGCGCGTCCTGATCGATCATCCGACCTACCCCAATGCCATCGAGGCGATCCGCGACGTCGGCGCGCGCCCGGTCCCGGTGCCGCTGCGCCCGGAACATCCCGAGGCCGGTTGGGACCTGGACGGAATCCGCAGTGCCGCAAGGCAAACCGCGGCCAGCGCGGCATATCTGCTGCCCGACTTCAACAATCCGACCGGCCTGCTGATGAGCGCGGGCGACCGCGCCGAACTCGCCGCCATCGCCCGCGACACCCGGATGACGGTGATCGTCGACGAATCCATGGTCGATCTGCAACTCGACGGTGAGAGTCCGCCTCCGGTGGCAGCATTCGCGCGCGGCTCGGAGATCGTGACGATCGGTTCTGCCTCGAAATCCTTCTGGGGTGGTCTGCGCGTCGGCTGGGTCCGCGCAGCGCCGTCGCTGATCACCAAACTGCTCGGCATCCGCTCCACGGTCGATCTGGGCACCCCGGTGATGGATCAGCTGGCCACGGTGCACCTGCTCGACCACGCGGACACCATCCTCGAACACCGTCGCGGCCAACTCCGCGGCCGCCGGACCACCCTGCTCGACGCCATGGCACAGGAGCTGCCGGATTGGCGCGTGGTCCCCGCGACCGGCGGTATGTCGCTGTGGGTCCAGCTGCCCACACCGGTCTCCTCCGCCCTCGCCGCGGTGGCGCCCAATCACGGTGTGCTGCTGGCGGCCGGACCGCGCTTCGGCGTACAGGGCGCGTTCGAGCGTTTCCTGCGAATCCCGTTCACCCGGGACGAATCCGACCTGCGGGTCGCCGTGAAATCCATTGCCGACGCTTACTCCACACTCACCCCACACGCCGCGGAACCGTTGGCGCCCATCACCTATTACTGACCGCGAGGCGCCGAACGCGGGACATCGACGAAAAACCGCACACCGCCCGGCATTTCCGGACGAGGTGCGGCTCAACGTGTGGGGGCGATCAGGATTCGCCGTTCGAGTCCTGCTCCGCGGGCTCGGGCGCGGCATGATCGGGAACGCCGGGATTGGGGTCCCGGGACAGGTCGATCAGGTGGTGGCGCTCAGCGCCCTCGGGGGCCGCGTGGCGCCCTTGGCTCTGCTGCTCCTGGCTCATCGTGTGCTCTCCCTCCAGTTTTCGGACATCAGCACCTTATCCCGGGCGATTTCGGGTAGGCGGAGCGCCCAATCACCCGGGCGGAGTGCCTAACTCAGGATGTCGTGCCGGACGATGGTCTCGTCCCGGCCCGGCCCGACGCCGATGCACGAGATCCGGGCGCCGGACAACTCCTCGAGCCGCTCGACATAGGCGCGGGCGTTGGCGGGCAGATCCTCGAACGTGCGCGCGTGCGAGATGTCCTCCCACCAGCCGGGCATCTGCTCGTAGATCGGCTTGGCGTGGTGGAATTCGGTCTGCGTGGTCGGCATCTGCTCCACACGCTCGCCATCGATCTCGTAGGCGACGCAGATCGGCACCTGATCCAGACTCGACAGCACGTCCAGTTTGGTGAGGAAGTAGTCGGTGATGCCGTTGACCCGGGTCGCGTAACGCCCGATGACCGCGTCGAACCAGCCGGTGCGGCGCGCGCGTCCGGTGGTCACGCCGACCTCGCCACCGGTCTTGGCCAGATATTCGCCGGACTGGTCGAACAGCTCGGTCGGGAACGGACCCGAGCCGACGCGCGTGGTGTACGCCTTGAGGATGCCCAGCACCGTAGTGATCTTGTTCGGCCCGATGCCCGAACCCACCGCCGCACCGCCCGCGGTCGGATTGGAGGAGGTCACGTACGGATACGTGCCGTGGTCGACATCCAGCAGCGTGCCCTGTGAACCTTCCAGCAGGACGGTCTGACCACCCTCCAGCGCCTCGTTCAGCAGTAGCCGGGTATCGCTGATCCGATGCTTGAAACCCTCGGCCTGCCCGAGCACCTCCTCGACCACCTGCTGCGGGTCCAGCGCGCGGCGGTTGTAGATCTTCACCAGCACCTGGTTCTTGAACTCGAGTGCGGCCTCGACCTTCTGGGTGAGGATCTTCTCGTCCAGCACATCGGCCACCCGCACGCCCACGCGCGCGACCTTGTCCTGATAGCACGGGCCGATACCGCGACCGGTGGTGCCGATCTTCTTGTTGCCCAGGAAGCGTTCGGTGACCTTATCGATGGCCACGTGGTACGGCATGATCAGGTGCGCATCGGCCGAAAGCAGCAGGCGTGAGGTGTCCACGCCGCGCTCCTCGATCCCGGCCAGCTCGTCGAGCAGCACGCCCGGATCGACCACGACCCCGTTGCCGATCACATTCATGACGCCCGGAGTCAGAATTCCCGACGGGATCAGGTGCAACGCGAAGTTGTCCCCGTTGGGCAGGACCACGGTGTGCCCGGCGTTGTTGCCGCCCTGGTACCGCACCACCCAATCGACCCGACCGCCGAGCAGATCGGTAGCTTTGCCCTTGCCCTCGTCGCCCCATTGGGCGCCGATCAGGACGATTGCCGGCATGTGGAGTCTCCTACGGTTTCGACGCGCAGCGACAACGCTGCATCCATTGGGCGGTGTGAGCGGGCCCTACGTGGTTACGCAGGCTGCCGCCTCCGGGCCTGACGCACACACCGCCGAGGGCTACCTGCCGTTTGTCGAGGCGGTGGCCGGGACGACAGTCTAATGGATGGCGGTTCCGCGGCCCGATAAGCACGACGCCGACTGGCGCACCACACATGGACCGGGACTATCGTTGCTCGGGAGGCGGGCCGTTGTGGGTCCGCCCGAGCGCAGCGAGGTCGAGATGGTGTCGGTTCCGAGGAGGGTGTTCCGCAGTTGAGTACCCACGTTCTCCGCTGCAACGGCGCCCCGGTTCCGATTGCGCTCGCATCTCTTCCGATGACACAGACTTCGGCCATTCCCGATCCGGCCCGCATCGATGAACTGCTGCCGGTGCTCGCCGCGGACAGTCTGCCCCGGCTGATCGTGCTCGGTGAGGACGCCGGTCTGGCCGCGGTGCTCACCCATCTGCTGCGCACCGAGCGGCTGCACGTGGAGATCGGGTACGTGCCGGTGGATCGCACCTACGGTTCGCGCGCCTATCAGACCGGCACCGGTTCGGCGGCGGCCGAGCGGGCCCTGGAAGGTAAGCCGCAGGAAACTCCGCTGATCCGCGACGACACCGGCAAGGTGCTCGTCGGCCGCGCCACCGTGACCGGACCGGGCGGTTCTCGGCTGGAGGGCGAGGCCTACGCCGACGAGGTGCAGTTGTTCTCGGGAACCGTCGCGGCACTGAATATCTCGCCCACCCTGGAAATGCCGGGCGCACGCGCGACGGTGGTGCGCCGATTCCGCCGGCGGCGCTGGGTCGCTGGGCGCGCGATCCAGTTGGGCACCCCGGGCGCGGTGGTGACCCGCGACGGAATCGCCGACGACCGGACCGTGCCGCGGGCGAGCTTCTACCGGCACAACGAACCCTGGCGGCTGGTCCGATGAACCGCCCGTTCAACCCCCGGCATACGTCCGGGGCGGTTCGCCCGAGCCCGGTTTTCCTGCTGATCGTGCTGCTCACCGCGGTCGGCGGGGTGGTGGCCTGGGAAGCACAGCTGACCTCCTGGCAGGCCAAGCTCGGCGTATTCGTATTCGTGGTGGCGGGCTGGATCGTGAGTATGTGCCTGCACGAGTTCGGCCACGCGTATTCGGCCTGGCGGGCGGGTGATCGCGAGGTGGAGCTGCGCGGCTACCTCACCCTCAACCCGCTGAAGTACGCGCATCCGATGCTGTCGATCGGGCTCCCGATGCTTTTCATCGCGCTGGGCGGGTTCGCGCTGCCGGGCGGCGCGGTCTACGTGCACGCGCACAACTTCTCCCCGCGAGTCCAGCGAACGATCAGCGCGGCCGGTCCCGCGGTGAATCTGGTGTGCGCGGTGGTGCTGCTGGCGATCGTGCGCGTGGCCGGGTCCGAGCGGGACCATCCCGCATTCTGGTTCGGCCTGAGCTTCCTGGCATTCCTGCAGATCACCGCGACGGTGCTGAATCTGCTGCCGATCCCGGGCACCGACGGGTACGGCATTCTGGAGCCCTCGCTGAGTTTTCGGACGCGCCGGTCGATGGATCAGTTCAAGTCGTACGGACTGTTGTTGCTGCTGGCCATCCTGTGGGTGCCCGCGCTGAATCGGGTGTTCTTCACGGCGGTGGATTATCTGTTCGAACTCTCGGGCGTGTCGTCGGACTGGTCCGCGTACGGGAGCTACCTGACCCGCTTCTGGAATTCCTTCTGAGCTCGGGCCCTCGAAAATGGGTTGGGCCGCCCGATCCAGTCCATCGGGCGGCCCGTCTTCGTACGGGCGTGAACGCAGTCCACCCCCCTCGACCGGCGCACCGCCGAACGGGTGCTCCGCGACGTCCTCCCCGGGTCGCACCTACTGACGTGCGGACCCCGTCGCTCCGACCGCGGGACGCGCACCGCCGCGTACGAAGTTTCCGACCGCGCCACCCCTCGTCGACGCGGTTCGACAACGAAGTTATCGGCAGTGCGAAGCCGCTTCACGAGTAGTGCACTACCCGAACCTCGATCATCCTCGCGCGCAATTCGATCGGTGCACCCCGCAGTCGGCCGAGGGATTACGCGCCGGCGGAATTCGTCCGGTCCGGACTGCGCCCGAGTTGCGCTCGGCTCGAATTCCGTTGCGGCGCTGATTCAGTCCTGCGGCTGGACATAGGGGCGTTCGACGGTCGGCGGGAGCAGAGCCATCGCCGAGAGGCGCTTGACACCGCAGACCTGCATGAGATCCACCACGATCGAACGGAGTTGGGCGAACACCACGTGCGCGGACAAACCCGCGCCGTCCACCAGATCCACCGTCGCGCCCTTGGCGACGCGGCGCAGGACGCGGGTGGCCTCCGCGGCGTCGGGCTGCTGCCCGGGATCGGCGAGCATGTACTGCCGCACCACCTCGACGGCCTTGCCGAGTTCCTCGACCTCCTCGATGATTCCGGGGTCGAGGATCTCGTCGTCGCGGACCAGGGTCAGAGCGCGGCGCAGCAGGACGCGAATGTTGCGCACGGCGTTGTCGAGCGGATCCACCGCTGCCCGAATCAGATTCAGCCGGGGGCGGGCGTTCCAGTAGAGCGGGGAGATCCGGCTGACCTCCCGGCCGCCCTCGACCACACTGCGCAGCCCGTCGATCTGCGATTGCGTCCCGCGCGCGGATTGCAGTGCGAGACGGATCTTTTCGGGGTCCTGCTCGTGCAGTCCGTCGGCACAGTCGGTGAGCGCGCGGCCGATCACCGCGAGAATATCCGCGGCCTGCTGGCGGGCGCGGCGCACCGGATGCAGCGGGAAGATCGCCACCACCGCGACCCCGACCAGCCCACCCACCAGCGAATCCACCACGCGCAGTGAGGCTCCCCCGCTGTGCGGCGGATACAGCGTCGCCACCAGCACCGCGGAACTCGCGGCCTGCATCGGGATCACCGCACCGCGATCGAGAAATATCGCCGAGCCCATCGCCACCGCGACGACGAGCGCGATCTGCCACGGCCCGGTGCCCACCCAGGAGATGAACAGGTCACCGATGCCGATGCCGACGCTGACCCCCGCGACCAGCTCCACCGAACGCCGGATCCGCGCGCCGAATGCCACGCCGATGGAGATGACCGCCGCCATCGGCGCGAAATAGGGCGTGGGGTGACCGACGATGCGATGCGCGACGAACCACGCGACCGCGGCGCCCACCGCGCACTGCAGGATCGGCAACGCGGATTTACGCAGACGTTGCCAGCCGCTGCGCAACCGTTCGGCACTGTTCTCGCGAACCGCGCTGACCGTGAAAGAATTCTCCGTGATCAATTGCCTCCGCTTCGCTCCGGCGGGCCGTGGCCCCCCGAAGGGCCGATTCTTCCCTGCTGGCGCTCCACCGCTTCGCTCCCCCGCTCCGTCGGTCCGGAATCGACCCGGGCCACGGCCAGAAGTCGGCGTTGTCCAAGGCTGGGGAGCTCGGTGATGCTGGAGGTCACCCGCGGGCGAGCAAGGTCAGTCGATGCCGAGTTCGGCCGCGGCGCGGGGGTCGCAGTCCTCGAGCAGGTCCAGGCAGCGGGCGTATTCGTCGGTTTCGCCGATGGCACGGGCGGCGCGGGCCAGAGCGCCGACGCTGCGCAAGAATCCGCGGTTGGGCTCGTGGCTCCAGGGCACCGGGCCGAAACCCTTCCAGCCGTTACGGCGCAACAGGTCCAGACCGCGGTGGTAGCCGGTGCGGGCGAAGGCGTAGGCCGCGATGACATCGGCGTCGACCGCGTCGCCGGTGGCCTCGGAGCGGGTGAGCGCGGCCTCGGCCAGGTGAGCCCAGGCGATCGAGGCCGTCGGGTGCGCGGCCGCGACCTGAACCGGATCCTGTTTCTCGAGCAGTGCCGACTCCGCCTCCACATTTTCGGGAAGAAGTACCGGCTGCGGTCCGAGCAGATCACCGAAGGACGTCATGGCACATCATCCTATGGCAGCGGCAATCTGCACCGCTGTCCGAAATGCTCGTTAGGCTTGCTTGGACCGAAACCGATCCCCCGAACGAAGGGTAGCGCGTGTCCGACCCGACAGACGATAAGAAGCCGCAGCCGGACTCACCCGGCGCCGAGCAACGTCCGTCGTCCGGCGCGCCAGGATCCGGACCTGCCGCGCGTAATCAGTTCCTGTCCCGCGACCAACTCCCCGGCCGCGGACCGGGCGAGCCCACCCGAGGTGACCAGGGCGGACCGCGTCCGGCCGCGCCCGGCGGTCCGGCGGATCAGCGCGGGCCCGCGGGCCGGCAGCCCGCCGGCGGACCTTCCGATCGTCTCCCGGGCGCTCTCGGCGGAGCTGAACCCGGTGCAGGACAGCCAAATTCACCATCGACACCACCGCCGCCCCAGCGCTCGGCGAACGCGGGCGCCCGGCCGGGTAACGCCGCCACGCCGGTCGCACAACGTCCGGGCAGCGCACCGAGACCACCTGCCCCCGGCCTGCCGGGCGGCGGCCCCACCCCGCCTCCGGGCGCATCC
>NZ_BDCC01000003.1 GCF_001613305.1 Nocardia vaccinii NBRC 15922
CGTCCCGGCGGACCCACCCAGGCGCCGAGCGCGCTCCGGCCCGGCAACGGCCCGACGCCAGTGCCCGGCACATCACGTCCAGGTGGCGGGTCCGCTCCCGACGAAGGGGCGACGACGAAATTCGCGGGTGGTCCAGTGCGGTCCACCGCTCCCGGCAACGGGCCCACCCCACCGCCGCGCACAGCACGCCCAGGTGGCGAGCAGACAGTGAAATCCGCGGGCGGCTCGGCCGGACCGACACCTCCGGGCGGCGCAGCACGTCCGGGCAACGGACGCACGCCCGACGCCCCCGGCGGCGCACGCACATCACAACAGCCCGGCAATGATCAGACCGCGAAGTCGGCGGCCGGATCGACATCTCCGGCCGAGGGGCCGACCGCGAAATTCGCGGGTTGGCCGGTCCGGTCGAGGAATCTCGGCGACGCGTCGGCCTCGAATCCGCCGGCCGCGCCGCTACCGGCGCGCCCCGGCGGCGGGTCTGCCCCGGAGGCGCAGACCGCGCGGTTCGGCGATGCGCAGACGGCGAAGTTGGCGGGTGCGTCGTCTCCTGGCGGTCGCGACTCGCGTTCCGCGCCGGGAAATCAACGTCCCGGGAGCGGCCCGGTGGCGGGATGGCCCAAGAGCGGACCGGCCCAGGACGCGCCGACACCGCCGAATCCCCCGGGCGGTACGCAGTCCGGCCAGCGCACACCGCCACCCACCAATCCGGCCCGGCCGGGACCGGGCCTGTTCGGCGCGTTGCGGTCGTCCCGAGATCTGGTGAACCCACCGGGCCGGTCCGGTCCGGGTACCTCGGCCTCGGCTGACGAACCCGCACGGAACACGCCCGCGAATCCGGCGGGGCGGCCTGGGCACGAAACCGCCGAAACCACGCGATTCGGCAGCGGACCGGCACAACGGCCGCCCGCGCCCGCCGACTCGGTGGATCGCGGGGCGGGCACAGCTGTGCGACCGCGATTCGACGGGAACGGTGCGGGGGTTGTGATGAATTCGAACGAACGGCCCGGGGACAACACATCCGGGAAGCAACGGCCCGGTGGCGGATCGTCGGGCGGGTCGGGGTCGGCTTCCGCCGACGGCGGAACATCGACGGGGGCCGATTCGGGCAACAGATCCGACCAGGGCACATCCGGCAATGCGACGGGACGGCCCGGGGCCGAGTCGTCGCGACCGGGCGGCGGGTCGGCGAAGGAGAAGTCCGCGGCCGACGATTTCGCGGGCCGACCGGAGCCCGGGACGTCCGCACCGAGCCCCAGCGACGGGCCGACTCGGGCGATCCCCATACCTGCGAATCCAGCGGCACGCCCCGGCACCGGGGCGCCCGCGGATTCAGCGGCTCGCCCCGGCTCACGGACACCCGAGAACCCCGCAGCACGACCCGGGGCAGGCGCACCCATAAACCCCGCAGGACGACCAGGCACAGGCACACCCACAAACCCTGGAGCACGATCCGGCTCAGAGGCACCGAAGAATGGGGGAGAGCGGCCCGGGGCAAGGCCACCCGCCAATCCGTCGGCCCGGTCCGGCTCGACGTCACCTGCCAATTCAGCGGCCGGACCCGACTCACGGACACCCGAAAACCTGGCCACACGACCCGGAACAGGCGCACCCGCCAACCCGGCAGCCAGACCGAGTTCCGGAGGACCCGCGAAACCAGCAGCCCAGCCCGGCCCGGCCACACCCGCCAACCCGGCAGCCAGGCCCGGCTCGGGCGCACCCTCCAATTCAGCGGCCGGACCCGACTCACGGACACCCGAAAACCCGGCCACACGACCCGGAACAGGCGCACCCGCCAACCCGGCAGCCAGACCGGGTTCCGGAGGACCCGCGAAACCGGCGGCGCGACCGGGTGGGGGGTCGGCGGTGCCGCGGCCCGGCAGCACCACGCCCCCGCAGTCGGCGGGCGGGCCGGGATCGGGCACACCGGCGGTATCGCTGCCGGGTGCGGCCGCCGGAGCGGCGAAGGGGGCGGGACAGGATTCCTCGGCTGCGGGTGCGGCGGAACAGTCCGAGGCCGTCACCCGGGCGATGGGCAAGGACGGTGCGACGAAGCCGACCGGCAGACCCGACTCCGATGCGCGAGAAAGGGATTCGGAGCGGCCGAGCACACCGGGCGACAGCGGTAAGACGACGGTCATCTCCAAGTCTTCGCTGCCGGGCGGAAAGGGTTCCGGCGCAACCAAATCCGATTCTGCGAAGAATGCGGCCGAGCAGCGTTCGAAGCCGATCGACCCGAAAACCGTTGTCATTCCGATGGTCCCGGATACCTCCGACGCGAATACGACCGTACTTCCGGTCCAGCGCCAGGGCGAGCAGGCCACCGAGAAGATGCGGCTCGACGACAAATCCGGCGCCGCGCAGGGCACTTTGCGCCTGCCGGATCCCGCCGGAGCCGGGGCCCCCTCACCGGCGGACGCGCGCCCCACCGTCCCGGAACAGCCCCGGCCGCCGCTGGCTCCGATCGCCGCCCCGCAGCGGATCCCCGGCGCACCGGACGAATCGGCCGGCGCACCCGGGCGCCGCAACCGGCGGGGCCTGCTGATCGCGGGTGCGGCGGTCGTTTTGATCGTGGTGGTTATCGGCGTGATCATCGCGGTGGTCGGCGGCGGTGACAATTCACCCGAAGCCAAGGTCTCCGCGGCCATCACCAGCTACACCAACGCGCTCGAGACGGGCAGCCTGACCGATCTGCAGGGCGCGACCTGCGGTGCGCAGAACGATTTCTACAAGAGCATGGCCAAATCGCCCGACCAGTACGCGAGTGTGCACAAACTCGCGGTCGAGCAGCGCAAGATCCCCAAGGTCGACGGCGTGAGCTCGGTCCAGATCACCGGCGACAAGGCGGTAGCGCAGGCCAACGTCTACACCGACGCCGATCCGACGCGCGCCTCGCGCACCTTCGACCTGCAGAACACCGCCGACGGCTGGAAGGTGTGTGATCTACCGAACGCCGGACAGTAACCCCGGGCAGTGAGATTTCGCAGCCGATCGACCACGGTGTGACGCGGCAATCCGCCGTGGGCTGTGACGTTTTCACGCCGCCCGGCGATAACCCTCACAGACACCTGGTCACCGGTCCGGCTCGTCTGTAGAGTGGCCGAGTTCTGAAAGACAAGCATGGGGAGCACAGGGATATGCCGCAGCTGGCACCCGAAACGTCGGCAACCACGGCGCTGATCGGTCGGCACTTCCGGATTCGGGATCACTACGATGTCCGCCGCGAGAAGATCCGGGAGTTCGCCCGCGCGGTTCAGAACAACCACCCGGCACACCGGATCGAGGACGAGGCGGCCAAGCTCGGCTACCAGAACGTCCTCGCGCCGCCGACCTTCACCGCAGTCATCGGCATGACGATCACACAGGCACTGCTGGATTCGGAGCTCACGCAGTACGACCTGTCCCAAATCCTGCAGACGGACCAGCTTTTCGAGATCCACCGCCCGATCATGGCGGGCCACCGCACGACCAGTCAGGCGAAGATCGAGTCGATCCGCCAGGTGCGCGGCAACGACTTCGTCACCGTGCGGGCCACCGTGATCGACGAGGACGGCGAGGTCGCTGTCGTCGCGACGGTGACGATCGTGGCGCGATTGGGGCAGGAGGTCGATCCCGATATCGTCCGGCTGGTCGAGGGCCTGGTGATGCAGCGCCGCGAGACCACCGACGCCGATCTGCTCATCCCGATCTCCGAGGAGCAGGCCGTCACCCTGCCGACGCTGGCGCAATCGCGCGAGAACATCGAGGTGCACACGATTCCGCGGTTCGAGGAGCTGTCGGTCGGCGATGAGCTGCCGCTCGGCCGGATGCAGCTCACCCGCGGCGATCTGGTGAACTACGCCGGTGTCGCCGGCGACCCGAATCCCATCCACTTCAGCGACCGCGCCGCCGAGCTCGCCGGTCTGCCGACCGTGGTCGCGCACGGCCTGCTCACCATGGGTCTGGGCGCGGAATACCTGAGCGCGTGGCTGGGCGACCCGACCGCCGTCGAGTCCTACAGCGTCCGCTTCGCCGGCCTGGTGCCGGTCGAGGCCACCGCGCCCGCCGAGATCGAATTCACCGCCAAGATCAAATCCCTGGACCCCGAACGCCGCACGGCCACCCTGCTGCTCTCGGGCACCTCCGCCGGAAAGAAACTTTTCGGCCGAGCCATCGCTCAGGTCCAGCTGAGCTGAGAGCTTGTCGCCCAGTAAGTTCGAGCATCGATATGCTCAATCCCGCAACTGGGCATGCATCAGGTAGACGTTGTAGTCACTCCAGGTGCTGATGGTGAAGTACAGGTCCGAGCCGGTGGACCACGGGTGGATGAAGCCGCCGTAGAGTTCCGGATAACTCATGACGCTGACCGTGGGTGTGCTCTCGGACCAGACGCCCTGAGGTGAATTCGCTTCGCGCAGAACGATTGCACCCTTGGCTGTGTCCAGATAACTCATCTGCCAGACGTTTCGGGCGGCGTCGTAACGCACCGACAACTCACCGGCCGGTCCCTGGGCTATCGGTGTGGCGGAAGCGGCTCCGCCCACCGGCGTCCACGAACCCGCGTGCCAGTACTGGTACGCGGAAGTGTTGAGCACCTGGGATTTACGCACCCGGGCCAATCCCACCGACCCCAGCCGGGTATTGGGCGTGCCGAACATGTAGACGTAGTCGCCCTGCGGAACCATCGCCGCCACTTGAAAATTCGCCAGACCGAAGATGTCGTCCCAGTGCGCGTAGGGGTCCTTGGTCCACGTCCGGCCGTGATCGTCGGAGTAGGCGATCCCGCCGTAGTTGGTGAAGAACGAGCCCGGCGCGCTGTTCCAGGTGCGAATCGACATGTAGCTCAGATATTGTCGCGATCCGATCGCGAAACCCGAGGTCGGGATCGTGGTGATCTCGATATTGTCCTTTTTACGACTGTCCAGCACTTCGGCGGCGTGGCACCGGTCGTCGGTCACCATGCGGTCGAAGATCACGCCGTGACTCAGATCGTGATTCCTGCTGAACGCCAGCACATTACTGCGCCAGTCGTGCCCCATGCCGCCGGGCGGATGGAAGCCGACGCCGACGGTGTCGCCGAAGGCCATGGCGACCTCGCCGGGCGCGCTCTCCCACGAAATACCCAGATCGGTGCCGTACACCTGCCACCGCTTATCGGTGCGATTGACCGAATTCGCGCCGGTTTCCGCGGCCACCTCGGTAACCCGGCCGATCCGCGGCGCGGCGCGCACCGGCGACTGCGGTCCCGCTTCGGTCTGCGGATGCTGCTTGGCGGGCGGCGGCGGTCCGGTGTGCGGCGAGGGCCCCGGAGGCAGCGCGAAATAGAAGGGCTCGGGATTCAACAGCACATCGGGCAGGCCGAGGCGCTGCAGCAGACTCGGCGCGGGTGCGGGCGTGTCGGTCAGATCGGGGCACGGATCGGTACACGGGTCGGCGGGCAACGTCATCACGGTGCGCTTCACCGGCCCGGGCGGCTGCGGCCCCGGATCCACGGTGACCACCGGATAGGGAATCGGAATCTCGAGCGTCCTGGGCACCAACGACGCGTGCGTCGGCACGGGATCGGTTGCACACGGCCCGATCCCGGGCGTCGACGCGGGTTCCGCGTGCACCACGGGCGGTACGCCCAGCACTGCGATGACAACCGTCCCGACGGCAGCAAACAGCCGCATACTCATGGTCCAACCCCTTTGCGTCGTCGCCCCGACCAGACCTTACTGTGTTCGATTGTTCGATCGGCTCCGCTTCGCTCCGGCGTGCCGCGGCCCCTCGAGGGCCGATTCCTTTCTCCCCCGCTCCGTCGATCCGAAATCGCCCCGGGCCCGGCCCAGGGGTCGGCGTTGCCCGGAGGGTGCGGGACTCGGTGCCCTTCGGGCGTTCGCCTGTTTCGGGAACGCGGCCTAGAGTTGACTCGAAGCCTTTGTCCGATAGCAGCGTTCAGGATTGCCGCCGTGAAGATTCCAGCATTTCGCCGCATGATTCCCGTCCTCGCCGCGGTCGCGCTGCTCGGCCTCGCCGCACCCGCCGCGGCCCTGGCCGCACCGGGCTCGGGGGCAGGCACCGGCGGTGCGAGCGCCGGTGGCAGCGGATTCACCGTGAACGATCAGGGCACGATCAGCCCGCCACAGAACAGCTCCGACGATCGGAACACTCCGGTCTGGTATCCGAACTGCGCCGCGGTGCGCGCCGCGGGCAAGGCGCCGCTGTATTCCTCGCAGCCCGGATACAACGCACTGCTCGACCCGAAGGGCACCGGCGTGGCCTGCGGACCCGGCAGCACCACCCCTTGAGCTAGCCCGTGACCGGTGCGAGCGCCGCGGTCGGGGGCGCGTCCGAGGAACCCTCGAACCGCAGGATCGTCGACCCGATCCGCACGGTATCGCCGTCGGCGAGAACCGAACCGCTGTCGATCGGCTCCTCGTTGATGTAGATGCCGTTCGCCGAGTGCAGATCCTTGATCAGCAGCCCGGCCCGGCTCGGCAGGATGTGCGCGTGATACCGGCTGACCTTCGGGTCGTCGAGGACCAGGTCGTTATCGGTCATGCGGCCGATCTTCAAGCCGCCCTTGGGAATCGGGACAGCTCTCCCGTCGGGGAGCCGCAGCTGCCCGGACCGCGCCCAGCGCGGCGTCTCGGTGACCGTCTCGGTCATCGCTTGCGCCATCCGCTCGACCTTCGCGATATCGGCGGTGTTCAGCGGTTCCTGCCGCAGCACCCGCTGTTCCAGCTCGATCAGCGCCGGACCCGGATCGATCCCCAGCTCGTCGGCCAGCACCGTGCGGACCCGGCGACACGCCTCGAGCGCGTCGGCCTGCCGCCCGGACAGGTACAGCGCGGTGATCAACTGCACCCACAGCGGTTCGCGCAGCGGATGCGCACTGGTCGTCGAGACCAGTTCACCGACCACGGAAGCTGCTCGGCCACAGGCGATTTCGGCATCGATGCGGGCCGAGGCGACCAGTAGCCGCTCCTCGTCCATGGCGGTGGCGAAGCTCTCGGCGAAGTGCAGGCCGGACAGATCGTCCAGCGCCTTACCGCTCCATTCGGCCAGGGCCGCGGCGAACAGTTCCGACGCCCCGCGATGATCACCTGCCGCGGCCGCCTCCGAACCGGCCCGCCGCGCCGCGTCGAACCGCCCGAGATCGCATCCGCCATCCGGAATCTCGAGCCGATATCCCGCTGATTCGGTGCGCAGCACCGCCGCCGGGTCCAGGCCCGAATTACGCAGTGTCTTACGGATATTCGAGACGAACACCTGCAGACTCGCCTGATAGGAGTCCGGCGGCTCCTCGTTCCAGACGATATCCGCCAGCGCCTGCGAGGACACCGCCCGCCGCCGATTCACCGTCAACGCGGCCAACAACGCCCGCGGCTTGGGCCCACCGACCGCGACGGGCGCACCATCGATCATCAACCGAACGGGCCCGAGCACCCGAACATCCAAGCTGTGTGACACTTTCTACCCCGCCTAGCCGCTAGGACGCCGCCTCGCCGAGGTCACAGAATACTCGTAACCCCAGCGGGCCTGCGCAACAACTGATCTCGCAAGCACTCGGCAACCGCGAGACCAGATCGCGCTCCCGGCCTCCACCCGGAAACGCGAGTCCGGCGGCACCGACCGACCCGATCCCCGCGCAACAACCGATTTCGAGAGAACATGGGTAACTTCCCGGGCACACCCGAAACCCGGCCACGCACCCATCCGTCGGCCCGACGCGCGCCTCCCCGGGCACCCAGCGACACGCCGAAGTCCCGGGGAGGCGGGGGAGTTACTTCGCGCTGACGGACTTGCCCGCGGATCTCAGGTCGTTGCAGGCTTCCACGACGCGCTCGGCCATCGAGGTCTCGGCCTTCTTCAGGTAGCTGCGCGGGTCATAGGTCTTCTTGTTGCCGACCTCGCCGTCGATCTTCAGCACACCGTCGTAGTTGGCGAACATGTGACCCGCGATCGGGCGGGTGAACGCGTACTGGGTGTCGGTGTCGACGTTCATCTTCACCACGCCGAACTTCAGCGAATCGTCGATCTCCGACTTCAGCGAGCCCGACCCGCCGTGGAAGACGAAATCGAACGGCTTGGAGCCGTCCGGCAGGCCCAGCTTGGCCGAGGCCACCCGCTGGCCCTCGGCGAGCACCTCGGGCTTCAGCACCACATTGCCCGGCTTGTACACACCGTGCACATTGCCGAACGTCGCGGCGAGCAGGTACTTGCCGTTCTCCCCGGCGCCCAGCGCGTCGATCGTCTTCACGAAGTCGTCCGGCGAGGTGTAGAGCTTCTCGTTGATCTCGGCCTCGACGCCGTCCTCCTCACCGCCGACGACGCCGATCTCGACCTCGAGGATGATGTTCGCCGCCGCGGTCTGCTCGAGGAGCTCTCCGGCAATTTTCAAGTTCTCGTCGATCGGGATGGCCGAACCGTCCCACATGTGCGACTGGAACAGCGGGTGCTGCCCGGCCTTCACCCGCTCCTGGGAGATGGCGATCAGCGGGCGGACGAAGCCGTCCAGCTTGTCCTTGGGGCAGTGATCGGTGTGCAGCGCGATGGTCACGTCGTACTTCGCAGCGATCACGTGTGCGAACTCCGCCAGCGCGACCGCGCCGGTCACCATATCCTTCACACCCTGACCGGAACCGAATTCGGCTCCGCCGGTGGAGAACTGGATGATGCCGTCACTGCCGGCCTCGGCGAAACCGCGGATCGCTGCGTTGATCGTCTCCGACGACGTGCAGTTGATCGCGGGGAATGCGAAGGAGTTCTCTTTGGCCCGACCGAGCATCTCGGCGTAGACCTCCGGAGTCGCGATGGGCACTGCAGTGACCTCCGTGGTGTGAAGAAACAGATCTGTCCTCTACTACCCTAGGGTGCCGGGTCACCACACCGGAAGGTGGTACCGCCGTGCGCGCGGCGAGCTCGGACCTCGGACCACCGCAAATTCGGCGCGGGTCGGTGTGATAGCGAAAGGGCCGGTACTGTGGGGGCCGTGACCGCGCTGGCCATTACCGACGTTCTCGCGAGCAGCTCCGGAATAAAGGGGCTGCTCGATCCCGTGCATCTGCTCACGGATACACCGCTGAAGCACGCCGTGCTGCCGGCCATCATGGTCATCGTCTTCATCGAAACGGGCCTGCTGTTCCCCGTCCTGCCCGGTGATTCGCTGCTGTTCACGGGCGGAATGCTGGCGGTGCACGATCCGCATCCGGTATCGATCTGGGTGCTGGTGCCCGCCGTCGCGCTCACCGCCATCGCGGGCGATCAGTGTGCCTATTGGATCGGGCGGGCCATCGGCCCGGCGCTGTTCCACAAGGAGGACGGTCGGTTCTTCAAGCAGCGCTACGTCACCGAGACGCACGCGTTCTTCGAGAAGTACGGGCCCAAGACGATCATCCTGGGCCGGTTCGTGCCGATCGTGCGCACCTTCATGCCGGTTCTCGCGGGCGTGTCCAGGATGGACTACCGCAAGTTCCTGACCTTCGACATCGTCGGCGGTATCGCGTGGGGTGGCGGCGTCACGATTCTGGGCGCTCTGCTGGGCAACGTGTCGTTCGTCCGAAACCACATCGAGGCGATCTTCATGCTGATCGTGATCGTCTCGATCCTGCCGGGCATCATCTCGGTCGCCAAGAAGCTCCGCAATCACGAGCCCGTGCTCGAGATCGAACCCGAAGTTGTTCCGACGAACGAATCCTTGCGCTGACACATTGCCGAACACCCCGCTCAACCTCGCACTCGGCGGTATGGAACCGCTGGATTCCGCCGGGCCGCTGCTGGTATGGACCGTCGTACTGATCTTCGTATTCCTCGAATGCGCCCTGATCATCGGCCTGTTCCTGCCCGGTGACTCGATGCTGCTCACCGCCGGAATCGTGCTCGCCTCGCATGAGACCGGCAGCACCCAGGTGTGGGGGCTGGCCGTGGGCACGATGATCGCCGCGATCGCGGGCAATCAGGTGGGGTACGTCATCGGGCACCGCACCGGGCATCGACTGGTGGCCCGTCGCGACGGGCGCTACATCAATTCCCGCAATCTCGCGCGGGTCACCGCGATGTTGCATCGGCACGGTTTCCTGGCGGTACTGGTGGCGCGCTGGATTCCCTGGGTGCGCACGCTGTGCCCGCTGGTGGCCGGCGCCGCGCGGATGGATCACCGCCGCTACACCGTCGCCAGCACGGTCGGCGCGATCATCTGGGCTCCGGTGCTGCTGCTGATCGGCTTCTACGCGGGCGGATTCCTGGGCAGGGTGTCCTGGCTCATGCCGACCGTGATCGGGTCCCTGGTCGCCTGCCTGATCATCGGGACCGTGCTGGGCATCCGACAGTACCGGGTGGAAATGTCGCGTCCCGCCGAGGAATTCGATCTCGATCGGCCCGAAACCGTATGCGTCGAGGGCGAGACCCGCTGATCGTCCGTGCGCTCAGAGTCCGGCGGCGGTCACCGTGTGCGCGGCCTCCATCAGCATCCATCCCGACAGCTGCACGGACAGATCCCGTTCCGGGGTGCGCGAGGGTGTGACCGATCCGTTCGAGGTGAATTTCGCCGCCCCCGCGGTGCCGACGGGCAGCTGCGCCGGATCGGTCCAGACGTCGCCGAACAGCGGCTCACCCTCCACCTCGAGCCGATGGTCCCAGGCCGCACGAGCCGATGCCGTCACGATCGAGGCGGCCTGCAGCCGGATCTGCACTCGTTCGGCATCCTCGCCGGGCAGCAGTAAGGCCACCAACGCCAGGTAACGCACCAGAATTCCGTTGAACAGCCCGCCGTCGCCGCCGCTGCCGCCGGTGACGACGCCGTGGTCGGTCATCTGCTCCGCGACCGCGGCGAGCAGTCTCCGCACCCGGTCAACATGCGCGGATTCGCCCGTGTGCAAAGCCAATTCGGTTTCCAGGCCGAGGACCACGCCCTGACAGTAGGTGAAGACGTTGCGCTCCACCCGATTCGAGGGCAGGTGCACACCGTCCAGGATCAGGCCGGTCTCGCGGTCGCGCAGATTCGTATCCAGCCAGTCGGCGATCTCCGCCGCCCGCGTGTAGCGGCCGAATCGGGCCAGGGCGATGGCGGCCGGACCGTTGGCCGGTGCGTTGAAGTAATCCGCGCCCTTCCGCCACGGGAGTGCGCCGATCCGCGGCTGCCAGCCGGAGGTCAGCGCCTTCTCCAGCGCGACGAGGCCGCCGCGTGCGTCGGTGACGCCGCGGATGCGCTCGGCGCGCTGCAGGGCCAGCGCCAACCAGGCCATATCGTCGTAGTAGTTGTTGGTCCAGCCGGTGATGTTGCGCAGCCGGTGCCCGCGAGCCAGGGCCGCGACGCGACGCACCCGGGCCGCGGTGGGCTCGCGGTTGGCGGCGTCGACCGCGCAGTCGATGAGGTGCGCCTGCCACCAGTAGTTCCAGGTGAGGAACAGGCGCTCGCGCGGCAACGAGGGCCAGCCGACGACACCGAGTTCGGTTCCCGGAATGCCCCACAACCTGCGCAAATCGCGTGACACGATCGCGGACTCGGCCAAATCGGCCCGGCGCGACCACTCAGCGGCCGTCGGATCGGCCGCCGCACCGGACGCGCCCCGGGCGCGCGCGGATCTGGGCACATCGTCGCTGGACGCACTCATGCGGTCCATGTTGCCAGCAGAACGCCTGTTTTCGCGCCCGATTTGTTACTCAACCGTCTCGTATCCGCGATCGGTAGGGAGGTTCACCAAGCCCGGTTCAGATCGGCGTGCTGGGCGATCCAGGTGTGCATGGCGATCCCGGCCGCGACCCCGGCGTTGATACTGCGCGTGGAACCGAACTGCGCGATCGAGACGGTCATGGCCGCGGCGGACTTCGCCTGATCGGTGACCCCGGGCCCTTCCTGCCCGAACAGCAGCAGACAGTTGCGCGGCAGTCGCACCGTCTCCAACGGGACCGCGCCGGGAACGTTGTCGACCGCGACGACCACCAGATCCGCGCGTTCGGCGAACTCCAGCAGTCCGGCGATATCGGCGTGATGTTCGATGTGCTGATACCGATCGGTCACCATCGCACCCCGCCGATTCCAGCGCCGCCGACCGACGATGTGCACCGCCGCCGCGGCGAACGCGTTGGCGGTGCGGACCACGGTGCCGATATTCGCGTCGTGCCCGAAATTCTCGATCGCGACATGGAGTTCGTGCCTGCGCCGATCGATGTCGGCGACGATCGCCTCCCGCGTCCAGTACCGGTACGCGTCCACGACGTTGCGCCGATCCCCCTCGGCCAGCAACTCCGGATCCAGCCGCGCGTCCTCCGGCGGCTCGGTGCCGAACTCCCGCACCCAAGGCCCGACCCCGTGCGGATGCTCACCCCATTCGGTGGGCCCGGGCTCCATCTTCTGCCTCCGCTTCGCTCCGGCGGGGCCGCGGCCCCCCGAGGGCCGATTCTTCCCTCCTCCGCTTCGCTCCCCCGCTCCGTCGGTCCGGAATCGATCCGGGCCGCGGCCTTGGAGTCGGCGTTGTCCGGAGTGGGCGAAACTCGGTTGTCCCGGTCTTCACCTGCTCGACCCTGCACCTTAGCCGGTCCGGAATCGACTCGCGCCGCGGGATCGATGCGCCGACCCGCCGGCCTGGGTGATAATGCTGGTGAGGGCGCATTTCCCGCCCCGGACGGGCGAGCCGGCACTACTACTCTGGAAGTTGGTGTGGAGGTGGGTCGTGAACCACGCTCGGATACTTCGTACGGTACTCGGTGTGACCGTCGGGTACCTGGTCCTGCTCTCTGTGTGGCTGGGGTGGATAGTGCAGCACACCCAGCCGGGGACGGTGGTACTCCAGATGGTGGCGCTGGTGGGGTTGTTCGGATCCTGTGTCGGCTTGGGAATGCTCTACGCGCAGCGCCCCTCGCACAGTGATCGGAAGTTGTTACGGCACGGGCTGGAAGGGTGGGCGGTGATCGAGGCCGTCCATCCGCTCGCGCACACCGACCACCACACCGAACTCACCGAACTGGATCTCGAACTGAACGTGCCGGGGTCCGAAACCTACCGCGGCACCATCGTTTTCGACGTCGCGCCGATCGATCGCCCGCGGATCGCGGTCGGCGAGACGATCTCGATCCGCGTCGACCCGGCCGACCGGGACCGAATCATCCTGTGCCTGTGAGGGATACGCTCGCTCACGCGAGCGTGCGCGAATCGGCCGAGGCGATCACCGTTCATGAACCCGGGAATCGGCCAGCAGGAACTGCGCGGCGGCATAGGTTCCCAGGATGACGCCCTCACTGATCCGCCGAGCGCGCGAGGTGCGAACGAACAGTCGGCGCAGCACGATCAGCCCGTCCGAGAGCGTGAACAGCAGCGCGCCCGATGCCAGGCGACTACGCGGATCGGACGACGGAAGTACCATCCCCGCAACGTTTTCCGCGCCCGGAGCAAGACCGGGATCCGAGGCGAGCACCGCGGCCGTGCCGAGCGTCGCACCGTAGGCGCTCAACGGAATCGCGATCCGGGGCGCCCGGACTCGCAGCAGCGCACCGGCTCCCGCCCAGGCCACGATCCGGGGCAGCGCCACGGCGACCCGCGGCCGCGCGCCACGCCGCCACCACAGCGCCGAATATCCCGCCTGCATCACCGCGAACGCGCTCGCACCCGCGACCAGGCGGCGATCATCGTCCGGATCGATCAGCAGCACATCGCCCACCGTCGCGGCGGCCAGCGAGCCGAGCAGCAATCGCCGATCGGCCGGCGCGAGCGCATCGCCCGCGGACACGACATCGGCGGCCAGCAGCGGCATCATCGCGGGCTTGCCGACCCACTGCAGCCGGTCGCGTCCGGTAACCGCACCGGCCACGGTCAGTGCGGCCGCCGCCAGATAGGCCACTCGGAACGGCCGCATCAGAAGCTCGGCTCGCGCGGTGCGGGCGGCAGCCGGACCACCTGACCGGCATAGCTCAACCCGGCGCCGAAACCGAGCAGCAGGGCCAGCTGACCCCCCTTGGCCCGACCGCTGACCAGCATCTCCTCCATTGCCAGCGGGATCGAGGCCGCCGAGGTGTTCCCGGTGTTCTCGATATCGTTGGCCATCGGAATATCGTCGGCCAGACCGAGATTCTTGCGCATCAGCTCGTTGATCCGGGCGTTGGCCTGGTGCGGGACGAAGATCTCGATATCCTCCTTGGCCACCCCGGACACCTCGAGCGCCGAGGACAACGCCCGCGGCAGCGTGACCGCGGCCCACCGGAACACCCGCGGCCCCTCCATCCGCAGCGACATCCGGCCCACCGGATCGGTCTCGGGATCCGCGCCCTGCAACGCCTGTGCCTTGTCCATGTACGCGAGGAAATCGACGTTCTGGGCGATGGCCCCGGCATTCTCGCCGTCACTGCCCCACACCGTCGGGGAGATCGCGTTCTCCTCGCTGGGCCCGACCACGACCGCACCGGCGCCGTCGCCGAAAATCATCGCGGTGCCGCGATCGGCCGGGTCCAGGCCGACGGTCATCGTCTCGGCCCCGATCACCAGGATGTAATCGGCCGAACCGGCCCGGATCATATCCGCCGCCACCCCGATCCCGTAGCCGAAACCGCCGCAGCCCGAGGTCAGATCGAACGCCGGGACACCGTTCATCCCCAGGTCGTACGCGACGCTCGGCGCACCGTGCGGGGTCAGCTTCAACCAGCTCGAACTGGCCAGCACCAGCGCGCCGATCCGGGAGCGATCGACACCGCTGTTGACTATCGCGCGCTCGCCCGCCGCGGCCGCTATCGTGCGCAACGTCTCGTCGCCGCTGATCCAGCGCCGGTTGCGAATTCCGGTGCGCTCGTAGATCCATTCCGGGGTGGAATCGAGCACTTCGCACACCTCGGCGTTGCTGACTATCCGGGTGGGTCGGTAAGCGCCGATGCCGAGCATCGCGACGTTCTCACGCCTCTTGTTCACCGCAATGCTCACCACAGGCGACTCACACGACCCTTCAACCACACTGTTCAACCGGAGACCAGCGTCAAGGCTAACCCAGTGCCAACAGTGTCGGATGCCCCAGTCACCCGAGGGCGAGATCCTTCAGCCCGAGGATCGATCGGTATTCCAGCCCCTCCGCGGCGATCACCTGATCGGCCCCGGTCTCCCGGTCCACGACCGTCGCCACGCCGACCACCGTCGCCCCGGCCTCGCGCAACGCGCGCACCGCGGTGAGCGGGGAATTGCCGGTCGTGGTGGTGTCCTCCACCACGAGTACCCGCTTACCGGTGATGTCCGGCCCCTCGATCTGCCGCTGCATGCCGTGCGTCTTGGCGGCCTTGCGCACCACGAACGCGTCCACCGGGCGGCCGGGTGCGTGCATCACCGCAACGGCCACCGGATCGGCGCCCATGGTGAGCCCGCCGACCGCATCGAACTCCCAGTCGGATACCAACTCGCGCAACAACTTTCCGATCAGGGGCGCGGCCTGGTGATGTAGCGTCGCGCGGCGCAGGTCGACGTAGTAGTCGGCCTCCTTACCCGAAGACAGGGTGACCCGGCCGTGTACGACGGCCAGTTCCCGTACCAACTCGGCCAGTCTGTCCCGGTCGGTGGTCGATTCGATCATGTTGTGTGCCGTGTCCTTTCTGGTCGACCGGCCGCTGCGGGCCTGGCCGCTCAAGTCCTACCGCGTGCGTTGAACAGGGTCCGGCTGGCGCGGGCCAGCAGGGAGCGCGGGATCATCCCGGCCACCGTGGTCAGCACCTTGTACTGGGTGCCGGGCACGCTGACCACCTGGTTCGATTCCAGATCACGCAGTGAACCCGCCACAACCTGCTCGACATCGAGCCACATCGGCTTCGGCAGCGACGACATATCGATACCGGCCCGATCGTGGAATTCGGTGTGGACGAATCCGGGGCACAGCGCCTGCACTCGAACTCCCGTTCCTGCGAGTCCGCCCGCCAGCCCTTCGCACAAGGATACGACGTAGGCCTTCGACGCCGAATACGTCGATCCGCGTCCGGGAATCAGGCCCGCGACGCTGGCGACGTTCACGATCGCCCCCTTCGCCGCGGCGATCATCGGCGGCAGCGCGGCGCGGGTGAGTCGCATGACCGCGGTCACGTTGACGTCCAGTTGCGCCTGCAGCAGCGCCGGGTCGTTGGTCCAGAACTCGCCGGAGATGCCCAGGCCCGCATTGTTGACCAGGAACTCGACGCCCTCGGCCAGCCGCGCGGCGACCCGCTCACGGTCGGCGGCGACCGCCAGATCCGCGGGCAATATCTCGGATGCGGTGTCGAACCGCCTGCTCAGCTCGTCACCCAGGGCGTTGAGGCGCTGCTCGTCGCGGGCGACCAGCACCAGGTCGTAGCCGAGCGAGGCCAGGCGCGTCGCGTAGGCGCGGCCGATTCCGGACGTCGGGCCGGTGACCATGGCGACGGGCCTGCTCGCGCCGGGTAGGCGAGCGGCGGGTGTTTCGGTCATGCCTTCATCATCGCGCACCCGGGCGGATCACCGTGCACCCGCGGTCCGCACGCGGCGTGCTCAGCGCGGCGCGGGTCCCTGATACGGACGGAAACCGGGATGGAACGGACCACCCGGCCGGTCGGACTGCTCGGCCTCGTGCAGATCCTCATCCAAGTCCTCGGCGAATTCGGGTTCCTCGGACTCGCGCTCCTCGTCCTCGGGCCACTTCTCCTCGGCCGGGGGCCAGTTGCGGCGGACCCGGGTGCGCGGATCGGGCACCACGGCCAGCGCGGGACGACGTTGCGGCGGTTCGGATTCCCCGGCGATATCCTTGACCAGCGGGGCGTACCCGTCCTCGGCGCCCTCGGCCGGGATCTCGTAATCGCGTCGCTCGGAATCGAATTCGTCGAACTTCGCGGACGGGTGCGCGCGGTCGTCCGGGTCCTCGGGGTCGCGGTCGTAGGGGCGCTCGTCGTACCGGCGGTCCGCATCGGAACGTTCGGCGTACCGGCGTTCTGCCTCGTAGCCACGGTTCTGGTCGTGATCGTCGTAACCGCGTGCGCCCGAGCGATCCTCGTCGTAATCCGGATCGTCCTCCGCGCGGGTGCGCGGACGCGGGCGGCCCGGATCGTGCGCGTCGGGATCGCCGGACTCGCCGCCACCGGCGACCGGCGGCAGCACGTGCAGCAGGCCGGACAGGCGCAGCACCGCGTCGATCGCGCCCTCCCACTCGCGCGAGGACAGGCCCACGGGCAGCACGCCGAGCGTCCAGTTGCCCTCACTCCACAGCTGTTGCACGCTGCCGGAGAGGGTTTCGATGAAAGCGACCATGCGCTGATCCACCGCGTGCCGGGCGATATCCGGGTTCGTCGCGAACACCACCCGGTCGCCGATCGCGCCGAGCAGTTCCAGATCCGCGTCCTTGGGCGGGGCAGCGGTCTTGAGCCGCAGGTCGATATCGATATCGGAGCCGATCTGCCGGCGCACGGCGACCAGCGTCGCGGCATCCTCCAGATCGAACAGAACGAACTTCTCGCCCTTGCGGTTACCCGAGACCACGTCGACCGCGGACAGGTACCCGAGTTTGGCCATCGCACCGCGACGCCACGTGGACGCCAGCGCCGGTTCGACCGAAACATAGGTGTAGCCCTGGGCTTTCGCCCAGACCTGACGCACGTGACCGGTCCGCTGCCGCTGGAGCCGATCGAAATACAGCAGCACGATCGCACCAACCAGTGCGATCGCCGCGAGTCCGAACCACATTGCCGTCATCGCGGACGAGTCTAGTTGGCGTGCGTAGCGCACGTGGTGTGCGCACTGCGTGTTGTGCGTGGCCGTCCGGTCCGCGGGCTACGGATCAGCGAGTGGGCATGGGCTTCGGGGTGCCCTGCGAGGGCAGCGCCGTGCCGATGACGATCTTCGCCTGGATCGATCCGTCGGGGTTCTTGTCGCCCTGAACCACGACCATATCGCCCGGATGCAGATCGGCGATGGTGCTCGAACCCAGTGCGATCACCTCGGTCTTGGCGTCGGTGTGCACGGTGATGCTCGAGCCTGACAGCGAATCGACGGTCAGGGTGGATCCGTCGTTGGCGCTGATGGTGCCCATCGTCGCGCCGAGGCCGTCGGCGGTGCCGCCCAGGCCGGGCAGCTGCGGCGCGGTGGTCGTGCCGGTGCCGGGCGTGTCGGGCGACTGCGGGAACAGCGGGAGTCCGGTGGGAGCGGAGCGGTACGTATTGCCCCCGGCGCTCGAGGAGGACGACGAGTCACTGCCCAGGAACAGCCCCACGGCGACGGCGCCGAGCACCACCACGGCGAAGGCCAGCAGGGTCAGCCCCACCCACATGCCGCGGCGGTTGCGATGCGGCGGTGGCTGGTCCGGCGGCAGGTCGGGCGGGCCGACCAGCGTCGGCTGCGGACCGTTCTGGACGGGTACCGTCCGGGTCGGGCCGATCCACTGGGTGTCGTACGCGGCCTCGCCCGGACCGGGGCCCTCGTACACGCCCCACTGGCTCTGATACGGCGGCAGCTCCCGGGTCGGATTCGGCCCGGGAGCCTGGTCGAAGTACTGGTACGGCTCGGTCGAGCCGTACGCGTCCGAGTACTCCGTCGTCCGCCTGGCCTCCGGCTCGCCCGACGCTCCGAGATGTTCGGTCGGCGCGTCGGACGAGTCCGGCCGCTGTGCCCACGGATCGCTCGGATTGGTCATACATTCCAGACTAGGGGAGATGCACGCCACATCCGAGGATCAGCGGTATCGCCCCGGTCACCTGCCGACTATCAGCCCGTCACCGTCCGGTGAGACGTTGACCTTCACCAGATCGCCGTCGGTGACCTCACCTGCCAGCAGTTCCTTGGCCAGCGAATCGCCGATGGCCTGCTGGACCAGCCGCCGCAGCGGGCGGGCGCCGTATGCCGGGTCGTAACCCCGCACGGCCAGCCAGAACCGCGCCGAATCGCTGACGTCGAGGGTGAGCCGACGCTGTGCCAGGCGCTTCTGCAACTGATCCAGCTGGATGCCGACGATCACCTCGAGCTGCTCCTCGTCGAGCGCGTGGAACATCACCACATCGTCCAGGCGGTTCAGGAACTCCGGTTTGAACGCGGAGCGCACCGCGTTCATCACGAACTCCTTGTCGCCGCCCGCACCCAGGTTGGAGGTGAGGATGAGGATGGTGTTGCGGAAGTCGACCGTACGACCCTGCCCGTCGGTCAACCGGCCCTCGTCGAGCACCTGCAGCAGGATGTCGAACACGTCCGGGTGCGCCTTCTCGATCTCGTCGAACAGCACCACCGTGTACGGCCGGCGCCGCACCGCCTCGGTCAGCTGACCACCCTGGTCGTAGCCGACGTATCCCGGCGGCGCGCCGACCAGGCGAGCCACCGAATGCTTCTCGGAGTACTCGCTCATGTCGATCCGGATCATGGCGCGTTCGTCGTCGAACAGGAAGTCCGCCAACGCCTTCGCCAGCTCCGTTTTACCGACGCCGGTCGGGCCGATGAACATGAACGAGCCGGTGGGCCGGTTCGGGTCGGCGACCCCAGCCCGCGCGCGGCGCACCGCGTCCGAAACCGCTTGCACCGCTTCGGTCTGCCCGACGACGCGCTTGCCCAGCTCCTCCTCCATGCGCAGCAGCTTCCGGGTCTCGCCCTCGAGCATCTTGCCCACGGGGATGCCGGTCCACGACGACACCACCTCGGCAATGTCGTTGGGGCCCACCTCTTCCTGCAACATCACGTCGCCGTCCGCGGCCTTGCCGACCTGCTGTTCGGCCTCGGCCATGGCCCGCTCGGCCTGCGGGATGTCCTCGTAGCGCAGCTTCGACACCTTCGCGTAGTCGCCGTCGCGCTCGGCGCGCTGCTCCTCGCCGCGCAGCGCCTCCAGTTCCTCCTTGCGGACCCGGATCTGGTCGAGGGCGCCCTTCTCGTTCTGCCAGCGGGTGGTCAGCTGATTCAACTTCTCGCGCGCATCGGCGAGTTCGCTGCGCAGCTTCTCCAGCCGCTGCTTGGAGGCCTCGTCGGTCTCCTTCGCCAGCGCCATCTCCTCGATCTCGAGCCGGCGCACGGACCGCTCGACCTCATCGATTTCCACCGGGCGCGAGTCGATTTCCATCCGCAGTCGCGAGGCCGACTCGTCGACCAGGTCGATGGCCTTGTCCGGCAGGAACCGGGAGGTGATGTAGCGGTCGGACAACGTCGCGGCGGCCACCAGCGCGGAGTCGGTGATCCGGACGCCGTGGTGCACCTCGTAGCGCTCCTTGAGGCCGCGCAGGATGCCGACGGTGTCCTCCACCGACGGCTCGCCGACCAGTACCTGCTGGAAGCGGCGCTCGAGGGCCGCATCCTTCTCGATGTGCTGGCGGTATTCGTCGAGCGTGGTGGCGCCGACCAGGCGCAGCTCACCGCGGGCCAGCATCGGCTTGATCATGTTGCCCGCGTCCATCGCCGACTCACCGGTGGCGCCCGCGCCGACGATGGTGTGCAGCTCGTCGATGAAGGTGATCACCTGTCCGGCACTGGACTTGATCTCCTCCAGTACCGCCTTCAGCCGTTCCTCGAACTCACCGCGGTACTTCGCACCGGCCACCATCGCACCCAGGTCCAGGGCGATGAGCTTCTTGCCCTTCAACGACTCCGGCACGTCACCGGCGATGATGCGCTGGGCCAGGCCCTCCACGATCGCGGTCTTACCGACGCCGGGTTCACCGATCAGCACCGGGTTGTTCTTGGTGCGGCGGCTCAAGACCTGGACGACCCGGCGGATTTCGGTGTCGCGGCCGATGACCGGGTCGAGCTTGCCCTCGCGCGCAGCCGCGGTCAGATCGGTGGAATATTTCTCCAGCGCCTGGTAGCTGCCCTCCGGATCGGGGCTGGTGACGCGCGTATTGCCGCGCACCGAGGTCAGCGCCTCCCGCAGCCCGTCCGCGGTCGCGCCGTACTTCAGCAGCAACTGCGAGACATCGGAATCGCCACTGGCCAGACCGATCAGCAGCACCTCGGTGGAGACGTATTCGTCGCCCAGCTCGGTGGCGAGCTTCTGGGCCGCGTTCATCGCGGCCAGAGCCTCACGGCCCAGCTGTGGCGTAGTGGTCGCGCCGGTCGCGCTGGGCAGCCGGTCGATGATGTCCTGGGCCTCGCCTCGAACCTGGACCGGATCAGCGGCGACGGCCTTCAACAGGGGGGCGGCGATGCCGTCGGTCTGATCCAGCAACGCCACCAGCAAGTGCGCCGGGCGAATCTCCGGGTTGCCCGCGGCCGAGGCGGACTGCAGCGCGGCGGTGAAGGCCGCCTGAGTCTTGGTGGTGGGATTGAACGAGTCCACGATCACCTTCCTACGTATGTGCAGCCCGTCCGGCTGCTTCCGATCTGTTCAACGCAGTAGAAGTTGAGTCTGTTCCGCTCAAGTTTGGTTCTTTTCGGCGGTGCGCGCAACATCACCGAGGACCGCTTCCACCACGCTAGCCCCGCGAACCGGCCGACCACGACGTTTCGCCCTCGGCGAGGTTGGGTACCGTCAAGACCTCATAACCGTGCGACCACGGTTTTTTCGGGGATACTGGAACCCGAGCCGATCCGGGCCCGCGTCCGGATCGTTGTACGCAGAAAGGAAGCTCGAGTCGTGGATGCGCGTTCGGCTGCGCTGGTCCGCGCCAATTTCCGGTCCGTCATCGAAGCCCCGAACGGTCCGGAACGGCTGGTCAGCGCGTTCTACGGCCATATGTTCAGCGAAAACCCTCGGCTGCGGGAGCTGTTCCCACCCGCCATGGATATGCAGCCCAAGCGCGTGATGACCGCCGTGCAGTTCGTGCTCGACCATCTCGAAGACTGGGACCGCGCCCAGCACTTCCTCGAACAGCTCGCCCGTGACCACCGCAAATACGGTGTCGAGGCGGCACACTACGATATCGCCGGCCGCGCGATCGTGGCCGCGTTCCGCACCTATTGCGGAATCGGCGGCTGGTCGCGCGAACTCGAGGAGGGCTGGCGCGATATCGGCATCCTCATCTCCGCTTCGATGGCCATCGGCGCGAATTCCGATACCTCCCAGCCGTTCTGGGAGGCCACGGTGGTCGGGCACCGGCAGGTGCTGGAGGATCTGGCGATCGTGCGACTGCAGTCCGAGACGCCGATTCCGTATCAGGCCGGACAGTACGTCCCGGTGTCGGTTCCGCAGCGGCCCAAGATGTGGCGGTACCTGTCGCCCGCGATTCCGACGAATCCCTACGGGGAGATCGAATTCCACGTCCGCAAGGTGGAGAACGGCTGGGTGAGCCCGGCCATCGTCGCCGAGACCGAGGTAGGGGACGTCTGGCAGATCGCCGGACCGCTCGGCGGGTTGCACGTCGACCGCGACAGCGGCACCGATGTGCTGATGATCGGCTCGGGCACCGGTATCGCACCGCTGCGCGCCCAGCTCATCGAAATGGGCAGGCGCGGAGACAATCCGCGGGTGCACTTCTTCATGGGCGGACAGTATCCGTGCGATCTGTACGACGTGCAGAACATGTGGCAGCTGTCGCTGAGCAATCCGTGGCTGACCGTGATTCCGGTGTGCGAGAACGCTTCCAATCCCTGGTGGTATCCGCATCCCCCGGCCGATCCGCCGTTCGGCATGCACCGGCGGCTGATCGGTAACCTGGGTGCGGTGGTGGCCAGCTTCGGCTCCTGGTCGGATCGGCAGATCCAGATAGCCGGATCGGCCCGGATGATCGCCGCGACCACGCGAGCCCTGGTGGCGGTCGGCACACCGGAATGGGCCATCGCCGCGGATCCGGTGTGATCCGCAGCCGATCTATTCGACCGCAGCACAAGGTAGTTCGACGAACAGGGATGGTGTATGACCCTCGGCCCCGATGAGACCGGCGAAATCCACCTCGGCGCACCCACCGAGTGGGCCGCGACGGTGGTCGGCCACCACCGCCTGCGGCACGACATCGCGGTGGTCCGGTTGATCGGTGACTATGTGCCTTTCGTCGCCGGGCAGTCGGTCGAGGTGCAGATTCCGCAGCACCCCGGGTTGCGGCGGCGCTTGTCGCCCGCGCTCGCACCCTCCCGGGACGGCAAGTTGGAGTTCCACGTCCGGACCGTGCCGGGTGGGTGGTGCAGCGGATCGATCGTCGCGGAGACGCAGCCGGGCGACGAATGGCGGATCACCGATCCCGCGGGCTGGCTGTCGGTCGACAACGACACCACCGACGTGGTGATGCTGGCCGGCGGCACCGGCCTGGCACCGCTGCGTTCGATCCTGCTGGAGATCTCCCGTCGTCCGGAACCGCCGCGCACCCATCTGTTCATCGGCGGACGCTCCCCCCGCGACCTGTACGCCTCGGACATGCTCTACCTGCTGACCGGCGAATTGCCCTGGCTGACGGTCATTCCCGTGGTGGAGAGCCCCGACGATCCGACCTGGGAAGACCCCTGGTACGAGGCCTGCCGGGTGGATGTGGGCTTCGATGTGGACGAGATGCTGGAGGGCACTCTGGCGGACGTCGTCGGCGAGATGGGCCCACTGGAACACCATCAGATCCTGGTCTGCGGCTCCCCCGGCATGACCACCGCCACCGTCGACCGCCTGATCCAGACCGGCACCCCCGCGGAAGCCATCCGCTACGAGGGGGTTTGAGACCGACGCCGGCAGGGAAAAACCACCCGCTCACCTGGTTCCGCCAGCCCGGGACCACGCCAACCCGCAAACAGCCGGAGCGAAGCGGATGCAGTCGAACGCGCCGGAGCGAGCGGAGGCACTCAGACACAGTTCGCGGCCCGTCTCGCCGGTCGGACGCGTGGCGGGTGCCCGACACGGGGCCGAACGGTGAGACTTCGGAGGCCGCGAACCCACCGGAGCGGAGCGGAGGTCACAGATACGGATCGTGGCGGATGTTGGTGACCGGGGTGCCCGCGGCCATCAGGCGGAACTTGGTGGTCTGCACCATCGATGGGGAACCCGCGATCTGCACGTCGCGATCGGCCCACGGGCCGTAACCCGCTACGACGGCGCCGATCCGGCCCGTGCGGCGCGGGTCCAGGCCCGGCAGATCCGCTGACGGCTCACCGGAATCGAAATGCCACCAAGGGTTCTCGTCGCTCTCGACGATCGGGGTGACCGTCAGCCATTTATTGGCCGCGGCCAACTGGCTCAGCGTCTCGAGGTCGTACAGATCGCACGGGTGGTGCCCGCCGACGAACAGGTGCACCCGCGGATTGGACCGGCGACGCGACATCGCCACGAGTTGTGCTCGCAGCGGGGCGATTCCGGTGCCGCAGCCGATCATCAGCAGTTTGTGGCGGGGGTTGCGGGGCACCCCGAGCCCGCCCATCGGCGCACTCAACAGCCATCGGTCACCGACGTCGGTGTGCCCGACCAGCGCCGGGCTGACCCAGCCGCCGGTGCGGCCGCGCACGTGGAATTCGATCTCCCCCTCCGGATTCGAGGGAACGGCGGGGGACAGATACCGCCACATCCGCAGCCGGGACGGGATCTGCACGCTCAGGTACTGACCGGCGGCGTAGTGCATCGGCTGGTCCAGCCGCACCCGCACGACCGCCAGATCGGTGAGCACCCGGCGATGTTCGATCACGGTGCCCGCCCACACCGCGGGCGTGTCCTGGTCCTGGGCGCCCACGATCATGGTCCGCGTGATCAGGTCGACGCACTCCTGCCAGGCGTGCTCCACCTCCTCGGTCCACAGCTCGGTGCCCGCATGGGCGCGTACCGACGTGATCAGCGATTCCCCCACGGAGGGATAGTGTTCCGGCTCGATGCCGTACTTGCGGTGATCGCGCCCGAGTTGCGCGAGGAACGGCAGCAGCTCATCGGGCTCGTCCAGCCGTTCCACCACATGGGCGAGCGCGGAGACCAGGCGCTCGCGCTGAGTGTCGAGGGATGCGGGAAAGAATTCGCGCAGCCGCGGTTGCGCGGTGAACAAGATCGCATAGAACGACCTCGCCAATTTCTCATGTCCCGCCTCGACCGCAGCAACCGCTTTGAACGTCGTCCTGACCAGTGCGGCGGCACGCGAATCCATCTGTCTCACAACCTCACTTCGCACTCGAATACGAGTCCGGCCACGAGTGACGCACCGTCCAGAAACCCGGCAGCAGCCGATGCGATCCGAGTGTATGCGAGGTTTGCCAGCAACGGACCGAACCGACTGAACAACCCACATGTAATTCCCGCCGAACCTGCTCGAGGCAGGTCGCGACACCTCGAAACCAACCGTTTGCCCAGTAAATTCGGTCATTCCCCAGCGAATCATCACCGAATCAACAAGATTCGTTTTGAAAGACTCGATCTTATAGCGATCTCTCTGCAATCGATCACCACTCGACCCGGACGCCTCCGAAGCCTCGAATCACGCTCCCGGCAACATTTTCGCCACCTCGCCGCGGATTTCGGCACGGCCGTCACGGCTCCGCATCGAATCGATTCCCACCGCTGGCACAGCATATATCCGGCAATCAGGCGCTGGACCGCAGGACGACATCGGCCGGCCACGTCACCGACTCGGCGGGCGGCGGGACCGTTTCCCTCGTGCGGCCCCGCACTATTCGCCACCAGCGCTGGACTTCGGGCCCCAGCAGCAGTCCGCCCAGTAAGAGACGACACACCACGACCGGACCTCCTCGACGGATCGGTCATCGCGGGCAGACGCTGCCGACGCCGGAGCGCGGTTCTCGAACCCGGCCGCCGGAATGTGCCTCTGGCGATTCTGCCGCAGTGGGATTCGAGGGCCGGGCGAGCCGGATCTTTCAGCCGCGCCGCGATAGACGTTGCGGCGGACCGATATTCCTACACCCGCACGATGCTGTTGTAGATGTTCTGGGCGTCTGCCATGCGGGTGCCGCGCGAGGAGCCCGAGCTGCGCTCGTAGTACTGGTCGAAGGCGGCGGCCGCGGCTTCCGGGGAGTTGGCGGCCTTGAGTTGGGCCAGGGCGCCGGATTCGTTGCCGTTGAGTTCGGACATCAGGAAGTCCAGTTGGGTGTTCAGATCGGAGGCCACCGTGTGTCTCGATGCGGCGAATGCCCGCAGGGCCGACAGGCGGCCGCCTTCCCACTGGGACAGCCCCAGGGCGCCCTCGCCGGAATTCCACGCACTGGTGTTGAAGCTGGACTCGACCTGCATATTGCCCAGGATGCCCGCGATCTGCGCCGAGGTCAGACCCATCTTCGTGCCGGGACCGTAGTGCTGGTAGAGGTAATCGTAGATCTGTTGCGCGGTGGCCTTCACGCCGGACAGCTCCTGCGGGCTGCTGGCGGCATAGTTCTGCGTCGAGCTGCCGGTGCGGAAGGTTCGACTGCCGTCGGAATTGGTGGTCACCCTCGGAGGTGACTGAGCGGCGATCTGGGCGGCCTTCTTCTGGATCTGTGTATTCGCGTCCTTCAGATCGTTGTGAATCTCGTCGACCGTGTTCGCGCACGCGGTGAGCATCGGGCCCTCGAGGGCGATCAGGCTCCTCGGGTCGTCCTTCGGCAGGCTCACGTTCAGCTGACCCTGCAACCAGGTGATCTTTTTGATGATCTTCCCGGCGGTGGTGTCGGCGATGCCCGCGGTATCGCCGGTGTGGTCGCCGACGTAATGATCGAAACCGGCCAGGTCGGTTTTGACCTGCTTCACCTGTTCGGAATGACTGTCGTACGCGGCGACCATCTTGGAGGCGTTCGACGTGTCGGACATCGATTTGCCGTCCTTGCCCACATCGGCCTGCAACAGGTCGGAGAAATCCGGGGCAGTGGACGGATCGCCGTTCCCGGTCAGATCGACACACGTCTGGGCGTACTGCCACACCGCGTCGACGGCCGCGATCAAACCGGGCGAGGCGTTGGCCGGCGCGGTGAGCTTGGGCACGTCACGAAAATGCTGGTCGGCCACCTCGTATCACCCAGCCTTTCGCGAGCATCCTCGTCCATCCTCAACTATGCCGCCCTCCCATTGCTGGGAGCACGCATACGAAAACAGCGCCCCTGTCGCCAGGGGCGCTGTCCGGAGTTGACATTTCGCGGTCTAACGCCGCTTGTTGCGCGGCTGCCAGACCACCAGGGCGGTACTGCGTTGCGGCGGAGTCAGATCGGGACGGTAGGCCGAGCGCAGGCGTTCCACCTCTTCGGTGAGTTCGCCGACGCGCTGCTGTAACGCCTCGACCTGATTGGTGAGTTCGATGATGCGTTTGATACCCGCCAGGTTGACGCCCTCGTCCTGGGAGAGGCGCTGCACCTCGCGGAGCAGCTCCACATCCCGGTTCGAGTAACGCCGCCCACCGCCCGAGGTGCGATGGGGAGTGACCAGACCCAGCCGGTCGTAGGTGCGCAGGGTTTGCGCGTGCATACCGGCCAGCTGGGCGGCAACCGAGATCACGAAGTACTCGGCGCTTGCTCCACCCCGGCCGCTACCGGGTCGTTGTGGGGGCGGAGCCCCTGCCTGACCGGACGTCATAACTACGCACCTGCCCATCCAGCTCGCGGGTCGAACCCGCCGGCCTTCTCCGCCTCCGCATAGCGCCGCAACGCCTCGGAGGCCTCGTCGTCCAGCTTCGGCGGAACCGCGACCTTGACCGTCACCAGCAGATCGCCCGCACCGCCGGAACGCTTGGGCACACCGCGCCCACGCACTCTCAGGGTACGGCCGTCGGCGGTGCCCGCGGGCACCTTCACTCCGACACGCCCGTCCAGGGTGGGTACGGACACCGTTGTGCCCAACACCAATTCGCTGTAGCTGACCGGCAGCACCAGGGTCAGGTCGTCGCCGTTGCGGCCGAAGACCCTGTCGTTGCTGACGTGCACGGTGACGAACAGATCACCCGCGGGAGCACCGCGCAGACCCGCTTCGCCCTGGCCCGCCAAGCGAATTCGCTGACCGTCCCGCACACCCGGCGGAATCCGCACCGTGATGGTGCGGGTCCGGTTCTGGATGCCGGTGCCGCGGCAGTCCACGCACGGGTCGTCGATGATCGATCCCGTGCCGCGGCAGTCGTCGCACGGTTCGCTGAATCCGAACGCACCCTGGTTCCGGCTGATGACGCCGGTTCCGTTGCAGTGCGGGCAGACTCGCGGACTCGTGCCGGGCTTCGCGCCGCTGCCGTGACAGGTCGTACACGGCGAGGGGCTGGTCATCCGCAGCGGAACGGTGACACCCTGCGCGGCCTCGCGGAAGCCGAGATTCGTCTCGGTTTCCACATCGCTGCCGCGCCGCGGACGCGTCGAGGTGCGCGTCGCACCGCCGGGGCCGCGGTTGAACAGACCGCCGAGGATGTCACCCAGACCGCCGTCCGCCGCGGAACCCGCTGCGCCACCGAAGATGTCGCCCAGGTTGAATTCGTTGAACCCACCCTGTCCGTAACCGCCACCGGGCGAGAAGCCGCCGCGACCGAAACCGCCGTTGGCGAACAGCCGCCGGGCCTCGTCGTACTCCGAGCGCTTCTCCGGATCGGACAGCACGGCATGCGCCTCGCTGACGGCCTTGAACCGCTCCTCGGCCTTGGTATCACCCGGATTCTTGTCCGGATGCAGGTCCCGGGCCAGTTTGCGATAGGCCTTCTTGATCTCGTCCTGGGTGGCGCCGGAGGAAATACCCAGCTCCTTGTAGAAGTCCTTCTCGAGCCACTCACGATTCACCAGGCATCTCCTCCTTTCTGTGCTTGTGCATACCCCCACCCACCGCACCGGTCAGCTCAGATATGCGTTTCTCAATCGTCGTCGTCATCGGTGCCAGCGTTTCCTGTCACCAGATCTGTTACCCCGTCGGTCACTCCGACAAGCGCGTGCCGCAGCACCCGGTCACCGAAGCGATACCCCTTACGCATGACGACACCGATCACCGGATCGTGGCCCTCGCCCTCGTGCTGCACGGCCTCGTGCAACGTCGGGTCGAACGACTCGCCCTCCGCGCCGAACTGCTCGAGCCCCTGCTTCTGCAGCGCCTCGGCCAGCTTGTCCGCCACGGACTTCAGCGGCCCGGACTCCAGGTCGCCGTGTGCGCGAGCACGATCCAGATCGTCCAGCACGCCGAGCAGTTCGGTGACCACCGACGCCTTGGCGGTATCGATCGCGGCCTTGCGGTCGCGCTCGGTGCGCCGCCGGTAGTTGGCGTACTCGGCGGTCAGACGCTGCAGGTCGGCTGTGCGCTCGGCCAATTCGGCATGCACCGGGTCGGCCTGCGCGTCGGCGTCGGCCGCGGGTTCCGGCCCACCGTCGGCCGCGGCGTCCTGCGACGCCGCGGCCTGGCGGACCTCACCAGTGACCGGATCGACCTTGCGGTTGTCCACGATCGTGACCGGTTCGGATTCCGAATTGTTTTCCGTCACTTCTTCTCCGGCTCTTCCACGACCTCCGCGTCGACGACCGTGTCATCGGATTCGGGAGCGGCACCGTCGCCCGCTGCCGAGGCATCGGCCGCCGACGCCTCGTAGATCGCCTGACCCAGGGCCTGCGACTCGGTGGCCAGCTTCTCCACCGCGGTCTTGATGGCCGCGATGTCGGTGCCCTTCAGGGCCTCGTTCGCCTCGGTGATGGCCGACTCGACCTTGCCCTTGACGTCCGCGGGCACCTTGTCCTCGTTGTCCTTGATGAACTTCTCGGTCTGGTGCACCAGGGACTCGGCCTGGTTGCGGGTCTCGGCCTCCTCGCGACGCGCCTTGTCCTCGGCCGCGTGCGCCTCGGCGTCCTTGACCATCCGGTCGATCTCCTCCTTGGACAGGCCGGAGCCGTCCTGGATCTTGATCGTGTTCTCCTTGCCGGTGCCCTTGTCCTTCGCGGTGACGTGGACGATGCCGTTCGCGTCGATGTCGAAGGTGACCTCGATCTGCGGCACGCCGCGCGGGGCCGGCGGGATGCCGGTCAGCTCGAACGAGCCGAGCAGCTTGTTGTGCGAGGCGATCTCGCGCTCACCCTGGAAGACCTGGATCTGCACCGAGGGCTGGTTGTCGTCCGCGGTGGTGAAGGTCTCCGACCGCTTGGTCGGGATCGTGGTGTTGCGCTCGATGAGCTTGGTCATCACGCCGCCCTTGGTCTCGATACCCAGCGACAGCGGAGTGACATCGAGCAGCAGGACGTCCTTGACCTCACCCTTGAGCACACCGGCCTGCAGGGCGGCGCCGACCGCGACGACCTCGTCCGGGTTCACGCCCTTGTTCGGCTCCTTGCCCCCGGTCAGTTCCTTGACCAGCTCGGAGACCGCGGGCATACGGGTCGAACCACCAACCAGGACAACGTGATCGATGTCCTTGACCGAGATGCCGGCGTCCTTGATGACGGACTGGAACGGCTGGCGGGTGCGGTCCAGCAGATCGGAGGTGATCTTCTGGAATTCCGAACGGGTCAGCTGCTCGTCCAGGAACAGCGGGTTCTTGTCCGCGTCGACGGTGATGTAGGGCAGGTTGATCGAGGTGCTCTGTGAGGAGCTCAGCTCGATCTTCGCCTTCTCCGCGGCCTCACGCAGCCGCTGCATCGCCATCTTGTCCTTGGTCAGGTCGATGCTGTTGCTGGACTTGAACTTGTCGACCAGCCACTGCACGACGCGCTCGTCCCAGTCGTCACCACCGAGGTGGTTGTCGCCGGACGTGGCGCGGACCTCGACGACGCCCTCGCCGATCTCCAGCAGCGAGACGTCGAAGGTGCCGCCACCGAGGTCGAAGACCAGGATGGTCTGCTCCTTGTCGCCCTTGTCCAGGCCGTAGGCCAGGGCCGCGGCGGTGGGCTCGTTGACGATGCGCAGCACGTTCAGACCGGCGATCTGACCGGCTTCCTTGGTGGCCTGACGCTGCGCGTCCTCGAAGTACGCCGGGACGGTGATGACCGCGTCGGTGATCTCCTCACCGAGGTAGGACTCCGCGTCGCGCTTGAGCTTCATCAGCACGCGGGCGCTGATCTCCTGCGGGGTGTACTTCTTGCTGTCGATGTCCACGGTCCAGTCGGTGCCGATGTGGCGCTTGACCGAGCGGATGGTGCGATCGACGTTGGTGACGGCCTGGTTCTTCGCAGGCTGACCGACCAGCACCTCACCGTTCTTCGCGAACGCGACGATCGACGGAGTGGTCCGCGATCCTTCCGAGTTGGCGACGACGACCGGTTCCCCGCCTTCGAGAACGGCGACGACCGAGTTCGTGGTCCCGAGGTCGATACCGACCGCACGAGCCATTGTGTTCCTCCTATGTGACGTACCTATATGTGGCGATGCAGGGCAGACGCCTGCCGCGGCTGCCTGGCGGCAACCACCGGACCTCACCCCGACACCGCCTGGAGCACGGTCCTCAGCAACACTGAGCGTGGTCGGCTCAATCCTGCATCCACTCGGAGTCCGAGTCAACTGGGAACTTGAGTCCATGACACTCAGCTTTGCGTCGATCTACTCAACGAGCGGCCGGTCGTATGCATTCCCGGTCGCCCGAGAATTTTTCCCGGACCGGCCGATTCACCGGAACTGCCCGGTCAGCGGGGTTGTCCTGGCGTCCGCGCCGAAGATGCGGTCTCGGCCCACCGGTATGGACCCCGACCCGTGGACGTCCGGAGACAGCGGAGAACCCGGCCACACGACCACTCGAACGGCGATCGGGTGACCGGCGGGACAGCGGCGCTATCCGGCCGCGGCGAGAACTTCCTCGGCGAGATCGTCGTCCAGGGTGACCCGGACCAGCGCGGCGGCCAGTTCGGCATCGTGACCCGAGGGGCTCAGACGATCCAGGCTCGCGGCATCACCGGGCAGGCCGAGGCGTTCGGCGCCCCGCCGGGCCCGGGCGTCGAAATGCGGCCGCACCCAGGTCCAGACGTCCTGGATCTCCCGCAGGAAGATGTCCGCGCCGGTCGGTCCGATGCCCTTGAACTGCTGCAACAGCTCGGCCAGCCGGGCCGGATCGCCGTCGGCCTCCTGCGCCAGCAGGCGCAGATCGCCGTGATAGCGCTCGAGCAGCAGCGTGGCGTTGGCACCGAGGCGGGTGGCGGTGGATTCGTCGTAGCGCTTGTAGTGGCCTCGGCCGAGCGCGTCGACGAGGTCCTGCCAGTCGGCCTCGGCGACGTGTTGCGGCGTGGTGTACTCCGAGGAGATCAGCTCCCGGGTGGCGCCCAGCGCGATCTGCGCGGAAATGGGATGGCTCAGCAATTCGGCGAGCATCAGCAGTTGGAACAGCGGAGCGGGCTTGTCCGCCAGCGTGATCCCGGCCTGGCGCGCATAGCTGGTGCCCGCGCGATCCAGCAACTCGCGCACGATATCTGTTCGGCTCATCTCGCACCTGCCTTCCTTTCTCGGTCGACTTACCCGGTACCGAGGCGCTCACCCGTCACCTGCGGAATCAGTCGTGCGGCCGGTCCAGCATGGGGAAACGACCCGAGTCGAGCAGGGCGGCGACCGCGTCCCTGCGCGCTTCGGGCGCGGCGTAGTCCGGATGCGCGCGGAATACGGCCGCGGCGTCGTGCAAGTGGACCATCTGCTGTTCGGCCGCCGCGGCCGTGCGACCGCCCGGGGTGACCGGGTGGGCGGCCAGGGCCGGCCGGCGCGGGTCGACCCGGCCGAGTTCGACGGCCTTGCCGACCCGGCGCGCACATCGGCACGGCGCTTTCGGATTCACCACGCCGCAGGTCGAGTTCAGGAACGCGCCCAGGCGTTTGCGGGCCCGCTCCGCCCGCTTGCGGAACGCGGCCGGTGACGTGCCGAGAATCCACGCCGCCTCGGCCGAGCCGAGTTCGAACACGTCGTGCAGGACGAATGCGACGCGTTCGTCCCGGCTCAGGCACTGCAACATGCCCTGACTGCAGGACAGGCGGACCTCCCGCGTCAACACTGCCGCCTCGGGGCCGCGGTAATCCTGTTCGGCCAGGCCGTCGCGCAGACCGGTGGCGAATTCGTCCAGCGACAGCTGCACGCGCTCCTGCGGGCTGCGCCGGCGCAGATTCGTCAGATAGTTCACGCCGATGCGATACGACCAGGTCAGCAGCCTGGCCTCGGCGCGCCAGGTGCCGAGATTGCCGACGACCCGCAGCAGGATCTCCTGGGTGGCGTCCTCGGCGTCCGCCGGCCGGCCGGTCATGCGCAGCGCCAACCGGTACAGCGGGTCCTGCAGCAGCCGGATAACCTCGGTGACCGCGGCGCGATCCCCGGCGACGGCCCGCGCGACCAGGTCCGCCTCGCCGGGAACGGGCTCGTGCGTGAACGGCTCCGCCGCCGATTCGATGTCCACCACATCATCGTTCGACGGATCGGCCGGCGGCGCAACAACGGCATCGAGCCGATGGTGGCGACATCGCCTCCGCCCCCGGGGCGCGGCCGAGCAGTGTGGCCGCGCCGTGGCCGAGGCCCCTACACCGAACCGCCGGGACCGGACAGCGCCTGCGCTGGTTCGGTCAGCGCGTGCTCGTGCAGCCACCGTGCGACGGCGGTGCCGATCTCCTCGGGCCTGTCCTCCGGAGCGTGATGCCCGGCCGATCCGATGCCGACCGTTTCGACGTTGGCGAATGTCGCTGCGGCCCAATCGATCGCCTCGTTCGCACCCAGCCCGACGCCGTCCTGCACCGCCATGATCAACTTCGGGATCTGCGGTGAAGTCGCCATGGCGCGGCCGTAACCGTCCATGACCGCGGCGATGTCCGCGGGCTCACCGTCGAACGGAATCTCCCTGGGCCACACCAGCATCGGGCGCCGCGACTCGGGCGTCGGGTAGGGCGCGCGGTAGACGTCCAGATCGGCCGGGGTCAGGCTCTTCGCGCCGAAGGGCAGGTTGAATTCGATGAACATGTTCTCCTGCAGGATCATTCGCTCACCCTCCGGCGAACGGAACCGGCGGAACAGATCAGCGCCCTGCGAGGGCATCTCCGCCCAGCTCAGCGGGCGCAGAAAGGTCTCGACCAGAGCGATCCCGCGGACGCGTCCGGGAAATCGCGCCGCGCGGTCCATGGCCAGCGCCCCACCCCAGTCGTGCCCGACGAGTACGACCTGGTCCAGCCCCAGCGCGTCGAACCAGGCGTCCAGATAGCGCGCGTGATCGGCGAACCGGTATCCGATATCGGGCTTACCCGACTCACCCATCCCGATCAGATCCGGAGCCAGCGCCCGCACCTCACCGCTGACATGCGGAATCACGTTGCGCCACAGGTACGAGGACGTGGGATTGCCGTGCAGGAAAACCACCGGCTTGCCCTCGCCGGTGTCGGTGTAGTTCATGAACGAGTCGAGAACGTCGATGACGGGCATCGCGGATCCTTCCGGTCGAAGTGCTTACACCGGGTTGGACACATCCCTCGCACCGCTGTGACAACCCAGTCCAGTGATGCGCATCACACCCGAAGCACCCATTCGAACCCGTACGCCTGAACGGCGGATAACGCGGCAGCAACCCCCGACCGGATCGCCCAGGGTCTCGGTCTCGGCGCGGTCGGAACGATCGTGATATTCCTCGGCTCCGAGCCGACCCTCCTCGTGAGCGGCGTCCCGCGGTCGAGGGGGATCGATCCGACCCACCCCGGTACGCACCCCGATGTGCGGGCGGGTGCGGCGAAGTCGATGCCGCCCGCGGTGACCGCGCGGTACGGTTCGGGCATGAAGGCCGTGGTCTGTTCCGAGGGCGAGCTCGAAGTCGCCGAAATGCCCGCACCCGAACCCGGCCCGGGCCAGGCGCTGATCGCGGTGCGGCGATGCGGCATCTGCGGATCGGATCTGCATGCGCGGGTGCACTGCGACGAACTCGCGGATCTGGCCGTCGCGACCGGATACGACGGGTTCATGCGGTCCGATCAGCGAGTCGTGCTCGGGCACGAATTCTGCGGGGAGATAATCGATTACGGACGCGGCTGCCGCAAGCGCTGGCGGCCGGGCACCCGGGTGGTCGCGCTGCCGATCCTGCGCACCGAGCGGCAGCCGCAACTGACCGGACTGTCCGAGGCCGCGCCGGGCGGTTATGCCGAACAGGTCCTGGTGCAGGAATCGATGACGTTCCCGGTGCCGAACGGCCTGTCCGACGAGCTGGCCGCCCTCACCGAGCCCATGGCCGTGGCCTGGCACGCGGTGCGTCGCAGCCGCATCGCCGCGAAGCAGACCGCATTCGTGATCGGTTGCGGCCCAATCGGTCTCGCGGTTATCTCAATGCTGAAGGCGGCGGGCGCGCGAACCGTCGTCGCGAGCGATTTCTCTCCGCGCCGCCGCGAGCTGGCCGCGCGCTGCGGTGCGGACGCGGTGGTCGATCCCGCACTCGAACAGCCTTGGACCGCGGGTCCGCGCACCGGCCGGATCGAGGGCGTCACCGATATCCTCGATCTCGGTTTCGACGCGATGGAGAAATTGCGCCGCATCCCGAATCTGCCCTGGTGGTACCTGTTCCGGATGATGCACACCCTCGGCCGGGAGCCCGCCGGTCCGGTGGTGTTCGAATGCGTCGGCGTGCCCGGCATGATCGAGCAGATCGTCACCGCCGCACCGCCGCGCTCCCGGATCGTCGTCGTCGGCGTCTGCATGCAGACCGACCACTTCCGCCCCGCCATGGCCATCAACAAGGAACTCGACCTGCGCTTCGCCTTCGGCTACGACCCCGGCGAATTCCGCGACACCCTGCACATGATCGCCGGGGGCAAGGTCGATCCCGCGCCCCTGATCACCGGAACCGTCGGCCTGGACGGCGTCGAGGGCGCGTTCGCCGCCCTCGCCCACCCGGACCAGCACGCCAAGATCCTCATCGACCCGACCGCTTCGTGATCCGCCCGCCACGGCGCGGAGATCAGCCCAGCCACCGCCCGAGCTCATCGACCCAACTTGCGACCCTCGTCACCGGCTCCGCGACCGACGACCCGGCTGGATATGTCTCACAGTTGTCTGAAGGCGATCGGAATACCGGCCCATGTGTCGGAGCCCTCGCTACCACCCGAAATTTCGTAGAGCACGTCGTCCGGATTCCTGTTGGTCCGATGGTTCTGCCACGAGACCATCAGTTTCCGGCTGGTCGGGCATAGGTTTCGCCAGTGGATCGTCGTAGTCGGCGTGCCGCTGTCGGTCCACCACCACCGAATGCACTCGGTCGCGCCTTCATGCCTGTGCACCGCGGTATCCTGGCCGCCTTGCGCAGTGCCGGCCAGCGCCACCACTGAGACCGCAGCAACCACAAGACCCACCGCCAGCTTGCGTATCGAGGTCATATCCTGGATCTCCTGTCTGCGCCGCGAAATCCGTTGTGAGTCAGTTCTAATGCCTTCCCACAGCCGGAGAAGACGTCATGCACCACCAATCCGAATGACGCGGATACGACCCCACCACTCCGGATGCGGCCACTGCCCGCCTCAGCTGTCCGAGACCCCTATGTCCGACGCCGAAGCGGGTTCAGCGGGGTGGTGCGATTCGGGCGAAGGGAGTGGTCGGCGGGTCCTGGAGCAAGTCCAGTAGGCCCTCGGCGCTTCGGGTGGCCGTGCGGCAGGCGTTGGCGGTGAATTGGTCGGCGAGGGGGTGGGCGGCGCGGGCGCGCCACTTGCGGATTGCGGACAGCGCTCGGTCGCGGAGTTCGGTGGCGGTCGCATCCGGGGGGAGGCCGAGGCGGAGGTGAGCCGCGATGCCGGTGCCGCCGATGAGACGATGCAGTTCCGTGAGATCCTCTGGCGGCAAGGGTAATTCGTCGGTGCGGAGGTGGCCGAGGAGGCGGAGTTCGGCGAAGCCGTGCACGTCCGCGAGCAGCGTGCGGACGCGGGGCAGGAGCTGATCGGACGCCGTGCCGGGGTGGGCGGTCAGCACGCGGGCCAGTCCGGTGAGGGCCGAATGCGCCTTCAATTGATCCGCGCGCTGGGCGAATTGGACGTCGAGCACGGTACGCAGTTCGTCCAGGCCGCTTCGCCTGGACAATTCTGTCGCCAATGCCGAGGAGTCGCGCGCTCCGAGACGAATCAGGGTGACCGCCAGTCGAATTCCGAACAGTCCGAATCGTGCCACCAGATGTGCCCGCAGCGCGGGCGGTACGGGCAGCGACAGGTCGGGGCGGGCGAATCGGTCCGCGGACAGCAGGGCGAGTCCGAGATCGTCCACCGGGACCGCGGCCAATGCCTCGAAGGCGTCGAATTCGCGCTGGCGCAGCGTGGCCGCGGCGAACGCGAGCAGCCCGGCGACCGGAATAACCTCCTGGCACAAGCCCGTTCGCTCCAGCTCACCGGCGAATCGGGACGCCACGTCGCGGGCCGAATGCAGGGCATCGATGCGGCCGGAACCGATCTCGTCGGCGCGCGAGACCACGCCGATCACGCCCAGCGGGCCGTGTTCACCCGTGCCGATCTGCTCCAGGAAACCGATATCCGCGGCGTCGAGACGGCGCAGCAGATAGACCACGGCGTCCGCGGCGGGCAGCGCGTCGTCGGCCGACTCGTCGGCGAGCAACCGCTCGGTTCGGCGCGAGACCGCCCGCGACAGCGAGGAGATGCCCGGCGTGTCGATGATCGTCGTGCGTGCCAGCGTCGCGGCGGGCCACTCGACCGCGAGATGGTCGACCTCCCGATGAGCGCCACCGGGCCAGCGCAGCGCGGACAGGTCGAAGGTCAGACCGTGCGCTCCCGGCAGCCCGTCCGCGCCCGGCAGGCGGCGCACCACGACATCGGCACGGGCGCCGTCCGTCGATACCGCGCTCACCCGGGGCGGGGAACCGTGCCGGTACCAGGTGACCATGCGCGTGCACTCGGTCGCGTCGGTCGGCGCGATGTCCTGTCCCACGAGGGCATTGAGCAACGTCGACTTACCCGCCTTCAGCTGGCCCGCCAACGCCACCCGCAACGGCTGATCCAGCCGCCGCGCACAGTCCTCGAGCAGCCCGTCCGCCCGCGGCTGCCCCGCGAACTCCCGTCGCGCGGCCGCGAGCAATGCCCGCGCCTCCGCCACGATCCCCTGCCGCACGCCTCCGACCTCGTCGTTCACGCGGTCACAGTATCCAAGGCCGCTGTGAATTCGCTGCGATCCCGGCGAATCGCCCCCGGGCGGGAGTACGTCGCATCCGGACGCTCCTGCGCGACCGCTGCTCCGGTACCGGCCAGCAGGCAATCTTGCGCGGAGCGGGGTGTGCGACGAGCGACTCCCGAGCGGCGCGGCGTCCGTGCTGCCCGCGGAGATCCCCGCCGACTCGGACGTTCACCCGACCGGCAGCATCGCATCCGCGTACCGGCGCAGTTGCGCGACGGTTCGCAGTTGCTGCTCCAATTCGGTGCAGCGGGCGGCGCGGCGGGCGTTCTCCATGCCGGCGGCGTCCTGGGCGGCCTGAAGCGAGTCGTTGATCGAGCGGAGGCTGCGATCGGCGATGCCGGTGAAGTGATCCCGGAGCGAGCGGTGGATGCGGTGCAGGCGATCGCGGGACTGTTTGCCCGCCTCGAAACTCACATCGTCGAGATAGCGGCGCACGGCCACCTTCGCCTCACCGCGGCGGCGGGTCAGGCGTTCGCGCTTGTCATCGCGGAATGCCTTGCCGCCCAGTAGAACACCCGCACCGAGGGAGAACGGATTGATCAGCGCGAGACCGGCGACCGTACTGGCCAGGCCGATCATCACCATGCCGCCGTAGGAGCCGCGCATGCCGACCAGGAGTTTGTGCCCCAGTCCGAGATCGGGTTCGAGATCCGCGAGCGTCACCGATCCCGTGTCCGTGGGGTTCAAGCCCTGGCGCAGGGCGGGCAGCTCCACGCCGCCGAATTCGAGGAAATGCTCGCCGACCCGTTCGGCCAGTTGGACCGCCCGCGCGTGCGTCCACAGCAGGTTGTCGCCGATGGCGGTGTCGGTCGTCGCGGTCAGCCACTCCTCGATGTGTTCCCAGTGCCGCGCCGGATCGTTCTCATCGATCCAGTCCTCGGCGGTGCGGCCGATATTCCGGAGACGATCACGCAGGTCGTGATCGATATCGCCGGTCAGATCGGTGATCCCGTCACCGAGGGTCTGCTGCCAGGAGGCGGTGCGGCGGTACAGTTCCTCGGCCTGGGTCCTGGCCGTACGCAGTTCGCGCACGGCCAGTTCGCCGCGTTCGGGATCCTTCAGCGCAACCAGTTCGCTGCCCAGTGTGAGTGCCAGATGTTCTGCGGCAGAGGAGATGTCGAGCGCGACGGCCCGCCGGGTCGCCTCGTGTCCGCGCGCGACGACCTGTTCACGCAGAAAATCGTAGAGCTCGCCGAAACCCGACTCGCGGCCGAGCTGTTCGTCCCGCAGTCGCAGGGCGTGCGTCCGCAACAGCGCCGACATCGGGAGGATCGGCACCTCGATCTCGTTGCGCCGCAGATGTTCCCGATCCGCGTCGAGGACCTGCCGCCAATGCGGATACAGATCGGTCTTACTCAGCAGCAGGGCCGTTGCCGGGCACAGTTCGGCGATCTGCCGCAGCAGGTCGGCCTCGGGTTCGGTGAGTTCGGTGGATGCGTCCGAGATGAACAAGACCGCATCGGCCGCGGGGACCATCGCGAGTACCGCCGCCCCGCCGGAGATTCCGTGGCCTCCGGCGGCCGGGGTGTCCACCAGCACGATGCCCTCGGCGAGCAGCGGATTCGGCGTCTGGACCTCGAGCCTTGCCGCGCGGCCGTGCGAATGCGGGGTGACAGCGTGAATTTCCTCGAGCGACACCGGAATGCGCTGTTCCTGCGCCGAATTCCCGTCCGGACCGGCCAGAACGACCTCGGCCTTCGGCTGCGTCCCGTAGCCGAAAACCAGCGGAACCGTGGTGGTGGCATCGTCTCCCACCGGACTGATCTCGAGATTCAGCAGGGCGTTGACGAACTGACTCTTGCCCTGATTTCCCATGCCGGCCACCACGATCCGACGCCGCGGATCGCGCACCCGCTCGGTCAGCGTCTCCAGCCGACCGACCAGGTCACCACGGTCCGCGGCCCGCGCGGCCGCGATCGTCTCCGTCAGCAGTGTCGGCAGTGCCACCGCCGTTGTGCCGGATGATGATTCGTCCACCACCACAGTTCCCATCTCCGCTGTCCCTCTCCGCACCGTATTCCGCTCAGTGCAGCAATCCACCGGTGATATCCGCACCCGTGTGCGTTTCGGTGGTCGTCGCGGCGGTGGTATCGCCGAACAACCCCGCTCCGGTATGCGCCGCGGTGTCCAGCCCACCCCCGAGCGAGCCATTCGCTCCGGCATTCAGTGTGCTGTCGATGGTGCTGTGCGTCGCGGCGCCCAGAGTCGAGTCCACCCCGTTCCCGAACGCGTGCGAAACATCCACGCTCGCCCACGGATTCGCCGCTGCGGTCGGCGTGGTCCCACCGAGCTCGCCACCGACCCCGAGCGCACTGTGCACCGCGCTGTCCGTCACTCCACCCACATTCGCCCCGAGCCCGGACTCGAGCCCCGTCCCCGCATGCAGCCCCGTCCCCGCCGACACTGCCGAATTCAACCCCGGCGACACGACTGTGGACAGATCATTCCCGGCATGCACAGCCGACTCGGTTCCGGTCGAAAGCGTTGTGGACAGACCACTTCCAGCGTGCGCGGCAGAATCCACACCCGTCGACAACGTTGTGGACAACCCGTCCCCGACATGCAACGCCGAATCGGCCCCCGACGACAACGTGGTCGACAAACCGCTCCCGGCCTGCGCCGCCGAATCCGCACCGGCCGACAACGTGGTCGACAGCCCACCTCCCACATGCGCCGCCGAATCCGCGCCGGCCGACAACGTCGTGGACAGACCGTCCCCGACATGCAGCGCCGAATCCGCACCGGCCGACAAGGTGGTCGACAAACCACTTCCCACCTGGGCAGCCGAATCGGTGCCGGCCGACAACGTTGTGGACAGACCGCTTCCGGCCTGCGCAGCCGTATCGGCTCCGGCCGAAAGCGTTGTGGACAGACCACTTCCCGCCTGCACGGCGGAATTCAGCCCGGAGGACAAGGTCGTGGACAGCCCGTTACCGACCTCCGCACCCGCGGCAACCGCCGACTCCGCGCCCGCCGACAATGCCGCGGACAGATCACTCCCGGCAGAAGCCACCGAATTGACTCCGGACGACAACGCTGTGGACAACTCCGTTCCCGCCTGCGCGGCAGAATTCACACCCGCGCCCAGACCCGCGGCCACACCGGCCACCGACTCCACACCGGTGCCCAGTTCACTACTACTCGACTCGGTCCCCAGGCCGGCGGCCGACTGCAGACCGGCACCGAGCCCAGTGGTCAGACCAGCGGCGGAATTCAAGCCGGCGCTCAGCCCGGTGCCGAGGTTGGCCGCCGACTCCACACCCGCGCCCAATTCACCACCGACGTTGGCAGCCGACCCCAGACCAGCGCCCAATTCAGCACCCAGACCCGCGGCCGACTCCAGACCCGCGCCCAGTTCACCGCCCAGGTTCGCGGCCGACCCCAG
>NZ_BDCC01000004.1 GCF_001613305.1 Nocardia vaccinii NBRC 15922
CCAGCGCCCAACTCGCCACCCAAGTTCGCCCCCAGATTCCCAGCCGACTCCAGACCAGTACCCAACTCGCCACCCAGATTCGCCGCCGACCCCAGGCCAGCGCCCAGCTCAGCACCCAGATTCTCGGCCGAGTTCACACCAGCGCCCAACTCAGCACCCAGGTTCGCGGCGGTTTCGAGGCCGGTATCAATGGCTGAGTTCAGGGTTCCGGTGGGGGCCAGGGTTGCGGCGAGGTCGGTCGCTGCGGTCAGGTCGGCTGCTGCTTGCGTGCCGAGCCCGGCTGCGGTTCCGAGGGCGGTGTCGGCGCCGAGATGTAGCGCGGTGGCGGACTGTGCGGCGGTGTTCGCGGCGGCTGTGGCACCCAGGCCGAGGTCGGCAGCCACTGCGGTCAGAGCTGCGCCCGCGGCTTCGCCCAGCCCTGCGGCGGCACCGGCCCCGAGACCGGCACCAGCGCCGAGTCCAGCGGCGAGATCGGTAGCCAGGCCCGCCGCGGCACCGAGTCCGGCCGCGGCACCGGCTCCGAGTGCCGCGCCGACACCCGCACCAAGGCCCCCCGCGACGTCGGCACCGAGTCCGGCGCCGGCACCGGCACCAAGCCCGGCGCCGGCACCGAGTCCCGCACCGATGTCAGCACCGGTGCCGATAGCGCCACCCAATCCAGCGCCGGCCCCAATCCCAGCACCTGCACCGGCACCAGCACCGGCACCGGCACCGGCACCGAGGCTCCCGCCGGCCTGCGCTCCGGAACCCGCCGCGACGATCGCCGCGAGCTGATCACCGCCGGAGACCAGGGCCGATTCCGCGACCATGGGCGCGACGGCGGCGATGTCCTCGGGGGTGACCGCACCGAGACCGGCATTGCTGAGGGCCTCGGTGGGGTTGATGCAGTAGCCCGTCGCGGCCTCGTGGTCGCGGAGCAGGGCGAGGATGAATTCGAGAATGGCGTTGGGGGTCATCGCGCCTCCTGGATCGGCGGACCCTGGCGATCCGCGGTAGTCGAATTGCCTTCGACGCTAGAAACCCCCACGACAACGCGAAACGGGGTGAAACCCCCTCCTGTCGAGACCGGTCGCGTTGGGGGTTTGTCAAGGATTAGGGGAATTTCCCCGCAATTGCCCGGACACCGGTAACGGGGGCTCCCCAGCAACCGACAGGCTCGTTAGTCGGCAGACCGCCGAACTCGCCGATTCACCGCACCGCGTGTCCAGAACGACAGGGGCTCCCGCATGACTCAGGACCTGACGCTCGGCATCACCGCCGGGTCGTCACAGACGGTCGCCGTGACCACGGCGGATTCCGGCCGGACGAACGGACTCGCCGTCCGCACCCGGCCGACCGCACCCGGTTTGGCGCCGGATCTGGCCCGGACCCTGCCCGCGCGGGTCGGGGATCCGGTGGACATCCGCACCGACGACGGCCGGGCACTGGCTGCCGCCGATCTGCTTGCCGAGGCCATCGCCGCGGCGGTGCGCGATATCGAGCCCGCGAACACGGTGGCGGCATTTCCGGCGTGGTGGTCCCCGCACGCGGTGCGGACCCAGCGAGACGCACTCGATCGCGCGGGGCTCGGCGATGTCGTCCTGGTCCCGGAGCCGGCGGCGGCCATGCGCTGGCTCGAGACCACGCACGAGATCGTCGATGGCACGACCGTGGTGGTGTACGACCTGGGCGCGACCGGCCTGACCGTCTCGGTGGCCGGGACCGGCCCCGGCGGCGGCCCGCGCGGAGAATCGCTGCGCTCCACCGCGGTCGCCGGTGACGAATTCGATCTGCTGATCATGCGCTACGTGCTGGCAAATGCTGTGGGCGATAGCGATTTCGACCCGTTCGATCCGGCCGCCGAGCAGGAATTGGCCATTGTCCGGCAGCGCAGTACAAACGCCAAAGAAGTACTGTCCGGAAATACCGCCACATCGATCCCGGTCCGGTTGCCGGGTATCGAGCGCGACGTCCGAGTGGTCCGCGACGAACTGGAGGATCTGTTCCGCGACCCCCTGCTGAGTTCGCTCGAGCTGATCCACGAGGCGATGCGGCGGGCCGGAGTTTCTCGCGACTCGGTCGGCCGCATCCTGCTGACCGGCGGCGGCGCATCGATTCCCTTGGTCACCGAGCTGATCTCGACCGAATTCGGCATTCCGGTCGTCGCCGCCGACGATCCGGCGCACACCAGTGCGTCGGGCGCGGCGCTGCTGGCGGCCGAACTGCTCGCCGAGTCGGCGGCCCCGCACGCCGTCTCGCTCGCCGCGCGCGATGCGGCCGCGCACCGCGCACCGGAGGTATCGGTGCTGTCCGCATCGGGGGGATCGCTCGCCTCCGATGCCGTCCCGGATCTCCCGCCGGTAACGAAAGTCCCTGTCCTACCGGCACTTCCAAAGGACACCACCTCCGACCGGTCCAGCTCGCGGCGGCGAGTGATCCTGATCGCCGCCGCGGCGATCGCGGCCGCAGCGCTGGCCACCGGGACGCTGGCCCTGGGCACCACCACCCCGACCACGAGTTCCCCCGCGGCCGTGAGCAGTACGAGCAGCAACACCTCTTCGGGCAGCCCGGCGCCCAGCGCGGCATCGGGCAGGGCCGTCGCGTCCGCAGCGCCGGCGGCGAATTCGAGCACGACGCGACACGGGGTAGTGCCCACCGCCGCGAGCGGCGCACCCGCGGCAGGTGCGGTCGCATCCCAGGCGCAAGCGCCGGCGGCCCAGGCCCATTCGTCCCAGTCGCCGAGTACCGCCGCGCAGCAACCGGTCACGGTGATCACCGTCCCGGCGGTTCAGCCGCCCGCCGCACCGGCAATCCCCGCCGCACCCACCGTGCCCAGTGCGCCACTGGGTAATTCCGGCACCAGCCCGCTGAACCAGGCGGGCAGCACCCTGGGCACCGTATTGCAGGCGCCGGGCCGGATACTCCCGCAGACGGGCAAGTGAGGTGACGCCGGTGGCCGGAAATTCTCCCATCGCTGTCGAATCGCTGCCCGGAACCCGAGATATCCTGCGCGAACTGGAATCCGACAGCGACGACTCGTTCGTGCACCTGATCCGGGGACGCGCGGCGACGGGCAAATCCACCCTGCTCGGCGCCATTCGGGCGCGACTGCGCGCCCGCGGCATTCCCACCTGCGACACCGTCGCCGAGGCACTGGCGCCCGGCTCCCGGCCCGCGCTGATCCTCGACGACGCACACACCCTCGATCCGATCCAGTTGGAAAAGCTCAGTGCCGCAATCAGTTCCGACTGCGGCACGATCATCGTCGCGACCCGGCCGCGCCCGCACGACAGCGCCCTGCGCGCACTCACCGACGCGGTGTCCCGCCGCGGCCGGGTGACCGATCTGCGCCCGCTGGGCGTGAGCGATATTCCCCCCTTCGCCCGCGAACTGGGCATGATGGCCCCGCGTGTGATCGTCGAACACGTCCACCGCCGGACGGGCGGAATCCACGGCGGCGTGGTCGCCACGCTGTCCGCTGCCAGCGCCACCCGGCTCGACGCCGGAATCGCCGCGGTCGACCGGTCCGCAACCACCTGGGCTCGCTCGATGCTCGAGGACGCCGATCCGGATCTGCTGGACGTCTTCGTCGTCGCCACCAGCGGTACCGGCCTGGACCCCGACGAACTCACCGAGATCCTGGGCACGAACTATTCCGCCGCAAGGGATCTCATCGATCGGGCCCGCGCGACGGCCCTGGTGACCGACGCCGACCTGCTGCTGGCCGCGGCGGAGGCCCCGCTGCGCACCCTGGTCGGCGACCGCCGCTTCCTGGCCGTGCAGCGACGACTGCTGCACGCCCGCCTGGACGCCGGACTGCTGCGCGATCACACCGCCCTGCTGCTCGCCGAATCCGGCGTACACGACAGCCGCCTCATCGAATTCCTCTGCACCGCCGCGGAAAAGGCGGGCAACGAGGCGGTCCGCTATTACGCCGCGGCCGAACACAGCGGCGCGGACCGGCGATCCATCGCGATCCGCTGGGCCGAGGCCGCCGCCCGCACCGGCGACGGTGACACCGCACTGCGCCTGGTCGAGCCGGTCCTCGGCGATCCGGCCGCAGCGAGCCCGGATCTGGCTGCAGCCGTGCGGATCTGCGCCGGAGTGTGGACCCGGCGCGGGCTCGCCGCACGCGCCGCGCGGCTGTACACCTGGCTCGGACCGGACCGGGTCGGCGTCGACTGGGCACTCGGCGCGAGCGTGCTGTACCTGTCCGGCCACCCTGAATCCGCCGCCGCACTCTCGGCCTCGGCGGACCTGTGGCCGCCGACCGAGGCCACTGCCCGCTCCGGCTTGATCGCCGACGCCCTGTCCCGCACGGTCGGCGAATCTGGCCGCGCCGCAGCGGTTTCCGCCGCATCGGCACTGATCCAGGCCGCCCGCGCCGATAACGCCTCCCCCGAGACCGGCCGCTTCGTCCCCTACCCCGCGACCTCCATCGCGACCCTGCTGTGCCTGAGTATGGGTGAACCGAATCGGGCAGCGGACGCGCTGCGGAACAGTTCCACCCAGACGCTGCCCGGTGATACCACTCGATACCCGGTGCTGGCGGCCTGGACCGCGATGCTCGGCGGCGATGAACACACCGCCGCGACGCTCGTCGCCGATCTGGACCTCGCCGCACTGCCCCCGCGTGAGCGCCTACTCGCACACGGCGTCCGGGTCGGGCTGGCCCGCCGCGGCGGCGACCACACCGCACTCGCTCTCGCCTGGCAGGCCGCCCACCCCCTGTTCGACGACGTCGGCGCGGATCTGCTGGCGCTGTTGCCGATCGGCGAACTCTGGCTGGCCGGTATCCGGCTGAACGACGAGGGCCGGATCGCCGCTCTGGTCGAGGCGGCCCGGGAGTTGTTGTGCCGCTTGAATAATCCGCCCGCGTGGGCGAATGCGTTCCACTGGTACGCGATTCAGGCGGCGATTGCCCGGAGCTGTCCCGACGAGTTGCTGCCGCCGGCCCATCAGCTCAAGGCCGCCGCCGAGACCGGCGACCCGCACGCCGCGGTCCTGGCCGACGCGGGCCGCACCTGGATCCTGGTGCTGCGCGGCGAGGTCGACCGCGACCGGGTCACCGCAGCGGTGCGCAGACTCGCCGAGATCGGATTGAGCTGGGATGCCGCCCGGCTGGCCAGCGAGGCGGCGCTGGCGGGCGAGGATCCGGCGGATTCGACCGCGCTGCTGAAACTGGCCCGCACCATCCGAGCCGACGCCCGGCCGCCGCAACGCCCCGCCGACCCGGCCGTCCCGGCGCAGCCCGAACGCCCCGAACCCACCCCCGCTCCGGGCTCGGTGCTGAGCGACCGGGAACGCGAGGTCGCCGAGCTGGTCCTGCTCGGGATGACCTACCGGGAGATCGGCGCTCGACTGTACATCTCGGCGAAGACGGTGGAGCATCATGTCGCGCGCATCCGGCGTCGGATCGGAGCCGGATCGCGTTCGGAGCTATTGTCGATGCTTCGCGCCATGGGGCACGGTTCGCTGCTCGTGTAGGCGGTGCGAACACGTACCCGATGGACCGGAGCGAGGTAACCAGGATGGCCACAGGGGTGGGCCTGCGAATCGCCGACGACGAATGCCTGGCGGCGATCGTCACCGGCGGAGGCGGCGAACCCGGAGAAGAGTCGTCCGAGCCGTATTTCGTCGTGCGCGAAGCGATTCTGCACATGTCCGACGACGGCGATACCGCACTGGGCGGGGATCCCCCGGCCGGATCGTCGCATTCCATCACCGGATTCACCGCGGCCGTCGGTGACCCCGCGGGTATCAGCGTCGACGAGGGCGAGGCCTATCGGGGCGAGGACCTGATGGCCACGGCCGTCTTCTGCCTGATCGATCTGGCCGCCGAACATCTGAGCGGTCCCGCCGAGTTCTATGCCGTTCATCCCGCGGACTGGCCCGCCGCGCAGGTCCTGGCATTGCGCGATGCCCTGGACTATCTGGGGCTGCGGTCGGTGGTACTGATCAGCGAGGCCATTCTGCCCGGCGCGGAGACGGGCCGGGAGATCGCCGCCGCGGCCGCGCAGGGCGCGCTGGCCGCGGTGCTGTCCACACCGGCGGGCACCACTCCGCCGGATCCCAGTCACGCGGAGAACCCGCTCGAGGCCACCGACGTACTGCCCGCGATCCGCACCCCCGAACCGGTGGCGCAGGCATATTCCGCGGCCATCCCGATCAACCGGCCGAGCGCCGCCGAACCGCAGCCGTCGCCCGCGCCCGCCGCTGAGCCGACCGCGACCAAGCTGGCTCCGGCCGTCGTCGCGGCCCCCGCCTCCAGCGCCCGGCGCACCCCGCTGCTGATCGCGGCGGCCGCGGCGATCGGCCTGCTGCTCGGCGGCATCGCGGTGGCGTTGCTGCTGGGCGGCGGCGACGCCACACCCGCGCCGTCGGAGCACGACGCGCGTTCCGACCTCCCCGCGACGAGCCGACCGACCACGACACCGCGGCCGGTCATCACCACGCGCGCCCCGATCACGGTCGCCCCGCGCACCCCGGTCCGGCGCACCGTGGTCCCGCCGCCGGCCACCACGCCGCCGCCCGCGACGACCCCGCCCGGATCCGCTCCGTCCACCGCCATCACCACCGAGCCGAGCGTCACCAGCGATCCGGACAACCCCTGGGGCACCGCACCGAGCCAATCGCCGTACTTTCCATATACTTTCGATCCCTACCCGACCTTCCCGATGCCGCCGACCTACGGTTTCCCCTCCGCGAACATTCCCTGATCGGTTCGTAGCGAACTTCACGCGTTTGTGCCTTAAAGTGATGCGCTGACCGTAGTGATCCGGCGCCGGCCGGGCGGTGCGGTCGACTGCAGAGCGAGGGTCGTTGTCGCGCAACGAAACACGGCACTCGGATCTACCGGCACAATCGGGTGCCCTACGAAGGGACTTCATGCGCAAGTTGACGGGCCGTCGCGCAACGGTCAAAGCTTCCACCGTCGCAATCGCCTCGACCCTGCTCCTGAGTCCCCTGCTCGGTACCGCACCCGCCAGCGCCGCGCCCGCTCCGACGGCAGCGCAGCTGAAGGCCGATCAGTTACCGCCCTCGCTGGTACAGGCCATCGCACGCGATCTGAAGATGACGCCGGCGCAGTATCTCGAGCGTGCCGCAAAGGCTCAGCAGCTGCGCGACTTCGCCCGCGAGTTCCGGTCCGCGCATCCGGAGCAGTTCGCCGGGGCCTGGATGACGCGCGACGGCAAACCGACCATGGCCGTCACCTCGCTCGAGGCGGCCAAGACCGCGTCCTCGGCCGGATATCAGACCCGGCTGGCGCCGATCTCGGCGGACAAACTGGAGGGCTCGCTCGACCAGCTCACCCAGTGGATCAACACCCTGCCTCGTCAGGTCTCCTCGGCGATCAACTCGGTGGCGATCGACTTCCTGAACAGTCAGCTGGTGCTCACCGTCGCCAACACACCGGCCGGACATCTGCTGAACCTGCCGACGCTGATCGCCAACGTGAAGGTGATCCTGTCCCCCGACAACGGCGGCCCGGTCGATCATCACCCGATGGGCGGGGACACCTACATCAGCGCGCCCACCTCGCTGAACGACTCCGCACTCAAGACCGTGGATGTGTGCTCGTTCGGCTTCAACAGCGTCGACTCGCACGGCACCGCGCTGAACATCAGTGCGGGGCACTGTGATCCGAATCTGGGCAAGGGCAATCAGCAGGCCGGGGTGTGGGTGCCCGATCCGCGCAACCTCAAATCGAGCCCGCAGGCGGGTTCGTTCGTGAACGCCCAGTTGGGCGGCGCCGGCGGCCTGGACTACTCGGTGATCAAGCTGACCGATCGCGCGGTGCGGGCCGGAATGGACAAGCCCTCGGTGCGCGGCGCGAACGGCACCACTCTGACCCTCACCGGCACCGCCGAGCCGGTGACCGGCGCACCGGTGTGCAAGTCCGGTCAATCCTCGACGTTCACCTGCGGTTTCGTCGTCGCGGACCGGGTGGAGACGCAGTTGTACACGGCGGAGGGCGAATCCAAGACCGTGCGCGGTTTCGCCAGTTCGGCGTGCACCCTGGGCGGGGACAGCGGCGGCGCGATCGTGACCGGAACGCTCGCCCTCGGCATCACCAGCGGTTCGAACGCGGCCGACGCCCCGGACTGCAAGGAGGCCAATATCGACCTCGCGCAGTACGGCGGCACGGCTTCGCTGGGCATCCCGATCCGGTCGATCCTCGCCGATATCGACGCCAAGTCCGGCGGCGGCCTCGGTTCGGGGATCTCGGTCCGAGTACGCCCGAATGCCGGATGAGTGTGGATTGTCCGTGAATTCTTTCCGAACGATGTGGGCGCGCGCCCTCGCGTGTCCGCTTACCCGACGTGATAAGTAGGCATCAGAGTGCGAAACCCATATAGTCGGCACATGCTCCTGCCACGCCACCTGCCCTCGCGCGCTGCCCGACGCGGCTCGCGCAACCGTTTCCGCAACGCAGCGGTCGCCGCCTCGGCGGCGATGTTGGTCCTGGGCCCGCTAGCGGCGACGGCGTCTGCGGATCCGGCCAAGGCTCCCACGCCGAACCTGCCGGTCGATCTGGCCACCGCGGTGCAGCGGGATCTGAAGATTTCGCCGCAGGAGTACCTGCGCCGGGCCGATCTGGCTCAGCATGTGAGCGCCTTCGCCACCACCGCGGAGCGGCAGTACCCGCAGACGTTCGCCGGGGCATGGCTGAGCGACGCCGGTAAGGCCGTGATCGCGCTGGCTCCCGGCGCCGGTCACGACGATGCGAGCAAGGCCGCCACCCAGGCCGGATACCAGGTCAAGCAGGTCGCCAAGACCGAGACCGCGCTGCGCAGCGAGAAGAACGCCTTCCAGCAGTGGCTGTCCGGACAGCCGAAGTCGGTGTCGGAGAAGGTGCGCGGCGCGGTGATCGACACCGTGAACAACGCGCTCGCGGTCCGCGTCGACAAGGCCGGACTGCCGATGCCCGGATTCATCGACCCGGCGCGGGTGATCGTGATGGCCGCCGCGCCGACCGGCCCGCAGCAGTCCGATATCGCCAAGGCTTCGGCCGTCGCGGGGCAGATGCGCAACACCCAGGTCGCCGCCGGTGACGCGTACGCCTCGGTCGCGGGCAAGATGCAGCTGATCTGCTCCTCGGGTTTCAACGGCACCGACAGCCGCGGCAACGTGGTCAACATCACCGCCGGCCACTGCGACCCGAACATCCCCGCCGCCGGTACCGCGAATGCCCCGGGCATGTTCGAGGTAGCGCCGGGTGAGCACCTGGGCGCACAGCTGGGCACCTTCCAGAAGTCGGTGCTCGGCGCACAGGACTACTCGATCGTCACGATCAACAGCGCGGCGCGAAACCGTTTCAGCAACAACCTGGTTCGTGTTCCGGGGCAGGCGCCGCTGGCCATCACCGGCGTGGCGGATCCGGTCGTCGGCGCACCGGTCTGCAAGTCGGGTTCGCGCACCGGTTTCAGCTGTGGCGTGGTGAACGCGGTCGACCAGGAGGTCCAGGTCGGCGATCACAACCTGGAGCATTCGTTCTCGGCGAACATCTGCGCGCTGCCCGGTGACTCCGGCGGTCCGCTGGTCTCCGGCACGAAGGCGCTGGGCGTGTCCAGCGCGTCGTCGGTGGCCGACTACCCGATCTGCGATATCCCCAACCTGATCGGCGCCCTCACCGGCAACGCTCCTCAGCTGTTCGCTCAGCCCCTCAACGCGGTCCTGTCCGCCAACCCGGGCCTGCGCGTACGCACCAACTGATCGCACCGCCGGAAGGGCCGACACGTTGCGCTGTCGGCCCTTTCGCACGCTGTGGCCGCCGATGGCGCCGATTGGCAGTCCAACGGCGGTGCCGAGTGGTTACCTCGCGGGAGTGCATCCGGCATCCTGAAGGTAGGCGTCCGCCAACCCCAGCAAATGCCCACACCCGGACGGAAGTACGGAGTCACCGGAGCACCGGGTTACCCGAGTGCCGCCCGCCGTGAGAATGGCCGACTCCGAGGCCGGGGCCCGCCCCGGGCCTGGACCGACCGGTGCGCCGGGAGCGAAGCGGGGGAGCGGAGGGAAGGCAGGACCAGGGTTGACAGGGCCCCGGCCCGCCGGAGCGAAGCGGAGCAGAAACAGTGTGTCTGGTTTTGACGGGGTGGCGAGCGCACCCGGAGTATCGGCTGATCGTGGCGGCCAACCGGGACGAGTTCTATACCCGGCCCACGGAATCCATGCGGTGGTGGCCCGAGGTGGCGGGGTTGCTGGCGGGGCGGGATCTGGGTGCGCCGGGGCCGGTTCCGGGGACGTGGCTGGGGCTGATGAGCGGGACGCACAGGTTCGCGGCGGTGACGAATGTGCGCGGGCCGGGTGAGGATCGCGTCGATGTGCGTTCGCGCGGTGCGCTGCTGATGGATTTCCTGCGCGGCGACGCCTCCCCGAAGAAGTTCCTCACCGCGATCGCGGCGGCTCCGGACGACTACAACGGGTACAACCAGATCGCCTCGGATCTGCAAACACTGTGGTGGCACAGCAATCGCAGCGCGCACACCCCGCTGGAACTACCGCCCGGCCTGCACGGACTGTCCAACGGCGCGCTGCTGGGTTCGGCGGAAACCGTGCGCGACAACCCGATTCGCACCGATACCGGCGCACCGGCCTGGCCGAAGGTGCGTGCGGGGCTGCGCGGGCTCGGCGCGGTCATCGAACGCGATCCGAGCGATGTGGACGGCTATCTCGCCGTCCTCGCCGACCGCACCATCGCACCTGACGATGAATTACCTTCCACCGGACTGACTCTCGAACGCGAGCGTACGGTATCGGCACGCTTCATCCCCAGCAATGATCACGGAACCCGCTGCAGCACAGTGCTCCTGGTTCGCGAGGACGGCGAATTCACGATCACCGAGCGATCTTTCACCACACTCGGGCGCGATCTGGGTGTGGCCCGCTTCAGCGGCCGCGTCGAACTACCGGACTGAGCCGGAAACGCTCACCGCGTGCCCGGATTCGCCCATTGGGTAGTGCCGTCCCTGGCGTTCAACGTGTTCTGCAGTTCGATGGCCGACTGATTCAACGCCGGACCGCCCGCCAGGATCGTGCCCAGCACACCGCCGCCGATTCCGCCCAGGATCAGCCCCGGAATGCAGACGATCCAGAACGTCAGCACGCAGCCGACCAGACCGCCGATCACCGCGCCGATCAGACCGCCGACCGCGAAGGCCAGCCCGGCCTTGGTCGCGACATCGTTGAAGGCGCGCTGATTCTCGACCGCCGAGGCGACGGGCTGGGCGCGCAGCGGCTTCCCGTCGACCGTCGCGCCGATCAGCCGGGGGGCGATCGGTTTGCTCAGATCCACACCGGCGGGGCGGACCGGGGTCAGATCCAGTTCGCGACCGTCCGCGCGCAGCACCGGGGTGACCGGTATCCGTACCCCGGATACGCGGAAGTCCAGCGGCAGTTCCAGGGCGACGGCCCCGGCCGAATCCTTGACGTTCACGACCCGCCGGATCTGCCCGGGTGTCGCACCGGGCTTGTCGACCAGCTGGAACGTCCCGTTCTTCAGCTTGGTGACGACCGTCTTGCCGACCTTCGCGGCCGAATACTCGATCTGCGGCCGGGCGGGTGCGGGATCGGCGTGCGCGGTACCCAGCGCCACGGTCATCGAGCCGATGACCACGGCCGCCGCCGCAGCGCTTCTGCGGAACGTCATTCGGTATTCCAATCCTCATCAGTTTCGGCCGTGATCTTAGCCGAACGGCCCACATCGGGCCGGGCTTCGCACCAGGTCTCGACCCCGAACCACACCGGCCCGCCCTCCGAACGGAGAGCGGGCCGGTGCGAGGAAGGGGCGGTCAGTGGTGCGACACGGCCTGCTTCCACTTGGTGGTGTAGGGCTTGGCCTGCATCGTGTTGACCAGCTCCATACCCGCCGCGACCAGGGTCGGGCCACCGAAGGCGATGGTGCCGATGATGCCACCGAGGGTCGCGCCGATCGGAATACCGGCGATGCAGCCGACACCGAACAGCGGCAGGCCGAGGATGCAGCCGACGACCGCGCCGATGGCCAGGCCGACGAAGCTGCCGATACCTGTCGCGAGGCCGAACTTCGTCGCGAAATCACTCATCGCGGCGTTGTCCTCCTCCGGCGAGGCGATCGGCGTCGCGACAACGGTCTGCTTGGTGATTTCCGCTCCGGTGGGCTTCTGCGGGGTCAGCTGCAGCACCTTGCCGTTGTCTTTCACGACCGGCACAACGGGAATCTGCTTGCCGGAGATCCGGTAATCCACCGGCATTTCCATGGCGATTTTCCCGGCCTTGTCTTTCACATTGATAATTTGTTGCGGCTTGGCCTGCGGGGTGGCGCCGGGTTTCTGGACCACTTGGAACGTTCCCCCCTGCAAAGTGGCCACGACCGCCTTGTCGACCAGCTTGACCGAGTAGTCGATCACGTCCTTGGCCGGCTTCGGGGCGGGAGCGGCGTGCGCGGTACCGAGAGTAGCGGTCATCGCACCGATGACCAGTGCGGCACTCGCGGTAGCGGTGCGGAACTTCATTCGGTTTTCCAATCATCATCAGGTACTGCCGTGCACCTTCTCTCCGCGAGAGCTCGCGCATCCCTAGTGTCGCTGCCACATCGGCACAGCCGATGGGCGCGGCCTACAGGAACCCTCCCCGAGCAGAGCGAAGATTTACACGACAAGCAGGACGCGCTGAGCCTAATCGAACGACCCCCCGGAAGCGACATCCATTTCCCACCAATGGAGTAAGCGCGTCCGTACCGCAGAGCGAAATTGCCGGGATTTGCCGTTATCGACATTCACACCACGGCAAACGCCCAGGATACTACGTGAGCCGACTCACACCCGGCGGCGAGCCGACCCCGCCAAGCTGGGGTATACCAACTTGCGATCATAGAGTGGACAGATAAGTTACCGGCGAGTAACTTACTGGCAGTTAGTATGCGAGACAACCCTGGCGGCAACAGCCCTGCCGCCGAATGCTCGTTGAACCGAAGGAAGGTCGCGACATGAATGCCCTGACAGTGACGCTGGGCACGATCGGAGTGGTGTTCAGCCTGTTGGCTTGGGCATCATTCTTTGGCGGCGTCGGCAAGATGGTCCGTGCCATCCGGCTCGGACAATCCGCACCGGACCGCTGGCGGCCGTTCCTGCCCCGTCTGAAGACGATGATCGTCGAGTTCCTCGCGCATACCCGGATGGTCAAGTTCAGAACCGTCGGCTGGGCGCACTGGCTGGTGATGATCGGCTTCCTGGCGGGCTTCATCCTGTACTTCGAGGCCTACGGGCAAACCTTCGATCCCGAGTTCCACTGGCCGATCTTCGGCAACTGGCACATCTACCACTTCATGGACGAGGTGCTCGGCATCGCCACCGTGATCGGCATCGTGGTGCTGATCGTGATTCGCCAGCTCAACCATCCCCGGGTGCCCGCGCGGCTGTCCCGCTTCTCGGGGTCGGCGTTCGGCGCCGCCTACGCGATCGAGGCGATCGTGTTCATCGAGGGCATCGGCATGGTCCTGGTGAAGGCCGGCAAGATCGCCACCTATCACGAGTCGACCGCGTGGACCGACTTCTTCACCATGCAGGTGGCCAAGCTGCTGCCCAGCAGCGTGGCGCTGGTCGCGGTGTTCGCCTTCGTCAAGATGGTGTCCGGCAGCACCTTCCTGCTGCTGGTCGGCCGCAACATCAACTGGGGTGTGGCGTGGCACCGGTTCGCGGCGTTCTTCAACATCTACTTCAAGCGTGAGGACGACGGCGGCGTCGCGCTGGGTGCGGTCAAGCCGATGACCTCGAAGGGCAAGGCCCTGCTGGACATGGAGGAGATCGATCCGGACAACGACACCCTGGGCGTCGGCAAGGTCGAGGACTTCTCCTGGAAGGGCTGGCTGGACTTCACCACCTGCACCGAATGTGGCCGGTGCCAGTCGCAGTGCCCGGCGTGGAACACCGGTAAGCCGTTGTCCCCCAAGCTGTTGATCATGTCGCTGCGCGACCACGGCCAGGCCAAGGCGCCGTACCTGCTGGCCGGTGGCCGGAAAGATATGGGCGGGGACGAGATCGGCCTGGTCGACGCCGAGGGCAAGCCGAACGAGGCCGCGCTGGCGAAGATCTCGGACGCCGCGCGCGCGGAGGCCGAGCGGCCGCTGGTCGGCTCGAGCGAAGGAAACGACAGCGGCGGCGTCATAGATCCCGAGGTGCTGTGGAGCTGCACCACTTGCGGTGCGTGCGTCGAGCAGTGCCCGGTGGATATCGAGCACGTCGACCACATCATCGATATGCGCCGCTACCAGGTGCTGATCGAATCGGAGTTCCCCTCCGAGCTGGCGGGTCTGTTCAAGAATCTGGAAAACAAGGGCAACCCCTGGGGGCAGAACGCCAAGGACCGGCTCAACTGGATCTCCGAGCTGGACTTCGACATCCCGGTGTATGGAACAGATGCTGACTCTTTCGAAGGCTACGAATACCTGTTCTGGGTCGGCTGCGCCGGTGCGTACGAGGACCGCGCGAAGAAGACCACCAAGGCGGTCGCCGAACTGCTGGCCACCGCGGGCGTGAAGTTCATGGTGCTCGGCCAGGAGGAGACCTGCACCGGCGATTCGGCGCGGCGCGCGGGTAACGAATTCCTGTTCCAGCAGTTGGCGATGCAGAACATCGAGACGTTCAACTCGGTGTTCGAGGGTGTCGAACCGTCCAAGCGGAAGATCGTCGTCACCTGTGCGCACTGCTTCAACGCACTCAACAACGAATACCCGCAGGTCGGCGGCAGTTACGAGGTCGTGCACCACACCCAGTTGCTGAACCGCCTGGTGCGCGGCAAGCAGTTGGTGCAGGTCAAGCCGGTGTCGGAGAAGGTCACCTATCACGACCCGTGCTACCTGGGCCGGCACAACAAGATCTACAACGCGCCCCGCGAGCTGATGGGCGCCTCGGGCGCGAAGGTGACCGAGATGCCGCGGCACGGCGAACGTTCCATGTGCTGTGGCGCCGGCGGCGCGCGCATGTGGATGGAGGAGCAGCTCGGTAAGCGCATCAACCTGGACCGGGTGGACGAGGCGCTGTCGACGTTGGACGGCGGCAACTCTCCCTCGATGATCGCCACCGGCTGCCCGTTCTGCCGCGTGATGCTCACCGATGGTGTGACCGCGCGCAAGGATTCGGGCGAGGTCGGCCAGGGCGTCGAGGTGGTCGACGTGGCGCAGCTGATGCTGCAGTCCATCGACCGGGTCGAACCGGCGACGCTGTCGGAGAACCTGAAGGTGATCCAGCAGCCGAAGGCCGAACCCGAGCCCGCCGAGGTCGTACCGGCCGCCGAACCCGCGGCCGCGGAGGCGAAACCTGCTGCGGCGACCGGTGGCGGTAAGGCCACCAGCGGCGGACTGGCCATGAAGGGCGGCGGCAAGGCGCCCGGTGGTGGGCTGTCCATGAAGGGCGCGGCCAAGGCGCCCGGCGCGAAGGCCGAACCGGCCGCGGCGGATTCGGCAGAGACCCCGGCCGCTCCCGCCCCCGCCAAGGGCCTGTCCATGAAGGGCGCGGCGAAAACTCCCGGCGGCAAGGGCCTGTCCATGAAGGGCGGAGCGAAAGCCCCCGGCGCCAAGGCGACTCCCGCTGCGGAAACTGCCGAGAGCGCAGCCGCCGAATCCGCCGCGGAAGCCCCCGCGGCCAAGCCCGGCGGCCTGTCGATGAAGGGCGCCGCGAAGGCTCCCGGCGGCAAGGGTCTGGCCATGCAGGGCGGAGCCAAGGCTCCGGGCGCCAAGCCCTCCGGAAGCGATTCCGACGCAAGCGATTCCACTGCGGCCCCTGAGCAATCCGCTTCCACCGCAACCGAATCGGCCCCCGCGGCGTCGGAGTCCAAGCCGACGGTCGCGGCCAAGGGCCTGGCGATGAAGTCCGGCTTCAAACGCCCCGGCCCGAAGGCCCCCGGCGCGGCGGCCCCGACCGAGTCCGCCCCGGCAAGCGAATCCGCTTCGGCCGCAGAGCAATCCACCTCTGCCACAACCGAATCGGCTCCCGCCGCAACCACCGCGTCGGAGTCCAAGCCGACCGTGGCCGCCAAGGGCCTGGCGATGAAGTCCGGCTTCAAACGCCCCGGCCCGAAGGCCCCCGGCGCGGCGAAACCGGCCGAGTCCGCTCCAGCAGCCGAGGCGCAAGAGCCCGCCGCGGACGCCACACCCCAGGAGACCGCCGCGTCGACCCCGGAAACCGAGGCGGTAAGCGAATCCACCTCACCGGCAGCGGAATCTACGCCGCCCGAGACGGACGCGTCCGGCAACGGCGCCCCGAAGCCTCCCACCGCCAAACCAGGCGGCCTCGGCTTCAAGTCCGGCGCAAAGGCTCCGGGCCGCAAGAGCTGACCAGCTCCTGATTCCGAAGGGGGGCGTAGCCGATTCCGGCTACGCCCCCCTTCGTCATGCATACCGCGTGGTTTGCATGCCGGGCGGCGAGCTTGCCGCATGGGCGAGATGGCGCACCGCGGCAATCAGCGGTCACACACAGCCCAGCCCATGCCCGTGACCAGATCATTCGCGTCGACCACTGTCTGGTACAAGGGATTCGGGCGGGACGGACGAGGGCCGCATAGCCGGGCCCGCCCCGTCGACTGCCGGGTGAAATGGGGGCGGACCCGGTGCGGGGCGGCGAGGACCGGTCTGCGGTCAGTCCTCGCCGCCACCCACCGCCAACGCTGTCGTGATGACGGCCGACAGGGGTGGGAGTGTGAGGTCGGCGCCGGTCGGCGGGACCGCCCAGTGGCAGCCCTCCCGGGTCCAGCGACCGAGGCCGGTCGGCAGCATGATCGCGCTGCCGATGGCCGGAATGCCGATATCGAGACGGTTGAGCACGTCCATCACCTTCGGCGCGGGCGGATCGTCCGGAGTGACAACGAAACTCCAGCGGACCTGGCGGGCCAGAACCGGAGCGGACACACCTTGTGCGACGAAGGAATCGCTGACCCGCTCGCCGCGAACGGTGGGTAGATGCAGAACGCCGATGCGGCTCGTGATCGGCAACATGACGTATCCGCCACGTTCGATCACCGGCAGGGCGAACTCGTACCGGTACAACGCGACCCAATCCTCAGCGGTCCTGAGTTTTTCGACGTTCACGGCGAACTCCCTCGGTCCCTCCAAGGTTCCCGCGAACGTACCCCGCGGGGTAACGTCCGCTCACCAGCCTTGCGCTGCCCTTCCGCTGCCTTTGACACACGACCTGCTGTTTCACCGATACCAGCTCGATTTCGGCTGTGGCCGTGATCACTTCACGCTCGTACTCTGGAGTTCTGAGTTCGTGTGGAAAGGGTGACGTCGTGGTCCGGCAGTGGTCTGGCAGGGAAGCCCGTGCCCTCCGCGATGCCAAGCGGATGAGTATCCGGGAGTTCGCTGCCCATTTGGGTGTACACGAACGACTGGTCTCGAAATGGGAGGCCGGGGGTACACGTGTCCACCCCCGGCCGGTCAACCAGGCCGCACTGGACACCTCCCTGGCCAGGTCCGACGAAGTTGTGCGGGCACGGTTCGCGGCCATGATCGATCAGCCCCTCATCGATCGGCCCGCACCTGAATTCGATGCGCGGCCGGACGATTCGGCGCGCACCCAGTATTCGAGCGACGCGGAACTGCTGACACTCGTCGACAACGGTGCGATGAGAGGTGATGCGTTGGGAACGATTTCGGAGAGGGATCTGATCATGGCGGCCGCCCACGAAGCCAGCGAGCATGCCGGACGCGCCGAGTCCACCAATATCGGCGCCACCACACTGGAGCAGTTCGACGCCGATGTCACCCGCATCGCCAACGACTACGTCCACGCCTCGCCGGTCCCGATGATGATCGAGATGCTGCGGGTGCGGCGGCGGGTGTACCGGTTCCTGGAGGGACATCAGAGCCCCGCGGACACCGGTCATCTGTATCTACTGGCCGGAACCCTGTCCGGGCTGCTCGCCAACGCCAGTACCGATCTGGGTTATCACGACGCCGCGGGCGAGCAGGCCCGCGCGGCCTGGGCCTATGCGGAACTCTGCGGGCACAACGGATTACGCGCCTGGACCCGCGGTATGCAGGCGCTGATCGAGTACTGGTCCGAACGTCCGCGCCGCGCGGTGCAGCTGGCCCAGAGCGGGCAGCAGTACGCGGATTCGGTGACCGCGAAGGTGCGGCTGCTCAATATCGAGGCGCGCATCTGGTCCAAACTCGGATCGATCAGCGATACCGAACGCTGTATCCGCGCCGCCGACGTGGCCCGCTCCGGAACCGGCGCCGACGAACTGCACGACGAGATGGGCGGCGTCTTCGGCTTCGACGAACCCAAGAGCCACTACTACGCCGGGGCGACCTATATCCATCTGGGCCAGGCCGAACCGGCTCTGACCGCGACCGATCGCGCCATCGACCTGTATGCCAACGGTCCGCAGGAGCAGCGCTCGTACGGCGCGGAGGCGCTGGCCCGAGTGGACAACGCGGCCGCACACCTGATCAACGGCAGCCTCGACGGCGCCGCCGATTCGGTGCGGCCGGTCCTGGAACTGGCCGAGGACAAGCGCATCGCCCAGCTCGAGGAACGCCTGACCGGGCTGCGGCACCGCATCGCCGGACCCCGCTTCCGCGCCGCGGTCGAGGCCCGCGCGCTGGACGAGCGCATCGAGGAATTCTGCGGAGTCACCGCGGCCCGGGGGATGCTGCACATCGACCCGGCTCTGTGACCTGCTCCACAGTTCGAGACCCCAGCGGCCGCGAACAGCCGGAGCGCAGCGAAGGCAATCCAGCACAGTTCGCGGCCCGTCTCGCCGGACGGGGCCGAACGGTGAGACCTTCGGGGGCCGCGAACCCGCCGGAGCGAAGCGCAGGCCAAGGGCGCAAGCACGAGTGCCCGACACGGGGCCGAACGGTGAGACCTTCAGGGCCGCGAACCCGCCGGAGCGAAGCGGAGGCCGAAGATACAGCAGCGATATCCCGGGCGAGCGCGAAATCACAGTTGCCCGGGGTGGCACCATGGGACGGGTGAGTCCTACCAGCCAGTCACCGCAGCGCCCGCGCCCGCTGGAGCAGTCGAGGAAGCTCCAGAACGTTTTGTACGAGATCCGGGGCCCGGTACACGCACATGCGGCACGGCTGAAAGCCGAGGGACATCGCATTCTCGAGCTCAACATCGGCAATCCCGCGCCGTTCGGTTTCGACGCGCCCGATGTGATCATGCGCGACATGATCGCGGCGCTGCCGGTCGCGCAGGGATATTCCGAGTCCAAAGGCATCCTGCCCGCGCGGCGCGCGATCGTGACCCGCTACGAGCTGGTCTCCGGATTCCCCGAATTCGACGTCGACGACGTCTACCTCGGCAACGGTGTATCCGAGCTGATCACCATGACCATGCAGGCCCTGCTGAACAACGGTGACGAGGTGTTGATCCCGGCGCCGGACTATCCGTTGTGGACGGCGATGACCAGCCTGGCCGGTGGCACGCCGGTGCACTATCTGTGCGACGAGTCCAACGGCTGGCAGCCCGATATCGCCGATATCGAGTCCAAGATCACCGACCGGACCAAGGCGCTGCTGATCATCAACCCGAACAACCCGACGGGTGCGGTGTACTCGGCCGAGGTGTTGCAGCAGGTGGTCGATCTGGCCCGCAAACATCAACTGCTGCTGCTGGCCGATGAGATCTACGACAAGATCCTCTACGACGACGCCAAACACACCTCGCTGGCGACGTTGGCGCCTGACCTGCTGTGTTTGACTTTCAATGGCCTGTCCAAGGCGTATCGGGTGGCCGGGTATCGCTCCGGCTGGGTCGTGATCACCGGCCCGAAGGAGCATGCGAGCGGATTCCTGGAGGGTATCGATCTGCTGGCCTCCACCCGCCTGTGCCCGAATGTGCCTGCGCAGCATGCGATTCAGGTCGCGCTCGGCGGACATCAGAGTATCGAGGATCTGATCCTGCCGGGCGGGCGACTGCTCGAGCAGCGCGATATCGCGTGGCAGAAGCTCAACAGCATTCCGGGTGTGTCCTGTGTGCAGCCCAAGGGCGCGCTCTACGCGTTCCCGCGACTGGATCCCGAGGTGCACGAGATCCACGACGACGCGAAACTCGTGCTGGACCTGCTGTTGCAGGAGAAGATCCTGATGGTGCAGGGCACCGGTTTCAACTGGCCGCAGCATGATCATCTGCGGATCGTGACGTTGCCGTGGGCGCGCGATCTGGCGGTGGCGATCGAGCGTTTCGGCAACTTCCTGGCGAGCTATCGACAGTAGGACCCGCATCCCACAAAACAGACCAGAAGTACGAGAAGTCTGGTTTTTGAAGACTTGGCTAGCGCAAAGTTCGCCGGTTTGTGTACAGTGGTTTTCGGCACCGAAAGTGCCCCGGCCGAGCCGCCTACCCCCCTGGGCCGCTCGGCCCCGGGTTCAGCCGCCTACCCCCCTGGGCCGCTGAGACCCCGGGCGGCGGAGACATCCCCCTGCTCTCCGCCGCCCCCTCCCACATTCTTCGCATCTCCTCGGATTCAGTTGGTACGTCCGGTTTTTCGGCATGCCAGGGGTGAACGTGCCGAAGCACTGCCGGTGCCGGTTGCGGCCTCATCCTTTACGCTCGCCCGGTGAGCGACCACCATCATCACCACGACCACTCCGGTCCGATCGCGATCGGTGCCACCGCGGCCCGAATCGTCGTCGGACTGCTGACCGGCATCGGCGTGCTCGTGGTGATCGGCGCGGTGGTGTTGTGGCCGAGTCATCAGCACATCGATATCCCGCTGCCGATGCAGAACGGCGGCGGCGGCGCGGTGCAGACCGAGGCCGGTACGGTGACCATGCAGGACACCGGCCCCTGCGGCAGTCCGTCGAACGGCAAGGTGTTCGCCGATACGCCCGAGCCGCCGCCCGCCAACAGTTACATCTGCGCGCGCAGCCTGGTCTCCATCGAATCCGGACCGGCCGCGGGCCGGCACACCCTGCTGGAGATCGCCCCCGGCCCCGGCCAGCCCGTACTGCATCAGGGCGATCACATCCGGATCCTGCGGCAGAACGATCCGACCGGCCAGCCCACCTACTCCTTCGAGGACTACGCCCGCGGCTTCCCGTTGACGCTGGTGGTGCTGATCTTCGTTGTGGTGGTCGTCGTGGTGGCGCGCTGGCGGGGGCTGCGCGCGGTAATCGGGCTGGTCTTCGCCTTCGGGGTGGTGGTCATGTTCATGCTGCCCGCGCTACTGGACGGCAAACCCGCGCTGCCGGTCGCGGTGGTGGCGGGGGCGATAATTCTCTATGCGGTGCTGTATCTGGCACACGGGGTGAATCTGCGCACCAGCTCGGCGCTGCTGGGCACGTTGAGCGCGATGTTGCTGGCGACGGTATTGTCCTGGGCGGCACTGAAACTCACCCACGTGACCGGGTTGTCCCAGGAGGACAACACCAATGTCGCCACCTACGTCCAGCATGTGAGCATCACCGGACTGCTGCTCGCGGGATTCATCATCGGCTCGCTCGGTGTACTCAACGACGTCACCATCACTCAGGCATCGGCGGCCTTCGAACTCGCCGCGATCGACGAGAAGGCCACGCGCCGTGAGGTTTTCGCCGCCGCCATGCGTGTGGGCCGGGACCATATCGCCAGTACGGTGTACACGCTGGTGCTGGCCTACGCGGGTGGGGCGCTGCCGCTGCTGCTGATGTTCTCGGTGGCGGGGCGGTCGTTGAGCGATGTGATCACCGGTGATTCGGTGGCCATCGAAATCGTGCGATCCGCCGTCGGCGGTATCTGCCTGGCGTTGTCGGTGCCGTTGACCACTCTCATCGCGGTCCTGCTCGCCCGGCCGTTCGCGCTGAAGTCCGAGCCCGAACCCCCGCCACGACGCACCCGGACCACGAAAGCCGTTGCGGGCAAACAGACCTCGCGCCGCGTGGCGGGCGCCCCGTCGCGGCGGCGGCCGGCCGAACCACAGCGACGTTCGGGGGCCGAAGCCGTCCCGGACGACGATGACGACGAGAATTATCTGCACAGTCTCTCCCAGGAGGAGTACCGGCCGGGGCGGCCCGAGCCGCGCCGAAATCCCGAGAATGATTCGGCGAGCGGTGGTTTCGCTGCGACGGAACGCGACCCCGACGAGTACGCGAGCCGGTCCGGCGACGCGTATCCGCGCCGCCGCGCGAACGGCCCGGCCGCGAATCAGCAACCCGCCGAAGCATATTCGGGTGAGCAGCCGATCGCGCCGCGGCAACGTCTGAGCGCGGAACCGCCGCACACCGGGTCGCAACCCTACGTGCCCAGCGCCGATCCGTACTCGAACCAGTGGCCGGACCGGGCCGAAACCGGCTATTCCACGCCCGATCCGACCGGCGTCGAGCACTGGCCACGCCGGGCGAACCGTATGTCCGCCGAACCGTCGCCGAACTACGAAACCGGCTACGACGCCAATTCCGGCTACGACACCGGCGCGAATTCCTCGCCCGACTGGTTCGCCGACGCGGCGCCGAGCCGCCATTCCGGTGAACCGTACCGAGAACCGTGGCCCGCCGATCCCTATGCGAGTGACCCCTACGCGAGCGATACCTATTCGAGCAGCGCCTATTCGAGCGGCGCCTATTCGAATCAATGGACCGGCGAACAGGATCCGGACAACGGCCCCGCCGAATACCCGCCGCGACCCAGACCTCGCCTGTCCGGCCTCCCCGAGAACACCGATACCTCGGGCCGCCACTACCGCAGGGACCGGTCGGACGACGAATGACTACCGGTGCGGCCCGGGCGGGAGCAGCGGAGGCAGGGTCGGCACCACGATGGCGGGCAGGCCGGGCACGACGATGATCGTATTCGGCCCGGGCGGCGTGGGAGCCGGATTCTGGGTGTGCTGACGGTACGCCGGGGCCGGAGCCACCGAGGCATTGGTGGAATCGACGGGCGGGGGCGTGACCGTCGTGGTGGGTGCGACCGTGCGCGGGATGCTGGTGGGCACCGCGCTCCGGGTCGACTTCGTGCTCTGCGAATCACCCTGCAGTACTTGCGGACCCCAGCCCAGGGCCATTCCCAGCGCCGCGACGACGACCAGCGCGCCGACCGCGACCCCCGCGACGCTCAGAGCGCGTTCGGCTCCGGGCGGGCGGACCGCGCCCGAGCGGAATTCGCGGCCCACGAGCCGCGACCCCCGGCCGCCGAGCATCATCCGCCGCTTACCACGGCTCAGCCGGCCGCCGAGCACCGAACGGTCGGGCCGGACCACCGGCAGTATCTCGGTCTCGGCCTCGAAGGCCGCGCGCGCCTGCGCGGCGCCTCGGGACGGGCGAGCCAGCAGCGCGGCGCCGCGGGCGATCACCGTTTCCGGATGCGCCGGCGCCAGTACCGGAACGCCCAGCCACCGTTCGAGTACCTTGGCCACCTGCGGAATCTGCGCACAGCCGCCGATCGCGACAACGGCCTGCACCGACCGTTCGGAGCGCGTGATCACATCGCGCGTCATCCGGGCCGAGGATTCCACGGCGAGCATGATCAGCGCGTCGAAGTTCTCCTGGGAAAGCAGCACCAGCCCGTATTCCGACGGCAGGGCGACGGCGCTGCTGCCGGTCAACTGTTCCTTGGCCGAACGGCACAGCCGATCGAGCAGCTCGAGCCCCTCGGGGTCCGGCGGATGGGAGATGCGGCCGGAGGCGATCTGCTGCTCGCGAATCAGCGCATCCAGATAGTCGCCGCTGATATCGCTGGTGCGCTCGCTGTAGTGGATCTGGCGGGTGGCGATATCGACCACGCTGATCGATAGGCCCGCACTGCCCAGATCGTAGAGCGCGATCGTGGTCTTACCCTGCAATTCGCCGCCGGCCTGGAGGAATTCGACCGCAGCGGCGACCTCGGGCACCAATTCGTAGTTGATGATCTTCCGACGCGCGAGGGCCGCGCGCACCGCCCGCGCATGCGGTTCGCTGCGATAGGCGATCGCGGTGGCGCTGATCTCGGGACCGAGCGCCGCGACGATCGCCTCGACGGCGGCGTCCGCCACGGTTTGGTCATCCACCGCGGCGACCCGCACTTCGAAACGGTCCGGCGCGAAATGTTCGGCGGAATTACCGGGTTGAGGACGCGCAATGCGAATGGCGCTCGCCCCCACCGATATTCCCAATACCGAACTCATCTGCTGCCCATCTCGTCTCACACTCCACGACGTGCGCGGCGGACCGCTACGCAAGCTGGGTTCTACGCAAGCTCCAACCCTTGTCACTCACGTCACGCGGTACGGGCCACTGTACCTTGCCCCTGAAGACAGGCTACGGCGTGCCGAGCCCCGCGTACACCCATCCGGCCGCACGCCACCTGGCGCGTTCGAGACAGTTGCGACCGTCGATGATCGACCGGGAACGAACCACCGGATTCAGATCCTCGGGGCGTAATGCGGTGAATTCCTTCCATTCGGTCAGCACCAGAACCACATCCGCGCGATCGCAGGCATCCGCCACGGAAGTCGCGTAATTCAATGTCGGAAATACTCGACGCGAATTCTCCAGAGCCTTGGGATCATAGACACTCACCACCGCGCCGTGCAGTTGAATCATTCCGGCGACATTGAGCGCCGGTGAATCGCGAACGTCGTCGGATTCGGGTTTGAATGCCGCGCCGAGGACGGCGACGTTCGCCCCGAGTAGCGATCCGCCACAGGCCTGCGCCGCCATGTCGACCACCTTGGTCCGGCGGCGCATGTTGATGTTGTCGACCTCGCGCAGGAACGCCACCGCGTGATCCGCGCCGAGTTCACCGGCGCGAGCCATGAACGCGCGGATGTCCTTGGGCAGGCAGCCGCCGCCGAATCCCAAGCCCGCGTTGAGGAATCGTCGGCCGATGCGAGCGTCGTAGCCCAGCGCGTCGGCCAGGACCGTGACATCCGCGCCGGTCGCCTCGCACACCTCCGAGACCGCGTTGATGAACGAGATCTTCGTCGCCAGAAAGGCATTGGCGGATACCTTCACCAATTCCGCTGTGGCCAAGTCGGTCTGCAGGAACGGCACCTGGGCCTCGAGCAGATCCGCGTAGACCTCCCGGACCAGTCCGGCCACCCAGTCGGCCCGTTCGCGCGCGGAGTCCAGGCCGAGCACCAACCGGTCCGGGCGCAAGGTGTCCTGGACAGCGAAGCCCTCGCGCAGGAATTCCGGATTCCAGGCCACCTCGACCTCGGCGGTCGCCGCGGCCCGGGCGCGGGCGCCGAGTTCGGCCGCGGTACCCACCGGAACCGTGGATTTGCCGATGATCACCGCGGGCCGCTCGATCAGCGGGGCTAGCGAATCGACCACGGCGTGAACATATTTCAGATCCGCGGCGTACTCCCCCTTCTTCTGCGGGGTGCCCACGCCGAGGAAGTGCACGTCGGCGTGATCGGCCGCCTCCGGATAGGAGGTGGTGAAGCGCAGCCGCCCCGCGTCGAGGTTGCGGCGCAGCACCTCCTCGAGTCCGGGCTCGTAGAAGGGGGTCACCCCGTCCGAGAGCTTGGCGACCTTCCCCGGGTCGACATCGACGCCCACCACGTCGTGCCCCAACTCGGCCATGCACGCGGCATGTGTGGCCCCCAGATACCCAGTCCCGAAAACCGTGAGACGCATATTCCATTGGTAAGCGCCCCTCGTGGCCGCGCCGCATCGCCGAGGCAAGTGCCCGGGCAACATCAGATGTATAGGCGGAAACCACCAGTTCGCCGCCGTCCGCGACGGAATCCGGGTGGACACGGGACGGCAATCCGGCCGAAACGAGCGCACCGAACCCGGGTCACCGATCGGGGCCGCACCTGCCGCCGGTTGCGCTACCCTGAGGTCCTGTCGTGAGGGGGGATCCGAAAATGGCTTTACTCCTTCATATTTCGTGTGAACGGAGAATCCGCTGATGCCCGCTGTCGCCCCCGCCGCACTACCCGGCAGTGCGCGTACCGCACTCACCGAAGCTGAATCCCTCGGCCCGGTCGATCCCGCCTCGACCGTCGAATTCACGGTGGTGCTGCGCCGCCGCGCGGCCCTGCCCGCAGACCTGGTCGCCGGCCCGCGTGCCGTGTCCGCCCGCGAACTCACCGAACAGTACGGTGCGGACCCCGCGGATCTGGAACTGGTCGTCTCGACGCTGGAATCGGCCGGCGCCACGATCCTGGAACAGGATCCCGGATCGCGGCGCATCCGGGCCGCGGCGCCGGCGGCGGTGGCGCAGCGGCTGTTCGACACCGAGCTGGTGCGGGTGCGCGCACCGCATCCGATCGGCGAGGGACGGATCGAACACCGGATGCGCACGGGCGAGCTGTACACGCCGGCCGCGCTGGAAGGCATCGTCACCGCCGTGCTCGGCCTCGACGACCGCCCCCAACTGCGGCCGCATCTGCGGGCCGCCGATACGACCACGGCGGACCACACGCAGTACACACCACCCCTGCTCGCTCAGATCTACCACTTCCCCGATGCGCAGGGGCAGCTGCAGAGCGCCGCGATCCTCGAATTCGACGGCGGTTTCGATCCCGCCGATATCACCGCCTACTTCCAGGAACTCGGCATCGCGGAGCCGAAGATCACCTCGGTGTCGGTCGACGGCGCGCAGAACGGCGGTAACACCGCACCGGCCGCCGGGGAAACGGCGCTGGACATCGAGGTGCTGGGCGCGGTGGCGCCGGGGGCCGAACTCCGGGTGTACTTCTCGACATGGTCCGACAGCGGCATCCTCGACGCGCTCGCCGCGGCCACGTTCGCCGAGTCCACCCCCACCGTCATCAGCATCAGTTACGGACTGCCCGAGGAGTCCTGGACCGGGCAGGCGCTGGCCGCGATCGACGCGGCGTTGGCCGATGCGGCGGCGCTGGGCATCACCGTCTGCGTTTCCTCCGGCGACGACGGTAGCCGTTCGCAGGACCCCGACCCCGGCCCACATGTCAGCTTTCCCGCGTCGAGCCCGCACGTCCTGGCGGTCGGCGGCACCACGCTGTTCGCCGACCAGCACACCCGGGTGGTCGACAGCGAGTCGGTGTGGCACGGCCCCGGCTTCCGCAATGCCGGAGGCGGCGGGGTCAGCGCGACCTTCGGACTGCCCGCCTGGCAGGCCCGTGCCGGTGTGCCGCCGCGCGAGGGCCGCACCGGTCGGGGTGTCCCCGATGTCGCGGCCGTGGCCGACCCGATCACCGGCTATATCGTCCGGTTCGCCGGTCAGAACGCGGTTTTCGGCGGCACGAGCGCCTCGGCACCGCTGTGGGCGGCCCTGATCTGCCGGATCGCCGACCTGCTGCAGACCCGCGTCGGCCTGATCCAGCCCGCGCTCTACCGCGACGTCACCACCGGGCGGGTCGCACCCGGATTCCGGGACATCCTGGAGGGCACCAACGGGCTGTACCGCGCAGGTGCGGGATGGGACGCGTGCACCGGGCTGGGCGTCCCGCATGGCGAGGAGCTGCTCGAGGTCGTGCGAGAGTACCTGATCTACGGGACCGACTGACCGCTCTGGTTACGATCGGCGGATGTCACAGCGTCGCGGCGGAGCCGGAACGAGGCGGGTCGTGCTCGCCGTGCTCGTTCTCGTCGCGGTCGCGGTGGCCGCGCTGTGGCCGGTATACGTTCGGCCGCAGGTGGATTCGCCCGCGCGGGCCGATGCGATCCTGGTCCTCGGCGGTGCGCACGACGGGCGCGAGGAGTTGGGGTTGCGGCTGGCCCGGGAGGGTTACGCGCCACTGGTGCTGTTCTCGGACCCGTACGAGCACAGCCCGCTGATGAACCGGATCTGTCACGGCGGGTACCGGGTCGAGGTGGAGTGCTTCGACCCGGATCCGCGCACCACGCTCGGGGAGGGGCGCGCGCTGGCCGAACGGGCCCGGGCGGAGCACTGGCGGCGGGTGATCGTGGTGACGTTCACCCCGCACCTCTCGCGGGCCCGCTATGTGCTCGAAAAGTGTTGGGGCGGCCGGATTCTCATGGTCGACACGCATCCCCCCATCTCGTTGTGGCGGTGGGCGTACAACTTCTTCTATCAATCGGCCGGATATGTCAAGGCCGTCACCGAGAATTGCTGATGGTCCCGCCGTTCGCATGTGTCCTCGTGCGGCACCCGGATCACCGACCTGCCGCAGACCCGCGTCGGCCTGATCCAGCCCGCGCTCTACCCGACGTCACCACCGGGCGGGTCGGACCCATTCCCGGAGGGCGCCAACGGGCTGTACCGCGGCGGCGTGAGCCTCACCGGCTCACTGCCGGCCGCGGGGGTATGTCTGTCGTTGATCGGGCACTGAACCGGTCACTCAGGGCTTGGGCAGTGGGAAGTTCAGGTAGGCCCGCGAGGGTGTGGGACCACGCTGACCCTGGTATTTGGATCCGGCCGCGCTGCTTCCATAGGGGTGCTGCGCGGGGCTGGTCAGGCGCAGCAGGCAGAGCTGCCCGATCTTCATCCCCGGCCACAGGGTGATCGGCAGATTGGCGACGTTGGACAGTTCGAGGGTGATGTGGCCGGAGAATCCCGGATCGATGAATCCGGCCGTGGAGTGGGTGAGCAGCCCCAGGCGGCCCAGACTCGACTTACCCTCGAGCCGCCCGGCCAGATCGTCCGGCAGGGTGCACACCTCCAGCGTCGACCCGAGCACGAATTCGCCCGGATGCAGGACGAACGGCTCACCCTCGGTCGGCTCGACCAGGCTGGTCAGCTCGTCCTGGCGCTGCGCCGGATCGATGTGGGTGTAGCGAGTGTTGTTGAACACCCGGAACATCCGGTCCAGCCGCACGTCGATACTCGACGGCTGCACCAGCCTCTCCTCGAACGGTTCCAGCCCCAGCCGCCCACTGGCCAGCTCGGCACGAATGTCGCGATCGGAAAGCAGCACGCTGGAATCCTAGTCGCGACCCACCGCGCCCGGGTTGAGGGTGCTGGAGACCGCTGCGCGCCGCAGCGCCGCCGTCGCGAGGTAGTCCCCCAGTTCGGAGGGCAACACCCGGTCCAGGGACTGGGCCAGGCTGGTGTGCACCGCGGTGACGCCCAGTTCGCGCAGGTGGTTGAGCATCTGGGTGGTCTCGGCGATCTCCGCGTTGGTCTCCGGCAGCCAGCCGGGGCCGTGCTCGGCGACCAGGTGGTCCTTCGCCGCGGTGACCATGAGTTCGGCGATATCGTCGACCCGGCTGATCACCGCCGAGTACAGATCCAGCAGGCGACGCAGGCCGATACCGTATCCGTGCAGCTCGGCGAAGGTGGTGAGCAGTTCGGGTTCGGTGAACTCGACGGTCTCCTCGTGCAGCCGGACCAGGCCCAGTTCGCTCAGGCGGGCCAGCAGATCCGGATCGGGCATCCCGGTGTCCTGCTCGCCGAGCACGGTGGAGACCAGCTCGCGCGGCACCTCGAGCGTCTCGCCCTTACCCCATGTCGCGGTCACCGCGTGTTGCAGGCCGAGGATCTCGGTCAGATCCTTTCCGGTCTCCCAGCTGGTGATGAAGTCGGCGATATGCGCGGTGGTGAAGCCACGCTGCAACAGCGCATCGATGATCTTCAGCCGCTCGAGATGGGAATCGTCGTATATGAAGGCGCGGCCGCTGCGTTTGACCGGCACCGGCAGCAGTCCGCGCTCCTGGTAGGCGCGCACATTGCGGGAGGTCGTCCCGGCGGCCCGGGCGAGATCGTCGATGCGGTATTCCGCCATCCGAGGATCTCCATTCCCTTCGCTGCCAGGCATCGGAACGCCCGGACCGCGGTCGCGGCGCGGGCGTCGTACTCCGTCGAGTTTAACCGGTGGCCGTGGTCACCGGCCGCCGCTCACCCGGCGCGTGCGCCGCCGGTGTCAGGACGAAGTCGTCCGGATCCACCCGCGCCAGCTCCCGCGCGAACTGCGTGCCGAAGCCCGGGTACATGGTGGCGTTGAACCCGTCATCGGTGAGATACCAACTGCGACAACCGGAATTCCACGTGGTAGCGGTCAGGCGGCGTTGCAGCCGGGCGTTGTAGCGGTCCTGCCGATCCCGCCGCACCTCGAGCGCGCGCAGATCCCGGTCCAGGATCAGGCCGATGGCATCGGTCAGGTAATCGATCTGGGCCTCCATGTAGACCAGGGCCGAATTGTGTCCGGGACCGGAGTTGGGCCCGAAGGTGAGGAACAGATTCGGATACCCCGCGACCGTCACGCTCTTGTATGCGTATGCGCCCCTGCGCCATTCATCCGCGAGCCCCCGGCCGTCCCGGCCGGTGACGGGTATCGGCGAACCGGTCTTGGACACCTCGAAACCGGTGGCGAACACGATGCAGTCGAAGCGGTGCTCGATCCCCTCGGCGGTCCGGATACCCCGCGGGCTGATCGCGGCGATCGGCCAGGTCACCAGCGTGCAGTTGTCCCGCTGCAACGCCGGATAGTAATCGCTGCTCATCAGCAGGCGTTTGCATCCGGCCCGGAAGTCCGGGGTCAGCTGCCGACGCAGCCACGGATCGCGCACCTGAGTTCGCAAGTGCAGCAAGGCAACCGATTCGACCACCCGGGTCAGCGGGGTATTCCACACCACGCCCAGCGCGACGGACTCGTGCCCCCAGAACCACGCCTCGCGGGCCAGCGACTGAGTGATCGGCGCCTGCCGGTAGAGCCGCCTGGTCAGCGCGTTGATCTCCCGGTTGACGCGGGGCAACACCCAGCCGGGCGTGCGCTGGAACACCTTGACCGATCCGGCCTGCCGGACGAGTTCCGGAATGATCTGCACCGCACTGGCGCCCGTGCCCACCACGGCCACCCGCTTACCGGTGAAATCGTAGTCGTGATCCCAACGGGCACTGTGGATCTTGTGCCCCTGGAAGGTCTCGATACCGTCGATGGCGGGCAGGCTCGCATTGGCCAGCGGGCCCGAGGCGAGAACGACGCTGCGCGCCCGGACCTTTCGGCGCTGTCCGGCGAAGCCGAGCGTCCAGGTGCCGCTGCTCTCGTCGTAGTCGACGCCGGTCACGTCGTGGCCGAACCGGATTCGCGGCCCGATCCCGAATTCCCGGACCATGGTGTCGATGTACCCGAGAATTTCCGCACTGCCGGAATAGGTCCGCGACCAGTTCGGATTGGGCGCGAAACTGTAGGAGTACAGCCGTGAGGGGATATCGCACGCCGCGCCCGGATAGGTGTTGTCCCGCCAGGTACCGCCGGCGCGGTCACCCCGCTCGAAGAGCGCGAAGTTGCCGATCCCCTTCTGCCGCAACCTGATCGCCGTGCCGATCCCCGCGAAACCGGCCCCGATGATCGCCACGTCCAGGGTTTGCGCCTCGCCCCGCGGCGACCCGCTCGACCCGCTCATGCGACCGGCTCGTAGGTCAGTTCCTTCGACCACGTCGGCTGTGGCCGAAGCAACACCCTGGGGTAGTGCGCGGTCAGCTTCACCATGGCGTCGGCGAGAAGGTGATACGGGTGGGAACGGTCGACGACCCAGCCGCTGTGCATCCTGACGAACTGGTACATCGGCAGTCGCCGCGCGAAGGCGCTGCGCTCACCCACACTCGCGTACCGGCGCATCGCGCCGTACAGCTTCTCCTCGCCGACGCCCATCGCGACGATGTTGTCGCGCATCTTGTTCAGCAGCGGAATGTAACTCAGCGTTCCGACGATGAGCGAAGGTTTCATCCATCCGCCGACCATGTCGATCGCCAGTTTCCGGATCGGCGCGTGCCCGAGCAGGTCCATGACGGCGTAATCGGTTGCCAGATGGCGTGATTCGTCATTGTTGATCTTCTTGAACACCTCCTGGGCGACCGGATCGGCGACCTCGTCGGTGATGAATTTGATCAGCGCGCCGTCCAGGGCCACCTCGAGCATCGGGATCACGGTGCCCAGGAAGGACAGCGACATCCCGTCGGAATACTTGTCCAGGAAGTCGATCACCAGTTTGACGTTGACGTTCGGCTCCGGAATCTCGTCACCGTCGAGCATGCCCCAGCGCCGCATCAGGGCCAGTTCGGCATTGGCGTGCCGCTGCTCCTCGGCGTGGAAGTACCGGTAGATCTCCTTCAGCGTTTCGGTCGGAGCCTTCTTGGCCATGGCCGCGAAACCCCGTGCGCCGACGTTCTCGATCCACATGAGATCGGCCATGAAAGGCTTCAACCGGGCGTGCAGATCGGGTTCGATCAGCTCGGCTCCCGGTGCGTCCCAATCGATATCGACCAGCGCCCACTGCCGGGACTTGATCTTGACCAGCATATCGTCGAAGTCGAAGGACATCTCAGACTCCTGTCTTCGTATCATTGGCGTCCGCCGCCCGGCTCGATGTCGGAACATCCTGCGGCAGAAGATGGTTCAGCACACCCAGGGCGTGCGTGTAGAGGGCCGGGAAGTAGCGTTTGAGGTGCCAGATCAGCTGCGCGTCCAGCTGCGGCAGGACGTACAGCCGGCCGCGGTCGTTGGCGTCGAGGGTGGTGCGCGCCACCTGTTCCGGGGTGAAACCGGTCCAGCGCATGAGGGTTTCGGCCAACTGCTGGGAGGCCGCGGTGATGCGGCCGTCCTTGGCGACGTTGGTGCGCACGAAGGTCGGGCACAGCACCGTCACCGCGACGCCGCTGCCGGACAGTTCCGCGGCCATCGTCTCGGACAGCGAGATGACCGCGGCCTTGGACACGTTGTACGGGCCCATCGAGGGCGCGGCGGCGAATCCGGCCGCCGAGGCGACGTTGATGACACCGCCGCGTCCGGCCGCGCGCAGCCTCGGGACGAAGATCTCGCTGCCGTGCACCACACCCCACATATTGATGCCCAGCGCCCACTGCCAATCCTCGAAACCTATCTCCCCCACAGGTTTTCCGCCGATGCCCACGCCCGCGTTGTTGATCACCAGGGTGGGTGGTCCGCCGAAGATCAGCTCCGCGTGCATGGCCAGGCTCTCCACGTCCTCGCGGCGGGAGACGTCGCACCCGACCGCATGCGCCGCGCGTCCGTGGCTGCGCCGGATCATCCGGACCGTCTCCTGCGCACGCGCCTCGTCGATGTCGGCACACACCACTTCCCCACCGCGAGCAGACAATTCGAGGGCGAAGGCGCGACCGATACCGCTGCCCGCACCGGTCACCACGGCCTTGGCGCCGTGCGAGCGGCGGCCGCCGCCGAGCGCGGCCATCAGATCGTCGAGTATCCACATGATCAGCTCACCCGTTCCCGGACAGCAGTCTCCGCGAGTGCGGAGCTGACGAAATTCGCGGTGCGGCGCAGTGCGGGCCCGGCTTCGGGAACCAGCAGCGGCAACGCCTGGAAGACATGAATGCGGCCGGGCCACAGTTCGAGCTCGCAGCGAGCCCCGGCCGCGACGGCCATCTCGCGCAGCCGTCGCGCGTCGCCGGACAGCATCTCCTCCGCGCTGGCCTGCACGAACAGCGGCGGCAGCGCGGTACCGGCCACGATGTCCAACCGCAGGCGCGGCGAGGCCGGAGACTGCCCGCGGGTGTAGAGCCGCACGAGCCGACGACCGGCCCGCGCGGGAGCCATCGGGTCGGGGCGGCGGCGGTCCTGCTGTTCGGCGAGCGCGAGCGTCAGATCGATCAGTGGGGAGAACATGAACGCCCCCGCGGGCTGCACGATGCCCGTGCGGTCGTTGTGCAGCAACAGATCCAGGGCCAGATGCCCGCCCGCGGAATCACCGCCGATCACCAGATCCTCTGCCCGGTAGCCTTTTTCGAGCAGCCACCGATATCCGGCCGCGACATCGTCGGCCGCCGCCGGGAACCGGTGTTCGGGCGCGAGTCGATAGTCGACGAGAAATACCGGCAGTCCGGTCGCCTTGGACAGCCGCGAGGCCAGCCCGCGGTGGGTGCGCGCCGAACACACCACGTACCCGCTGCCGTGGATGTAGTAGATCGCCCGCTCACCGTGCTCCACCCCGGCCGCCCGCACCCATTCCCCGCGCAGGCCACCGGAGCGAACCTCGACCACCGACGTGCCCGGCAACGTCGGCCCGAATGCCGCCATCACCGCCGCGATCAGCCCGCGTCCCGCCCAGATCCCCGCCCGATTCGCGGGCAACAGCCCATTGACCTGCCTTAACCCGGCCACTGAAGCCACCGCCGCGACCTGCGCCCGCATCGACGCAGCCCTCGGCAGTCCGGCGCCAGGGGTCCCCATTGACCCTGTACTCGTCATACTTCGAGCATCACAGCGAATGTGCCAGTTGTCAATGGCACATTCATGCCCTCCTTTTTCCGCGCCAGCGGCCCTCATCGCGCGGCCGGCGCCGAAACTCGTCCCCGCGACAGCCGAACGCGTAGCCGACGCCCTGCGCGGCGAGGCAGCCGACGGTCGACTCACACCAGGGGTGCGCCTGCGCGAACATGTTCTGTCCGATGCGCTGGGCATGGGTGATCCAGCCGATGCGGCAGGGACCGCAGTCGGACTCGTGGCCGGCCGCCGGGGGCTCTCGGCGACCGGGCTCGTTCAGCCGAGCATCGCGCGCAACCGGCTCGGGGCCAGGTCGCGGGGTTCGCGACGATCGCGGGCGTATTCGGTGACCAGGCGCTGGAGCAGGTCGTTGATCGGGGTCGGTACCGCGTGCAGGCGGCCGAGCAGCGCGATCTCGCCGTTGAGGTAGTCGACCTCGGCCGAGCCGGTCGCGCGGGCCAGGCTCTGCCACGTCGAGCCGCCGAGTCGCGGGACGCCCTCGATCTGCCGCAACTGCATCCGATCGCCTTGTATCTCTTGACGTTCCGCCTCGTCGGCATAGCGGATCCCGGCCGCGGCCAGCACCGCCTCGCCCTCGGCGCGGGCGCCCTGCCACAGGTCCTGCGCCGGTTCGCCGCTGTCGTCGAGCAGGGCCATCAGGGCGTTGCCCAGGTTGTTGAGGAGTTTGCCGTACTTCCAGCGCATGACATCCTCGACGACCGGGGCGAGGAAAGCCGTCGACGCCAGATGCTCACCGAATTCCGTTATCGTGGAATCACTTCCGTGCGGATAGCGGCCGAGCGTCAGGATGCCGCTCATGGGGGCGGTATGCGAGACCACCACACCCGGTTCCAGATGCGTCGCGGGCAACCACACGCACATCCCGTACACGGTGCGGAAGATCCGTTGCGCGACCCGCTCGTTCTCCACCCCGTTCTGGGCGCACACCAGCGCCAGCCGGTCCGCGGCGACCCCGCCGCCCGCCACGGGCGCGGCGGCCCACTGTGTCAGGGCCGCCGCGGTGTCCTGCGATTTCACCGCGAGCAGCAACACGTCGTCGGCCCGTAATTCGCCGAGTTCGGCGTGATCGGTCACGGCGTGCACCGGCAGCGTCTCGGCGCCCTCGACCGTGACCAGGCGCAGCCCGTTGTCCCGCAGGGCCGCCAGATGCGCGCCGCGGGCGACCAGCACAACGTCGTTGCCGCCCTGAATCAGTCGCGCGCCGATGACACCGCCGACCGCACCCGCCCCGATGATGATGTATCGCATATCGGCGATGCTAGGTGCGATCGAGCCCCAGGGCGGCTCCGGCCGGGTGTTCGGCCATCGGACCCGCGCGGATGGCTATTCGGCTGGGGCAGTGTCGCGTTCATGCGGCGCCGACTGCGTTCGGCGCAGCGAGGTCCACGCCTCGAGATCCTCTTCCAGAATCGCGTTGAGGTGCCGCATGGTCTCGCGGGCGAGTGCGTCGTGGTCGCCTCCTTCCGCGCGACGAAGTTCCGTGGTCCGCAGGAGTGCTTGGAGCTGGCCGAGAATCACGCTGCGCTGCACCCACATCTCACGATGCCGGTACAGGCCGTCCCACGCGGTGAGCACCCCGATCGAGGCGGCCAGGGCGGTGCTGGCCAGGCCCAGCCAGGGGGCTTGGAACACCGCCACCGCCGCGCCGACCACGGCGATCAGGCCGTTGGCGACCGCGGTCCACACGACGACGCGTTTGGCCCGGGTCTTCACCACGACACGGGAGCGCTGGTATTCGTTCCGGTAGAACGTCAGATAGTGGAGGCTGATCGCCAGCGTGTCGGCCCCCGCCGGCGGGGACTCGGGGCTGTGCAGCCCGGAGGAGCGAGCTCTGCTCGGCTCACGGTCGGGCCGGCGAGGCTTGAACATGTATTCCCTGTTCAGAAGAGTGACACGGTGCTGTACAGTGGACTGAAAGTAGCACAAATGGTTGCATTTGGGTGGCATTCAGAGCTATCCTGATAGGAACGCATTTCTGGTGAGGCAGGCTCACCCATCGAGGATTGTGAGGGCGATGAGCGCACCACACGAAGCCGTCGCCAGTCATGTGGCGGCGTCCCGGCTGCCCACCTCGGAGTTGTCGCGTCAGCTCGTTCACAATCTGGGGCCGACACTCGTCGCGCTCGTCGCCGGCGTGCGCGATCGCAAACTGCCCTACAAGTGGTCGCAGTCGGACGGGCCGCGTCCCCGCGACGCCGCGCTCACTCGCCTACAGGTGGCCCACCGATGTTGGAGCATTCTGTCGCGCACCGAAGGTGCGGACGTGACGCGAGCGTGGTTCATCGGCGCGAACCCGCATCTGGGAGAGGACTCGCCCGCCATCGCGATCCGGGACGGTCGGTATCGTGAAGTGATCACTGCCGCAGTGACATTCGCAGGCCACTCGGACGACTGACGGATACCCGCGATTCCCCCTTCGATACCATCCCCTTATCGGTGTCGACTCGGACGAAGGGGGAATGGTGGTGTCCGTCAGCGATATCCACTCCGGCGCCGGTACCAATCGCAGATGCCCCAAGACGGGCCTGGCGCTCGTTTCCTCCTCCCGCCGCGAGGTGTTCCGCCTCGCCAAACCCGTGTACGGCCCGCTCAATCCGCGCAGACGCATTCCGTCCGGTCCGGACGAACGAGACGACTGGAACAGATACGACGTCGAGGGGCAGCAGACCATATATGCGGCCGGCACGATGGAAGGCGCCTACGGTGAGCTGCTGGCGCCGTTGCGCCCCAAGCTGCCGCGGCGGGCGATCGCCTACTTCGACGATGTGGGCGAGAACGACGAGCTCGAATCACTGATCCGCGAGGAATGGCGGAGCTCCGGATACCGCTCCCCCGGCGAGGTCGACCTGATGTGGCTGACCGCACTGCGGCTCTATCGAATCACCCTGCCCGCCAGGGGATGGTTCATCGACATCGAAGCCGCGGCGAGCCTTTCGGCCATCAGCACCACATATGCACCGAGAACGCTCATCGAAAACGGAGTCACCGACCTCACCGTCGCCGAGTTGCGCGGCCCCGCCCGCTGGATCACCACCGCGATCGCGACCCGCATCTGGCCGGTGACTCTCTACGACGGGACGCTCGCTCACGGAGTGATGTACGGATCGCGATACGGCAGCGAGTGGACCTGCTGGGCCGTCTGGTTGCGCCGATCCAGGCGGTCGCACCCGAAAGGTCTCATCACCACCGCCGACGACGGCACCGAAGTCCTGCAACCGGCACTCAATCCCCCGCTGGAGGCGATCCTGTCGGCCTACGGTCTGACCGGAACCTGGTGAGAATCCACGGGTTCGGGCTGCTACGGCTCCGTCGTTGCCGCCGCGGCGCGTCGTCGTAGCTCGGTGAGGCCGGAGGCCAGGTCCTCGGCGGCGCCGGGGCCGGCGATGCCGGACAGCCGATCCGCGGCGAATCCGGGAAGCCTGCGCAACGCGTCGGTGGCCGGCTGTCCGGCGCGGTAGGCATCGCTGAATCGCAACTGCCACAGGCCCGCCGCGATCTCACCGGTGCGCCCGGCCTGCGCGCGCGGCAGATATCCGGCCGCATCGTCGGTGACCGCGGCCCAGACATACCCGACCACAACGGAATTCAGCCGAACCGGCAGATATCGGACCGGTGCGTCGGTCTCGGACGGGTAGCTCTCCAGCGGGGCGCTCACCAGCGGACCCCAGCCCTGCTCCCGATCCACCGGCGTGCCGTCGGGATATGTGCCGTCCTGGATCAACGGGCCCTCGCCCAGGGGCGGGCCGTCCGGATTGAGCTGCTCCCACAACCAGGTCAGGCTCGGCGATTCGGCGGTAATGCTCTGTGCCGGAACGATTCCGGCGACAGTATCCTCGGGTGCGCCGATCCACCGCTCGATCGCGGCACGCGGCGTCAGCCCGGTCGCGGCCGACTCGGTCAATCTCGTCTCCCAGGCGATCAGGCAGTCCAGATCCGCACCGGCCACCGCGAGTCGCCGCTCGAAACCCGCGGCGTGCTGATTCGGGGACGCCCACAGACAGCCGATCAACGCACCGCGCCGGTACACCGGCAGGTAAACGACGGGCAGGCGGGTCCAGTGCTGATAGCCGGTAGGTGTGCCGCTGGTCATGATTACTCCGAACCTGTTGTGTCCCTTGCGTGTGATCAGATCCGGAAGTTCGCTGCCGGCGGCCACTGTCCGGTAGTGCGCTCCAACTCGAAGGCCCACGTCACGGCGTGCGTGCAGATGTCGTGGATCGTCTCGGTGTCGGTGCGGTAGTGATGGGTCCTCGGATCGATCGTCAGCAGATGTTCGACCGGCGGACCGGCCGGAGCATCGAGCAGGGAACGACCGCGCACCCGGTACCGGACCTCGTCCGGCTGCTGTGTGATCCGCTCGACCTCGATTGCCCACTGCGGCGGGTAGACCTGAAATCCTTGTGCCGCACCGGTTTCGCGGACCTGCTCGTCGTACCGCTCGCCGATCGTGATCGGGTGCAGGCTCGGGTGTGCGGTGATCACCCCGGTGCGCTTGTCGACCACACGGTTCTCCCGCCCGAATCCCAGCCCGGCCGCTGTCTCCTCCCGCGTGAGCACCTCCTGGAACACCCAGCAGAATTCGCCCGGGTACAGCGACACCTCGCGGGGCATGGGGAACACCTCGGCCAAATACGCGAGAACCTGCTCCTCGGTCTCCAGTTGCATCGAGCCCGCCTCTTCCGTCGTCGAGTTTCCGGCCTACCGTGAATTATCACCGCGACACCAGTACGGCGTCGATGTGGAACAGGACCGATTCGGAATCGTCGGGCCGAATCCGCTCGACGCGCAGGGAGCTTCCGCGCGGGAGCCGCAGCCACGGCAGGTGGCCGGAGGTGGGGTCGTTCAACCAGAGCCCGTGCGATCCCGCGGGCAGTGCGACATGGACGAGGAAATCACCCTGGAGATAGTCCGACCCCAGAGACAACTCCAGATATCCCGGCTCCCGCTGTTCACTGCCGATCAGGAACCACGGACCACGGCTGCCGAGCGGCTTCCCGTCCACGGCGATCCACGACGACACATCCTCGACCCCGAACGTCCCCACGATGGGCCCGTTGGGAATGACCCGCTCGAGCGTCCGGTCATGCTCTGCCAGCCGACTTTCGAACAATTCGACAGTCGGCTCCGCCTCCGCGAAATGCCGCAGCGCCCGCATCTGCTGGCTGCTCTCGTGGATCGCGGTCAGATGCTCGGTCAACCAGCGGCCTCGCGCACGATGCCACCGAGGTAGACAGGAAGCCGAGTTCGCGCTGGGGAACGTTGAGGTAACCGCCGTGCGCGTCGGTCGCGAGGAAGCCGATGTCGTCGAGCCCCCGGATGACTCGGATCGGCTCGGTCAGCGGCAATACGTGCGTGGTCGCGAGATCGAGCTGGGCGATCTGATGGCGGATCGTCTCCGGGCCGAAGCTCCGGCCGAAGTGTTCGCTGTGCACCGCGGCGATCTCGTCGAAGGTTTCGGCGTCCTGCTGGATCTGCTCCCATCGGGCCGCCGGCCGCGGATCGTCCGGGACGATGTTCAGCGCCTGCAGTTCCCTTGTCGCCGCGCGGGTTCCGGGTCCATCGGCGAGCAGTTCGCCTCGCCGGGCATACAGCGCGGTCAGCTCGGGCGGACCCCCCTCGGGCCCGGCGAGTGTCCGCAGGATCGCGCTGCTCCAGCGGAGCCGGACGACCAGGTCGGCGAGTTCGGCATCCGAGAGGTTCTGCCGGAGAACGGAATCGACCAGGGACGCCTTCTCGTAGGCATGCAGGGCGGCGCGCACCTGCGGGGGCTGCCGGTGCCAGGTGCGCAGACGGCTGTGCCCGAACGCATCCCCCTGCTCGTCGATGTGGAAGCGTCGAACGCCGTCGCCGCCGACGAGCCCGTGATGGGAGCCGGGCGGGACTGCCGGATCCTGCTGGTGCGCGATCGGATAGGCGGGATACCCCTGGGGGCTGTAGAAGGCAGCGTGGGTAGCCGACAGTCCGCGCCGCGGTTGCGGCGGGAACCCGTGTGTCACATCGAATCCGGGATCCACGACATTGATCGCGCCGGACTCGTTGACCATCAGGTACGCATGTGCGCCGACGCCGTTGTCGTCGGTGGCACTGTACTCGTCCACGACGAGGGCGATGTGGCCGTGGCCGAGGGCCAGCAGATCACCGGCGATGTCGGGGCCGGACTCACTGAGGCCACATTTCATGGTTGGTCGGCCCGACCTGGTGATACGCCGCGTGAGCGGCAGCGAGCTTGCCCCGCAGCGCGCTCAGCGCTTCTCGCATCTCGGTTGCTGCCGCGATGCGGTTGGTGTGGGCTGCTCGGTGAGCTTCGGCGGCGGCACCGGTCCAGCTGACATGCAGCTGTTCGATGCCCTTATCGATCTCGGCCGCCAGATCCTCGATCGTGGTTTCCAGCTTGGCCGTATCGTCGATCAGGCGTTGCAGGCCGTCTAGATCCACACGGTATTCGGCCGCCACTACGACACCTCGGGAAGATCCAGGCTCGAACCAGACCGTACGATCGCCTGCGCCGAACTGTCATCGGTAGTCATATAGCCACCAGCCGCGCTCCGGAGAGCACCAGCATCGGCGGTGAACGAGGCGATGATCCGGCGCGCGCCGTCTTCCCAATCGGCCCAAGGACTTTCATGGGAACCGCCGGCGGTGCCCTGCCAGTCACTTCCGAGGAATGCGTGAACCGCACGCATGTGGGTGTCCACCGCGTTGATCAAGTCCTCGGCCTGCCTGTCCACCCAATCCGCTGTGGCACGCAACGTATCAGGACCCACATCGACACGATCCGCCATCTGCCTCCCCCTCTCGATCGTGCGAGCGCACAGACTCGACTATAGGACGCTAATGGTGCCGCGACATGACGAGCCGCCATCGGTACGAGCCGCCATCAAGCGTGGTTCCCGGCGAAACCGGGCCACCATGCACGTAGCGCCGCTCAGGGCCTACTTCACCAGCAAACGCGGCAGTGGTGGCACTGCGCAGCCGCCCTATCCGCGGAGGAAACCCCCCGCCCGTCCCGAGGCGATCGTCAACTTCCGAGACCATCAGCGTCATGGAGAGCGCCGCCGCTAGCGGCCCACCCCGCACCGCCACGCGAAACCGACTGCGCCCCAATCAAATTCTGGATTTGGTCAACCCATGCCCCATCGACAGACCGGTCCCCGATGGCGTCCGGTCACTGGACTTGCCATCCGATCGCTGACAGCAGTCACAAGCCGCGGCTATAGGTACACCCTTGACTTCGAAGACGTCGAGCGACCTCGAATTCAGGTGAAATCGGGGGAAAACTGCGCGCCCCAACGCACTTGGACAAGTCCACACCGATCGACGGCGAATGGCGTCGGAACCGCAAAGAGCCACACAAACCACGCTGCGCCCGCTCATAAGGTCAGGTCAACGCCGTTAACTGGAGACTCGGATTCCGAGCCGCGCTCAGCGCGCCACCGCGGCGACGGCGACAACGCAGTCGCGCAGTTCGGAAGTCGGACATCACCTTCCCAAGCAACGGCCAGCCGCATACATCCCCGCGCCCGCCCGGCCACTCCTTCTACCTGGGAGGTTGGGCATCCGCCGAGCCCGTCTGCTATCTTCTCACCGGGCCCAATGGGCCCCGAACGCCGGTGTAGTTTAGTGGTAGAACATCAGCTTCCCAAGCTGAGAGTGCGGGTTCGATTCCCGTCACCGGCTCTCCGAAAACCTTCTTCGACCAGCTTCGATACACCCGCAGGTCAGTTACCCTCGAAGGCCGGTGTGGCCGGCACTGTGACCTATCGTGGCGGCCATGGCCACAGCGCGGGTATGGACGGTTACCTCCACAACGCCCACTCGGGAGGACGCGCGGGATATCGGGAGGGCCGCGGTTGCCGAGCGGCTCGCCGCGGGCGCGGAAATAATCGGGCCCGCCTTTTCGGTGTTCCGGCATCTGGGCGAAATCGGCGAGGGAATCGAATGGCGTGTGTCACTGCGTACTTCGGCAAGTTCTCGTGATCGCCTCGCATCGCGCATTTCGGAACTGCACCCGTGGGACAGCCCCGAAGTCACCGCGACGCCGATCGAATGGTGTTCGGACAGCTACGCCGAATGGGTCGAGCGCGCCACGGGCGAGTAGCGGTAGATTTCCTTACCTCCCCTGGATCGACGACGAAAGTCCCTTTCGGGCCGGTTCGCCGCATACCAGAGTCGGTGGGGCGGTCGGAGCACGAATCAGGCGCGTCCCGCGCGGCCGCAGCAGCCGAGACAATCGAAGCTCCACCGCACAAGGGGAATTATGAATCGCATTACCGGGCGTATCGCCGCGATCGCCGTCGCTGTCATTTGTCCTGTCGTCGCCCTGGCCGGAGCGGCGTCCGCGGATCCCGGCCGGTTTCTCGGTGATCTGAACAAACTCGGCTACAGCCAGAACACGCCCGCGGAGCGCGACAGCGCGGTCCAGCGGGGCTACAGCATCTGCGACGATCTCGCGGCGGGCAACAGCAAGACCGATGCGATGGGGATTCTCGAGCGCAAAGACCCCTCCTTGTCCGGCTCCGAGGCCGCCGCCTGGGTCGTCGCATCCGCCGACGCGCTCTGCCCGCAGTATCGGTAGCGGCGCCGACCGGGCATCGGCACCGGTGTCGAGGCCACCTTCCGCAGTTCATCATCGCGGTTTCATATTCACCAACGCGATATCGCCGCCGTAGTGAGCCAGCACGCGGTGATCCATCACCGCGCGCCAGAGCGGCGGAATGGCGGCAAGCAGCATCATGGTGGCGTAGCCGTACGGCAGCTGCGGAGCTTGTTCGGGACTGCGGAGGGTCTGGTAGCGGCGGCCGGGGTTGGCGTGGTGGTCGCTATGGCGCTGGAGGTGGAACAGCAAGACGTTGGTGACGAGGCGGTCACTGTTCCAACTGTCGCGTACCGAGCATCGCTCGTACCGGCCGTCCGCGCGACGGGCCCGTTTCAACCCGTAGTGCTCCAGGTAGTTCACCGTCTCGAGCAATCCGATGCCGATCAAGGCCTGCAACAGCAGGAACGGGATGATGACGTACCCGTAGGCGAGTATCAACGCACCGAACAGCACGGCGCTCAATGACCAACCCTGAAGCAGATGATTCTGGTAGCTGAACCATCGCTTCCCCCTGCGGGACAGGCGTTCGCGCTCCAAGGACAGCGCCGAGCGGAAGCCGCCCAGAATGCTGCGCGGCAGGAATTCCCACAGCGATTCACCGAACCGCGCGCTCGCCGGATCCTCGGGGGTGGCGACGCGGACGTGGTGCCCGCGGTTGTGTTCGACATAGAAATGCCCGTACACGGATTGTGCCAGTGCGATCTTGGCCAGCCACCGTTCGAGATGTTCGGCCCGGTGACCGAGCTCATGGGCCGCATTGATGCCGATACCCGAGACGACCCCCAACGTCACGGTCAACCCCACTTTGTCGACGAATTTCAGCTGAGGGCCGGCCCACAGATATCCCGCGACAGCCAGCCCGCTGAACTGGATCGGCAGGAAAAGGTATGTACACCAACGGTAGTAACGATCGTTGGCCAAGACCTCGTAATCCTGCTCGGGCAGATTGCCGCTGTCACACCCCACCGTGACATCCAGTATCGGTACCACCACCAGCACGAAGATCGGTCCGATCCACCAGAACAGCTCGGATCCCGTGAGGCTCACCAGCGGCGCCGGCACCAGCGCGGATGCGGGCGCTATCGTACCGAGCACCCACAGATAACGTTTACGATCGCGCACAGATGTGCGTTCGATATCCGTCATAACCGTCTCGCTTTACCCAACCGGCAACCGATCATTCCCAGACATGCCCGATGACAGCGGTAGCGCTCCGAGTCCCCAGACGGTATCCGCCCCGCTGACGCCTGCCAACGAATAGCCGGAAAAGTGAACGACCGAATATTTTTCGTTGTGCGACGGAAATTCATTCGATGCGGAACCGAAGACTTTCCACCCTGGACGCGCGGCGGGCCGGGCCACGGCGATTCAGCCCGTGGACCGGCCCGTTGCCCGGCGTGATCCGGTGCGGTCAGCGGTCTCCGCTACCCGCACCGGAATATCGACATGCCGAAAGCGATCGGGTACCTACGGCAGCGCTGCACAATTGACCGGGGCGGGGACGTTGGCCAGGCGATCGGTGATCCACTGCTGCGAGTCGGCGATGGACGGGAAGAAGGCCAGGTCGTGAGTGCCGAGGACGCCGGTAATCGGCGGCAGCGACGGGTCCGCCTGCAACTGCACGGCCGTGCCGCGACCACACCAACTCGCGGCCAGACCACGGACGGGCGCGTAGGGCATGCCATCGTCGTTCCGAGCCGCGTACACGCGCACCGGCACCCCCGGGGCGAGTCCGCCCAGCCGCTGCTCGTCGAATGCCTTCTTCAATGCCGGCGTGCGGTCGATCACGGCCGTGAGCGGTTGTCCACTGGTCGTCCATCGGGACGTGTCCTGCGGCTGCGTGAAGGAACTGCCGAGGCCCCCGCCGCATTTGCCGATCGAGTCGCGCAGAATCGCCTTTCCCGTATCGTTCAGCGCGGCGTCGAGGGCTGGGCGGGTGTCCGGATAATCGGCGGCGATACCGTTGAGAATCCACGCGATGGCCGGTGCGACGCCCGGGCGGCCGTCGGCGTGTCCGATATAGGACTCCGGATCCACCAGGGGCGCTCCGACATATGCGCCGCGCACATTCAATTCCGGGGCGTACTTCGGTTGCAGTTCGGCCGCGGCGCCGGAGGCCATACCGCCCTGGGAGTAGCCGTAGAGCACGACCGGCGAGCGCGGATTCAAGCCGCTGCCGGGCAACCGCAACGCGGCGCGCGCGGAGTCCAGCACCGCGTAACCCTGTGTCTTGCGGTTCAGGAAGTCGTGGATCGGCGGTGCGCCCATGTCGTGGTAGTCGGTCATCACCACCGCCATGCCGCGGGACAGCAGTTGGTAGATCGGGAGGATGTCGTATTCCACGATCGCGTCGGCGGGCGGCTGAAACCGCACCACCTGCGACAGCATCGCCGAGGGTGCGCACGGATCGCTCTGGCCCTGCGTGCCGCCCGCGTACGCGATCAGCGGGCGCTCCCCCGGGCCGGTCCACGGAGCGATCGGCTCCAGATATGTTCCGACCACCGTGGTCGGCGAGTCGTTGGTGGTGCTGCTGGCGTAGGTGAGGCGGGTCGATCTCGCCGCGACGGTCCCCGGCAATCCCGGCGCCGACAACGTCACCTGCGACGTGTCGGCCTGAATGATGGAGCCCAGAGTCCCTCTGGACTGCGGTGTCGTCGGCGCGGACCACGCCTGTGGTGCGACGATCGCCCCGCCGCCGACCACGATGATGGTTCCTGCCAGCGCCGCGACCCAGGCGCGTTTACCGCTCCTCATATTCGATCCTTTCTGCGATTGAGTTGTCCAGAACGAGCTGGATCCAGATCGGATACCGAATCCGTGTTCGAGCGCAGAAATCAGGCACACCCGCTATAGGGGTTACCGAAGTCACAGCTTAGGACATCTCGGGCCCGCGGCTCCGGAGATCGCCGTTCGAGCCGGGCAGCCGTCGAATCGAATATGGGGGAGATTTAATCCGGTTGCCTCCCAATGGAAAGCAACCGGCGCGCCACCCGGCCGCGCACCGAACGCGCCCGGCCGGGAGGATTCGAACTACTTGATGCAGTCGGTGAGGATCTTCTGGGTGGCGGACTTGGCCTTGGCCGCGTCGTCCTTGCTCAGACCCATGGTGCTGGAGTCGAGCTTGTTGGTGTCGGTGCCGGGCTTGGTCATCAGGCGCAGGCCGTCCTGCGAGATGCCTTCGCCGACATAGATTTTCGCGGCACAGTCGGCCAGCTTCGGGTCGTTCAGACCGCTGCTCTGCAACGCCTTGGACAGATCCGCCTGGGTAACCTCCGGCTGGGCGTTGCTGGAACCACAGCCCGCCAGCAGGGGCAGAGCGACCAACGCGGCGGCGATCAGCGTAATCCTCAACTGATTCCTCGATTCTCGTCAAATACGGCTACGGCGGCAACACACAACCGCCGTGGTGATACTGCCGTATCCCACCGCTTCAGGACAGTCCGAGGTGACAATCCACAATCCGGGCCGCTACAGATCCATCGCGGCACGCAGTGCGGTATCCAGACGCTCCAGCGTGTCGTCCTCGACGGAATCTATGCGTTCGGCCAGCCAGCCTCGATAGATGCGGCCCAGATTGCCCGCGTGCACCCAGCCGTGGCCGGGAATCGACACGGCCAGAATGTCCTGCGGATCCTCGTCGAGCAGTTCGGCGGCGATCAGCCAGGGGCGCGGCGACTCGTTGATGCCGTCACTCGAGATCAGGACGACGTTGCGCCGCCGAGGCAAACCGTGCGGGTTGTAGCTCCACAGTTCACCCCTGCGCACGCATCAACTCCTCGGCGGCCGCCAGTTCCGCCTCGTCGGCGGCCGCGGCGGCGGCCGGATCGGGCACCGGACCACAGCCGGTGCGCACCGCCTCGCGCCGGGCGGCGCGAGATATCCACGCGGACGGGGACATGCCCGCACGCTCCGCGGCCTGCTCGGCGAACGACCAGGCCGCCGCATCGAGTGACAACGTCACCTTACGGGTAGCCATACCATTTATCGTACCGCCGAATCGCCCGAAACGAACACTGTTGGCATAACGCCAACCGTTGCTACCCTGTGCCCGTGCTGAATCACCACCGCGTCGGTAGCGGGGCGCCTCTGGTCCTGGTCCACGGCGTCGGCAGCCGCTGGCAGGTATGGGAGCCGGTAATCGACCGGCTGGCGCAATCGTTCGAGGTCTACGCCGTGGACCTGCCCGGATTCGGCGAATCCGCACCCCTCCCGCACACCACCGTCGATACGCTCACCGACGCGCTGGCCGCCTTCCTCACCGAGAACGGCCTGGAAACACCACATCTGGCGGGCAACTCGATGGGCGGTCTGATCGTGCTGAACCTGGCCGCGCGCGGGCTGGCCCGTTCCGTGACCGCCTTCTCGCCGATCGGATTCTGGGCCACCGCCGGACGGGTCTGGTGTCAGCAATCGCTCGGACAGTCCGCGACGCTCGGCCGATTGCTGCGCCCCGCACTGCCCGCGATCCTGGGCACCCCCGCTGGACGCACCGCATTCCTGAGCCTGGTCTTCGGCAAGGCGTGGGCCGTGAGCGGCGACGTCGCACTCGCCACCGCGCTGGGCGCGATCGAATCCCTCGGATTCGCACCCGCGCTGGCTTCTTTCGACCACGCTCGCCTGCAGGACTCCGGGCGCCTGGCTCGCATTCCGGTCACCATCGCCTGGGGCAACCGCGACGTGCTGCTCACCTACGGAACGCAGAGCCGCCGCGCTCGCGTGCGCCTGCCCGAGGCGCGGCACCTCACCCTGCCCGGCAGCGGGCACACCCCGTTCTACGACGATCCCGAGCGCTGCGCGCAGGTCATCCTCGAGCAACTCGCCGCGACGGACCGATGAGCACGGTCGCGCTGACCGTCGACGGAAACCTCGCCGACGTCGCGTTGGACCGGCCCGGCAAACACAACGGCCTCACCATCGAGATGATGCGCGAGCTCACCCGCGTAGCGCGATTCATCGAAAGCCGCAAAGATATTCGCGCGGTGATCCTGCGCGGTAACGGTCCGAGCTTTTCCAGCGGCCTGGACATCGCCGGGACGATGAGCAATCCGCTGGGCGTCGCGCGCAATTTCGTGCCGAATCCGCTGCGCGGCACCAATTCTTACCAGGAAGCCTGCTGGGCGTGGCGGCGACTTCCGCAGCCGGTGATCGCGTCGGTGCACGGCCATTGTTACGGCGGCGCGCTGCAACTCGCATTGGCGGCCGACTTTCGTTTCGCCACACCGGATTCGGATTTCTCGGTGATGGAAGTGAAGCACGGCCTGATTCCGGATATGACCGGCGCGGCGACATTGTCACGACTGGTCGGCCTGGACAAGGCGCTGCTGCTGACCATGACCGCGGATCGGATCGATGCCGCCCATGCCGCGCGCATCGGCCTGATCACCGAGATCAGCGACGATCCGATCGAGTCCGCCCGGCAGCTGGCCGAGCGGATCGCGGAACGCTCACCGCACGCGGTGGCCGCCGCCAAACGATTGTTCGACCGGACCTGGCACGTCTCGGCGCGACGCGCATTCGGCATCGAACGCGCGACTCAGCTGCCTTTGATACTTCGCCGAGCCCGTTTTCGCAGGTAATCTGCGTACCGGCTGTACGCTACGAAGCCGGTGGCAATTCACACCGGTCGATATCTGTGGTACCCCCGTCACCGGGGTAGCTAAACCCGTGCCGAATGTGCGCAGTTTGTATTTCACATTTTGCCAGCCAGTCGATGATCGTGTGTGGCCGCCCTGAGTCTCCACCCGGTATCGGCCGCCCGTTTCTCGACACGACTCGGGAAGGCCGACCTACGTTGCCCAGAGCAGTTTCGATCCTGCTGGCCGCGGTAGCCGCGGGTTCAGCGGTGATGTTGACCATGACCGCGCCCGCCGACGCGAATCCCAACGCCATCAACCCCATTCCGGTATTGAACGGTACCGCCGGACTGCCGCATCTGAACGGTCGCAGCCGCGCGATCTTCCAGGTGACCGGCATGATGAGCCCGAACAGCACCCAGAATTACAACGTCCTCGGCACCGATCTGGGGATCATGTGGGACAACGGCAAAGGCCAGATGCTCACCGCGTTCGGCGATTCGGCCGGACTGGGACTGCCGAATCTTCTGGCCGGCAGCGCCTGGGCCTGGCGCAGCAATATCCTGTTGCGCAGCCATACCCGCAATCCGGCCAACGGCATCTATTTCGACAGCGTGGTGCGCGATATGTTCGGTCAGGCCCGGGATCTGATACCGAGCCCGAAGATCCCGTTCATCGAGATCAGCCGGATTCCGACCGCGGGCATCGAGGTCGGCGGGGTCCAGTACATGAGCCTGATGTCGGTGCGCAGCTGGGACAACGTCGGGCAGTGGACGACCAATTTCTCGGGCCTGGCCGCATCGGCGGACAATGGCGAGACGTGGGCGGATCTCGGGTTCACCCGACGGCCCAATTCCGGTGGGAACACCAAATTCCAGATGAACGCGTTCACCAAATCCGTCGGCTATGTGTACGAGTACGGCACGCAGTCCGGGCGCAACCACCCCGCCTATGTGGCCCGGGTGCGCGAACAGGATATTCAGAATCTCGGCGCGTACGAATACTGGGACGGCGGCGGCTGGCGCCGCGGCGACGTGAACGCCGCCGCACCCATCGTCGGCGGAGTGGGCGAGTTGTCGGTGATGTGGAACCAATACCTCGGGCAATATCTGATGCTGACGACCGACCCGTTCAACTCGGTCGTCATGCGCCGGTCCTCCTCTCCACAGGGCCCTTGGAGCGCACCGGAGGTCCTGATCGACGCCCGCGAACTGCCGACCGCCTACGCCCCGTCGATCTTCCCGTACCAAACCGGCCGCGACCTGTACTTCCTCACAACGGTGCACAGCCAGTACAACGTCGTCCTGATGCACACCACGCTGTAGCTTCGGCCCCCGCTTCGCTCCGGCGGGGTGAATCTTCGGCCTCCGCTTCGCTGCGGCGGGCCGGGGCCCTATTGATCCCGGTCCTTCCCTCCTGCGCTCAGTCGGTCCAGGACCGGGGCGGGCCCCAGCCTCGGGGTGGGCGTTGCCCGGGGTGGGCGGAACTCAGGCGGCCTGTTGTGGTTTCTCTGCTGTCAGGCCGTTCCGGGGCCCGGTCGCGCCGGCGCGAAGCCGAGGCCGGAAAATACAACTATGGACGCGGCCGAATGGGATGCTCGGTACACGCAGAGCGAGTTGGTGTGGGGCGCACCGCCGAACGCGACCGTGGTCGAGCACGTGTACGGGCTCGAGCGGCGGGTGGTGTTGCAGCCCGACGCGCCCGGGGAACCGGTTCCGGAGCTGCCCCGGGCGCTGGATCTGGCGTGCGGGGAGGGGCGCAACACGCTGTGGCTGGCCACGCACGGGTGGCAGGTCCGGGCGGTGGATTTCTCCCAGGTCGGGATCGATAAGGGGCGGACGGTGGCGTCGCGGTTGTCGCGATCGGTGCGCGGCCGGATCGACTGGCAGTGCGCCGACGTCACCGATCTCGACGCGGCCGGGATCACCGGGCCGTTCGAACTGGTGCTGAGTGTCTTCGTGCATCTGCCCGCCGAGCAGCGCCGCGCGATGCTGACCCGCGCCGCCGAACTGCTCTCCCCCGGTGGCACGCTGCTGGTACTCGGCCACGACACCACCAACATCACCGACGGGTTCGGCGGGCCGCAGGATCGGTCGATCCTGTTCACTCCCGACGACGTGGTGACCGATCTGGCCGGGGTCCCCGATATCCGCATCCGGATCGCCGATCGGGTGCTGCGCGGGACCGAGGGTCGCGATGCGATCGACGCGCTGGTCGTGGCCACGAAGATCGGCCCCGATCTGGCAGAGCAGGCCGTGACCGACTGAAACAGCTCAGTCCAGCGCGGCCCACCGGCGTAGCCACGGCTCGACCGCGCCGACGATGACGTCGAATCCGCTGCGGAACGAATGTGGTTGTCCCGGAACAACTGTCACCTCGGCGGCGTCGGCCGGATCGGGGATTCCGAACGGGTCGCGCGCACCGTTTACCACCACGACATCGATCGCCTGCGATGCGGCCAGCAGCTCGTCTCGCCGCGTCTTCTCCGGCTTACCCGGCGGATGCAGCGGAAAGGACAGGGCCAGAACACCTTTCGCGCCGACATCGACGGCGGTCCGGCACGCCACCCGCGCGCCGTTGCTGCGCCCACCCTGGATCAACGGCACCGACCGCACCTTCTTGCGCAGTGCCGCAACGATTTCCGTCCAGGCCGCATCCTGCACGGTCACCGATCCCGGAGCCCGCCGCCCCGCCACCCGATAGGGTTGCACCACCCGCGCGACCGCACCGCCCAACTCCACCGCACGATCCCGCACCGCGAGCAGGTCCTTCGCCTCCACCCCGCCGCCGGACCCGTGCGTCAACAGCAGCAGGAACTTCGCCGACCGCGGCTTGTCGAGTTCGACCTCCGCGGGTCCCGCACTCGTCTCGATACGCACGATCGCCGCCTCTCTCACCCCGATCTCACCTCGGCCGCTATCGGCCGCCTGCCCGGCCCGGCTCGGGGCCGCATCCACCGGCTGTCACCCTCCAGCATGGACAGTAATCGCCTGTCGCACCGGTCGACCCGCTGGGCTTCCGGCGCCTCCGGCCCGGAACGCAATCATCGGGGGATCACATCCGCGCAAAGCGCGCGGGCCGCCCTCCCTCGAGCACCCCGCGAACCGGCTGTCGCCGTGGGCTCCCTCCGGTCCCTGCGTAGCGCAAGAGATTCGCGACCGGAGAAGCACCTTGCCGCCGTGATCACTGCCGCCGGATCGGCAGCCGGTCCACACGCACGGCGATCGCACGACCCGCTTTTCCCGCGACCCGCTTTCCTCGCGGCTTACTGCGACCGGGTCACCGCCCCCATGTAGACACACCCGACGCCAGCGGCGGTTTGTTCATCGCATCACAGTGCTCGGCCAGCTGTTTGACGGCGGATTACTCGCGAGTAATATACGCTGTAAGTTACCCGCGGGTAGTTGACGGCGCATGCCCGAGACGACCCGGCGGAGACCGCGGGCGGGAACGGGCAACGTCCGACCGCACCAAACTCGATGGAGAGTGAGTAGACAGATGGGTCACTACAAGAGCAACGTCCGCGACCTGGAGTTCAACCTCTTCGAGGTGCTCGGCCTCGGTTCGATTCTCGATAGCGGCGCCTACGGCGACCTGGACACCGACACCGTCAAGGAGATGCTGCGCGAGGTACGCCGGCTGGCCGAGGGCCCGCTGGGTGAATCGTTCGCCGACGCCGACCGCAACCCGCCGGTCTTCGACCCCGAGACACACACCGTCTCGATCCCCGAATCGTTCAAGAAGTCCTTCCGCGCCATGCAGGAGGGCGGCTGGGAGAAGCTCGGCCTGCCCGAGGAGCTCGGCGGTCTCGCCGTGCCGCGCACCGTGCACTGGGCGATCAGCGAGCTGATCCTCGGCGCGCAGCCCGCCGCGTACATGTACGCCGCCGGCCCCGGATTCAACGCGATCTTCTGGAACAACGGCACCGAAGAGCAGAAGAAGTGGGCCAAGATCGCGGTCGACCGCGACTGGGGCGCCACCATGGTGCTGACCGAGCCCGACGCCGGTTCCGATGTGGGCGCGGGCCGCACCAAGGCGATCCAGCAGGAGGACGGCTCCTGGCACATCGAGGGCGTCAAGCGCTTCATCACCTCCGGTGACGCCGACGACCTGTTCGAGAACACCGTGCACCTGGTGCTGGCGCGTCCCGAGGGCGCGGGCCCGGGGACCAAGGGCCTGTCGCTGTTCTTCGTGCCGAAGTTCCACTTCGACCACGAGACCGGTGAGCTGGGCGAGCGCAACGGCGTATTCGTCACCGGCGTCGAGCACAAGATGGGCCTGAAGGTCTCGGCCACCTGTGAGGTCACCTTCGGCGGCCACGGCGTGCCGGCCAAGGGCTGGCTCGTCGGCGAGGTGCACAACGGCATCGCGCAGATGTTCGACGTCATCGAGAACGCGCGAATGATGGTGGGCACCAAGGCCATCGCGACGTTGTCGACCGGTTACCTGAACGCCCTCGAGTACGCCAAGACCCGCGTGCAGGGCGCCGACCTGACCCAGATGACCGACAAGGCCGCCCCGCGCGTCACCATCACGCACCACCCGGACGTGCGCCGCTCATTGATGATGCAGAAGGCGTACGCCGAGGGTCTGCGCGCGGTCTACCTCTACACCGCCGCGCACCAGAACGCGGACATCGCCGAGCTGGTCTCCGGCGCGGATGCCGATCTGGCCGCCCGGGTGAACGATCTGCTGCTGCCGATCGTCAAGGGGGTCGGCTCGGAGCGGGCCTACCAGTACCTGACCGATTCGCTGCAGACCTTCGGCGGTTCGGGCTTCCTGCAGGACTACCCGATCGAGCAGTACATCCGCGACGCGAAGATCGACTCGCTGTACGAGGGCACCACCGCGATCCAGGCGCAGGACTTCTTCTTCCGCAAGATCGCCCGCGACCGCGGTGTGGCGCTGGCGCACGTGGCCGGCCAGATCAGCAAGTTCCTGGAGCGTGAAGGCGGCAACGGTCGGCTCAAGGCCGAGCGCAAGCTGCTCGCCACCGCCCTCGAGGATGTGCAGGGCATGGCCGCGACCTTGACCGGGCACCTGATGGGCGCGCAAGAGGACGCCACCGAGCTCTACAAGGTGGGCCTGGGCTCGGTCCGCTTCCTGCTCGCCGTCGGCGATCTGCTGATCAGCTGGCAGTTGCTCGCGCAGGCCGAGATCGCCATCCAGGCGCTGGACGGTGTTGTTTCGGGCGACCTGCGAGCAGTCGCAAGCGGCGGTTCAGACGAGGCGTTCTACCAGGGCAAGATCGCGACCGCGCAGTTCTTCGCCCGCAACGTGCTGCCCGAGCTGACCGCGACCCGCGCGGTGCTGTCCAACCTGGACAACGACATCATGGAGCTGGACGAAGCAGCCTTCTGATCTCGTACATCGAATAACCGGAACGCCCCGCGATCGGACACACCCCCGATCGCGGGGCGTTGCTGTATTCCGGCTCGATTACAGTCCGAAGCGTTGTCCTCTACTGCGCGTTGTGATGGCCGACAACACGCTCGCGGCCCGGTGAGATCTCGGGGCCGCGAACACGCCGGAGCGAAGCGGAGGCCGAAGATACAACATCACGATCACGTAACGGTCGGTGCCGAGCGGCGCGATGTAATCGATGTTGCGTGGTGCAAGTCGCACATCCGCGGCACGAACCCGGCACAATACCCTCGGCGCGACTCATGGAAGGGAACAGACTATGAAACGACTGTCCGCATTAGCGGGAGCGTGTGCGGCGGTCGCGATAATCGCGGTCGGGGCTGCTCCGGCCGGAGCCGACCCCAACAACATCAATCCCTTCCCCGTGCTGAACGGCAGCAATGGACTGCCCAATCTACCCGGGCCGACGAAGGCGATCTTCCAGCTGACGGGAATGGCCAGCCCGAACCACACCGACCAGCAGAATGTGCTCGGCACCGATCTGGGCATCATGTGGGACGACGGGCGCGGGCACATGATCAGCGCCTACGGCGACACCGCCGGATTCGGCGTGCCGAATCTGCTGGCCGGAAGCGTGTGGGCCTGGCGGTCCAACGTGCTGTACCGCAGCCCCGCGGGAGCCAGCCCGTCACACGGCATCCACTACACGAGCTTCGTCGACAACCCGCTGCCCAGCCCGAAGATCCCGGGCATCGAGATCAGCTTCATCCCCACCGCGGGCATCTCGGTCAACGGCGTGCAGTTCATGCGGATGATGTCGGTACACGACTGGGGTGACGACGGGAAGTGGCACACCAATTTCACCACCCTGGCCGCCTCCGGTGACGACGGGCAGACCTGGGCCCAGCTGCCCACGACACGCCGCGCGGTGGACGGGCCGTGGGTCAACTTCCAGCAGAACGCCTTCCTGAAGGCCAACGGCTATCTGTACGAGTACGGCACGCCGTCCGGCCGCAACAACCCGGGATTCATCTCCCGGGTCAAGGAAGGCGATATCGCCAACAACGACGCCTACGAGTTCTGGGACGGCAAGACCTGGAAGCCGAAGGACCCGATGGCCGCCAAGCCGATCGTCGGCGGCGTCGGCGAACTGTCGGTGATGTGGAACGAGTACCTGCACCAGTTCGTGATGCTGACCACCGACCCGTTCAACTCGGTGGTGATGCGGACCGCGCCGAACCCCGAGGGCCCATGGGGCCCGCCTCGGGTACTTATCGACACCCGCAGCCTGCCGACCGCCTACGCCCCGATGCTCTACCCCTACCAAACCGGCGACGCCCTGTACTTCGCCCTGGGCATCCACAGTCAATACAACGTCGTACTCATGCACACACCGTTGTAAATTTGCTGGAATTTTCGGCCTCCGCGAAGCGGGGGCCGAAAATACAGCCAAATGCAGAGAGCTCCGTGCGGTTGCCGGGTCGGGGGTCTGGCAACCACACGGAGCCGTTCTGTGTATCGCGGCCCACACGGGAGTGTTACACCACCGCGCGGACGGACCTGAGAAAATTTCCGGACCCGACAGAGTGGACAATCGAGAAGGCTGCGGCGTGGAAGTGACGGGTTCGCCGAGTGCGCCGCCACGTGAGAGAGCTCGGACCCGCCGGAGCTCCGGAGACGACTCGAGGAGAATGTATGCAGCTGGGAATGATCGGCCTCGGCCGGATGGGCGCGAATATCGTGCGCCGGATCGTCGAGGACGGGCACACCGCGGTCGGCTATGCCCGGCGCGAGAGCCAGATCAAGGAGTTCGTCGACGAACTGGGTGACAAGTTCACCGGCGCCACGGATTACAAGTCCTTCGTCGAGCAGCTCGAGAGCCCGCGCATCGTGTGGGTGATGATCCCGGCGGGTGCGACCGGCGCGGTCATCGACGAGGTCGCCGAGCTGCTGGATCCGGGCGACATCATCATCGACGGCGGCAACAGCCGCTACCACGAGGACATCAAGCGGTCGAAGGCGCTGGCGCCGAAGGGTATCCACTACCTTGACATCGGTACCTCGGGTGGTGTGTGGGGCCTCGAGCGCGGCTACTGCCTGATGGTCGGCGGCGAGGCCGAACAGGTCGCGCACATCGAACCGCTGCTGCGTTCGATCGCGCCCGGTGTGGACGCCGCCCCGCGCACCCCCGGCCGCACCGGTGAGCCCTCGCGTTCCGAACAGGGCTATCTGCACTGCGGCCCCGCCGGCGCGGGCCACTTCGTGAAGATGGTGCACAACGGCATCGAATACGGCGCCATGGCCGCATACGCCGAGGGGATGAACATCCTGCACAAGGCGAATATCGGCGCGCAGCTCGAGGCTACGCATTCCGCGGAGGAGACTCCGATGGACAACCCGGAGTACTACCGGTACGACATCGACGTTCCGGAGGTCACCGAGCTGTGGCGGCGCGGTTCGGTCGTCGCGTCCTGGCTGCTGGATCTGACCGCGCAACAGCTGCTGCTGGATCCCGAACTGTCCTCCTTCGGCGGCCGGGTGTCCGATTCCGGTGAGGGCCGCTGGACCATCTCCGCGGCCATCGACGAGGGCGTTCCCGCACCGGTGCTGTCCGCGGCCCTGTTCGCCCGGTTCTCCTCGCGCGGCGAGGCGCTGTACGCGGACAAGGTGCTCTCGGCGATGCGCAAGGGGTTCGGCGGGCACAACGAGCTTCCGGCGAAGTAATCTCGCCGATCCCGCTGCCCCGCATCGTTGTTCGGTGCGGGGCAGTCGTGTTTCCCGGAGAACGGACGAGTCCGCAGGTGCCGGCCGGACGACGTCGGCGGGCGCGGCGGGGAGCCCACCGGATGCACTGTGGCGACCAGCAACGGCATATTCGCGACATCCGACGTGCCCGCCTTGGTCGGGGGTGATCCGGCGGGCTACCGTCGAAACTCATGCGCAACGTTCGCGGGATCGTGCTTGCTGTGGTGGCCGTCGGCTTGACCGCGTGTTCGGGCGGTTCCACGACTTCGGCGCCGTCGACTTCGGAGCCGTCGACTTCCAAGACCACTGCCCCCGGGACCACGCCCGCCCCCACCACCAAGGCGCGACCGGACTGCAATGCGAGTTATCTCGCGCAGTTCACCACGCGCCAGAAGCTCGCGCAGTTGCTGACCGTCGGGGTGACCGGGACCGCGGACGCGGCGAACGTGGTGCGCACCGATCAGGTCGGCGGGATCTTCATCGGCAGCTGGACCGATCAGGCGCTGCTCGCCGATCATCAGATCGACCAGGTCAAGGCGGCGGCGAAGGTGCCGCTGATGGTGACCATCGATGAGGAGGGCGGCCGGGTCTCGCGGCTGAAGAACCTGATCGGCGCGGTTCCCCCGGCCCGGACCGTCGCGCAGACCATGACCGCGGACGCGTTCTACACCCAGAGCCTGGCCCGCGGTAAGGCGATGAAGGACCTGGGCATCACCGTCGATCTCGCACCGGACGCCGACGTCAGCGACGAGGCGGCCGATTCGGTCATCGGCGATCGGTCGTTCTCCGACGACCCGAACGTCGTGACCAACTTCGCGGGTGCGTTCATCCGGGCCATGCACGATGCGGGGCTGGGCGCGGTCATGAAGCATTTCCCGGGTCACGGCCACGGTTCGGGCGATTCGCACACCGGCGCGGTGCACACCCCGCCGCTGGCCCAGTTGCAGAACAATGATCTGGTGCCGTTCCGCAATCTGATCGGTTCGGGCGCGGCGGTCATGGTCGGCCACCTGGACGTTCCCGGGCTGACCACGCCGAACGTTCCGGCCAGTATCAGCCCGCAGGCGATGGCCCTGCTGCGGCACGGCGCCGGATACAACGCCGCACCTTTCGACGGTCCGATCTTCACCGACGACCTCGGCGGGATGGCCGCGATCAGCGCCCGGATGAATATCGAGGACGCGGTGGCCGCGGCGCTCGAAGCCGGGGCCGACAACGCGCTGTGGACGACCAGCAAGGCTGTTCCCCAGGTACTCGACAAGCTCGAGCAGGAAGTGAATTCGGGTCGACTGCCGATGGCCCAGGTGGACGCCTCGGTGCTGCGGATGGCCAAGTTCAAGGGCATCACGCCGCACTGCTGATCGCGTTGACCCGAATGCGACAGCGTTGCGGTCGGCAAGCCCGTGAGCTGCGCTCTACGTCGCCGGCGCGGGCGACTTTCCGGCAATGGACGGATCGCAGAACTTACCTAGGAGTAAGATAGGGCTTTCATCATGGCCTAGGAGTGTGAATGGCGGGCGGTACGAAGCGGCTCCCCCGGGCGGTTCGTGAACAGCAGATGCTGGACGCCGCCGTCGAGGTGTTCTCCCGCAAGGGTTATCACGACACGTCCATGGATGCCATCGCCGCCGAAGCCAAGATATCCAAGCCGATGCTCTACTTGTACTACGGGTCCAAGGACGAGTTGTTCCGGGCCTGTATCGCTCGCGAGAGCATGCGTTTCATCGAGGCCGTAGCCGTCGCAGGTAACCCCCAGCTGACCCCGCACGAACAGCTCCGGGCGGGCCTCGAGGCATTCCTGTCCTATGTGGACAACCACCGCCTGTCCTGGCAGGTGCTCTACCGGCAGGCACTGGGCCAGCAACCGTTCGCCTCGGAGATCGCCAACAGCCGCGAGCGCGTCATCGAACTGACCGCCAAACTCCTGGAATCCAGCGCCAAATACGCCGAGCCGGGTACGAATTTCGACATCGTCTCGGTGGCGGTGATCGGCGCCGGCGAGGCCATCGCCGACCGCATCGCCAGCGGTGAGGTCCAAGTGGCCGAAGCCGTCAACCTGCTCGACGATCTGGCCTGGCGCGGCCTGGCGGGTAAGAAGAAGGCCGAATAGCCCGCAGGGCAGCCTTTTTCAGTTGAGAGTTGCGGCAACGAGCCAGCCCTGACAGAGTATCCGCAGATTTGTAGCAGCACAACGGCCGGTATTTTCGGCGGTTGGTTCAGTGGGGGGCGGACTTGTTCGGACTCTTGCGGCCCTGTGCGCACGGGGCGGCGAAATACGGTGTCGCCGCAGGTGAATTCGTCACGCAGATGTGCGGGCTCTGTCTGGGCCTTCGTGACGGGCACAGCCAGGTGGCGCGCGCCGCGACCAATACCGATGCGATCGTGCTGAGCATTCTGACCGAGGCGCAGCGGCCGGAGTCGGCCGCGCGCGAGACGGCGGGGCCGTGTCCGTTGCGCGGGATGCGCAAGGCCACGGTCGTCACCGCGGCGGCTCCGGGCGTTCGGCTGGCCGCTACGGCGTCATTGCTGTTGGGGGCGGCCAAGATTCGTGACCATGTCGACGACGGTGAGGCCGGGGTGTTGCGAGCGCGACCGATGGCTCGGGTGGCCGCGGGCTGGTTCACGCGAGCCCGGGTCGGCGCTCGCGACATCGGTTTGGATATCGAACCTCTCATCGCCGCCATCGACGCCCAGTCGAATATCGAACGAACGCTGACGGATTCGGACCGCATGACGAGCCGCCGCGCCGCAACCCTCGACACCCTGACCCGGGCGACGCAGGTGTGTACCGCCGAATTGTTCGCGCATACCGCGATACTCGCCGGACGCCCGGAGAACGCCCCGGCCCTGCGCGACGCCGGATGGCATTTCGGCCGCATCGCCCATCTCGCCGACGCGATCGAGGACCGCGAACAAGACCGTCGTCGCGGCAGGTTCAACCCGCTCACCGCCACCGGCACCACCCGGAAACAGGCATACGCTCTACTCCGCGAATCGAATTCCCGGATCGAGGAGGCGCTGTGGCGAGCCGGTCTGGCAGATGCGCCGATCGTGCGCTGGGCACTGCTGGATCCGGTTGCCGGGGTCGTGCGCCGCATGCGCCGAACGGCCGCCGCGTGTTCCGATGCCGCACACACCTGCTCCCACAATCACTGCGGAACCTCGCACGAGCACAGCACGATCTCCGCATCGACGGACCCCGCGCGCACCGTGCGGTTGCTCGGCTTCCCCACGGCCCCACGCCTGATCGAGCTGAGCGGGAGAATCGGATCGAATCCCTATGGGCCCCGATCCGGTACGAAGCTCCACGGCCCGGGGCCGCGCCCCGGCGCAAACACCTATGGCCCCGGCATGAGCGCACCGAATCAGCCGCACCCTTTCGAGCCCCGGCCCGGCACGAGTCCGCGTGAACCGGGTCCCAGCGGGCCCCGGACTCCCTACGGTCCCGGACCTGGTCTGCCGGGTCCGCTCGGTCCGCGGCCCGGTATGCCGTCCGTGCCGAATACGCCTCGCCCGTATGACATTCCAACGCCGTTCAGCGATCGCCCGGACAACGCCCCGCGCCACGACCGGAGCGCACCTGGGCCCCCACCACCGGAACGTCCCGGCTGCGGAACGGGCCTGGCCATCGTCTGCGGCGCCTACTGCACCGGCTACGCCTGCTGCGCCACCCATCGACGCCCCTGCAGCGGCGTGGAGCGTGACCCGTGGTTCAAGCGCGTCGACTGCTGGGAAAGTTGCTGCGACGGCTGCTGCGACGGCTGCGATGGTTGCGGCGACTGCCAAGGCTGTTCCGACTGTTGCAGCTGCGATTGCTGCCCCTGTGACGGCTGCGGCGACTGCGGCAGCTGACCCGCCGCACGATCGTGGAAAGGCAAGAGCCGCACGCCTTTCCGCTGTTCATCGGATCCCCCATGCGATTCGATGGGCTGCGGAAAGAGCGTGCGGCTCAGACTGTCCGGCGGGGCCGGATCAGTTCAGGGTTGCGGTGAGGTAGGGGTAGCCCTTCTCGGGATGCTTCAGGGACAGGTCCCAGCCCTGGGCGGTGTGGTCCGCGTAGGCATTGATCGTGGAGGGGAGCAGGATCGGTTTGCCGAAGCGGACCGAGTAGGTTGCCGCGGCGGGGATTCGGCCCTCGATGATGCCGAGAATCGCCGCGGCGGACCACATTCCGTGCGCGATCGAGCGCGGGAAGCCGAAAGCCTTGGCGCTCAGGGAGGACATGTGGATCGGGTTGCGATCGCCCGAGGCCGCGGCGTAGCGATGAATGATGGACTGGTCCACCTTCAGGGTGCGCAGTGGCGGCGGGGGAACCTCGTCCGGCTTGGGGGCCGAGCGCGGGCCGCCGGACAGGGAGGTCTTCTGCTGGTGCAGGAAGCAGGAGGTCTGCCGCCACACCAATTCCCGGCCGACATTGATCTCCGTGATCGCGTCGACCACGAGACCTTTCGGGTGTTCACGCAGATTCTCCACATGGGTCCGGATATCCAGCGGCTCACTGGCCGAGATCTCGCGGTGACGCTCGATCACGTTCTCCATGTGCACCGAACCGACCGCGGTGAACGGGAAATCCCGGGCGGTCAGCAACTGCATCACCGTCGGGAAGGCCAGCACGAACGGGTAGGTCACCGGCAGTGAGTCGCCGAAACGCAGCCCGGTCGCATGGCAGTACGCGGCCAGGTTGTCGACATCGACGCGCAGGCCGTTCAATTCCACCGCGCGGTCGGGGATCTGCGACTTGCGCGCCGAAATCAGTGGCAGCGGAACGGCTCCCAGGGCGGCCTTGAGATACAGGCTGCCGGTCTTGGGCGGCTCGTTCAATTTGATGGTCCGGGTCATCGCGCGCTCCGCTCAGGCACCGATCAGGCCCTGGCCGCACACGCGAACGACGTTGCCGTTCACCGCGTTCGAGGCGGGGCTGGCGAAGTAGGCGATGGTCTCGGCGACGTCGACCGTCTGCCCGCCCTGGGACAGCGAGCTCAGCAGTCGACCTGCCTCGCGGGTGCCCAACGGGATCGCGGCGGTCATCGCGGTCTCGATGAAGCCGGGCGCGACGGCGTTGATGGTGATGCCCTTCTCCGCCAGCTTCGGGGCCTCGGCATCGACCATGCCGATCACACCGGCCTTGGACGCGCCGTAGTTGGTCTGGCCGCGGTTGCCCGCGATACCCGCGATGGAGGACACGTCGACCACGCGGCCGCCCTCCTTCAGCGCGCCCTTGGCGACCAGCGCCTCGGTAATGCGATGCGGCGCAGCGAGATTCACGTTGAGCACAGCGTTCCAGCGGGCGTCGTCCATATTGGCGAGCAGCTTGTCGCGGGTGATGCCCGCGTTGTGCACGATGATGTCCACACCGCCGAAACGCTGGGCGAATTCGGCGATCTTGTCCGCGGCGTCGGCGGCGGTGACGTCCACCGCGAGCGCGGTGCCGCCCACCTTGTTGGCGGTTTCCGACAGCGCGTCGCCGGCGGCGGGGATATCCGCGGCGATCACGGTCGCGCCGTCGCGGGCGAATACCTCGGCGATGGTCGCGCCGATACCGCGCGCGGCGCCGGTGACCACGGCGACCTTGCCGGCCAGCGGCTTGTCCCAGTCGATGGACGAATCGGCGGCATCCTCGCGGCCGACCCGGAACACCTGGCCGTCGACGAAGGCCGACTTACCGGACAGCACGAAACGCAGCGTGGACTCCAGGCCGGTCGCGGACGCGGACGCCTCGGGGTGCAGGTAGACCAGGTTCGAGGTGGCTCCGCGCAGCAACTCCTTGCCGACGCTGCGGGTGAAGCCCTCCAGCGCGCGCTGGGCAATCCGCTCCTCGACACTGGAGGCGAGCTCGGGGGTGGTGCCGACGACCAGGATGCGGCCGCTGGGCGCGATCGAGCGCATCACCGGCTGATAGAACGCATACAGCTGGGCCAATTCCTCGATCGAACCGAGACCGGTGGCGTCGAAGACCAATGCGCCGAACTTCCCGCCTTGGCTGGATTCTTCGGCGAAGGTGTAGTCCGACAACAGGTTTCGCACCGCATCGGCTACCCGACCCTTACCGCCGAGCAGGACCGGGCCCGGCAACGCGGGCTCACCCTTCCGGTAGCGGCGCAGTTTCTCCGGCTTGGGCAACCCCAGCTTGCTCGCCAAGAACGAGCCGGGGGCCGAGTTGACGAACGATCCGTAGAGGTTGGGAGCGCCCTTGCTTTTGCTGGCTGCCACGGTTCCTACCTTTTCCTTGTGTCGTAAGGGACTCATCGTCGTGCCGGCCCGGTTGTCTCGTCCGGACGTGTCGCATCCGTCAGGGGTACGTATCGACAATGAACTTACTCCAGAGTAAGTTTAATGTAAACCGATAGCGAAGGGGCACCGGACCGCGCCGCTGCTCCGGTAGGCCGGGAGCCGCGCAATCTCCCGATGAGACCCACATCCCGACGAGACACCGACCGACATACCCACCCCGCCGGCTCGCAAGCGCCGCCGGCTCACCGTCCCCAAGGAGACTCGAGTGACAACCAAGGCCCGTTCGGCGAACGCCTCCTCGGCCACCGGCAGCAAGCAGGCGCGCCCCGTCGCCGTGCTCGGCGGCAACCGGATCCCGTTCGCCCGTTCCGACGGCAAGTACGCGCACGCCTCGAATCAGGACATGTTCACCGCGGCACTGAACGGGCTGGTCAGCCGGTTCGGGCTGCAGGGCGAGCGGCTCGGGCTGGTGGTCGGCGGCGCGGTGCTCAAACGCGTCGGCGAACACGGCATGGTTCGCGAGAGCGTCCTGGGCAGTGAGCTCTCGCCCTACACCCCGGCACACGATCTGCAGCTGGCGTGTGGCACCGGGCTGCAGTCGATCGTCACCGTCGGCGACGGAATCGCGTTGGGCCGCATCGAGGTCGGCGTCGGCGGCGGCACCGACACCACCTCCGACGCACCGATCGGGGTGAGCGAATCGATGCGCGAGTGGATGCTCGACGCCAACCGGGCCAAGAAGAACTCCGATTATGTCAAGCTGGTCGGCCGGTTGCGTCCGAGCATGGTCGGCATCGAGATCCCGCGCAACGCCGAACCGCGCACGGGCCTGTCGATGGGCGAACACGCCGCGATCACCGCCAAGGAGTTCGGCATCGCCCGCGAGGCTCAGGACGAGCTGGCCTACCTCTCGCACCGCAATATGGCCGCCGCCTACGACCGCGGATTCTTCGACGATCTGGTCACCCCGTTCCTGGGGCTGACCCGCGACGACAACCTGCGCCCGGGGTCGACCATCGAGAAGTTGTCCACACTGAAGCCGGTATTCGGCGTCAAACTCGGCGATGCGACGATGACCGCGGGCAATTCGACCCCGCTCACCGACGGCGCGTCCGCGGTGCTGCTGTCCAGCGACGAGTGGGCCGCCTCGCGCAACCTCGAGCCGCTGGCCCATCTGGTTGACAGCGAGGTCGCCGCGGTGGACTACATCCACGGTCCCGATGGCCTCCTGATGGCCCCGACCTACGCGGTGCCCCGCCTGCTGGCCCGCAACGGACTCACCTTGCAGGACTTCGACTTCTACGAGATCCACGAGGCGTTCGCGTCGGTGGTGCTGGCGACGCTGCAGTCGTGGGAGTCGGACCAGTACTGCAAGGAACGCCTCGGCCTGGACGGCGCGCTGGGGCCGATCGATCGGGCCAAGCTGAACGTCAACGGGTCCTCGCTCGCCGCGGGCCACCCGTTCGCCGCGACCGGCGGCCGCATCATCGCGCAGGCCGCGAAGCAGTTGGCGGAGAAGGGATCCGGGCGCACCCTGATCTCCATCTGTGCCGCCGGCGGTCAGGGCGTGGTCGCGATCCTGGAGCGCTGAACCGGATCGATACACTCCCGAGGTGTGAGTGACATCTCGACGGGCGAGCAGGTGCCGACCGCCCGGTTGGCCCTGCTCCGCCCGGTCCCGGCCGATGCCGAGGCCATTCTGCGGATCTGCGGCGTAGCCGATCCGTGGGTGACCGTGGTACCGAATATCGCTGCGGCACAACGTCTTTATGCCGAATGGGATGAGCACTGGCGGCAGCACGGCTACGGCTACTGGACGGTGCGCGCCCACGCCGAGGACACCGTCCTGGGCTTCTGCGGAATCCGTTCCATGACCATGCCCGCGGGCCCGGCGCTCAACCTCTTCTACCGCCTCCACCCGGCCACCCGGGGACAAGGTTTCGCCGCCGAGGCCGCCGCCGCGGCGGTGGCGCACGCCCGCACCAACCTGCCCGGGCTGCCGGTGATCGCCCGGATCCAGCCCGGCAACGCCGCCTCGCACCGCGTCGCCGAACGCGCCGGCCTGTCCCGCGCCGAATATCTCGACACCGACAGCTGGCACCATTACGTGACCCCCGCCGACTGGGGGCGCGGATAACGAACACAGCATTCACGAGTCCGCCGCCGCCCGGAGCACCAGGTGGCACAGCAGGGAGCTCCGCCGCACCCGGCGGCACGGGCCGTCAGCCGTGGTCTCCGGCGCGATCGTCCGGCCCTCGGCCGGTGTCGGTATTCGCCACCCGGCCTGATTCAGCTCGGCGACCAGGCGGTCGACGTCGGCGCCGCAGGGAGTCGCCACACCGACCATGGGCAGCTTGTACGAGCCGAATACATCGTCCTCGCGCGTGTCGGCCACGCCGCGTCCCTGGACCGCGGCGGCGTGGCATCACCCCGACACGACCTGACGCCGGGCGAGATCGAAAGTGCGGCGAGCCAGGTCGGAGATGCGGACGCAGTCGTAACCGGAGACCGCGGTGCGCAGGCGGTCGGCGAGCGGGTCGGTCCAGTGCTGTGGAATTGCGTTGGCTCCCAATAGGATTCCAGCCACCGAGCCCGCGGTCGCGGCGGTGGAGTCGGTGTCCCAGCCGGCCTGGACCGTGAGGCCGATGGTTCGGGTGAAATCGCCTTCGCCCCAGAGTAATCCGACCGCGACCAAGCAGGCGTTGCCGATCGCGTGCACCCAGCTGTAGTGGCCGTGACGAGCGTGCACGGTGGCGACGGCCTGGTCGTAGCCGATGCCGCGCCCGTAATCGGCGACCACCTGCGCGAGCGCGACGGCGAGCCGGGAGTGTTCCGGAATCGTTTGTTGCGCAATGTGAATCGCCTCGATTGCGCTGTCGGCGGTGAAGGCCGCGGCGGTCAGGGCGGCGACCCAGATGGCCGCCCAGGCGCCATTGCCGGTATGCGAGACCGAGGCGTCCCGCGCGGCGAGTTCGGTGGCGCGACCCGGATCTCCCGGACAGACGTAACCGTAGACGTCGGCGCGGATCATCGCGCCGACCCACTCGCGGTACGGATTGCGGTAGGTCGCGGTGGCGGGCGGCCCGAGGCCGTCGATCAGATTGCGGTAGGCCACCCGGTCGGCGGTGTAGGTCTGCAGGAACGGCAACCGGCCGAGCCATTCGGCGGCCACGTCGGCGGCGGTGAACTCGATGCCCTGCTGCTCGAGCATGTGCAGGCTCAGCACCGGATAGTCCAGGTCGTCGTCGCGCGGACAGCCATCGATCCGGCCGCGTACCGACTCCGGCCAGCCCGGGGCGAGCCGATACCCCTCCGGCATCGGGCTGAGCACCGGGATGTAATCGGCCAGCGGATAGGCCCCGGCCCGTTCCAGATAGGCCCGGATATGCTGCGGCGACCAGGCGAAGCCATTCTCCAGCGGTCTGCCAAGTGTGCTGCCGACGCAGCGGCCCAGCCAACCGCCGTGCACGCGGTCGTAGAGATGGGTCGGATGCACCGGCGCACGCGGCAGTGCGGCCGGCAGGGATGCGTTCACGGCCTCGTCGTACGGCCAGCCCGGATCGCGCGGCGCGGCCTCGATGCGGTCGAGCATCACCCAGCACGCCGCGGCATTGGGCAGCCGGGTATGCGTGAGCTCGCGCACCTCCTCGGCGAAAACGTCTACCGCATAACCGGATTCGCGCCGTTGCAGCCACTCGAAGTACAGCAGTGCGCGCGGGTCGCCCTCGGGATGGCCGAAGAAGGCGGACTCGATCGGCTTCATGATGTCCGCAGAATTGATGTCCACAGAAGTATTCACAGGATGGTGATGACCGCCTCGACGACCTCGGAAAGCAGCGGTAGTGACTCCTCACGCTGCGGGGGACGAGCCCACCAGCGCCCCTCGTGGGTGCGCCTGCCGAATCCGGTGGGCAGGATGACATTGCTTCGAGCAGGACCGATATCCACGCCGTGACGCTCCAATTGGACGGTGCATTCCAGATTCGGGTACCCATCGAAAACCGCGAGGAACGTCCGGCGCGCCGGTCGCTCCCGGACCAGTACCGGACCGGGCACCCCGCGCACGGTCAGCTCGTCGAGTACCGGGGAGCCCAGCTGTTCGGGAGTGTTCACCGCGGCGATCTGATCGACCAGCGGTAGCACCACGAATCCCGGCGCGGTCACATGCACCCGCGGCAGACCGAACTGCGTCCTGTACGCCTCGGCCCAATCTTGTGGAGTTGCAAGCTGTTCCGATCGCACATTCGACCTCGGCTCCGATGGTCCACCTGCCGGCGACGGGTTCGGCCGCCGGGTTTCAAGTGAAACTCCGAAGTAGCGTTCCAGGCGCATGTTTCGGTGAACCGTGAGCGAATTATGCAGAACGAAAACACATCTCACCGACATACCGACCGTTCGCGTTGCCGGCGGAATCGGGCCCCTCGCCGCTCGGACCCTACCGCGCCCGGCCACTGTTCCGGAGCACATTCACGCCGGCAAGAGGGCCTGACATCGCTGTGACGGACCGCTCGGGCGGGTACTCTCAGCGCATAGTCGAGGCGCCGGAACCCAGGAGGTCCGCCCATGCCCTGCGATCTGATGCTCATCGCCTACGACGGCTCGGAGAATGCCAAACGAGCCGTCGAATACGCCGGGCGGTTTCTCGCCGCGCCGAAAGCGGTCGTGCTCACCGCGTGGGAGCCGATGGTCCGCCAAACCGCGCGACTGTCCGGGATGTCCAGCGTGGTGCAGCCCGAATGGGTCTCCGACGAGGAAATAGAGGACATCGCCTACGTCGACGCCAAACAGGTCAATGCCGAAGGGGTGCGGCTGGCCAAACTGGTCGGACTCAACGCCGAACCACGCACCGCCGAATGCACCTCGACGATCTGGAACGCCATCGTGGACGTCGCCGACGACCTCGACGTCGACATCATCGTCGCCGGAACCCGCGGCGCGACCGGTATCCGGGCGCTGCTGCACTCGAGCGTCGCCGAGGCCGTGCTCAAACACTGCCACCGGCCGATCCTGCTCGTCCCCCCGGGCCGAAATGCCGAATGCCCCTGATGTCGCCGCGTAGTACACCCTCATTACGCAGCGCGAATACACCGCGAGCGAGGGTGCGGCAGCTGCCCTGCGGACCCGCGGGTTGCCGCGCATCACAGTGAGATGTACGTCCCTACCCGGGCACCGCGCAGTGCCGGGCGGACTATCGTCGGGGCACTATGGACGGATTTCTGCTCGCTCAGCCCGGCGGTGTCGTACGGACCGAGGGCGTTCGGCGCGCGATCGACGACGCGGAATCCGCGGCGGCCGAGCTGGCGGACGGGACGGCCGAGCTGATCGTCGGGGCGCTGCCGTTCGATCCGCGCACTCCGGCGGCGCTGTGCGTGCCCGAGCGGGCGCGGCATACCGCGGGGCCGTGGCGTCCCGCGGCCGTGCCATCACTGCCCGAGGTTCGGGTGATCACCGAAATCCCCAGTGCCGCAGAGCATATCGCGCGGGTCACGAAACTCGTCGAACAGCTCTCGGATCCTTCGCAGCCACTGCGCAAGGTGGTCGCGGCGCGCTCGGTACTGGTACGCGCCGAACAATCGCTCGATCCGGAGGTGGTGGCCGCACACCTGCTGACCAGGCATCCGCGCGCCAACGTGTTCGCGGTCGACCTGAGTCCCGCCGGACGGCCCGGGGCCACGCTGGTCGGTGCCACGCCCGAGGTTCTGGTCGCCCGGCACGGCGAGACGGTGACGTTGCGTCCGCTGGCCGGGACGATCGCGCGACATCCCGATCCCGAGGTCGACGCCGAGCGGTCGCGGGAGCTACTGGCCAGCACGAAGAATCGTGCGGAGCACGAGTTCGTCATCGAGTGGATCCGCGAGCAGCTCGCCCCGCTGTGCGAACTCACCGTCCCGGACGGCCCGGAACTGATCAACACCCACGAGGTGTGGCATCTGGCCACACCGATCAGCGGCCGGGTCCGCGCGGCCGACACCACCGCCTTCGACCTGGCCCGGGCCCTGCACCCGACCCCCGCGGTCTGCGGCACACCCACCGACCTGGCCCTGGACACCATCACCGAATTCGAGGAGGACCGCGGCTTCTACGGCGGCGCGGTCGGCTGGTGCGACGCCCGCGGCGACGGCGAATGGGTCGTCGCGATCCGCTGCGCCGAGGTCTCCGCCGACGGCCTCACCGCGCGCGCCTTCGGCGGCGGCGGAATCGTCGCGGCCTCGGATCCCCGCACCGAACTCGACGAGACCACCGCCAAACTCAAAACCTTCCTCGGCAGTCTGAACTGCCCTGTGTAATTCGCTGTGTGCGATTACCCCTCGCCTCGCACCCCCGCGTGACGCCCCAACGGCGAAGCGTCTCCGTCCCGCAGGAAATCGCCCGCGAAGCGAAAGGCTCAACAACGCCAACCTCGGGCCTTCGGCGCGGGCTCGTCGTTCAGCCCCGAAGCGCACGGCCGAAGACCGAGTCCGGGGGACTGACGACAGCCTTGAAGCGCCGAAAACACGCCGCAGCGAAGCGGAGGCCGAAAACACAGCGTGGTAGGTTGACGCGGATACGTACGGGCCGATGTATGGGAGTTCCGCGATGAAGTTTGCCGTTCCCGGGATAGCGAGCGCTGTCGTCGGAGCCGTGCTGGGCGCGGTCGCGGTGTTCGTGGTCACGGCTGCGACGGCGCAGAATTCGCGGCCCGAGATCGACCGCAGCGGCAACCAGTCGTCGTCGCTGCTCAACAACGTTGAGTACGGCAGCCGCTGAGTCGCCGACCCCTACTGAGTCCGATCCGGTCGCCCCGCTGGGGCGGTGCTGGTTCGCGGGCACGGTCGTCGGCGCATTTCTGCTGACCTTTCTGCAGGCTCCCGGCCTCACCGTCGCCGACACCAAATACGATCTCGCCCAGAATCCGCTGGGCTTCCTGCAGCGCGCCGCGCATCTGTGGAGCAGTCAGGCTCCCATGGGGCAGGTGCAGAATCAGGCCTACGGCTATTTCTTCCCGCACGGCAGCTTCTTCGCCCTGGGGCATGCGCTGGGCATGCCCGCCTGGGTGACCCAGCGGATCTGGTGGGCGCTGCTGATCCTCGCCGGCTTCTGGGGCATCGTGCGATTGTGCGAGGTGCTCGACATCGGCACCCGCGGTTCCCGGATCGTCGCGGCACTGGCCTTCGCCCTGTCGCCGCGGGTTCTGACCACACTGGGATCGATCTCGTCGGAGACGCTTCCGATGATGCTCGCCCCCTGGGTGCTGCTCGCGCCCGCTGCGTTGGGGCGGGTCACCAAGGCGCGCAACGGCATCCGCCGCACCGACCGGCGCACCGATTCCCTGCTGTCACACACGCGACTCGAACGCTGGTGGCGAACGATCCGGAACCGAGCAGGGCTGTCCGTCTCCCCCGGGAGTGCGCAGATTTCCGCACCGTCAGGACACGGGGCCGATACGAATGAGGCTGCCCGCGTGCCGACGCAGGAGCCGAGTGCCGAGGAAACCGGCACGAGACGCCGCTGGGCGGACTCGCCGGAGCACGACGGACACCGCCCGCGCCGGTACGGCGCACTGTCTCCCGCGGGCAGCGCGCTGGCGCTGGCGTTGATGGGTTCGGTGAACGCGGTCGCGACGGCGGCGGCTTTTCTGCCCGCGCTGATCTGGTGGGCTTCATACCGGCCGAATCGGGCTTGGTGGCGGTTCACTCGGGCGTGGATCCCGCTGCTGGCGCTGGGGACGCTGTGGTGGGTCGTGCCGCTGCTGATGCTCGGCAAGGTGAGTCCGCCCTTCCTGGACTACATCGAATCGTCCGGAGTCACCACCGAATGGGCCTCGCTGGGCGAGGTGCTGCGCGGAACCTCCAGTTGGACGCCGTTCGTCTCGCCGGAACGCATCGCGGGCGCGGTGCTGGTCACCCAGCCCGCGGCGGTGCTGGCGACCGGACTGCTGGCCGCGACCGGGATGGCCGGTCTGGCACTGCGGTCGATGCCGCACCGCGGCCGGTTCGTGCTGATCCTGATGCTCGGACTGGTCGGGCTCTGCGCTGGATACGTCGGGGATCTGGGCGGACCGTTCGCCGAATCGGTGCGGGTATTCCTTGACTCGGGCGGTGCGCCGCTGCGCAACGTGCACAAGCTCGAACCGCTGATCCGGCTGCCGCTCGTGATCGGGCTGGCCCATTTGCTGCATCGTGTTCCGCTGCCCGGTTCCGTGCCGATGCCGATGTGGCGCAGCGCATTCGCCCATCCCGAACGGCAGCGGATGGTGGCGGTCGCGGCCTTGATCCTGTGCGCGCTGGCGCTGTCCACCTCGCTGGCGTGGACCGGAAAACTGGCCCCGCGCGGTGCGTACGACCGGGTTCCGGCCTATTGGACCCAGACCGCCGGCTGGCTGGCCGACCATGCCGCGAACACTCGGGCCCTGGTGGTGCCGGGCGCGCCGTTCGGCAGTCAGATCTGGGGGTTGACCCGCGACGAACCATTGCAGGCGCTGGCCAGAACGCCCTGGGCGGTGCGCGATGCGATCCCGCTCACCCCGCCGGGCACGATCCGGGCGATGGATTCGGTGCAGCGGCTGATCGCCGACGGACGCCCCTCGTCCGGTCTCGCGTCGACACTGATCGATCAGGGCATCGGAATTCTGGTGCTGCGCAACGATTTGGACCCCGACACATCGCGTTCGACCCGGCCGTTGCTGGCGCACGAGGCCATCGAGGGCTCGCCGGGACTGACGAAGGTGGCCGAGTTCGGGGACGAGATCATCGCCTCGCACGGCAAGGGGTTGGTCTCCGACGGGGATCTGCGGCCGTCCTATCCGGCCATCGAGATTTACCGGGTGAGCGCGCCGCATCCGGGCGAGCCCGCCGATATCCGCAGCGGATCGGGCGCGCCCGAGTCCTTCCCGGGCGCCTATACCGTGCCGCTGAATTCGGTGCCGGTGGTACAGGGCGGGCCCGAGGTGCTCGAGCGGTTGCGCCGCGATACCTCCGCGCCGAATGGGCCGGTGTTACTGTCCACCGATGCCGCGCGAGCCGGATTATCCGGCAGTACGACAACTCTCACCGATACTCCGATGGACCGCGAGACCGATTTCGGCCGAGTCGACAATCACAATTCGGCGCTGCGCGCACCGACCGACGCCCGGCGGACCCGTAATCTGGTGCCCGACTACGCCGTTCCGGGAACGCCGCGCGTGGCGGGGCAGTGGTCGGGGGCGACGATCACCGCCTCGAGTTCCGCGGCCGATGCGACCCAGCTGGGCGGCACCGCCCCGGGCAGCTCCACCGCCGCGGCCGTTGACGGCGATCCGTCCACCGCATGGTTGAGCAACAGTGCCGAACATGCTGTGGGCCAATGGCTTCGGCTGGACCTGGATCATCCTATCAACGCGGGGGTGCTGCAGCTGGCCACGAGCTCGGCCGCGCTGGGCGATCCGGTAGGCCTCGTCGAAGTGCGCACCGCGCACGGTACGACTGCGGCGCGTGTCACAAAACCCGGTGAGCCCGTGTCGGTTTCACTACCACCCGGTCCGACCGGCTGGGTGAGCATCACCGCGATCGAAACCGAGACCGGCAGTCTCGGCGGACAATTCGGCATCTCCGAGGTCTCTCTGGAGGACTATTCGAACCGTAACGCGCCGGTACCCGTCGCGATCCGCCACCGCACCGTCCTGCCCGCGGTCCCGGCCGGAACGCAGGTGCAGGGCTGGAGCCTGGGGCAGGAATTCCCCGGGCGCAGTGGCTGTTTCGACGCGCCCGACCGCGTCCGATGCAGTAACGGCCTCGCGCTCTCTCCGGAGGAACCGGGCAGTTTCGAACGCACACTGAACGTCCCGGCGCCGATGAACGTCACCCCGCGCCTGATGGTGCGCGCCCGGCAGGGCCCGTCGCTCGAGGCGCTGCTGACCGATCATGAGCGGCCCATCGCGCGCGGTAAGGCCGATGTCGGCGACCTGCGCGGCTCGGCCTTCGCCGCCACGGACGGCGATCCGAGCACCAGCTGGGTCGCCCCGCAGGACACGGTGCGAGATCCGGCGGGCCCCAAGCCGACCCTGACCCTCGAACTCCCCGCGCCGGCCCTGGTGAACGGCCTCGAGATCACCCCGCCGCGCGGTGCGCTGCCCGCCCGCCCCACCTCGGTCGCGGTCGATCTCGGCGACGGTCCGCAGACTCTCGAGCTCGACCCCGACGCACCGGCGGGACAGCCGATCCGCATCCGGCTGCATCCCTACGTCACCGACCGGATCGAACTGAGCCTCGCCACCTGGAATGCGGTATTGGACCGCACCGCACTGGGTTTCGATCAGCAACAGCCGCCGGGACTGGCCGAGGTGAACGTCCTGGGACCGGACTATCCGCCGCCCGCGCGCGGCGACCGCCCGATCACCGTCGATTGCGCGCACGGGCCGACCATCGCGCTGGCGGGACATCTCGTGCACACCACGGTCACCGCGACCGCACACCAATTACTCACCAGTGCACCGGTTCCCGCGAAGATCTGCGGTATCGACCCGGTGACCACTCCCGGACGGACCGCACCCGATGACCCGGCCCGCGGATCCGGGTCGGTCATGCTGCCGACCGGGGACGTCGACGTCGACGTAGCACCCACCGACCTGTTCTCCGTCGACGAATTGCGTTTGCCGCGCACCGATCTCGCCCCACGCCCGATCGCGGCGCCTGCCGGCACCCGGCTGCTGGTTCTACCGCTGAGCACCAACGTCGGCTGGCGCGCCCGCACCGCCGACGGCCACGAACTCTCCCCCGTAGTCGTCGACGGCTGGCAACAGGCCTGGCTGCTCCCCGCCACCGCCCACGGCCCGATCACCATCGATTTCCCCCTCGACCGCTGGTACCGCCTCGCCATCTTCGGCGGCCTGCTCCTCCTGCTTCCCCTCATCGCACTGGCCCTGCCCCACCCTCGCCGCCGGCGGCGCCCCGCCCACCCGCCGGTCGCACCCGCCCCAGGGAACGGTTCGGCCGCAAGCACGGCAAAAGGCGCCGGCACGCACGATGCCGGCACGCAGCAATCTCCCGTCGACGGCCGGAACATCGATGCGCCGACGGAAGGACCTCCGGCGCCCCCACGAACCTGGAACCTGCGGATACCGACCATGATCGGGCTGGTGATCGCGGTATTCCTGATCTCCGGGCCGGTCGCGATCGTGCTGGCCGCGATCGGTTTCGTAGCGCAGTGGCGGTACCCGCGATGCACGGCCCGAGCGCTGGTGGTGATCGCCGGAGTGGGGACGATGGTTTCGGCGGCGGCTCTGTCCACCGGGCCGTGGCGTTCGCCGGACGGGTATATGGGCGGGTCGCTGTGGGTTCAGTTCCCGGCTCTGGCGGCGGTGGTCGCGCTGGGCGTCGCCGCGGTCGCGGATCGGCGGAAGGGCTAGCCGACGCGGTGGCGGACCCAGCGACGGATCGGCTCCTCGATCAGCGCGTAACCGGCGGCCGACAGCGGCAGGGTGAACGCCACGGTCAGCACCAGCACCTGAAGGAACATCCCGTGGAACGGGATGATGCCGAATATCTGGAACACCACGCTCAGCACCGCCAGATGCCAGATGAAGATGCCGTAGGACCACCGCCCGATCGTCGCGGCCACCCGGCTCTGCAGCCACCGATGCCGGGCCTGCCCCAGAATCAGCGGCGCGAGCAGGCCGAAACCGATCAGCGCACCGAGCCCCATCTTCGCCACGTACTGCCACGGCGCACCGCGCTCCAGCCCGGCCGGTCCGGCCAGATCGGTAGCGGAGGCAAGCAGCGCGATCAGCGCCAGGGACCACATGACCCAGCGGTTCGCGGCGATTCGACGCCACCGCGGCGGATGCGCGACGGGCGTCTCGACCAGTTCGGCCAGCAGCATTCCCCCCGCGAACCAGGGCAGATAACCGGGCAGCCAGTTGTCCGCGTGGATCGCGTTGGGGGTCGGCACGGGCAGCAGATTCCAGCCCAGGCTGATCAGGCCCAGTGCGAGCACGATCGGCGCACGCCACCGCGCCGAACGCCCACGCAACCACACCACGGCGAAGGCCAGCAGCGGCAGCACCAGATAGAAGGCCATCTCCACGGACAGACTCCACATCTGGGTCAGCCCGTCGGTCAGCGTCAACGGCACGAAGACCTGGAGCAGTGCCAGATTCGCCACCCATACCCGCCGCCCCGCCGAATCCGCGGCAGACGGCAGCAGAATCAGCACCGCGCACACCACCACCCAATAGGCGGGCAGGATGCGCGCGGACCGATGCAGCAGATAGCGTCCCGCGTGCGGTGCGTTCCCCAGACCGCGAGCCGCGGCGGCATGCGGACGCCACAGCAGGAATCCGGACAGCCCGAAGAACACCGCAACCGCCATGTCGAACCGTTCGAACACGCGCCCCAGCAGCGGGATTCCGGATGCGCCGGTCTGAAAGGCGACATGGGTCAGCACCACGCCCAGCGCGGCCAGCCCGCGCATTCCCTCGAGCGCCGGCACGAAACCGCGCGCCGCCGCGGGCCGGGGCGCGGCCGATGTGTCGGGTGTGGTACTGGTCATGGTCATCGGTTCCAGTCTGCCGTGTGGTTATCCGCACCAGGAATCGGGATGTTTCCGGGCTCGGATCAGCGCTGGAGGGGTTCGGACTGTTAGTGTCGGGGCTCACGAGTGCTACGCCGTGTCCGCAGCGTTACTCGGAACCGCTTGGTACGACGACGAGGAGAGTTTGCATGGCACTCAGTGCCGGTACCAGAAGGACGGTGGCCTGCCTGCTCGTGGGTCTGGGTGCGCTGCTGATCGTCGCGGCCCTGCTGATCCCGACGTATACCCTCAGCCAGCTGGCCAAGACTCCCCTCGACCTGGAAATCACCACGATCGCACCGAGCAGCGCGAACGCACCCAGCAGGGTTCTCGACATCAAATCGCTCACCTCGGGCACCGGTGCGGCGAGGGTCAATTCGAATGTGCGGCTGATCTCGCAGCGCTACCTGACCGTCGAGGATCCCTCGGACAAGACCCAGATGACGATCCAGGCCGGTCAGACCCTGCGCAATATCGACGCGCAGGGCGATACCGGCCTGCTGTCGGCGGTCATCGATCGGGTCACTATCAACCGCAAGACCGGCATGCCGGTCGAGGACGATCCGAACGGTTCGATCGCGGTGAACACGGACAGCAACGGCAACAGCATCGCCGACCCGGTCCAGCACGACGGGCTCCAGTACCGGTTCCCGATCGGCACCGAGAAGAAGACGTACCCGTACTTCGACATCAACGCGCGCAAGTCGTTCGACATGAACTTCGTCGAGCAGACCGAGATCAACGACCTGAAGGTCTACCACTTCCAGCAGAAGATCCCGGTGACCGATCTGTCGAAGGTGGTCAGCGCTCCCAGCAACCAGGTGAGCCTGCCCGCCTCCAAGTGGGGCATTCCCGGTGGTGACACCCCCGTCACGATGGATCGCTTCTACACGAACACCCGCGACGTGTGGGTGGAGCCCCAGACCGGCACGATCATCAAGGGCTCCGAGCAGCTCCACATGTACTACGCGCGCAACGCCGCCAAGCCGGACGTCACCGCGCTGCAGTCGACGCTGGTATTCGACGACAACACGGTGAACTCGCAGATCGCGATCGCCAAGGACAATATCGACAAACTCTCGCTGTACGGGCGGACGCTGCCGATCATCCTGGGCGTCGTGGGCGTGGTCGTGCTGATCGTCGGCCTGGTGCTGGGCCTGCGCGGCAGCGGCACCGAGAAGCCGGGGCGTCTGGTCCGGCCGAAGACCCCTAGGCCCGGTTCGACCTTCGAGCCGGCCCACGGATCGGGCGTGAATCTCACCGATCAGCCGACGACACAGATCAAAATGCCGCGGAACATCTGAATGTCCCGGTAGGGCAATATGATCGCCGGTGGCTCCCCGTGATGCGGGGAGCCACCGGCGTTTTCACGAGTGGTCGACCGGCACATCGTGACTGCGTGCGGCGGCTCGCAGCACGACCACGATCATCAGCGCGGCGACAACAGCCACGACGAACGTCGAGGTGCCGATCAGGGCAGGCAGCGTGTGCGCGAACAGGGCGATCGCGATCACCTCGACGGCCAGACCCACCCAGGTGATCACGGCGGGAGCGGTGCGGTCCACTGCGATCGCCGACAGCAGTGCGCCCTGTAGCAGGGCCAGGAGTGCGCCGTCGAGGGCGAACAACCACAGCCAGCCCTCGATCGGGGCGTAGTCGTGTCCGGCGAGCAGCGGCGCCAGAGGTGCGAAAACCGCCGCACCCGCCACCGCCGCGACTCCGACACCCAGCAGCACCCCCAGCGCGGCCCGAATCGCGCGGGCCGAATTCTGCGGCTGCGCCATCCGGGGATACAGCACCACACCGACCGCTTGTGGCAGCCAGAACGCGATCTTCGTCGCGATGGCACCCAGCGCGTAACGTCCGGCGTCGTCCCGCTCGAGCACGATTCGCGCCACGATCAGGTCCGCCGAGGACATCGCCATCAACGCCGCCTGCACCTGCACGGCTCGCAATACCGCCAACCCGCCCGCGCGGACCCGCGTTATGTCCCGGACGTCCGATTCTTCGGGGTTCGCGACCGGAGCGGCGGCCCGGCGAGCGCCGATGGCCGCGGCGAACAGACCGAGGGCGGCGGCCCACAGCGCCGCGGCAGCGCCCGCACCCGCGGCCAGTACGACCAGCGCCGGTACGACCCGCGCGACGCCCGCGACGCCGAGTACCGTCGCCAGCGCGCGAAACCTGCGGCCGCCCTGCAGAATGCCCTGTTCCCCGCAGATCAGCACCTGCGCGGGCGCGGCGAGCAGCGCACCGGCGGCAGCCACCGCACCGACGTGCAGCACCGCACTCACCACCGGCACCAGAACCGCCGCGACAACCGCGACGACCGCCGCACACCACCACCCCAGCGCCCGCACCGTCGCCACCCGGGCCCCACGCACCAGCTCACGCGCCACGACATTCTGCAGGGCCAACGCCGGAACCGCACACAACAGCTGCACGGCCAGCAGACTCGCGAACTCGCTGTACCCGGTCACCCCCAGCCACCGCCCGGCCAGCAACTGCAGCAGGTATCCGGCCACATTCGCCGTCATCGCCCCAGCGGTCACCAACGTCAGATCCGCGACACCGGGCAGACGCAGGACAGCGGGCATCCCGCCATGCTGCCACCTCCCGCCC
>NZ_BDCC01000005.1 GCF_001613305.1 Nocardia vaccinii NBRC 15922
CCTCCGCGAAGGTGCACCTGACCGATGCGCCCATCGGGACGCCGACCGGAATCCGGCGTTGATCGGCGACGAACCCGGACGCCGACCGGGATCTCGGCGGTCATCCGGCAGCCGGCCTGAGCGGCGAATCCCAACCCGGCCGCGATGGGGATGCCGACCCGGCCCGCCGTCGGATACGAATTCGAACGGTTCGGTCCGGCCGAGACCACCGTCCCCGCGCGACGCAGCCGAATGACGACCGTTCCACGGGCGATGCGGACACGACAGGCGCGCCGGACAACAGACACGTCAGGTGCGGACCGGACGACCGCCGACCCGAACGACACGGGTCGGACGACGTGGGGCAGGGCGGGCAAGGCGGGTCGGGCGGACACGTGAAACGAACGGACACCTGAAACGAGCACAAGCGGATTGGGCGGACAAGTGTGGGTGCGGGCGGCGGAGGGGAGCCGGCGACGTAGGGTGGCTCAGCGTGACTGGGCGCGGGCACGAGACGCTGTGGGGCCGGATTCGGCCTGCCGCGTACAGCCTGGTGTTGGCGTTGATCGTGGCGGGGCCACTGCTCGGGCCGGGGTATCTGCTGTTGCGGGACGGGGTGAGTACGCCGCGGTCCTATCCGACCGATTCGGCCCTCGGGTTGGGTGATGCCGCGCCGCGGGCCGTGCCGCAGGACTGGTTGCTCGCGACGGTGTCGTCGGTCGTGGACGGCGGGATCGTGGTGAAGGCCATCCTGGTCGGTGCGCTGTGGGCCGCCGGATGGGGCGCGGCCGCGTTGTCCCGCCGACTGCTCGACGTCTCACTCGGACCCCAACTGCTGGCCGCCACCGTCGCCGTATGGAACCCCTATGTGGCCGAGCGCCTGCTTCAGGGACATTGGAGCCTGCTGGCCGGATACGCCGCCTTGCCGTGGACCGTACTGGCGGCCTATCGAATCCGCCGCGGCACAGACGAAAGAGCCACTAGCACAAGGTATTCGGGTCCGAATCCCCGCAGCGGCCGCGAGAGCGCGCCCGAGGATGCGAGCAAGCACGGCCGGGCGACCGAACCCGGCGAGACCAGCGCACATCCAAGGGCGGTCACACCGAACCGGGCGGGCACACGTCCGGAGATGAGCGAGCCTATCCGGGCCGGCGCGAACAGGCGTGGCCCGGCGATTCGGATGTGGTTGGGGCTGGGGGGTTGTCTGGCGGCGGCGGGGTTGACGCCGACCGGGGCGCTGTTGGCGGGGTGCGCGGCCTTGGTGGTGGTCGGGCGGCGAAAACTCGTTGGGACGCTGGCGTTGTGGTGTGTCGCCTCGGCGCCGTGGCTGGTGGCGGCCGCACTGTCAGGGACGGGGGCCGAACCGTCGGATCCGGCGGGGATCACGGCGTTCGCCGCGCGCGCCGAACCCGGACTCGGCACGATCGGCAGTCTGGCCGGACTCGGCGGAATCTGGAACGCCCAAGCCGTACCCGGTTCGCGTACGACGTTGTTCGCGCTGGTGGGGACGGTGGTTCTGCTGCTCATCGTGGCCGCCGGAGTCCGCCGCGTGGCCGCGCCCGGTGATGCCGCCACCCGATATGTCCGTCGCGCCCTGCTGATCCTCGCGGGCGCGGCCATCCTGTTCCCCGCACTCGGCGCGACCGGCTGGGGATTGCAGCTGGGCCAATTCCTCGTCACCCGCATCCCGGGCGCCGGATTGCTCCGCGACACACAGAAATACGTCGCCCTCGCCATGCCCGCCTTCGCCCTGTGCGCCGCCGCGAGTTGCCGCGAAATCGCCGCCGGATTCCGATCGGCACCCGCGGAGCAGGCCGCGGACGACGTCGCACGACGGACCGAAACGGCCGAACCCACGGGCGGGGGTGGCGGCGGAACGGGTTGGGTGGCGGCGGTGTGCATCGCTCTGTTGATCGCGGTGCTGCCGGATCTGGCGTGGGGAGTGGGTGGGGCGATGCGCGCCGTGCGGTATCCGGCTGGGTGGCAGGCGGTTGCGGAGCGGATGGACGGACCGGGGGACGTCGCGGTGCTGCCGGGTGGGATGTTTCGCGAATTTCCCTATAGCGGCAGGGTTCCCGTGCTCGATCCGGCGCCGCGGATGCTGCCCCGGGACGTGCTGCAGACCGGAGAGCTGCCGGTGCGGGGCGGCAGCGTCGCGGGGGAAGGCATGCGGGCGCGAGTGGTGGAACGGTTGCTGCTGGACGGCGCGTCACCGGCCGAACTCGCGGCGCACGGGGTCGGCTGGGTTCTGGTGGAGCACACCTCACCCGGACCGCTCGGCCGTTCGAGAGCGACTCTGGACCGCTTGACCGCCGGGTACGCCGACCACGAGCTGAGCCTGTATCAGGTACCGCATCCGCACGACATGGCAGCGAAATCCCCGGGCGCACACCGGTTCATCGCGATCGCCGCGCACCTGGCCTGGGCGTTGCTGCTCCTGGCGGGTGCGCTGGCCGCGGCCTGCGACCGATGGCCTATTCGGCTTCCCGGACGCGCGGAGCGACCAGACCGCTGACGTACCGACCCCGCGCGGCGGCAGACAACACCTCGTGCACGCCGTTCGCGGTCAACTCCCAAGAGAATTCCCGCGCACGAGCACGAGCCTTCTCCCCCATGACCGTTCGGGTCTCGGCGGTGGCGAGCAGTTCACCGACGGCCTCGCTCAGCTGCTCCGGATCGTCCACCAGCAGCCCGGTCACCCCGTCCACGACCGAATCGGTGAGCCCGCGCGAACTGCGATATCCGACCGTGGCCACCCCGTGCTGCGCGGCCTCGATCACCGCCAGCCCCCAGCCTTCCTTGCGCGAGGGCAGCACGTGCACCCATGCGCGCGAGAGCAATTCGTGTTTGCGGGCCTCGTCGACGTGACCGTGGAAGGTCACCGATCCGGCGATATCCAGTTCGTGTGCACGGCTTTTCAGATTCTCCGCCCACCAGCCGCCGCCGATGACGTCCAGGTGCAGTCCGGGGTGCCGGGCCCGCAGCGCGGCCACGACGGCGAGCGCATCCTCGATCTGCTTGTGCGGCACCAGCCGCGAGAGCACCACGATGCTCGGATACGACGTCCGGGTCTGCGCCGCACCGGTCGGCACCTGTGCCGGAACGGGTTCGGCGCCGTTGCGCACCACGGCGATTCGCGATCTGTTCACCCCGAGCGAGGCCAATTCCTCGGCCGAGGGCAGCGAGACCGTCAGATACTGATTGCGCCGATGCGCCCACGGCGACAGCCGCGATTCGATCCACCAGCCGATCCGGCCCACCCAGTGCCCGGCGACCGGCCACTGCTCACGATGACCGTGATGCACCAGCACCACCGCGGGCGCACGCGTCACCGCACGCGCGAAGAAGGGGATGCCGTTCTGCGTGTCGATCACCGCGTCGGGCCGCACATCGCGCAACGGCCCGAGGCCGAATCGCCCGAGCAGCATTGCCGCCAAGGCTCGCGGATACACCGTGTAACGACCACCGGCCCGGCTGATCTCGATCCCGTCGACCCGCTCCCGCCGCGCCGCGCCCGGATATCGCGCGGTACGCAAGGTCACCTTCACCCCGCGGGCGGCCAGATGTGCCCCCACCTGCTCCAGATACCGCTCACTACCGCCCCCCTGCGGATGCCCGGTATCGCGCCAGCACAGCAGCAACACCTCCCGCACACCGGCACTCGCCCGCACCGCAGGCACGAAATTCGCGCCTCCGGGATCGGCAACTCGAGTCACTGCGGACGGCCCGCGAGGTCCGGGGTCGAGCACTGCGCACTCCAGATGGTTCTCGGAACGGATGAGGTGACAATCCGCTCCACCCTAGCGGCAGGATCCGCTCTCGAAGATGTGGGATCTCTATGGAAAGCTCGAGACACCATGCTTCGAGCCGACCGCACCGGGCTGCGTCCCATCCCTGAACGCCGCACCACCACCGCACTCGCCCGCCGCGTCCCGGCGTGTCTCACCCGCCGGGCCGCCACATTCGGCCGGCGCGCCTCCCCGAGCTTCACCCGGCGCGCAACATTGCGCCGATCGCTGCGTCTGCTGAGCAGTTTCCGCTTCGAGCAGACCGATCCGGCGCTGTTCTACGGCGGAATCGCCGCCGACACCGCCGAACTGATCGCCGACTTCTATCGCGATCTCACCGGCTGCTCGCTGACCGGCGCGACGGTGCTCGACGTGGGCGGCGGGCCAGGCTATTTCACCGACGAGTTCACCGCGGCGGGCGCGCGCTACCTGCCGGTCGAGCCGGACCCGACCGAGATGCACGCCGCGGGCCTGAGCGTGCGCGGCGCGGTCCGGGGTTCGGGAATGGCGCTGCCGTTTCGCGACGACGCGGTGGACATCTGTCTGTCCTCCAATGTGGCCGAACATGTTCCGCACCCGTGGCGGATGGCCGAGGAGATGCTGCGAGTGACCAGACCGGGCGGTCTGATGATGCTGTCCTACACCGTGTGGGCGGGTCCGTTCGGAGGCCACGAGACCGGGCCCTGGCACTATCTGGGCGGGGAGTACGCGGCCCGGCGCTATCGACGTCGCACCGGCCACGAACCGAAGAACCGCTTCGGCACCTCCCTGTTCGCGGTGCGCACCGCCGACGGGCTGCGCTGGGCGGCGCAGGCGAGCGACCGCGCCGACGTGCTGGCCGCGTTTCCGCGCTACCACCCGCGCTGGGCCTGGTGGCTGGTGCGCATACCGGTCATCCGGGAACTACTGGTCAGCAACCTGGTGTTGGTCGTCGTCAAGCGGTGACCCCACATTCACCCGCGATGCCAGAACCTGCGTCCGGCAACCCGCGTGGATTCGTCCCACGGCGGTTCCTGCATGGCCAACCCCACCGTCTCGAGCGGTGTCAGGCCCACCGAACCGGACAACTCGCGCACCGCGGCAACCGCCTCCGCGGCCTGTAACGCGGCCGTCGCCTGCTCCAGCGTCAGTGTCCGTCCGGGCAGGAAGGATACGACCCACCCGCCGGTACCGACGGATCTTGCCTGGTGCGGCGTCTGATCACTGGTCATCAACGATCTACCGACTACTTGCACCGCCACGACTCGGACTCCCCTGCAATTGCATCTGAAAAATCAGCCAAAGCAGCTAGCCATCAGCATGCTCCGTCGCGTGGCGAAACGCAATAGTGCGTTCTACGAAAAGCGAACCGGCAGGTAGGGTTTCGAGACTCGGGATGCCTGGAGATAACCAGCGTGATCGCTGTGGCGAGCGGAGCTCACTTCGGCATCTGCACTCGTAACATCGCCGCGGGAACCTGCCCCGGTCGGCGCGGAGCATCGACGACCTCGACCTCCCACCCGTCCGGCAGCGCCGCCTGCAATTGCCGCGCGGCCCGGCGCATCGGCGTACTCGCAGGGGACAGCTCGAATTCGGCTGCCTGCGGAACGACGGGCGAATCGAACTCCAGCTCGGTCATGCCCACGCACCTCCATGGTCGGACCGCGCCGACGTGGGACGGAAATGATCCACCGAGACGGCGAGGCATTCAGTTCAGCCGATTAGTTAATATTCCGCAATCGAACCGGTCGGACATGAGATGTAGAACACATTCGAGAATAAAGCACAGAAGCCCGATTCATACCCATCCGGGCCGGACGAATCGATGGAAAAACTCACACCGCTCGACTACGGCGCGCGAGAGGCCTACCGGTACAAGCAAAACCGCCCGTACCGTCGGCAAGACGGTACGGGCGGTGAGTATTTCGCGGCGACTCAGCCCAGACGCTCTTTGAGCGCCTCGAATTCGTCACGCACACCGGACGGCAACTTATCGCCGACGAACTCGAACCACTCCTCGATGAGCGGAATCTCCCGGCGCCATTCGTCCAGATCGACCTTCAGCGAGGCATCGACATCGGCCGGATCCACCTTCAGGCCGTCCAGATCGAGGTGCGCGGCGGTGGGCACATTGCCGACCGCGGTCGACTCGGCCTCGGCCTTGCCTTCGATGCGGTTGACGATCCACTCCAGCACGCGCGAGTTCTCGCCGAAACCGGGCCACAGGAAGCGGCCGTCCTCGCCGCGGCGGAACCAGTTGACGTAGAAGATCTTCGGCAGCTTGCCGGCGTCGGCGTTCTTGCCCAGGTTGATCCAGTGGTTCATGTAATCGCCGACGTGGTAGCCCATGAACGGCAGCATCGCCATCGGATCGCGACGCACGTTGCCGACCTTGCCCTCCGCGGCGGCGGTCTGCTCCGAGGACATGGTCGCGCCCATGAACACACCGTGCTGCCAGTCGAAGGACTCGGTCACCAGCGGGATGGTGGTCTTGCGCCGGCCGCCGAACAGGATCGCCGAAATCGGCACGCCCTGCGGATCGTCCCATTCCGGAGCCAGCGTCGGGCACTGCGACATCGGCGTGCAGTAACGCGAATTCGGGTGCGCGGCAAGGGTTTCGGTCTCGCGCAGGAACCAGTCGTTACCCTTCCAGTCGATCAGGTGATCGGGCTCGCCCTCGAGGCCCTCCCACCAGACGTCGTGGTCGTCGGTCAGCGCGACGTTCGTGTAGACGGTATTTCCGGCCTCCAGAGTGGCCATCGCGTTCGGGTTGGAGTTGTGGTTGGTGCCGGGAGCGACACCGAAGAAACCGAACTCCGGGTTGACCGCGTACAAGCGGCCGTCCTCGCCGAAACGCATCCAGGCGATATCGTCGCCGAGGGTCTCCGCGCGCCAGCCCGGAACGGTCGGCTGCAGCATCGCGAGGTTCGTCTTACCGCATGCGCTGGGGAACGCGGCCGCGATGTAGTAGTTCTTGTTCTCCGGCGAGATCAGCTTGAGGATCAGCATGTGCTCGGCCAGCCAGCCCTCGTCGTGGGCCATCGCCGAGGCGATACGCAGCGAATAACACTTCTTGCCCAGCAGGGCGTTACCGCCGTAACCCGAACCGTAGCTCCAGATCTCGCGATCCTCGGGGAAGTGGGTGATGTACTTGGTGTCGTTGCACGGCCATGGAACATCTGCCACGTCGCCCGTCAATGGCGCACCGACCGAGTGCAGGGCCTTGACGAACGGCTTGTCCGTACCCAGCTTCTCCAGCGCGGCCTTGCCCATGCGGGTCATCACCCGCATCGAGACCACGACGTACTCCGAATCGGTGAGCTCCACACCCAGTTTCGGGTCCTCGGCGCCCAGCGGGCCCATGCAGAACGGCACCACGTACATGGTGCGGCCCTTCATCGAACCGCGGTACAGCTCGGTCATGGTCTTGCGCATCTCGGTCGGATCGACCCAGTTGTTGGTCGGTCCCGCCTCGGCCTCGGTGCGCGAGCAGATGAAGGTGCGCGACTCCACCCGCGCGACGTCGGAGGGGTCCGACAGCGCCAGGAAGGAGTTGGGCTTCTTCGCCTGGTTGAGCCGCTGGAACGTGCCGGCCTCGACCAGCTGCGTGGTCAGCTTGTCCCACTCCTCCTCGGAGCCGTCCGCCCACACGACCCGTTCGGGCTCGGTGAGTTCTGCGACCTCCCGCACCCAGGCGAGCAACCCCGCGTGCTCGGTAGGTGCGGTGCCATCGGATCCGTGAAGACCAGGAATGGTCACTGAGGTCATGAAAACTCTCCTGAGATGGGCGGCCGGGGTGCTGTGAGCGAGCAGCCGGAACAGCTCACGACACCGGAACAGCCACCATTGGCGGTAGGCACCCGTTCCGTCTCGCCGACTTCAGGGCGGCATAAGAGTAGGAGCGGATGCCGTTGTTCCTTAGATAAAGAGGTTAACGCGATGTGACGGTGAGTACGGAATGGGGTTGCTCACTCGGTACCCCGGCAACATGGTCATCAACCACGGCCGCGAGGAATATCACGAAAAGTCTGTTTCCGAGAAATACGCAGGCCCAGGAGTTATGGCGATGATGACAGCGAACTCGCCGCGACACGAAGAGCAACTGCGTTCACCGAGTTCGTCATCGCTGCGTACGAGCGGAATCGAGGATCTGGAGATCGCGTCGGCAGGCGGCCAGTTGTGCGGGCTGGCGAGAATTCAGCTCTCGCACTCGCGACTCCAATTCCGCGATGCGGCGATCGGTTTCGACCACGCGCGCGGTCGTCGCGCGGACCGCCTGATCGGTGAGTTGTGATTCTGCCTCCACCAGTGCGGTCGACATCCGCTGTTCGAGTTGGGCCTTGACGTTCACCAGAGCGTCGGAGACCCATTGACGCATATGCGCTCGATCGGCGATATGGCCGCGGGCGCGCACCACCCAGTAGGCCACGGCCGCGCCGAGTAGCAGGGTGACCGGGATGGTCGCATAGTTCAACGCCGGGACCAGCGTCAACGGCGCGACCGCCAGACGACCCAGACCGAATCCGCCGGACGCGCCCAACGCGATCATCAGGTGGTCTTCCACGCCCCGGTGCCGGGGTTCGGGATCGGGGCCCAGCCTCGGCGGCGGGTCGGTGCGGGGCACCGGCGGCCGGGCGGGCGCGTCGGGTGTGGGCCCCGTCGCCGCCTCGAGCTGCCGCGACAGCTCGTCGAGGCGGTGCGCGAGAACGGCATCGAGTTCACCGGTCAGTTGATTCACCGACTGCTGCAGCTCGGCGGGGTAGGTCTTGGTGCCGCGGCGGCCGAGGCGGTCGAGGTCCGATCTGGCGGTGGCGTTCAGCGCGCGGATGCGGGCGCCGACGTCGTGCAGCAGATCCATCCGCGCCAGATGCATGCGGTTGCGCAGCGCGGCCATCGCCTGGGTCCGGCCGCCGTCCCGGGCGGCCAGCAGCGTCGCGCGTTCCTCGCGCAGGCGGGCGACCTCGGCGCCGGAGTTCAGCTCGGTGGACTGGCCGACGATGCGCTGCCGGGTGTCGGCCAGCACCTGGTTCAGGACCGCGGCCAGGCGGTCCTGTCCGCCGTCGGCCGCCGCGGTCAGCCGGGCGTGCAGCACGCCGAGGCCGGACCGGTCCAGCAGCGCGGCGTCGCCGGATTGGCGCGCGGCCACCGACAGTCGGGCCGAGACCGGTACGACGGCCGGATCGCCGCCCAGCACCGGAGTCAGCAGGGCGGTATTGCGGTCCAGGACCGCTCGCCAGTCCGGATGGGCGTGAATGTTGTTCATGGCGAACAGGGTCCGAGTCCCGTTCGAACGCAGCCGGGACACCGTGCTCAGGGTGCTGGCACCGAGTGCGGCGCCCGCGTCGAGCAGCAACAGCGCCACCGCGGGCGCGGCGCCCGGATCCACCATCGGATCGGTCAGGGCGATGCGCGGTTCGAAACGAGCCAGTTCGGTGCGCAGCAGCAGGGTGCTGGCGTCGGCGGGGCCGATCAGCGCGACCGCCTCGGCGGCGGGCGGCGCGGGAGCGGCCCCGTCCGCCGCGGGGCCGCTCGCGGCCCGCAGCAGTGCCGCGCCCTGCGGGTTCCAGCGTGCGAGCACCGCCTGCACTTCCGGCGAGAGCGAGACCGCGGCGGAACTCGCGGGCGGGTCAGAGTCCGGCACTGCTCATCCGCTCGAACAACCGGACGTATCCGTTGTGTGCGCGCAGTGCGGCACGGCGGGCCGCGGCGGGCATATCGCTGGACACCACCGCTCGCCAGCGCTGAGCGCGGGCGATCGCGTCGTCGGCGTCGGCCGGATACGGCGACGGGTAGCCCGCGGCCAAATGGACGACCTCCGGACAGGCCAATCCGGCCCGCAGACCGGTCCACAGGGCCTCGTCTCCGGCCAGATAGTCCTCGATCAGATCCCGCGCCCGGCCCGCGCCCGCACCACCGGCGCGGGCGGCCAGGCGGGCCAGCTCGTCGAGGAATTCGCCGCCGCGCTGCTCGGCGGACCGCTCGTAGCGGCGGTGCAACAGGGTGTGGACGGCGTCGATACCGCTGACCGCGTGAAGTATCTGCCGGATCGTCTGCGGGCCGAGGTCCGGATCGCGCTGTAACGCCGCCAGCGCGGTCGACACTCCGAACAGACCCCAGCGCGCGATCACCGCTTCGCGGTCGGCGGTATCGGGGCCGAAATCCGCGGAGCAGAACAGTTCCGCGGTCAGTGTGAAGGACGGATCGGTCGTGGTGGTGTGCCGTCGCAGCGTGGTCAGGTCCTCCTGCGACGGCGTGCCGGATCTGGTCCGCACCGCCAGCTCGGACACCACCGGCAGGGTCGCCATGCCAATCTCGTAGGCGCACTGGTCCACCGCCGCCACCGCATCTCCCCAGCGGGAACCGACGGCATCGGCCTTGTTCAGCACCACGACGGTCCGATCGCGCGGCAGCCGGGACAGCACCGCGCGATCCCCCGGCTGCAACGCCGAGGACAGCACGTAGACCAGCAGATCCGCGTCCAGCACCGGATCAGGGCGGCCCGGCTCGTCCACCGGGGTCGTCTCCTCGGCCGAGATCAGCGCCAGCGCCTGCAACAGGGTGGACTTGCCCGCGCCCGCCCGGCCCGTCACCTGGATGCGCACCGGACGTCGCCAGGTGCTCGCGGCGGCGGCCACCTGTTCGGCCACCCGCGGATCCGTGCCCGGACCCGTGCGCAGATTCGCGATCAACTGATCGAGTTCCGGTGCGGATCCGCCCTGTTCGGCGACCGGCCCGGCTGCCACGGAGTCTGTCGGCACAGTACTACCCCCTTCCGGCGGGCAATTCTCGCAGAACTCACCCGGATTGTCGGCATGGACCACCGTATCCACCCCGCCGAATATCGAACCTGAACCCCAGCCCGTCAACCGCCCACCTCCAGCCGCACCCGGCACGATGAGAACGCCCTGTTCCCGAACCGCGGACAGGGTGCGGTTCCGAGCACGGTGTGCGATCCGTCCGAGGCACGAAAAGGCGGATCGATCAGTACTTGTTGTGTCATTGATCACAGGGCGCAATCGGGAATCGACCTCGGATGCCGGGTGTCTTATTGAGACACAGCACAATTCGGATGTGGCGCGGTTTCCGGGTGAACACCCGGTCGCCTACTCTGAGGCCGTCGGCGGCACCGCCGATGTGGGGCAGGGCTGTGCCCGGCACCGGTCCGCGCGGACGGGTGCGGGGAAACGGCCTGGTCACCAGGCTCAGTGAGGAGGTTGCGATGACCGTCATCGAGGACGTCATCGGACAGGGCGACGCGGTATCCGGCGGCCGAAGCACGATCGACGCGACGCGGCCGTTGCTGCCGTCGCGGGACCCGTTCCTGATCCCGCCGGCCGATCTCGGCCGCTACGCCCCCGGCACCATCCTGCGCAGTCGTGCGGTGCGGATCGGACTGTTCGGCCTTGTCCCGCAGCGCGTGTCGGCCTGGCAGTTGCTCTATCGCAGCACCGATATGCACGGCGGGCCCGAGGTCGCGATCACCACGGTGCTCCTGCCCGACGGCGCGGATCCGGACGTCGAACGCCCGCTGCTGGCCTTCGAATCGGCGATCGACGCGACCGCCGAACAGTGCGCGCCGTCCTATGCCTTGCGCATGGGCGCGGTCGCACCCGGCTCGATCACCCAGCTGGAATGGGTGCTCGTCGCGGGCGCGCTGCAGCGCGGCTGGGCGGTGAGCATCGCCGATCACGAGGGCCCGAACGGTAATTTCGGCGCCCCGCGGGAACCCGGCTACCGCTCCCTGGACGGCATTCGCGCCGCACTGCGGTTCGCCCCGCTGGGCCTGCACGCGCGGACCCCGGTCGCGGTGTGGGGCTATTCCGGCGGCGGGATGGCCGGATCCTGGCTGGTCGAGATGGCCCCGGTCTACGCACCCGAAATCGATATCGTCGGTGCGGCGCTCGGCGCCCCGGTCGGCGATCCCGGACACGTGTTCCTCGGCCTCAACGGCGGACGCTTCGCCGGCTTCCCGCCGATCATGATCGGCGCGCTGCGCCGCCTCTACCCGGCGCTGGACGAACTCCTGGAGGCCGAACTGAACACCGAGGGCCACCTGCTGCTGGAACTGGCCGGCCGTTCCGCACCGATTCTGGCGCTGTCCCGCCTCACCGGACACGATGTCGGCGACTATCTGGGCCGGCCGCTCGCCGAGGTGCTGGCCGAACCTCACATGTGCGCGATGTTCGACGACCTGCGCCTGGGCGGCCATATCCCGAACTGCCCGATACTGATGATCCAGCCGGTGAACGACCAGATCATCAGCGTGCGCGCCATCGACGAGCAAGTCGCGCGCTACCGCCGCGGCGGCGCGCACGTCACCTATCTGCGCGACCGGCTCAGCGAACATCTCACCCTGCTGCCGCTGGCCACGCCGCTGAGCCTGGACTGGCTCGCCGACCGGATCGCCGGACGTCCGCTGCCCGAGCCGAGCACCCGCACGGTCTGGTCGGTGGTGACCGATTCGTCGAGCTGGCGAGGTCTGCTCGAAATGACCGTCACCGCAACGCGAGTCGTGCTCGGACGACCATTGCGCGGCGAGTCGGGCCCGCAATCCAGGCCGGCCCGCACGCTGGCGGCCTGATCGGACGTCCAGGAAGGGTTGCGCGGTCGCTTGCTGTGCTGATCATCCGATACTGGACAATGGACGCCGTGAACGACGCCGCGAACCACACTGCAGAGCCGATCCCCGGGCCGCGGTCCACGGCTTCGACGACGGTCGACCGTGCTGGCAGCGCGCCGGATCCGGCCGCCTCGGGAACCGCCGGACCGAGCCACCCGACCGGCTCGCGCCTCCACCCCCGCGTCACCAGCTTCCGCTCCCGCCGCGGCGCACTCACCGCTACGCAGCAGCAATCCTGGGCGCGGATGTGGCCGCGAATCGGCCGCGACGCCTGCGACGAACCGCTCGACGCGGCGGCCTGGTTCGGCCGGCAGGCCCCGCTGATCGTCGAGATCGGCTGCGGGACCGGCACGGCGACCGCCGCGATGGCCCAGGCCGAACCGCAGTTCGATCTGATCGGCATCGAGGTCTACAAGCCGGGCCTGGCGCAATTGGTGCAACGCATCGAACGTGAGGGCATCGAGAACATCCGACTGTTGCGCGGCGATGCGGTGGACGTTCTCGAACATATGATTGCCAAGGATTCACTGACCGGTGTACGGGTGTTCTTCCCCGACCCGTGGCCCAAGGCTCGGCACCACAAGCGCCGCCTGCTGCAGCCCAGCACGATGACGCTCATCGCCAGCCGCCTGCGCCCCGGCGGAATCCTGCACGTGGCGACCGACCATGCCGGTTACGCCGAGCACATCGCCGCGGTCGGTGCGGCGGAACCGCAGTTCATCGGCCTCAACGAGGCCGCCGGCGGCGATCGCGACAGATTCGCCGAATCCGCTCCGATCGGCTTCGACCGGCCCGTGACGAAATTCGAAAGTAAGGCGCATCGGGCCGGAAGCGACATCACCGAGCTGATTTGGGGGAAGATCGACTCATGAGCGTGCGAAGCGAGCGAACAGTTAGCTCAGCCATTCCCGCCGTCGGTGGTGCGCTGTCATGACGGTCAGCGAGATGGACCATGACGTGATGGACGTCTCCGAGATGGTGCACAACGCTCCGTCCGGACGCGCGCCGTCCCCGTCCGCGGCGAGCTCCGGGGCCGGATCGACTCCGCAGGGCAGCGGGACCGACGTGCGACGAGTGCTTCTGGTCTGGGACGCGCCGAATCTCGACATGGGCCTGGGCGCGATCCTGGGCGGGCGTCCCACCGCGGCGTACCGGCCGCGCTTCGACGCGCTCGGCCGCTGGCTGCTCGCCCGCACCGCCGAACTCTCGGTCGGCGGCACAGGCCGGGTGGAGGCCGAAGCCACGGTATTCACCAATATCGCACCCGGCACCGCCGATGTGGTGCGGCCCTGGGTGGAAGCGTTGCGCAACGTCGGTTACGCCGTCTTCGCAAAACCCAAGATCGACGAGGATTCCGACGTCGACAGCGACATGTTGGCGCATATCGAATTACGCCGCCGCGGCGCGGGACTGGCCGGAATCATGGTCGCCTCCGCCGATGGTCAGGCGTTCCGCGAACCCCTCGAGGAGATCGCAGCGGACGGTGTCCCGGTACAGGTGCTCGGATTCCGCGAGCACGCGAGCTGGGCCGTGACGTCCGATATCCTCGAATTCATCGACCTCGAGGACATCCCGGGAGTGTTCCGCGAACCACTTCCGAGGGTCAGCCTCGAGTCGCTGCCCGACGAGGGAGCCTGGCTGCAGCCCTTCCGGCCGCTGTCCGCACTGCTCACCTCCCGCCCCGCGCAAGGAGTCGCTTAAAGTGTTCACCCGCTGGGGCGATTTGGTCTACCGATTCCGTTTTGCCGTACTGGGCGTGATGGTGGCCGCACTGCTCGGCCTGGGCGCGTTCGGCGTCGGTTTGGACAAACATCTCAGCTCCAGCGGATGGGACGATCCCGGTTCCGAGTCGACGCAGGCCGCCGAGCTGCTGGACTCGACGTACGGGCGCGACCACACCGGTGACGTCATCGTGCTGTACACCGCGCCGGACGGGAAGACCGTCGACGATCCGGCGTTCAGCAAGCCGATCATCGAGAATCTGACGAATCTGCCCAAGCAGCATCCGGATGAGATCGACAAGGTCTACATCTCGCCGTGGAACGTGCCGGGCGCGGCGCAGTTCTCGCCCGCGGTCACCGTCAGCAAGGACCGCAAAGTCGCCTTCGCCGCGATCGAACTGAAGGGCGACGACGACACCTCGACGATGAACAACTACCGGGAGGTCAAGGGCGCCTTCGATATTCCCGGGGTGAATGTGCAGGTCGCGGGTCTGCAACCGGTTTCGGGCACGCTGAACGACACCATCGCCTCGGATCAGCGGCGGATGGAGGTCCTGGCCATCCCGGGCGTGGCGATCCTGCTGTTCTTCATCTTCGGCGGTGTCGTCGCGGCCGCGCTGCCGCTGATCGTGGGTGGTCTGACCGTCATCAGCGCCAACGGCATCGTCATGGGCATCACCAAGTTCACCGAGGTGAACTCGTTCGTGGGCGCGGTGGTCTCGATGATCGGGCTGGGCCTGGCGATCGACTACGGATTGTTCATCGTGAGCCGGTTCCGCGAGGAACTGGCCGACGGATACGACACCCGCGCCGCCGTGCGGCGCTCGGTCATGACCGCCGGACGGACCGTCGCGTTCTCCGCGACGATGATCATCGCGGCCAGCGCGAGCATGCTGCTGTTTCCCCAGGGCTTCCTGAAATCCGTCGCCTACGGCACGATCGCCACGGTCGCCCTCGCCGCGGTCGCCTCGCTGACGATCCTGCCCGCCATCCTGAGCATCCTCGGCAAGCGCGTGGACATGTTGGGGCTCAAGTGGTTCCGCAAGACCAAGACCACCGAGGAAATCGAGAACGGCTTCTGGGGCCGCAGTACGCAGTGGGTGATGAAGCATCCGCTGAAGGTCGCGGTGCCGCTGTGCATCGTGCTGCTGCTGCTGATCATTCCGGTGAAGAACCTGCAATTCGGCGGGATCAGCGAAACCTATCTGCCGCCGGACAATCCGACCCGCGTCGCGCAGCAGCAGTTCGACGAGTTGTTCCCGACCCGGCGAACCGATCCGATCAACCTGGTGATCGTCACTCAGGACTCCACGAAGATCTATTCGATTCTGCAGCAGGCGGATCAGGCTCCCGGACTGACCTCGCAGTTCGCGATTCCCGGACAGCCGCCCACCGGATCGGACGTCTGGAAGACCTCCACCACGCTGACCGGCTCGGACAACGCCAACGCCACCATCGACTATCTGCGCTCGATGAGCGTGCCCGACGGCGTGGACGTGTACATCGGCGGCACTCCGGCCATGCAGAAGGACAGCGTCGACGCGCTGCTGAACCGGATGCCGCTGATGGTGGTGCTGGTCGTCTTCGTCACCACGCTGCTGATGTTCCTGACCTTCGGTTCGCTGGTGCTGCCGATCAAGGCCGCGTTGATGAGTGCGCTCGGACTCGGCTCGACGCTGGGCATCCTGACCTGGATATTCATCGACGGCCATGGGGCCGGGCTGATGAATTTCACGCCACAACCGATCATGTCGCCGGTGCTGGTGCTGATCATCGCGATCATCTACGGCCTGTCCACCGACTACGAGGTGTTCCTGCTCTCCCGCATGGTCGAGGCGCGCGCGGTGGGCGCGAGTACCACCGAGGCGGTCAAGTCCGGCACCGCGCAGACCGGGCGGATCATCACCGCCGCGGCGTTGATCCTGCTGGTGGTCACCGGCGCGTTCGCCTTCTCCGATCTGGTGATGATGCAGTACATCGCCTACGGCATGGTCGCGGCGCTGCTCATCGACGCGACGGTGATCCGCATGCTGCTGGTGCCCGCCACGATGAAGCTGCTCGGTGACGACTGCTGGTGGGCACCGGCCTGGATGAAGCGGATCCAGGCGAAGGTCGGCTTGGGCGAGCCGATGCTGGGCGATGAGCGTCCCGGCGGCGGCGAGGTGGTCGACCTGGTCAAGACCACGCCCGTCACCGATCCGGTGACCATGCAGATCCCGATGATGCCGGACGGGACGCCGGCCAAGTCGAGTCGTAAACCCAAGCGCGCCAGGTTCATTCGACATGCCGACCCGGAGGCGCCGACCGAGCGGCTGGACACTCCGGCTTCCCCGGACACGGAGGCGATGCCGGCCACCGAGTCGAAGACCATGGAGTCGAAGACCACGGCGTCGAAGACCACGGCGTCGAAGACCACGCGCAAGTCGCGGGCCAAGTCCCGGATCCTGCCGCCGCCGGGCGTGCTGCAGCGGCCCGACCCGCAGGAATCCGGCGACGACAGCGCGGCACCCCCGTCGGCCGAACCGACCCCGCCACAGTCCTCGCTGAACCTCCCGGGCGTCACGCCGGTGGCCGCCCGCAGGACGACGGCTCGGCCGCCCGAGATCTCACCCCCGCGCAATCTGCCGCGTCCGCCGGTGCCGCCGGGTTCGGGCATGTCGGATCAGGCGGAATCCGGTACGACGCCGGACGCGTCGGCCGATCCGGCCGGTGCGACCCCGCGCATTCTGCCGCCGCGCCCCGAACAGACCGGGGTACCGCCGCATCCGGCCGCCCGCGCCCAGCGTTATCAGGCGCACGATGAGGCCGGACCGACCGCGGCCGAAGCCGCGGTCCCGCCGGGCGATCCGGTGGCCGATGCGCAGACCGCCCCGACCCCGACCACCCACGCCGCGCCGGCGGACTCTCGCCAGGAGGCCAGCCGGAGCAGTATCGAACAGTGGATGGCCGATCTGCGCTCCTCTCGCAACCGCCCCACTCAGCCCGGCGATTCCGAGGAGGGCAGGCACCACGGCGGCGGTAGTAACCGGACCGTCAGCGTGAACGAACTTCTGCGTCGTCAGAATCGCGAGTGAGCACCGCGCTCAGCCGGTTACCGTGCCGCACGGATGAGAATCCGCATGTCGCATATATGCCATCCGGCGCAAATACGTCGGCGTTGCGATACGCCCGTCGGCCGATCAGAATCCGGACATCATCCGCCGCCACTGCACCGCGAGCGGCTGTTTGGCGGTGACCGAGCCCAACCGCAGCCGGCCGTGCACCACCACGTGCAGCGGCCCGATCGGCGGTCCGGTGCGCACCTTGTTGTTCACACTGGACCCGATCAACTCCAGGCCGTCCACGTCGACCGTGGCCGCCCCGGGCAGGATCAAGGTCAGCGAACTGCAGAAATCGTCCATGCGCAGCTCCACCACCTGCGTGGACATCACCGCCTGGGTGAAATCCAGGCTGACGCTGGAGCAGTAGTTGTTCAGGTACATCGTCGGCGGCACATGCCACGCGCCCTTGCGGCTCACCGAGGAGATCCGCGAGCGGATGGTCGCCGACGAGGCGGGCGGAGGTCCGGGCTGCGCATACGAAGGCGCCGCCCGACCGGCCGGATCGGGCTGACCCACCAGACGCACCCCCGGCAGATCGATCAGCACCGCGTTGAGTTCACCGCGGGTCTTGGCGGCCAGCGCGGTATCCATTCGTTCGGTGAACTCGCCGAGCGAGAGCATCCCCAGCCCGACCGCCCGCTGCAGCAGCATCCCGACATGTTCGCGTTCCGCGTCCGAGACCCGCAGATCCCGATCGCCCGCCGCACCCCCGGTCTCGGGAACCGGCCCGGCGGAAACCGTTTCACCAGCCATGACGTCAAGGCTACCGACGTCACGGCCTCGGCACATCAGGGCGATCCCTGATGTTCCGCCCGATACGAACCCCCGGTCAGCGTGTGGTCGACGACACGGCAAACCGGCATTCCCGTCCGGTGCGCACACGTGCCCACGGCGATCGCGGCGGTTAGGCTCGGCCGGGTGAGTGACGTTGATCCGGACCGGGACGTAGCCGATGCGCGGGACTCGACGGCGCGCGAGGGCGGGAACGGTCGACGGATCGCGGCCGACTCGGTACATCCGTTCGTCCGGGTGAGCGCCGAATGGTGCTGGCGGATGCTGGTCATCGTGCTCGCCGTCGTGGTCATCGGCTATCTGTCCCGGCGGCTGGCCACCGTGGTCATCCCGGTCGCGATCGCGCTACTGGTAGCGGCGCTGCTGGTGCCATTGGTGGATCTGTTGCAGCGGCTGGGCGTGCCCCGCTCGATCGGGGTGTTCGTCTCGCTGGTCGGCTCGCTCGGAGTGATCGCCGGGGTGTTCACCTTCGTGATCGAACAGTTCGTCACCGGTGTTCCGCAGCTGGCCAACGAATTCAAGACCAGCGTCCAATCCATACAGGACTGGCTGATCAACGGCCCGCTGCACCTGAGCAACGACCAGATCCGCAATGCCGGCGACACCATCGTGAAAACACTGGAGCGCAATCAGGATTCGCTCACCAACGGCGCGCTGACCACCGCGGCGGCGATCGGCGAATTCCTCACCGGCACCTTCCTGACGCTGTTCATCCTGATCTTCTTCCTCTACGGCGGCAATCAGATCTGGGATTTCGTCACTCGCGTGGTGCCGACCCCGCAACGCGAACGGGTGCGCACCGCCGGGCGCCTGGGTTTCGGGACGCTGATCGGATTCGTGCGCGCGACCGTCGCGGTGGCCGCGGTGGACGCGATCGGCATCGGCACCGGCCTGGCCATTCTCGGGGTGCCGCTGGCGCTGCCGCTGGGCACGCTGGTGTTCATCGGGGCGTTCATTCCGATCATCGGTTCGCTGCTGGCCGGTTCCATCGCGGTATTCCTGGCGTTGATGACCAAGGGCCTGGTCACGGCGTTGATCGTGCTGGGCATCACGGTCGCGGTGATGCAGTTGGAAAGCCATGTGCTGCAACCGTTGCTGCTCGGGCGCGCGGTGCGGATCCATCCGCTCGCGGTGGTACTCGCGATCACCACGGGCGTGGTGCTGTACGGCCTGGTCGGCGGTCTGCTGGCGGTGCCGTTCGCGGCCGTGATGAATACCGCGATCCACTCGCTGCTGTCGGGCAGTCCCGAGGAGCTGTATCAGGAGCTCAACAGCGGTGCGCCACGACAGCCGATGTTCCACGCCCAACCCGATGAACCCGATCCGGATCGGTACCGGCTGCCCGATCCCGGTGCGGGCGAGGCTGATTCGAACGAGACCAAGTCCAGCAGGTCCGACTCCGGCGAGACCTCGGCGACCGAGGACACCCGCTGACGGGTGCGTTCGATGGGCAGCTGGACGCACCGCGAGACACGGGCGCCCGCGGGCGCGGATACCGGGGCCACCGCGCCGCTATGGCGTGCTGCGCAGGCATTTCGACTGGTCACCGCGCTCTATGCGATCGGTCAGCAGATCGCGTCGGCACCGCACTACCGCCATCCCGGACTCAGCTGGATTCTGATCGGCCTGCTCGTGCTGTGGTCGATCGTGTCGGCGATCTTGCTGTCGCAGTGGCGGATCAGCGCGTCGGCGCGGGTGCGCACGACGGTGGTGATCGGGGATCACCTGGTGGTGATCGCGCTGATGGCCGCCACCCGGCTGGTCGCCGATTACGCCTGGTTCCACGGGCATCAGACCGTGCCGACGACGTTGTGGGCGGCCAATGCGGTGATCTCCGCGGCGATCGCGTCGGGGCCGGTGGGCGGAGTGCTGTCGGGTGTGCTGATCTCGGCGGTGAGCATCGTCGTTCGCGCGCAATGGGAATTGGATCTGTGGTCCGACGCGACCGCGCCGATGCTGGTCTCGGTCGGCTTGGCGCTGGGCCTCGCGGCCGACACCGCCCGCCGTGCGCACCGCCAGTTGCAGCGCGCGGCCCTGCTCACCGCGGCCGCCCGCGAGCGCGAACGGCTCGCCCGCGAGGTGCACGACGGAGTGTTGCAGGTACTCAGCTACATCAAACGTCGAGGTAGCGACATCGGCGGTCCCACAGCGGAATTGGCGCGGCGGGCCGCGGAACAGGAAGTGGCGCTGCGGGTGTTGCTGTCCGAGCAGAGCACGCCCGTGCCCGACGTCCCGGAATCCGCCGACGCCGAACAGGATCTGCGCGCCCTGCTGACCGCCCACGCCTCGCCCACGGTCGCGGTCTCGGCCCCGGGAGATCCGGTTCGGGTTGCCCGCGAGACCGCCCGCGAACTCGCCGCCGCGGTGGCCGCCGCTTTGTCCAACACCACCCTGCACGCCGGCTTGGACGCGAAAGCCTTTGTCTTGCTGGAGGATACCGGCGACGAGGTGATCGTCTCGGTGCGCGACGACGGTCCCGGTATCCCGGACGGACGCCTCGCCGAGGCCGCCGCCCAGGGCAGAATGGGAGTGTCCCGATCCATCCTCGGCCGCATCACCGCCCTCGGCGGCACCGCCGACCTGCGCACCGACGACGGCACAGAGTGGGAATTCCGTCTCCCCCGGCACCGACCGACCCGAGAGGGATGAGATGAGCTCTACGGCACAGCAGGTTTCGGTGATGGTTGTGGACGATCACCCGATGTGGCGGGACGGCGTTTCGCGGGATCTGACCGAGGCCGGATTCCAGGTGAGCGCCACGGCCGACGGGGTGGCCGCGGCCGGGCGACGCGCCGCGGCGGTGCACCCCGACGTGGTGCTGATGGATATGCAACTGCCCGACGGGAACGGTGCACAGGCCACCGGCGAAATTCTGCGGGTATCGCCGGACAGCCGGGTGCTGGTGCTGTCGGCCTCGGCCGAGCGTGCCGACGTCCTGGACGCGATCAAGGCCGGGGCCACGGGTTATCTGGTCAAGAGCGCGTCGGCGGCCGAGCTGATCGCTGCCGTGCGCGCCACCGCCGCAGGTCAGGCGGTTTTCACTCCGGGTCTGGCCGGTCTGGTGCTCGGCGAGTACCGCCGCATCGCCAGCGCGCCCGCCGACCGCGACGCGCCACACCGGCCCGCCCTCACCGACCGGGAGACCGAGGTTCTCCGATTGGTCGCCAAGGGGCTGTCGGCCAAACAGATCGCCGCCCGGCTGAGCCTGAGCCACCGCACGGTGGAGAACCATGTGCAGGCCACGCTGCGCAAACTCCACCTCGCCAACCGGGTGGAACTGACCCGCTACGCGATAGAACAGGGCCTCGAATAACGTCCCGGCACAGCGGGACACCGGTCCGGACAGGGTCACGGACCCGCGAACGCGGCTACGACGCGCTGTAGATTGGTGACCGTGTCACCGTCCCCGCGAGCCGTATCCGCCGCACCGCCCACATCTCGGTAGCAGACATGGACTCGACACATCTGGAAGCGGTCAAGCAGACCATGCGCACGCGCTGGCCGCTGTACCTGGCTTCGATGCTCGGCGCCAACGCCTTCGGCGCGATCCTGGTCTACGCCTTCATCCAGTACGGCCTGCCCGCCCCCGAGGGCTCCCCGACCGGCGTGCGCCGCACGGGTCTGCTGGTGCCGGGCCTGGTCTTCGTGATCGGCGGCGTGCTCAGTCTGACCGCCTCGGCGCTGATGCTGCGGCCGGTGATGCGCTGGCAGGTGCGCGGCGGACCGCCGAGTCGTCAGGAGCAGATGGCGGCCCTGCACGCCCCGCTGCGGCAGTCGATCGTGCATCTGCTGCTGTGGCTGGTGGGCGGCGCGGTGCTGGCCGCGACGATCATCGTGGACACGCCGCAACTCGCGGGCGCGGTCATCGTCACCGAATGTATGGCCGCCACCATCGTGTTCGGTTTCACCTACATGCTGGGGGAGCGGATTCTGCGTCCGGTCGCCGCGCACGCGCTGTCGACGGGCACGTTCGATCACACCCTGACCCCCGGCGTCGGCACCCGGATGGCGATGACCTGGGGGATGGGCACATTCGCGCCGGTGATAGCGATCGTGCTGCTGTGCACCACGCAGATCACCTCGCAGGTGCACTTCTCCTCGCGGTCACTGGCGGTGTCGATCCTGCTGCTGTGCGGTGTGGTGATCATGCAGGCGCTGGCGTTGTCGATGCTGACCGGCGCGAGCATCTCCGATCCGGTGCGCCAGCTCTCGCGGGCCATCGACCGGGTGCAGGAGGGCGCGCGCGACGTGCAGGTCGAGGTGTTCGACGGTTCCGAGATCGGCCTGTTGCAGGTCGGGTTCAACCGGATGATGGAGGAGGCCGCGCAGCGCCGCGAACTACAGGAGCTGTTCGGCCAGCACGTCGGCGAGGAGGTCGCCCGCCGTGCGCTCGAGTACGGCACCGAACTCGGCGGTGAGACCCGGTTCGTGGCAGTGCTGTTCGTCGATATGGTCGGCTCCACCGCGACCGCCGCGGAACGCCCGCCGACCGAGGTGGTCAGCCTGCTCAACGAATTCTTCCGCGTCGTGGTGGATGTCATCGACCGGCACAACGGCCTGATCAACAAGTTCGTCGGCGATGCCGCGCTGGCCATCTTCGGCGCGCCGCTGGACCGGCCCGACGCACCCACCGCCGCCCTGGCCGCCGCCCGCGACCTGCGCGAGGCATTGCGCGAGGTGCCCGGCCTGGACATCGGCATCGGCGTCTCGGCCGGACTGGCCGTCGCCGGGAACATCGGCGCGGCCAACCGCTTCGAGTACACCGTGATCGGCGACCCGGTGAACGAGGCGTCCCGGCTCACCGAACTCGCCAAGGAGCGTCCCGAACGCGTGCTGACCTCGGGCAGCGCACTGTATTTCGCCGATCTTTCCGAACAGGCGCACTGGGAATCGGGCGAAGAAGTGCAGTTGCGCGGCCGCCGCCGCACGACCCGGCTGGCCTGGCCCGTCTCCGGTGCGGACGGTGACCCTACTGTCGCTCCGCCGCACTCATTAGGCTGACCCTTGTGACGGCCCATCGCGAATCAGCCGGTGAACCCGTGCCGGTCCCGGCACGGGCCCGGCGAGGCCGATTCTGGTGGGTGAAATGGCTGCTCGGTATCGCGGTTTCGGCCCTGCTGATCACCGAGGGCATCTACATCTATCCGCGCCTGCACGAATCCTGGAAGAACCTCACCGAACTGCACTGGGGCTGGGCCGCGGTCTGCGTACTCATGCAGGCGATCTCGATGAGCGGATTCGCCCGCATCCAGAAACAGCTGATGAACGCGGGCGGAGTGCAGGTGAGCCAGCGCCGATCGCTGTCGGTGGTCTACGGCGCGACGGCGATGTCGGTGACGTTGCCCGCGGGCCCGATGTTCTCCACGGCCTTCACCTACCGCCAGACCCGGCGCTGGGGCGCGAGCCCGATCGTGGCCTCCTGGCAGCTGGTGTTCTCGGGTGTGATCGGCGCGGCGGGCATGGTGCTGCTCGGGTTGGGCGGTGCGGCGCTGGTCGGTGACCGGGTCGGGCCGTGGAAGGTGGTGCTGTCACTCGGCGCGCTGGTCCTGATCGTGGTCGCGGGCAATTACGCCTCCGGAAATCCGGGCTCGCTGCGGGCGGTGCTGCGCCGAATCCTGCATCTGATCAACCGGATTCGCCATCATCCACCGGAAGCGGGGATGGATCGGATCGAGGAGATCCTGCATCAGCTCGAATCGGTCGAACTGGGCCGACGCGACGGTGCGCTGGTCACCGTCTGGGCGCTGATGCACCGGCTCGGTGACGTGGCATGTCTGGGCGCGGCCTGTTACGCGGTGGGCGCGCAGCCGCGGGTTGCCGCGCTGATGATCGTGTTCAGCATGGGTAAAGCGGTCGGCAGCATCCCGTTCGCGCCCGGCGGGATCGTCTACGTCGACGCGATGCTGATCTACGGGCTTACCGCCATCGCGGGCCTGCCCACCGCGCAAGCGGTCGCGGCGGCGGGGGTGTACCGGCTGGTCAGCTTCATTCTGGTGGCGATCATCGGCTGGATCGTGTTCGCCTTCCTGTTCCGCGGGCGGCAAGCCGGTGATGCCGAGTACGAGAAGGAATTCGAGGAACGTTCCCTGCTGGCCGATCAGCGATCGCGCGGGGAGAACCGGGCCGCCGCGGTCGCCGACGACGAGGAGCCACCGCCGGCCGGGTGAGCGGCATGCGGCGATTACGCTGACCGCGTGAAGAAATTGGTGCCGTTCATCGTGGACGTGGTGTTGGTGATCGTGTTCTGCGTGATCGGCCGACGCAGTCACCACGAGGGCATCATCAGCGCCGGACTGTTCCGCACGCTGTGGCCGTTCGGGATCGGGCTGCTGCTGGGCTGGGCGCTGGCCCCGCTGCTCGGCGCGCGCGGCCGGTTCGACGACGTACTGGCACGATTCGGCGCCCGGGTGCTGTGGCCCGCGGGTGTGACGGTGTGGCTGTCGACGTTGATCATCGGCATGGTGCTGCGGGTGATCAGCGGTCAGGGGATCGCGTTCAGTTTCGTGCTGGTGGCCGCGTCGGTGCTGGCTGTGTTCCTGCTCGGCTGGCGAGCGGTCTGGAAGGCGCTGAGCTGACCATCACTTGTCGGGCGTGGCGAACGACTTCAACATGAGCGCCGCCATTCGCGCGGTCGCGTTTCCGCTGTCGATATCGTCGATGTGGATGGCGAACGCCAGATCGCCCATATCGCCGATCAGCCAGCCGCTGGTTCCCGCGGTCGCGGCGAACGCGTTGACGCCCTGAAAGTTGTGCAGGCTCGACAGATCCGGGCCGTTGGCCGCCGAATCACGCAGTATGGCACGCAATTTGTCGAGTACCGGTCCGGGCAGCGGCGACAGCTGGGCGTCGGTCGTGGCGGGACGGCCGATCTCGATCATCGGCGGCGCCACCGAGCCGCGCACGATACTGGCAGCCGCGATCGCCATCCCGAACGTGCTGGCCAGGATGGGATCCGAACCACCCTCTTTGACCTGCTCGAATCCGCGACCGGCGATGGGCAGCCGGCCGCTGGTCTCGTCCAGTCCCGGGACCTTGAACCCGATGCCGACGCCCAGATCCGCCGCGGCCTGCGCGGCGTCCTGCACCGAAACGTCCTGCGGGGACTTGTTCTTCATGATTCCCGCGGCGGCCCTGAACAGGTCCATATTGCTGCCGGACGGGTAGGCGCTGGTGAACGCGGGTGCCCCTTGGGCGCTGGCCTGGTTGTTCTGCGCGGCGGCGACGACCGCTCCGGTGGAGGGCTGGATCGCCACGATCGAGGCCGCGGTGCCGACGCTGACCACCGCGTCCTCGGCGGCGCGCTGCAGTTTCTGGTCCATGGTGGCGGCGATGTCCGGACCCGGCGGACCCTGATGTCCGGCGAGCTGGGTGATCCTCGCCCCGTCGGGCCCGAACAGCTGGATGCCCCAACCGCGGTGCGCGTCCTTGTTGGCCTGCCAGACCTTGGTGTACGCATCGGTCAGCGGCGACCAGACGCGGCGGTCGGCGACCACGAGTTTCGGCTGCTTGTCCATGACCACGCCCGGAATCGCGGCCATCCGCGGTTCCAGGATCGCGAAATCGTCGTCACGCAGGGAGACCGCGACGACGGGCTTACCCTGTGCGGCCTGTAGCTGCTGCATCAGGTCCGCACCGGTGATCAGCGGGGCGACGGGTGAGATGGCGTCGGCGAGGGCGTTGGTGGTGGCGACCGGATCGGTCGTCTTGGCCGGATCGATCTTGACGGTGTTGATGTTCTGCTCGGACATCAACGGCGCGCCGACGTTGTCGTTCACCTTGGGCGAGGGGATGGCGTCGGTGCGCACCAGCTTGACCGTGCGGGTGTTGTCCAACTGGGGGATGACCACGGTCGGATCCCAGGAGATTCGCCAGCCGACCGCCAGTTTGCGGATGCTGCCCTGCACGTCGAAATTCCAGTCCTTACCGGGCCCGAAGTTCCAGTCCGCCCGGAGGTTGAACATGGCCGACGTGTCGTCCAACCCGATGTACTGCACGACCTTGTAATCGGGTTTGCCGGGATTGAGCCCGTCGAAAAGTTGCTTCAACGTTGCCTGCGCACCGCTGGGGTACGAGGTGAGGTCCGCGGCGTCCGCGGCGTTCCTGTCGTCCAGCAGGTTGGCGAATCGATTCACGATGGACTGCGGATCGGTCGGGTTGCTCTGGAACCCGCACGCCCCCATCGTGATCGCCAGGACAGCCGCCCCTGCGAGTGCCGCTGCGCCCCGAACGCGAATGCGGCGGGATCCCCACACATCCATATCGCCCACTCTTCACTCTTGTCACTCCAGCAACGAGAACAACCGTACCCGACAGATTCGTTCGCGATGGCCGCCTTGACACCGTCCGCATTCTCCATGCTCAGCGACCACAATAATGCCCGTTCATCGACATCCGACGCACCGCCTCCGGATTCCTTCCGTGTTCACACTCTGGTCTGCTCAAAGGCCGTTCTCCGACAGCGGAATTCCGCGGCCATTTATCGGCGTAATCTTGTAATCACTGTTACAGCGAAGGCGATGTAGAAGTGAGGTTCGAAGCTCATGAGACATGGACAACGCGGACAAGGATTCGGCCGCCCGGGCGGCTGGCAGCAGGCCGATCTACCCGATGCCGCCGATGCGCCGGACTGGTTCGCTGGACGATTGCCAACTGAATGGTTCAGTGGCGCGCCGATCATCGAGATCGACCGCGACGAGATCGTCGTGATCGGGACGCTCCGGCCCACCGCACCCGAGGGCCCCGCCGACGAGCCCGGGGCCGATGGCGATCAGCCCACCGCGAAGATTCCCCGCGCGACCCAGGAAGGCCAGGTCGCCCGCTTCCGCGAGTCGACTCGTCCGGTCCGCATGCGGATCGCGCAGGAGGCCCAGGCCCGGTTCGGCCGCACGGTCTCCTGGGGCGTACTGCTCGGCGACGAACGAATCCTGTTCACCCACCAGGCCGTTCCGGTGATGACGCGGCTGCGCCAGCCCGAACGCAAGGTGCTGGACACGCTGGTCGACGCCGGTGTCGCCCGTTCCCGTTCGGATGCGCTGGCCTGGACGGTGAAACTGGCAGGTAAGCACGCCGAGGAATGGCTGGCCGAGTTGCGCGAGGCGATGAGCAAGGTGGACACCCTGCGCGCGGAGGGCCCCAAGGGCCTGTAGGACACCGAGTTCCACTCACCCCGGACAACGCCGACCCCAAGGGCCGCGGCCCGGGTCGATTCTGGACTCACGGAGCGGGGGAGGGAAGAATCGGCCCTCGGGGGGGCCGCGGCCCCGCCGGAGCGAAGCGTAGGCCAAAATTGCAGCATGCCAGCTCCGATACTCGTGCTGAACGGGCCGAATCTGAATATGCTGGGCACTCGTCAGCCCGAGATCTACGGTTCGGACACCCTCGACGACGTGGTCGAGCTGTGCCGCCGGACCGCGACGCGATTCGATCGTGAGATCAGCGCGTTCCAATCGAATTCCGAGGGCGCGCTGATCGATCGGATTCACGCCGCGCGCGGCGTGGAATCGGCCATCGTGATCAATCCGGGCGGACTCACGCACACCTCGGTCGCGTTGCGTGACGCGCTGGTGATTCCGGAGGTGCCGATCGTCGAGGTGCACATCTCGAACGTGCATGCGCGCGAGGAATTCCGGCACCATTCCTACATCTCCCCCATCGCCGCGGCCGTCATCGCCGGACTGGGGATCCAGGGATATGCGGCGGCGATCGAATTCCTCTGCACACGTTGATATTCGGGGGCGTATTTCGTCGTATCCCGGGCCGCCGGGCAGGACCTGTTCGCCGAGTGGACTTTCCCGGCGCTCGCCCGGCTCGCCCGGTCGGCCGAGGTCGATCCGGCTCCGGCATTCCGCCGTTCCGCGATTCCGGCTACTCCGATCGCACCGAATCGGGCATAACGCGCGCCGACAGGAATCGATCCGGCGACATCGGCCGGACATCGCGCCACTTGCCGCCCGGACGTTCTACGCTCGGGCGATGACATCCGGCCCGGAAGTCCGCGACAACTCCGTCGAGGATCGGTTCGAATTGTTCGTCGACGGGAATCTCGCGGGTATCGCGGAATATCAGGACACCGCCTCGGAGCGGGCCTTCGTGCATACGGAGGTCTTCCCCGACTATTCGGGGGAGGGGTACGCGCGAACGCTCGTGGACGCCGCGTTGGCCAGTACGCGACAAGACGGGTTCGGGGTGCTGCCGCTGTGCCCGATGGTGCGGCACGTCGTGGAGACGAAGCCGGACTATCTGGCGCTGGTCCCGGCGTGGGCGCGAGAGCGTTTCGAACTGCCGCAGTGAACGCGGGTCAGTAGGCCGCGACCGCACCGTCCAGGGCCTGCTGAAGTTCGGTGCGCACCAGCCGCGCGACCTCGGCCGGGCGGGCGGGTAGTTCCGGCACCGGAACGCCGAAATGGAAGCTGGCCGAAATCGCCTCGGCCTTGGTCGGTTCCACCGCCGAGTCGGTGCGCGGGCCGTAACTGAGCCCGAGGCTGACCAGCGCCGGGCGGGCGCCCAGTTTCATCGCCCGGAACGCGATGTGCCCGACGCCGCTGCCGACGGCCTGCACCTGCGTGGGATCGACGTCGTTGCAGGTGCCCTCCGGGAATATCGCGATCCCGTCACCGCGCGCGATCCGTTGGGCGCAGATGTCGATCATCCGCTGCCCGGCCGCGTTCACCGCGCGCAAACCGTGGTCCCGCCCGCGAAAGACCGGAATTCCGCCCATCATGTCGATCCGCCGACGCAGCTGCTCCTCGACGAACAGCTCGTCCTTCGCCAGCACCCGCGTCCGCCCGATCACCGGTCGCAACCCGCTGCGCCAGGCCGCCGCGGCCACTGTGTACGGGTCCTGCTGCGACAGGTGGTTGATCACGATCAACAACGGCCGCCGCTCGGAGATCAACCGCCGCAACACTTCCCGAGCCCCTACCGCATACCCCACCCGCGGCCGGTACCGCCGCGCGAGCACCGCGTACGCCCCCCACGCCTGCAACCGATTCTGCTGGTGCTCCCGATAGAAGTCGTACACCACATCGCTGTTCTCGAGCACGACCTCGGGCCGTTCCATACCTTCACGCCTCCGTTTCACTCAACCGGGGCCGGGCCCGGAGAGATCCGATTCTCCACTGCGAACCGACCAGCACCAGCCTTACCCCTGCCGCCACGTCCGGTGAGTGAAATACCGAAGCGTCCACGACACGGCAACCCGGCCGACGGCGAAGCGAGTCGCTCGGGTCCCATGCCTGTTCCGACGACGCCGACCAGAGATGAACATCACCGATCACCCGAGTTCCGCCCACTCCGAGCAACTCCAAGGCCGGGGCCCGCCCCCGGACCGGACCGGCCGGAGCGCCAGGAGCGAAGCGGAGGCCGAAGATGCTGCCCCGCCGCAGCGAAGCGGAGGCGATTAATACAGCGCCAGGGGTGAAGCGGTGCGATGATGGCTGGGTGGCACGCGCAGAGGAACACGGCGACCGCTCTCGACGGGAATTCCGGCACGAGGATCAGGCGGTGCGGCCCGGGACGCTGCTGGTTTCGGCGACCGACCTGGTCGAGCCGTCGTTCCGGCGGACCGTCGTGTACATCGTGGAGCACAACGACGCTGGCAGTCTCGGCGTCGTGCTCAATCGCCCGAGCGATACCGCCGTGCAGGAGGTGCTGCCGCGCTGGGCGGAGCTGGCCGCCTCGCCGCGCACACTGTATGTCGGCGGACCGGTCAAACGCGATGCCGCACTCTGTCTGACCACCGTGAAGGTGGGAACCGCCATCGATCGCATCGATGGCCTGCGCCGGGTGGACGGCCGGGTGGCGCTGCTGGATCTGGATTCGGACCCGGACATGATCGCGCCGCTGGTCGAGGGCATCCGCATTTTCGCCGGATACGCCGGGTGGACCTTCGGACAGCTGGAGGGCGAACTCGAGCGCGGCGATTGGATCGTGCTCTCGGCGCTGCCCTCGGATCCGATCGCACAGCCCGGTGACCTCTGGGCGCAGGTGCTACGCCGCCAGCCGCTACCCTTATCGCTATTAGCGACGCATCCGATCGAACTAGAACGCAATTGACTGCGTATATAGCTAGTGTGGCCACGATATCCGCGCCCCCACAGCGGCGCCTGAACCGGTGAGCCGATGGCGACATCACCGCGGGCAGCCAGTGGAGGCGCAGGAACCCAACCCTTCCGAGGGGTTGTGCCGCCGATACCGGACGGAGCGTCCGAGGCTCAGGCGAAGCTGCTGCGGGCACTGTACGACCAGCATGCGCAGACCCTGTGGCGGTACACCTACAGCCTGGTCGGCGATTCCGGCCGGGCCGAGGACATCGTCCAGGAAACACTGTTGCGGGCCTGGCAGCGCCCGAACGTGCTCGACCAGTCCACCGCCTCGGCGCGGGCCTGGTTGTTCACCGTCGCCCGCAATATGGCGGTGGACGAGTACCGCAGCGCACGGCACCGGCACGAGTTCCGCACGGACAATCCGCCCGAGCAGGCCAGTCCGGATCAGGCGGACCGAGCGCTGGACAGCTGGTTGATCACCGACGCACTGGCCCGGTTGAGCACGGACCACCGCGAGGTGATCGTCCGCGCGTACTACCGTGGCCTGTCGACTCAGCAGATCGCGATGGAATTGTCCATTCCCGAGGGCACCGTGAAATCCCGTATGCACTACGGGATGCGCGCGTTGCGTTCGGCATTACAGGAGATGGGGGTGACGAAGTGACGGATGCCCCCCGAATCGGGGAGGGCGAAGCGGTGGTCCCGGACGGGGGCGACGACTATGTGATGTGGGATGCGCCGTACGTCCTGGGATCCCTCAGCCGCGCCGAACGCCTACGCTACGAGGCACATCTGGAGGAGTGTGCGTCGTGCCGCGAGGCCGTGGCCGAATTGACGGGCCTGCCGGGACTTCTCGGCCAGGTCGATCCCGAAGTGGCTCTGGCCCTGATCGATACGCCGCCCGGACCGGAACTCACTGTGGTACAACCGGATCGACGATCCGCGGAATCGCCCCTCGAACCTCGACGCCGCGGCCGGGAACGCTGGCTCACGATCGGCGCGGCCGTGGCGGCGGCCGCCGCGGCGGTGGCGATCACCATCCCGATCACCACCGCGCTCGATCGTCACACCCAGACGCCGGCGACCGAGCAGGTGGTCGCCGAACGCCAACTGGCGCCGGTACGGCCCTCGCCGATCACCGCGAGTTACAAACTCGTCGAGGTCCCCGGCGGGACGCGGATCGAAATGTCGTGCAGCTATTCACCTTCGGTGACCGATTATAGCTGGAATGGCGCGCTGTGGGTGATCCACACCGACGGAACCGAGGCGATGGTCGCGCAGTGGACGGCTCATCCGGGCCAGACCCTCACCCCCGACGGAACCACCGCCGTGCCCCCGGATCAGATCCGTTCGGTGCAGATCCGCGACGCGAGGACCAATCAGGTCATGCTCACCAGTTCGCTCTGAACCGGCTCACGGAGCTCCGGGTCCGTTCCGGGTCGGCGGGAGCGGTCAGCGAGTACACGCCGGATTCCTCGGCCGTCGCACGCTCGACCCGCACCAGCGGCGGCCCGCACAGGGCTCGCTCCACCGCGCGATCCGCGGCCGGATCACCGACGGCGACGCGGGCGCTGCCGTCGGCGTACCCCTTGACCGCGATCCCCGCGCGAGTCAGCGTCTCGACCATTCCCGGTCCGGGCAGATAAAGGAAGTTACCTCGACTGCGCGGAACACGAATACCACTGCGCCGCAGAGATGTTCGCAATATCTCGCGTTGGACGGTGATGCGCAGCACCCGCTCGTTCAACTCCGTCGTCGCGGCATAGGACGCCGCCACCGCCGCGGTCGCCGTCTCCGGCGTCCCGAACGGCACCTGCAGCCGGCGCACCCGGCGGACCAGGTCACGATTGCCGAGCGCATAACCGATCCGCAGTCCGGCCAGACCGTATGCCTTCGAGAACGTACGCAGTATCAGCAGATTCGGGTATCGCGCGATCAGCGCGCGCGGATCCAGCATCTCCTCGACGCTCAGGAATTCCGCGTACGCCTCGTCCAGGATCACCGGAATATGCCGGGGCACACCGAAAAGGAATGCCTTCAGCTCACTCGCGGGCACCACGGTCCCGGTCGGATTGTGCGGACGGCACACGGCCACCAGGGCGGTGTCCTCACCGATCGCCCGCGCCATCTCCCACAGATCCTGCCGGCCCGACGAATCCAGCGGCACCGCAACGGTTTCCAACTCCGCCATGGCCGCCATCACCGGATATCCGTCGAAGGTCGGCGAGGCGAACACCATCGCCCGCCCCGGACCGGCCAGGGTCTGCATGATCTGCAACGCCACCCCGGTAGCCCCCGCCCCGACCACGACCTCGTCGGCATCCATCCCCACCCGATCCGCGATCAGCCGAGGCAACCGCTCCGGCAGGAACTCCGGATACCGATTCGCCCGCGCCGCAGCGGAATTCAATGCCTCCATCACCGAAGGCAAAGGCGGAAAAGGATTCTCGCTCAACGTCAGGTCGAATCGCCCCGCACCGGTACCCCGCCCGTGCGCACCCGCACCGTGCGGCCCGATCACGGCCCGGGCCCTGCGGCGCAGCGACCACTCCGAGCCGCCGCCACTTCGGACCACGAACCGTCGCGTCTCATCCCCAGGGTTCGGAGTACTCATCGCGCCGCTCCCCAGCGCACCGCCGCGGCTCCGGCGAAATCACCGGCGTGCGCGAAGGCCGACATCAGCACGACCGACCCGTTGCGCAGCCGCCCGGCCTGGTTCTCGATATCGAGAGTTACGGGAATGCCCGCGGCGAAAAGGTTTCCGCAACGGTCGAAGGTGTCGGGGTGACGTTCGGCGGGGAGCTCGAGGGCGTCGTGCCAGTTGCGCAGGAACAGGCGGTTGGGCTGGTTGGTGACGAAGGTGTCGATATCGCGGCCTTTCACGCCGATGCGGTCGCAGACCGCGAGCGCGACCTCGGGAACGAGGCGGTTACCACGGGCGAACACCTTGGTGATCTTGGATTCGCTGAAGCTGACGCACGGCTGGCCCTCGCCGGGCTCCCACCATTTGCGCTCGGAGCCGGTGTTGAAATCCATATCCCCGGCGAATTCCGGATACGTCCGCGTCTCGATGTCCAGAATCGGGGCTTCGTCGCTCCGGACCAGCAACCCGACGCCGCACCCGTCACCGGGCACCGGCGCTTGGGCGAGTTTTCGGATATCGGGCTGGGTGAACACCGCCCCGGCCGAATTCTGGATGGTGGCGATGAGCGCGGAACGAGCATCGGTGGTGCGCAGGATCATGCGCGCCAGCTGCATCATGTACACGAAGGCCGCGCAGCCGCTGTTCTGGATGTCCAGCACCGTCGAGGGCCGCATACCGAGCCGGCGCGCGACCTCCGGACCGCAGCCGACGATCGGGTTGTACGGCAGCTGCGTATGCGTCAGCAGCACGTCCACATCGGAGATCGCCTGCGCCCCATAACGTTCCACGAGCGGTTCGACGGCCTTGGCGACCATGTCCATCGCGGTCTCCTCGCGATCGACGTGATGCCGGGTCGCCGGGGAACGGAACATGACGTTCTTCGCCATCCGCGCCGAACGCATGTAGGGCGTGAAGTACTCGGTGCCCACCGGTTCACCTGGCAGATAACTCGCCACATCGATCAGGCTGACCGGCGCGAGGCCGGGATCGGTCGATTCCATCGCAGGTCTCATTTCATCCAGTCGGGTTTGATCGGAAGGCCGTGCGCGGCACGGTATTCACAGATCGCCTTGAGATTGTCGAGTTCGAGCTGGTGTCCGGCGGAGAACATCTCCCAGAAATCCCCCACCCACACCGGACGTTTCGGCGGCGCGGCCTCGGGATAGGGATTCTCGTCGTAGAACGGGTGATGGCAATTCACCCACAGCACGACCGAACCCGGCTTGTCGAATACCACCTGCGCATCCACCACGCGCATCAGATAGATCATCCACAGATGCCTGCCCTGATCCCAGGCGCAGTGGTAGTCGACCGTCATCGCCTCGGGCTGCGCGACGGTGCGAGTGTAGATCTGCGTCTCCGGGCCCAGCCGATCGTTGGCCAGCCACAGTCCGGGTTCCTCGGTCTCGGTGAATCCGCGCAGGCTGTAGGTCCATTCCTCCAGGCAGCGGGTGTCGGCCAGATACTCGAACACCGCACGCGGCGGTGCGTCGATATAGGACTGCACCGGGCAGAACTGCCCGAAGATCTGGTCGTGCGGATAGACCGACCGGAGCATGTCCATGATGATCGGTGTGGTCGCCTCGCGATCGGAATTCTCGATGCGGAGTAACCCCGGGATCTCGCGATCCGGGATATCGCTGAGTGCGGGCAGGGCGCTGGTGGTCACGAATGCCTCCTCGGTACGGACAGGAACGGACTGAACGGGGGAATCTCGTCGGGATCACAGTCGATCGAAATAAAGGACGGCCCAGGGGTTTCGACGCAGGTTCGGAGCGCATCGGCCAGTTCCGCTGTGCTGCGCGGCGAATACGCGGGCAGCCCGGGGAACATCGCCGCCACTCCTGCGCCCGGATCGGACGGCTGGAATCTGTTGAAGCTGTAGCGGTCTCCGTAATACAACTGCTCGCGTGTGACGCACATGGCGTGCGCGTTGTTGTTGAACACGACGAACGTCACCGGCAGCCGATATTGGATCGCGGTGTGAACCTCCATGCCGTGCATGAAGAATGCGCCGTCGCCCGCGATAACCAGCGTGCGCCGGGCGCGGGCGAAGGCGCAGCCGATCGCCGCCCCGAACGCGTACCCCATCCCGCCCATGCCCAGCGCGACCACGAACCGCCCGTCGCGCGGCACTCGCAGATGATGCACCACCGCGGCACCGGTATTGCCGGCATCGGCGAATACGTCGGTCCCGGATTCGATGACGGCGCCGATGGTTTCGACCATCTCGCGATAACGCAGTCCGGGACCGGTTGCCTCGGGCACCGGCAGCACGGTGAGCGACGATTCGGGGCGAGCGGCCCGCGATACCTCCGCCGACGACCCGGAACTCTCGAACTCCGCCGCCAACTCGGCGAGTTCGACGCTCAGATCCGTACTGGCGGCATGGATGACGTCCAGATACGGCCGCTGCGCGCCCACCCCGACCACCACGGTCCCGGACAACGCCTCGTCCAGCCCGGCCCGCGCGGTTACCGGCATCCGGGTGCCGACCAGCAGGCACAGCGCACTACCGCGCACCGCGTCCAGCAGTTCCGGATGCCCCATGGTCCCGGCCACCCCGCAGAATCCGGGTTCGTCCCAGGCGTACACATCCTTGGCGTCGGGCGCCACGCCGACGGCGGCATCCAGCGCGGCGACCAGTCGACGCAACTGGGCACGCGCGTCGTCACGAGCGACCTGATCCCCCGCGATCACGGTGATCTTGCCCGTATCCCGCGCGGTCCGCAGCGCCGCACGCACCCGCTCCAGCACGATCTCGTCCCGAACCCGCACACGCGGCTGCGGCCGGAACGGCGGAACGGCCTCCATCGAGGCGCGCTGAACATCCTTGGGCAGCAACAACACCGCAGGTCCGCCGCCTCGGGCGGCCTCGACCGCGCGAGCCAGATGCGCTGGTAACGTCCGCGCCGACTCCACCCGGCCGCAGTACCGCGACACCTGATCGAAGAGCAACGCGGCATCGATGGTTCCGGCCTTCCCGCTGGAATCCTGGAATGCCCCGGCGCCTTCCTGATCGGTCGGCGGCTGCCCCACCAGCGCCAGCACGGGAACCCGCGAGGCGAACGATTCCGCAAGCCCCGCAACGAGGTTCATCGCCCCGCCGCCTGAGGTGGCCGCGACGACCCCGATCCCCGCGGTGACCCGGGCGTAGCCGTCGGCCATGGTCGCGGCGGAGAACTCGTGTTTGGCCACCACCCCGGTGACCTCCCCCGAGGACTCGAAGATCGCGTCGTAGAGATCCTCGATATTGGCCCCGTCGACACCGAAGATGTGTCGCACGCCCAACGCCTCGACGGCCCGCACCAGATACCCCACCGCTGTCGCAGACATCGGCGCTCCTTCCTGCCGTGCGCCGAGCGGGCCGGATCGACCGCGCTCACCCGAACTACGAAACAGAAGCGCGAGTGGTTCATCCGCGTTTCGAAGTCGGTTTCGGAGAGGAGCTTGTGTGTATGTATACGTCTACGTATAGTGGAGTCATGCCCAACAAGACCGTATACGTCTCCGACGACGACCTTCCCCTGTTCCAGCGCGCACAAGAGCTGGTCGGCGGCAATCTGTCGGGCGCGATCGTAACGGCGTTGCGCCGGTTCATCGAACTCGAAGAGGGGCGTCAGGCGGGCTTCGAGGAAATCGTGCTGCGCGTCGGCCACAACGGCGTTCGCCAGGTGCGATTCTCCGGCTCACTGCTCACCGAGGCGCACGAATACACCGACGACGCCTTCGAGCGCATCCGAATCTACCGCAGCCGCAAGGGCAAATTCGTCCTGTACACCCAGAGCTCCAAGTGGTCGGAGTACCCCACCGAGACCAACTGGATCAAGGATCTGACGAATTGGCGGCGCATGCTCGGCGTCAACGATCCGGACTGGGGCGATTTCGCGATGGACATCTTCGACTCGGTCGAGGAACTGAAGGGAAAGATCCCCGACTCGATCTATGACCGCGTGGCCGGTGTCGCCGACCGCCCGCACATCGAGGATCTCGACATCTGACCCTCCCGGGGCGCTGATCCCGCCCCGCACAACTGCACACCAGAACTCCCTTGTCCGCACAACACAGCGGACACGGCTCGGTCAACGCATGCATTCATGCCTATTAGTAGATGAGAGGAAAATCATGAGCGACAACGCTCGCACACCGGCCATTTCGGTCTCCGGCCTGCGGAAATCCTATGGTGAGCAGATCGTGCTCGACGGTATCGACCTGAACGTCCCCCAGGGCACGATCTTCTCCCTGCTCGGCCCCAACGGCGCGGGCAAGACCACCACCGTGCAGATCCTGTCCACCCTGATCCGCGCCGACGGTGGCGAGGCGCGGGTCGGTGGACACGACGTCGCCGCCGATCCGGGCCGGGTGCGCTCGACCATCGGCGTCACCGGGCAGTTCTCCGCGGTGGACGAACTGCTCACCGGGCGGGAGAACCTGCTGATGATGGGCGACCTGTTCCATCTGCCGCGCACCGAGAACCGGCGCATCGCACAGCGACTGCTCGAGCGGTTCGATCTGGCGGACTCGGCCGACAAGACCGCGGCCGGCTACTCCGGCGGCATGACCCGCCGCCTGGACCTGGCCATGACCCTGGTGGGGCAGCCGCGCATCATCTTCCTGGACGAGCCGACCACCGGCCTGGATCCGCGCAGCCGCCGCGCGATGTGGGACATCATCCGCGAACTCGTCGCGGGCGGCGTCACGATCTTCCTGACCACCCAGTATCTGGATGAGGCAGACGATCTCGCACATCGGATCGCGGTATTGGACCACGGCCGCATCGTCGCCGAGGGCACCCCGGACCAGCTCAAACGGCTGGTGCCGGGCGGGCACATCCGGCTGAGCTTCGCCGACCGATCCGAACTCGGCGTGGCCGCCGAACTGCTGGGCGGCGTGGCCGATGAGCTGACCCTCGCGGTGCCCAGCGACGGATCGGTGAAATCCCTTCGCTCCGTGCTGGATCGGCTCGACGACGCCCATGTCGAACCCGAGGGCCTGGCCGTGCACACCGCCGACCTGGACGACGTATTCCTCTCTCTCACCGGACAACCCGCTCCCGAAAAGGAAACCGCGCGATGAGCACCCTGACCTACCCACTGGCCGATTCGACCACCATGCTGCGCCGGAACCTGGTGCACGCCAAGCGATATCCGGGCATGACGGTCGGCGTGATCCTCATGCCGGTGATCCTGCTGCTGCTGTTCAACTACGTCTTCGGCGGCGCGCTGGGCAAGGCCACCGGCGGCGCGAAGTACATCGACTACATCGTGCCGGGCATGATGCTGATGATTCCGGCCTATCTCGTTGCGGGCATCGCGGTTTCGGTGGCCTCGGATATGACCAAGGGCATCGTCGCGCGGTTCCGGACGATGCCGATCGATCATTCCTCGATCCTGACCGGACAGGTCGTCGGCACCCTGATCCAGGGCCTGCTGGGAGTGGGGCTGATGGTGGCCGTGGGTGTGGCCATAGGCTTCCGCTCGAACGCCACCGTGCTGGAATGGCTGCTCGCCTTCGGCCTGATCGCGCTGACGATCTTCGGATTGTCCTGGCTCGGTGTGGGTTTCGGGCTGGCCGCGGCGAATCCGGAGAGTGCGAGCAACACCCCGACGCCGATCCTGTTCCTGCCGTTCCTGGGCAGCGGTCTGGTGCCGACCGGCACCATGCCCACCGGAGTGCGGCAGTTCGCGGAGTATCAGCCCTTCACCCCGCTGACCGAAACCATTCGCGGCCTGCTGATGGGCACACCGATCGGGAACAACGGCATCATCGCCCTCGCCTGGTGCATCGGCTTCACCGTGGTCGGCTACATCTGGTCGCGGTCGCTGTTCCGGCGCAAGACCAGCTGACCCCGTTCGCCGCGAACCCCCGGGCGCGATTCCGGCGCCCGGGGGTTCAGGCGCGTCCCAGGTGTGCGGTGAGCCAGCCGTCGAATTCGGTGAGATCGCGCAGGACCACATCCGCGCCGGCTTCGGACAGTTCCGCGGCGCTGCACGGGCCGGTGGCCACCGCGACCGACAGCGCGTCCGCGGTTCGCGCGCCCCGAACGTCGCCGATGTGATCGCCGACGTAGATATCGGCCCCGTGTTCGCGCAACGCCTCGGCCTTGCGTTCGGCCCACAGATTCCCGACGACCGCGTCGGCTGGTATACCCAGATGCTTCAGGTGCAGTTTCGCGTTCGGCTCGTACTTCGCGGTGACCACGACCGCGCGCCCGCCCGCGGCCTGCACGGCCTCGACCGCCCGGCGCGCACCCGGCATCATCACCGTCCCGGCGATGGCGTGTTCGGGATACATCGAGCGGTACAGTTCGGCGACCGCCGCGACGTCCTCGGCCGGAAACCAGTTCGCGATCTCCTCCTCGAGCGGCGGCCCCAGCCGGGTGACGACCAGATCGCAGTCGATCACCACACCCGTGCGCTCCGACAGCGCCCGATAGCAGGCGCCGATCCCGGGCCGGGAATCGATCAACGTCATGTCCAGGTCGAAGCCGACCGTCAACGAGCGGGATGCCATCGAGCCGCGCTCAGTTCGCGGGCTGGCAGGCGTCGCGCAGTGAGCAGGCGCCGCAGGCGTTGCCGCAGCTGCCGACCTCCGGGGCGGGGGCCAGCCGGGCGATGGCCTGTCCGGCGGCGTTCACACCGGCGCCGAGGGTGAACAGCGCGATGACCGCGGCGAGGACGGCGGCGATGATTCCGGCGATCGGACCCGCCACCAGTGCGACGACGCCACCCGCGATCAGCAGCAGTCCCGCACCGATCGACGTGGGCGCGGCGACCTTGTTGGCGAGCCGGTACGCCTCCTCGCTGCGCACGGCCTCTTCGGTGTGCACGCCGAAGTATCGGTTGGGCGGCAGTGAGCCGGTCAGCCCGAGCACCCCTGTGACGACAGCCACCGCAGCCAGCACGAACAGGATCAACGCCACCACGATCACCTCGGTCACGGTACTCGCGCACCAGCCCGCCACCCAGCACGACCCCGCTGGTTGTGACCCACACCATGCATCGGGCGACTGCGTGGCATCGGCTCGATCCGAGGGCCTTTTTGGGCGCTGACGTGCACACCCTCTACCCTGATGAGCAACGTTCATTCCGGGGAGCTCGATAAGTAGAGGCAGGATCGTGCAGGACACTCGCGCAACCGAACCGACCGGCGCCGCCGCGAACGGCAGCGGCGAGGTGCCCGCACACCGCTACAACGCCGACCTCGCCGGACGTATCGAACGCAAATGGCAGCAGGCGTGGGAGGAGCGCGGGACGTTCCACGCGCCGAATCCGGTCGGCCCGCTGCGCGGCGAGATCCCCGCCGACAAGCTGTTCATCCAGGACATGTTCCCGTACCCGTCCGGCGCGGGACTGCACGTCGGACATCCCCTCGGTTACATCGCGACCGACGTGTTCGCCCGCTATCACCGCATGACCGGCCGCAATGTGCTGCACGCACTGGGTTACGACGCGTTCGGCCTGCCCGCCGAGCAGTACGCGGTGCAGACCGGCGCCCATCCTCGCGTGACCACCGAGTCGAATATCGCGACCATGCAGCGTCAGCTGGACCGGCTGGGCCTGGGGCACGACCGGCGGCGTTCGTTCGCCACCACCGATCCGGAGTTCTACAAGTGGACGCAGTGGATCTTCCTGCGCATCTACAACGCCTGGTACGACACGGATCTGGGCAAGGCGCGCCCGATCGACGAGCTGATCGCCGAATTCGACAGCGGCGCGAGAACTCCCGGAGACGGCACGGTGTGGGCCGAACTGTCCCCGGCCGAGCGCAATGCCGTGGTGGATTCGTATCGTCTGGTGTACCAGTCCGATTCGATGGTCAACTGGTGTCCGGGTCTGGGCACCGTGCTGTCCAACGAGGAGGTCACCGCGGAGGGGCGTTCCGAGCGCGGCAACTTCCCGGTGTTCCGTAAACGGCTGTGGCAGTGGATGATGCGCATCACCGCCTACTCCGATCGTCTGGTGGACGACCTGGACCGCCTGGACTGGCCCGAGAACGTCAAGGCCATGCAGCGCAACTGGATCGGCCGTTCGCGCGGGGCGCAGGTGCGGTTCGGCGCGGGTTCGGAGACGATCGAGGTATTCACCACCCGGCCCGACACGCTGTTCGGTGCGACCTATGTCGTGCTGGCGCCGGAACACGAGCTGGTCGATACGCTGACCGCCGACCTCTGGCCGGCCGGAACCGATCCGCGCTGGCAGTTCGGCGAGACCGCGAATCCGGCCGAAGCCGTTGCGGCATACCGCAAGTCGATCGCGGCGAAATCGGATCTGGAACGTCAGGAGAACAAGGACAAGACCGGCGTCTTCCTGGGCACGTACGCCACCAATCCGGTGAACGGCGCACAGGTGCCGATCTTCATCGCCGACTACGTGCTCAGCGGTTACGGCACCGGCGCGATCATGGCCGTGCCCGGTCACGACGCACGGGACTGGGAATTCGCCACCGCTTTCGGTCTGCCGATTCTGGAAGTCGTTGCGGGCGGGGATGTCTCGCAGGGCGTGCACTCCGGTGAGGGCACGCTGGTGAACTCCGGCTACCTGGACGGACTGGAGATCGAGGCCGCCAAGGCGCGCGTCATCGAACAGCTGGAGGCCGACGGGCACGGCCGCGGCACGGTTCAATACAAGCTGCGGGACTGGCTGTTCGCCCGGCAGCGCTACTGGGGCGAGCCGTTCCCGATCGTGTACGACGAGGACGGCGCACCGCACGCGCTGCCGGAATCCATGCTGCCGGTGACGCTTCCGGAGATCGAGGATTTCGCGCCGGTAACCTTCGATCCCGACGACGCCGATTCCGAACCGTCGCCGCCGCTGGCCAAGGCCACCGACTGGGTGCACGTGGAACTGGATCTGGGTGACGGCCCGAAGAAGTACCGCCGCGACACCAACGTCATGCCCAACTGGGCGGGCAGTTCCTGGTATCAGCTGCGCTACGCCGACCCGACCAACGCCGAGACCTTCTGCGCTCCGGAGAACGAGAAGTACTGGCTGGGACCGCGTCCCATCGAGCACGGTGACCAGGATCCGGGCGGTGTCGACCTGTACGTCGGCGGGGTGGAACACGCGGTGCTGCATCTGCTGTACGCGCGGTTCTGGCAGAAGGTGCTGTTCGATCTGGGTGATGTGACCGGCGCCGAACCGTATCGCCGCCTGTTCAACCAGGGCTACATCCAGGCCTTCGCCTACACCGATGCGCGCGGGGCGTACGTCCCGGCGGCGGAGATCGTCGAGCGGGACGGAAAGTTCTTCTGGACCCCGCCGACGAAGGAGGCTTCATCGGATACAGCCTCCGGTGTCGAGGAGCAGGTCTTCCAGGAGTACGGCAAGATCGGCAAATCGCTGAAGAACGCCATCTCCCCCGACGAGATGTGCGATCTGTACGGCGCGGACACCTTCCGGTTCTATGAGATGTCGATGGGCCCGCTGGACACCTCGCGCCCCTGGGCGACCAAGGACGTCGTCGGTGCGCACCGCTTCCTGCAGCGCGTCTGGCGGCTGGTGGTGGACGAGGAATCCGGCGCACTGCGGGTCACCGACGCCGAGCCGTCACCCGAGGCACTTCGCTTGCTGCACAAGACGATTGCCGGAGCCGACGACGACTACGCCAACCTGCGCGACAACACCGCCGGCGCGAAGCTGATCGAGCTGACCAACTTCCTGACCAAGAACTACCCCGAAGGCTCTCCGCGTTCGGTGGTCGAACCCCTGGTCCTGATGCTGGCCCCGATGGCTCCACACATCGCGGAGGAACTCTGGGAGCGCCTGGGCCACACCGTAGCCCTGGCCCACGGCCCCTTCCCCCTCGCCGATCCCGCACTGCTGGTGGAGGATTCGGTCGAATACCCCATCCAGGTCAACGGGAAGGTCCGCAGCCGCGTCAGCGTCCCCGCCGACGCCGACGCGAAAGCGATCGAGATCGTGGCGCTCGCCGATGAGAAGCTGCTGGAGTTCCTGAACGGCAAGACGCCTCGCAAGGTCATCGTCGTCCCGGGACGCCTGGTCAACGTCGTTGCCTGACAGCCGATTCCGGAACCTTCGAGCTGCGGATAATCCGGCCTCGCTCACGATGTGAGCCGTGGGCGAGGCGCCGTCCGCCTCGCCCACGCCGTTTCCGGTAGGTCCTCAGCTCGATCCGGTGCCGAGGTTCAGGCCGCCTCCGGTGCCGAGGTGGACACCGAAGAGGCTGAGGAACACATTGAATGCTGTGCCGAGGTCCATGACGACGACTCCAATCGAAATAACGGGGCGCCCTTCTGGCGATTCCCTTCGATACTGGTTAATCGCCCTACCAACTCTGCTGTTACCAATCGCTGGTCAGTAGCGGTAAATCTCTCGTCGGCCGCGAGTTTGTCAACCGTCCAGTTATCTCGATGGCCTGTAATCCTATTCGATAAGCCATCTACCTGGGCTTTACTTCATATGAATGAAATATTCGAGACGATAGCAATATTCGTCCCGATACCGACGCAGCGTAATAGCGCAATATTTCGAATGGTGTTGTGTGCGCGGTAATCCCATACCGCTCAGACAGGCGGCAGCGTGACGTCGTTCAAGGTGACCATGGACAGATTGCGCTGTTTGATGACGTCCACCAACTGGTTGTAGCAGTGCGTCACGGCAGGGTGATTGGCATGGCCGATGACTATCGCCTGTGAGTTGAAGTACTTGTGGGCCATCTCGATCAGGTACTGCTCGGTGACGATCGAGGAATCGCTCAGCGAGCCGTACCAGAGGGTGGGCACAGTGTAGCCGTGCTCGGCGGCGACACGGTCCACGGCAGCGTTGTGGAAGCCGTACGGCGGACGGTAGAAGGGCGTGCCGTCGACGCCGAATGTGTTGCGCAGGAATGTTTTCGTGCGTTCGAGCTGATCGGCGACGCCCGCGGCGGACAGCTTGGTCAGTGCCGGATGGTTCCAGGTGTGGTTGCCGAGCTGGATCTGCCCGGATTCGACCAGCGGCCGTAACGCGTCGCGGTGCACGGTCCAGGAACTGTAGGAAGCGGTGACGAAGAAGGTGAAGCGCGCGCCGGTGTCCTGGGCGAATTTGATGTACGCGCCGACGACATCGGCATCGGCGCCGTCGTCGACGGTGAGCGCGAGATTGTTGCCCGTGCCGGGAAGCGCGGTGATGGTTCGCCGCGACAGGCGCGTCTTCGGGCCACCGGGCGGGGCCGGGAGCAGCGGAATCGCGGCCCGCGCCGGCGGCGGTGCGGGCGTCGAGGGCGGAGCCGACGCGATCGCGTTCGCCAGATGATTCGGCGCGGCGCCGGAAATCCCGACACCGTGCGTCGAATCGCATCCGGACAATGCGGCGGCTGTCCCAGCCGCGAGCAGCGTCAACCACTGCCTACGGTTCATCGTCGAATTCATATTCGCAGAACCATTTCGTGCCGGAGATCACTGACGCTGAGAATCTACCCGCACCCGCCTCCTCCCGAAACGACCGGGCCGCTCCGCGAGTTCAGTGGGTTGCCGGGCGCCGGGCACCTTCCCTGCCCGGCCGACGGCCGGGATACCCGCGTATTCGGCTGGTTACCCGGGTGCCCGCGAAATCATTTGCCGCGCTTGGGCTCGAGCCTGCCCGAGTGAGCGGCGACTAGGTTCGGGCGATCGGGCGCAGGACGATCTCGGTGGGGTGGGCGTCGCGCGGTGTTTCGATCGTGGTGCGTACCGCTCGGGCGACGGTAGCGGCGGTGAGGAATTCCTCGGGGCGGTAGTCGCGGCCCTCGTCCGCGACGATGGCGCGCTGCATATCGGTGTCGATGCGGCCGGGGTGTATGGAGGTGACGCGCAGTTCGGGCTCCTCGAGACGTAGGGCGTCACCGAATGCGCGGAGGGCGAATTTGCTCGCCGCGTAGACGCCCCAGCCGGGATTGGCGCGCAGGCCCGCGCCCGAGTTGATCAGGACCACGTGGCCCCTGGCGGCGCGCAGTGCGGGCAGCAGCAGCCTGGTCAGCTCGGAGACGGCGATCAGGTTGGCTTCCAGGGTGTTTCGCCACTGCTGGACCGATGATTCGGCAATGGTGCCGAGATCGGCCACACCGGCGTTGTGGACCAGCACGTCGAGGCGATCGATCGGGGCGCAGGCCCCGGCGACGGCTTCGTAGTCGGTCAAGTCGACGGGCCACGGGGTGTTACCGGGCAGTTCCGCCGTGATCCCCGAGAGCGCCTCGGCCGTGCGCGCGCCGAGCAGCAGGCGGTGCGCGGGGGCGAGTTCGCGGGCGATCGCCGCACCCAGGCCCCGGCTCGCGCCGGTGATCAGAGCGGTCGGCCTGGTCGTCTCGGCAGCATGCGCGGTCATGCGCCTACGGTAATCATTCACCACCGCAACTCATGAACCGAAGGACTCCGGTGAGCATCGCCGACCACGAGCCGCTGATGAACCGGCCGCAGCCCGGCCGAGACGCGCAACGCGCATATCTGAAGGTGTCGTCGCAGAATGGGGGGATGAACGGGCCTGGTTTCACCCCCACACAGCTGGCAGCCCGTGCCGCGTACCTGCTACGTGGTAACGATCTGGGGACGATGACCAGCGCCGCACCTCGACTGTATCCACACATGTGGAGCTGGGACGCCGCATTCGTCGCGGTCGGACTCGCCCCGCTGAGCGTGGAGCGAGCCGTGGTCGAACTCGACACCCTGCTCTCGGCGCAGTGGAAGAACGGCATGATCCCGCACATCGTGTTCGCCAACGGTGTGGATGGCTATTTCCCGGGTCCGGCGCGCTGGGAGTGCAAGAAACTCGCCGCCAACGCCCCCGACGGGCCGGACACCTCCGGTATCACCCAGCCGCCCGTACACGCCATCGCGGTGCAGCGCATCCTCGATCATTCGCGCCGCCACGGGCGCAGCACCCGTGCGGTCGCAGAGGAATTCCTGAATCGACGCTGGCCGGATCTGATGCGCTGGCACCGCTGGCTGGCGCATTCGCGCGACCCCAAGCAGAACGGGCGCATCACCATCTATCACGGCTGGGAATCCGGGATGGACAATTCGCCGCGCTGGGATCGCGCCTACGAGAACGTCGTCCCGGGCGATCTGCCGCCCTACGAGCGCGCGGACAACACGCTGGTGGATCCCGCCCAGCGGCCCACCGATCGGGAGTACGACCGCTATCTGTGGCTGGTCGAGCAGATGCGCCGATGTGGATACGACGATTTTCAAGAGGCGTCGTCGCTGAGTTTCGCCGTGGAGGACGTATTCGTCACCGCGATCTACGCCCTGGCCTGCGAGGTTCTCGCCGCGATCGGTGAGGATTACCGGCTGCCGCGCGCCGATGTGCGCGAACTCTACGAATGGGCCGCCTACTTCCGCGCGGGCGTGATCGCGACGACCGATCCGCGCTCGGGCGCCGCGCGCGACTACGACCTGCGGCAGGGCTCCTGGGTCAACACCGAGACCCTGGCCGTGTTCGCGCCGCTGCTGTGCGGCGGGCTACCCCGCGAGGCCGAACGGAGCCTGCTGCGCCTGTTCGAGGGGCCCCGGTTTTGCGGACATCCGGATCTGCGCTACGCGCTGCCGCCGTCCACCTCCCCGGTATCCAAGGATTTCCGCCGCACCGAATATTGGCGCGGTCCGGTCTGGCCGGTGATGAGCTGGCTGTTCTGCTGGGTCTTCGCTCGCCGGGGCTGGGCCGAGCGGGCCTTCATGCTCCGGGCGGAGGGGCTGCGACAGGCCGCCGACGGCAGTTTCGCGGAGTATTACGACCCGTTCAGCGGTGCGCCGCTGGGCAGTATGCAGCAGTCCTGGACGGCCGCCTCGGTGCTGGACTGGCTCGGCTGAATCCGCGGTTTTCTGGAGTTTGCCCCAAAACAGCACATCTCAGGCAATCTTCTCCCACAAGACACGGTGACAACCCTGGTCACCACAGCGACATCCGCTTACCCTTTTGACCATGTATCGACGCATCACGGCTCGTCTCCATGTTCGTCGCGCACTTCTGTCACTGTCGGCATTGGCCGCAGTTGGCACACTGTCGGCAACCGGTCCGGCGATCGCCGCACCCACCGGTCCGGACGTCTCGTCGTGGCAGCACGTGGACGGTCGGTTGATCAATTGGTTCGCCGTGCGCGGCTCGGGCAACGCCTTCGCCATGCTGAAGGCAACCGAGGGGTTGAGCTACGTCAACCCGTACTTCGTGCCCGACAGCTTGCTGATGCGCGCGGCCGGAGTGGCCCGCGGCACATACCACTACGCCCGCCCCAATCTCCCGCCCGAACCGCAGGCCGCGCTGTACGCGACGGTGGTCCTGGGGCAGAACGGCATGCTCGATCTGCCGCCGGTGCTGGATATCGAGGATTCCGGCGGGCTGCCCCCGGCCGCACTCATCGATTGGACGCACCGCTACCTCAACACGGTGCAGGCCCTCACCGGCCGCCTCCCGATCATCTACACCTATCCCCGCTTCTGGCGCACGGCCATGGCGGATTCGGATCAATTCACCCGCTACCCGCTGTGGATCGCCGACTACAGCGGGAAATCCCAGCCCGACATCCCGGGCGGCTGGCCCACCTGGACCTTCTGGCAGACAACCGATTCCGGCAGTATCCCCGGTATCGCGGGCCGCACGGACGTCGACGTCTACAGCGGCGCCCAGGGCGATTTCGGCCAGTACGCCAACATGCCGTCCTTCGGCAGCAGTGCCGGCAGCTGAATCACAGCACAGCCGGAAACATCAGCTGCCCGATACCCGACGCGGGCGGGCGCAACTGAAGCGGGTCATCGGGCGCGGCAGCCGTCCCACGGTCGTGCGCGCCCGGGCGGAACCTCCGCGATCACCTCGATTCGAGCGACCTGTTGACATTTTTGGCTAATTGAATTAGCTTTATGGCTACATACTTTATCTACTCACTCCACAGGAGTCGACATGACCGAGTATCTGACCCTCGACGGTGGACAGATCGCCTACGACGTGACGGGCGAGGGCCCGCTGATCGTGCTGTCCCACGGCATGGGCGATCACCGCAACGCCTTCCGCCACCTGGTCCCGCTACTGGTGGACGCGGGTTATCGGGTCGCGAATGCCGATATGCGCGGGCACGGCGAATCCAGCATGAACTGGACCTCACACGATGGCAGCGAGGCCATTTCCCGCACCGACGTCGCCGGCGATCTGCTCGCACTCATCCGGCACCTGGGCGGTCCGGCGGTCATCATCGGCCATTCGCTCTCCGGCGGCGCGGCCACCATCGCCGCGGCCAAGGCTCCCGAGTTGGTGAGCGCCATCGTCGAACTCGACCCGTTCACCAAGGAGCAAACCTTCCCGCTGGGCGCATTGCTGACCGTCGAGCGCTACCGGCGCGGCGGGCTCCGGCTGATCGGCACCCAGCTGTTCAAGAGCCTCGGCATCTGGATGAGCTACCTGGATGTCGCCTATCCGAACAAGCCTGCCGACCACGCCGAGGCCATGGCCGCACTCGAGGCGAAACTCCGCGAGCCCGGCCGATTCGCCGACTTCATGAAGACCGGCAAGTCCACCCCCGCCGACGCACACGCGCAGCTGGCGAACATCTCCTGCCCCGTCCTGATCATCATGGGCACCGAGGATCCGGACTGGGCCGATCCGAAGGCCGAGGCAGAGGCGGTCGTCGCCCTGATGCCCGCCGGACTGGGCCGGGTCGCCATGCTCGAGGGCTCCGGGCACTACCCGCACGCCGATGCCGCCGAGCGGGTCGCCGAGCTTGCCCTGAAATTCCTTGCCGGACAACAGCATGCCTAGGGCAGGATTGAGCAGGGCCGAGGTCGTGCGCGCCGGTGCGGAACTGGCCGACGAGATCGGATTCGCCAACCTCAGTATGGGCTCGCTCGCCGAAAAGCTCAGTGTGCGAACACCTTCGCTCTACAAGCACGTGGCGAACCTGGCGGAACTACAGCACGATATCGCGGCCTTGGCCATGGCCGAGGCCGACGGCCTGATCCGCGACGCGATGCACGGCCGGTCGGGCACCGAGGCGTTGCACGCATTCGCCCACGCCTTCGGCGATTTCGTGGCCGCCCACCCGGGCCGCTACAACGCGATCAACGCCGCCGAATTCACCGGCCCGGACGATCCGTTACTGGAATCCAGTGGGCGCGTTATCGGTTCGATCGCGGCGGTGCTGCGCGGCTACGGAATTCCCGATCAGGACATGGATCACGCGGTCCGTACCCTCCGCTGCGCCTTCCACGGATTCGCCGGCCTGCAAGCCTCCGGCGGGTTCCACTGGTCCGGCGACCCGCGGGACAGCTACGAGTGGATGATCAGCTTCATCGATCGCGGGCTCCGCAGCACAGCCGGATGACGCAGCTCCAGCGGCCGCGAACCGCACGGAAGAAGACAAGCGGTATACCCCGTCAGGCCCGCACCAGTTCGATGACCGGGATGACTCGGGTGGTCTTGCTCTGATACTCGGCGAACTGCGGCTGCACGGCGGACTGTTTGGCGTAGATCTCGTCACGCTCGGCGCCGCTGAGCACCTTCGCGACCACCGGGAAGGTTTGCGTGCCGACCTCCACCGTGGTCTCCGGATTGGCCACGAGATTGTGGTACCAGGCCGGATTCTCGTCGGAGCCGCCTTTGCTGGCGAAGATGAACAGCCGCTCACCCTCGCCGAAGTAGACCAGCGGCGCGATCCGCTCGATGCCGGACTTCGCGCCGGCGTGATGCACCAGGATCAGCGGCACGTCCGCGAATATGCCGGAGCCCTTGCCGCCGGTACTGCGGAACTCATCGATGACCTTGCGGTTCATCTCGTCGAAGTCGATAACTTCTGTCATGGCACCACCATATGGGCCGGTGGCGCTACGGACAATGCCTGAAATGGTCGATAAGTTATCCATTTGTTTCATCAGCATCAGATCACCGGTACTATCGGATATGTGGATCTACTGGCCGATGTGCTCACCGTCGCCGGAGTCCGCGGCGCCCTCGGCGCGCGTATCGAGGCAGGCGAGATCTGGAAGACCTCCTGGCAGCACATCGGTCGTCCCGTGTTCTACGCCGTCACCTCGGGCATGGCGTGGCTGCGCGTCCCCGGGCTCGAGGCCGAGCAGTTGCTGCCGGGTGACGTCGTTCTGCTGCCGACCGGGTCCGAGCACACTTTGGGAAGCGATGTCGACCCCGTCGCGTATTCCTGCGATTGCGCGACGACCGAGCAGGCCCGTGCCCAGGCGAGTGTGCTGCGCATCGGCGAGGGCGAGATCCGTACTCACATCCTGGGCGCCTCCTACGAATACGACCCGGTGGTATCCACCCAGGTCCTGATCTCGCTCCCCGAGATGGTCCACATCCGCGCGGACAGCGGCGGCAGCTGCCTGGACGACACCGTGCGCCTGCTGGCCCGCGAGTTGGCGGTTCCACAGATCGCCGGCGCGGTCGTGCTCAACCGGTTGGTCGATATCCTGCTCATCCAACTCATCCGCGTCTGGATGTGCCGAAACCCGGTGCAGGAGAAGGGTTCCTGGCTGGGCGTGCTGAGCGACCCGCTGGTGAGTCCAGCGGTGACCAAACTCCACCAGGACCCATCCAGACCCTGGACCACCGAACTCCTGGCCGCCGAACTCTCGGTGTCCCGCACCACCCTCGCCCGCCGATTCCGCACCGTCGCGGGCGAAACCCCCGGCAGCTACCTGACCCGCTGGCGAATGAACCTCGCCGCAATCCGCCTGCGAGATACCGACGACACCCTCGAAACCATCGCGCACGCAGTCGGTTACACCTCGATGCCCGCCTTCAGTCGAGCATTCCGGCGGGATCGGGGCCAAGCGCCCGGGACCTACCGCCACGCGGTGCGTGCGGCGAGCACCACCCGCTGAGTTCGCCTCCGCCCCCGACTCTCCTCCGACCCCGACTGCGCCATCGGCGAGGACGAGACGCGGGAATCCCTCGAGCGCGTGAACTCGGCCCGGACCATCCGCGGTCGCGGCTGGAGTCAGGTCCCGAGCCAGCGGGCGATGTCATCGAGACTTGCTGCCTCGTAAAGCAATTCGCCATCGGCGACATCGCACAATCGCCATTCGGCGGATGACCATCGGTCGCAGTCGAGCAGATAGCCTGCTCGCTCGGCGCGGGCGCTGAGCTCGCGGAGTTGTGCTGATGACTGCTCGGCCGGACCTTGGTCCACGGTCAGGCCCACTGTCGATAGCGCCGGGAGGAGTCGGGAGTTATCCGCCCCTGCGCTACCAGCATCGCCAGGGCCACATGCTTTCTGGCGCAATCATGTTCGCGATGAATCTGCACCGCGCGGTGAGCTTCGGCGAGCGTGAGCGGGCGGCCCGGAAGCTCGCAGCTCCAGTGCTCGGGCCACGGTATCTGTGTGCGGCGGGTGTGGTCGCGGCGGGGTTCGCGGCGGCGTTCGGAGTCCGGCCATGCGCACGCAACCGCGAGCAGTGCCGCCACGCTGGCCGCGATCACCGTGGCCACACTCGATATCGCGTCCCATGCGGTCACGGCGGTCACCCCCGGCCACCGGCGCGCCAATCCATTCGGCGCATGCGTTGTTGTTGCATCAGCCTATGCGCCAATTCCAGTTCGGAATGGTCGCAAACCCCCGATGCCAGCATTGGATCATCCCCATTTCCTGTGTAATTCACCATTTTTCGCACTCCTCGTGCAGTACCGGATTCGTCGAAGTGACTCAGGCGTCCAGTCGGCCGTGGCCGGACCCGCCGGCCGCCAACGCGTCTCGTCCCAGCCGGGTGATCTCATAACGCCCCCTGCGCGCCCCGGTGACGATAAAATCGCGCTCGAACAGGCTCGACACCGCTTGGCGAACTCGCCACGCGCCGAGACCCGCCGACGCCGCGATCTGACGCTCGGTGAGCATCCCGCCGCAACTCAGCACCCGCAGCACCCGGGCCTGTGCGATCGAGAGATATCCGCGCTGTCGAACCATGCGGACCATCGTGCTTCACCGAACAACGCTGCGACAGTTACGAACACAGATCCGGGACAATTCGTCCATCGGACCAGAATCCGGTCCGATTTCCCGTAGAATAAGGTCCGAATCGGACCGGGTTCTGGTCCGATACGGACCGAGCATTTCGGACCGAGCAGGGGAGGGGGAACTCATGACGAAAGAAGATCAGCCCGGTTCGACACTCCCGCGGCGCCAACTCGGCCGCGCACTTCGGGACGCTCGCGAAGGGGCCGGGTTCACTTTGGAACGTACCGCCCAACTTATGGAGATGGGCAAAACCTCACTCGGCCGAATGGAAAAGGGTCAGAACGACAAGGTCCGATTGAGAGATATCGAGGCACTCGGTGAGCTGTACGGTCTGGCCACCGAACGTGTGGAGGAGCTGAAAGCCCTTGCGCAACAGATGGCTACGAGGTCCTGGTGGCAGGCGTCTCGACACTTGTTGTTCCCGGGGTACAACACGTACCTGGGCTTGGAAGCCGGGGCGTCACGGCTGTCGTTCTACCAACCGCTTATCGTCCCAGGTCTGGTGCAGACTTTGGGTTACGCGAAATCAATCGAGCGGAACTATCTTCCGAATGAAACACCCGATGACGTCCAGCGGCGTGTCGATCTCAGAATCCGCAGGGCTGCGATTCTCACTCGGCACCGCAGTCCGGTCGCAGCAGAGTTCGTCATCCATGAATCTGTCTTCCATACTGTGGTCGGATCACCCGCAGTTATGGCCGCACAGGCGCGACATGTCGCAGATATCGGCACCCGCCCCAATGTCAGTGTGCGCATCCTGCCTTTATCGGCCAGCCTACCCGCTGAAGGCGTAGGTATACCGCCGTACATCATGCTCGAATTCCCGGCCGACATCCGTGGGTTCAAGGCGGAGCCGCCGGTCGTCTATACGGAAGGCGCTATCGGCACAATGTTTTTCGAGGACAGCAACGACGTGAAGCGCTATCGAGAGATCCATGAGGCCATCAAGAGCGCCTCATTGGAGGAAGAACCATCGAGAGATCTGCTCAGGCAGGTAGCGAGGAGACACCAACCGTGACGATCGATCTGACCGATGCACAGTGGTTCAAATCCAGCATGAGCACTGCGAAAGAGGCGTGCGTTGAAGTCACCTGGTTACCCGCCGGACGCGTCGGCGTCCGCGATTCCAAGAACCCCGAAGGCCCAGCACTCATCTTCTCCCCCGACGAGTGGACCGCCTTCACATCGGTAATCCAGCACGACGAATTCGGCTGAGGCCCAAGCGACCCCACATCGCCATCGCCATGGCTCGTGGCGCCGGGCCCCTTACAGAGGTCGGCGATCGGTCGGTGCCGATGTGTCGGTGCTGCCTGGTAGGCAGGTGTGCATGGCCAAGGATCAGATCATGCTCGACGCCGCCACCATCACGGGGCGCGGTCATACGCTCAATCCGTTCATCGTGTTGGAGGGTGCGGCCGCTTTCATAGCGTTCGCCGAGGAGGTCTTCGACGCCCGTGAAGTGGTGGAGGTGCGCACACCGACGCCCACGGGCAGGCTGATTCACGCCGAGCTGCGTGTCGGTGATTCCCTTGTGCTGCTTGCCGACGCGCAGGAAGGTTGGCGTACGCATTCCGGCATGTTCCAGGTCTGGACCTCCGATGTCGAGACGGTGCTGCGGCGCGCCGTGGATCGAGGAGCTGTGGTCGTGACCCCTCCGACTCCGTTCTACGGATCATCGACGCTCGCTCGTATCGAGGACCCATGGGGCAATCTCTGGTGGGTGTACCAGCCCGTTCCAGGGCAACCGGACCCGAGGCCCGTGTGGGACGGTGGCCCGGACACCATCTTCCGCACCATCGACGAGTACATGCGTTCGGCCCGCTGAGCGTAGGTGCGTGGACGTCGCAAGAGCAGCTGTCAGGCGACAACAGAGGGTTTCGAGTTGGCGAGCGTGGCCGATCACGACCTGGGCAGCTTCCTGCTCGATATCTCCCATGGTTCGGCAGATTCGAGCCCTGACTCGGCAAATTCGGTGGCAGCCATCCAGACCCGCAGCCACGATGGCTACATGACGCCACCACCCGGCACCGGCATCGAGACGTTCATCGAGGCGAATCGGCAGAACTGGAACGATCGAACCCGGCTGCACGCACAGTCGGCGTTCTACGATCTCGATGGCTTCCTCGCGGGCGCTGACAGCATCGGAGTCCACGAACAATCCGAAGTCGGGCCGGTGGACCGAAAGCGGCTGTTACACATGCAATGCCATTTCGGCATGGACACCCTCAGCTGGGCGCGACTGGGCGCAACAGTGACCGGTGTCGATATCGCCGACGAAGCCATCGCCCTCGCGCAATCGCTTGCCCGCCAACTGGATCTACCGGCCCGGTTCCTGCGAACCGACATCTACGACCTGCCCGGGATGCTCGACGATTCCTTCGACATCGTCTACGCGACCTACGGAGTGCTGTGCTGGATCCCCGACATCACGCAATGGGCCCGGGTCGCAGCACGATACCTCGACTCCGGCGGCGTGTTCTACCTCGCCGACGGACACCCGCTCGTCGGCATTCTCCACGACGACCGACCCGAAATCGACACTGCAATCAGCTACTTCCACCGTCGGGAACCGTTACGGTCCGAACAGCACGGCTCCTACACCGGAGATACCGACACCCTGAACCATCCCGTCTGCTATGAATGGCAGCACTCCCTCGGCGACATCATCACCGCGATCGTCACCGCCGGGCTGCGCATCGATTTCGTGCACGAGTTCGACTGGGCCACATACCAACGGCTACCCCAGATGCGACAAGGCCCCGACGGCCGCTGGCGGCTACCGGGAAACCCGCTGCCGCTGACCTTCTCGATCCGGGCAACCAAACCCTGACGCGAACTCGTTCAGCATCCGCCGGCATCGACCGCGAATCCACCTCGATCGATACCCGATGCTGCACCGAGCCGATATCCAGCCCTCATCACACTTCACAGCCGGTCACGGTCGTCGCGACCGGGCAGCAAGGATCGGATCTGCAATCTGTACCGGGGCGCAATCATCGAATAAGTTCGGGCCGCTTTCATAACGGCTGCCGGCAGATATCCATGCCGGCGGTCGGCCCCGCTGGCCATGACCGATCACCGCGCCGCGATCACCGGACCGGTGGTCACCCTCGTCCCTCCGCTGGGAGTACCGTTACCGCAGGTAGCGTCCGTGCCGCCGGTCCGCTCCCCGATGCGATGCGATGATCGACGCATGCGTTTCTTCGAGGCCGGCGACTTCACCGCGGACCGCCCGTGGGGAGCCATCGATATCACCGAGATCGACACCGCGACGGTCCGGCTGCACTGGACCGATCAACCATACGAATGGCACGTCAACGACGGTCCGGAGGTCTTCGTCGTACTGGACGGCGCGGTCGACATGTACTACCGCGAGAACGGCGATGAACGAGTCGAGCGCTTGACGCCCGGCCGGATCTGTTACGCCGAAGTCGGTGACGAACACGTCGCGCATCCGGTGCCGGAAGCCCGGATTCTCGTCGTCGAACGTAGGGGGAGCGTCTGATCGGGTAACCGGTCGCTGTGCCTCGGGCCGTTCGCGGCGAGCGGGCGGACCGAACCCGGGCACCGCGCAGTACAAGGCGGCAGGCGCGGCGGGTTGTCAGGCGAGGCCGGTCAAGGCCGGGGCGATTTTGACGTAACCATCTATGCCGGAGGCGAATTCGGTGCCGATCGGTTGCAGGAGGGTGACGTGGTCGGCTCCGGCGGCGAGGTGCTCCCGGACCTTCTCCGCGATCGAATCCGGTGTGCCGTGGGCGACGAGGGCGTCGACCACGCGATCGTCGGCGACGGTGTTTTCCGCTGTGCGATAACCGTATTCGGCTATGGTGTTCCGGAAGGACGGGCGGGCGGACCAGGTGGAGACGACCCGGCGGGCGGCGTCGCGGGATCGGGCGAGATCATCGGCGATCACCACGGACAGGCCCACTACGAGCAGTTTGTCCGGGCCGAGTGTCCGTCTGGCCGCAGCGGTGTGCTCGGGAGGAAGTGCGGCGGGTAGTGCGCCGTCGGCGATCTCTGCGGCCAGGGCGAGCATTTTCGGGCCGTTCGCCGCGAGGATGCGTGGATATGTGGAATCCGGTGCGGGAGGCCAGGTTTCGGCGTTCATGCCGGTGACGTAATCGCGCATCGTGGCCAGTGGGCTGCCGAACGGACGGCCGACGCTCTCGGCCTGCTCGGGATAGCCGACGCCGAGGCCGAGTACGAAACGGTCCGGATACGCCTGGGCGAGGTAGGCCGCCGCACCGTGTGCGGTTTGCGGTGAGCGGGCCCAGATATTGGCCACGCAGGTGCCCACCGTCAGGCGTTCGGTTGCGGCAAGCAGCACGGACAGGTGCGTGAAGGCGTCCTTGCCGATGACCTCATTGGTCCAGACAGCGCGGTAACCGGCCTGCTCGAGGCGACGGCCCGCCTCGCGCTGCGCGGCGGCGGCCGGGGTGCTGGTGAAGGAGACCGGCAGGCATAGGCCCACCGGTCCCAGCGCGCGCCGGGCCGTATCCACGGCAGGGGGGAGTGTCATGGGCGTTCCTCCAGATGAATTCGCGACGGCGGATGTGTTCACTGTGCTGCGAGGCGAGGGGCGCAATCCAATGAATCTTTCGTATCAGGCATTGCGATTCGTGCATCACCGCAGTTGGTGAGCGTTGATGAGCCAGCGGCTCGCACACGCGGGGATACTGTGGGGTGATGACCGACGTCCCGCCCACGGTGGATCTCGACCTGCGGCTGGTGCACTGCTTCACTCTCGTCGCCGCGCACGGGCATTTCGGTCGCGCCGCCGAGGCGCTGCACGTCACGCAGCCATCGCTGAGCCGCCAGATCAACCGGCTCGAAAAGCAGCTCGGTGCGCGGCTGCTGGATCGCGGACCGCAGGGTACCCGGCTCACCGAAGCGGGTGAGGTGTTCCTGCCGCAGGCCAGAGCGTTGCTGCGCACCGCGGGCCGGGTCGTCGCGCAGACCCGCGCCGCCGCCAGTCCCGGCCACGTCACGATCGGCTACACCGGGGACCTGATCATCACCCCGGTGGTGCGCGAGATGCGCCGCCGCCATCCCGACGCCCAGGTGCGCGCACAGCATGTGCAGATCACCGACGTCCCGGCCGCACTGCTCGATCACCGGGTCGACGCACTCGTGACCCGGCTCCCCTTCCCTGTGGAGGGTCTACAGGTCACCATCCTCTACGACGAACCACGCGTCGTCCTCATGCCGATCGATCATCGCTTGGCGCACAAGGACTTTCTCACCCTCGACGACATAGCCGACGAACCCGTCCCGCGCCTGCGCCGATCCGACCCCGCCTGGAGCGCCTACTGGAATATCGACCCCCGCCCCGACGGGCGCCCCGCCCCCGACGGCCCGATCATCGAAGCCCTCGAGGACAAACTCGAGGTGATCGCCGCCGGAGAAGCCATAGCCATCACCGCGGGCGGCCAATTCACCACCCTCCGCCCCGACGTCATCGCGATCCCCCTGCACGGCGTGGACCCCGCCCACGTCGTCCTGGCCACCCGCCGCAACACCCGAAACCGCCTGGTCACCGCTTTCGCCAAATACGCACAGGAGCAGCTCACGGGCTCGACTGCAAACATCCGCGAAGGCACGGAATCCGATCCTGTCGCGGTTACCCCAGACCGGGAACCGACGTTCGATTCCGTGCCGCCACCGATCTGAGCGCACTGGCTCGCCGGCGATCGATCCGGGCCCGAATCCGGGGCCGCCTCCGGCCACCGAGAAGCACGAATACCTATGCGGCCCTAGGCGATTCCGGACACTGACTCCGGGTTGAATTCGTCGCGCCAGCGAATGGCTTCCTCCAGGGTGCTCAGGTCGTAGTCGGGGCCGCCGGCGCCGACGGTGAACAGGGTTGCTCCGGCGGCGACCAGGCTGGGGGCGGCTTCGGCGCCGGGCCAGTTCACCGAGCGTTCGATGGTGCCGGGGTCGGTGCCCACGTCGGCGCAGTGGTCGGCGAGGATCTTCGACTTGCGTTCCAGGACATCGACTTCGGCGAAGGTGTGCCAGATGTCGGCGTATTCGGCCACCAGGCGCAGGGTCTTTCGCTCGCCGCCGCCGCCGATCAGGATCGGGATATCGCGGACCGGCTGCGGGTTGAGTTTGCCCAGGCGCGCGGTCAGGCGTTCCATGTACTCCGCGAGCAACGCCAAACGTGTTCCGGCGGTACCGAATTCGTAGCCGTACTCGTCGTAGTCCTTCTCGAACCAGCCCGCGCCGATGCCCAGGATGAGGCGTCCGCCGGAGATGTGGTCGACGGTGCGGGCCATATCCGCGAGCAGGTCGGGGTTGCGGTAACCGCCGCCGGTGACCAGCGCGCCGAGCTGGACGCGCTCGGTCTGCTCGGCGATCGCGCCGAGCATGGTCCAGCATTCGAAATGGGCGCCGTCGGGGTCGCCGTAGAGCGGGTAGAAGTGATCCCAGTTGAACACGACGTCCACCCCGGCGTCCTCGGCGCGGCGCACGGCATCGCGGATGAGGTTGTACTCGGGCGCGTGCTGCGGCTGTAGTTGGACTCCGATGCGAACCGGTCGGGTCATGAATGCTCTCCTCGGTATGAGCGTTCAGCACTGGGAATGACTCCTCAGAGGCTACCGCCGGGATGTCCGAGATGTCCGTCGAGCACGTACGCCCACAGCGAACCGACGCACGGTATCGACCAGGAACACCCGCTTCGATGTTCGCGGCCCGTCTCGCGCACGGGGCCCGGAAGTGAGCCTTCGAGGGCCGCGAACCGCGGCGGCGGAGCGAAGCGGAGCCAGCGCAAAACAAACACAGTAGGATTTCGTTCTGCGGCTCGCCGCGCCCACCCTCTACTCGGATCGTCCGGCACGTTCCTGCCGGTGAAGGGATGTTTTCTGATGGCCACGGTCACCTTCGACCACGCGACCCGGGTATATCCGGGCGCCGCCAAACCCGCCGTCGACGCACTGGACCTGGAGATCGCCGACGGGGAATTCCTGGTTCTCGTCGGCCCGTCCGGCTGCGGTAAATCGACCTCGCTGCGCATGCTCGCCGGACTCGAGGACGTCGACGGCGGCCGAATCCTGATCGGCGACAACGACGTCACCAATGCCGAACCCAAGCAGCGCGATATCGCGATGGTGTTCCAGAACTACGCGCTCTACCCGCATATGACCGTCGCGGAGAACATGGGCTTCGCGCTGAAGATGGCCAAGGTCGCCAAGGCGGAGAAGGAGCAGCGGGTCCGCGAGGCGGCGAAACTCCTGGACCTGGAACAGTTCCTGGATCGCAAACCGAAAGCGCTGTCCGGTGGTCAGCGCCAGCGCGTCGCGATGGGACGCGCGATCGTGCGGCAGCCGCAGGTGTTCCTGATGGACGAGCCGCTGTCGAACCTGGACGCCAAACTGCGCGTGCAGACCCGCACCCAGATCGCGCAGTTGCAGCGCCGACTGGGCACGACCACCGTGTACGTGACGCATGACCAGGTCGAGGCGATGACCATGGGCGACCGGGTCGCGGTGCTCAAGGACGGTCTGTTGCAGCAGTGCGCGACCCCGCGCGATCTGTACCGCAATCCGGCGAATCTGTTCGTCGCGGGATTCATGGGCTCGCCCGCGATGAATCTGTTCACCCTCCCGCTCACGGACGGGGCCGCGCAGCTGGGCGGTCACGCGCTGCAGGTGCCGCGCACGGTGGCCGATGCCGTGAACGGAGATGTCGTGGTCGGTATCCGGCCCGAGCACTTCGAGTTCACCGAATCGGGCAAGGGCATCGCGATGGAGGTGGACGTGGTCGAGGAGCTCGGCTCGGACGCCTATGTGTACGGGCGGGCGCTGAACGAGAACAGTTCGGGCGCGGAGGAATCCATCGTCGCGCGAGTCGACTGGCGCAACCCGCCGACCAAGGGCGACAAGCTTTCTCTCACAGCGGATCCGGAGAACGTCTACTTCTTCGCGCCCGAAGCGGGTAAGCGGCTCAACTGATTTCGTCCGGCCGGGCTCGCCGCTCGTCGCGGGCCCGGCCGCGCCACCACTCCCGATTCAGGCGAATCCGCAGATTGTCCATGGGAACCTCGTTTCCGGCCGCGCTGCGGATCTCCACCCGGACCGGCTCGCTCGTATCGTTCTCCAACCGCTCGAGCGGCGGGGTCCCGCCCTGCAGATATTGATCGCCCCACTGCCACAGGGCCAGCACGACCGGGATCGCATCACGGCCCATCTCGGTGAGCACATATTCGTTGCGGGTGCGTTTGCCCTCTTCACGGTAGGGCTGTTTGCGCAGCAGGCCCGCGGTGGTGAGCTTGCGCAGGGCCGCGGCCGCGGCCGCGTCGGTGATCCCGACGCGTTCGGCGAATCCGTCGAATCGCGTGGTGCCGTAGAGGGCCTCGCGCAGGATCAGGATCGCGGAACGGGTGCCGATGACGTCCAGCGCCTTGACGACGGAACATCCCTCCGGCTTCCACGAACGCAGATCACGTAACGGGCCTTCCAGTACAGCAGACATGACACACATCATACGACTCTGACTTGTGGTGGGTATTGTCAGCCTCCTACTCTGGCTATAGAACGACTTAGTGAGACCGCATCGTCGCGGTCGGTCGGAAGGAATCGCCATGAGAGACGCAGTGATCGTCGAGGCCGTGCGGACCCCGATCGGCAAGGGCAAGCCGACCGGCGCGCTGCACGGGGTGCATCCGGTGGACCTGCTCGCCCACAGCCTGCGGGAGGTGGTGCGGCGAAGCGGCATCGATCCGGCGCTGATCGACGACGTCATCGGCGGCGTGGTCACCCAGGTCGGCGAACAGTCCGTCAACATCAGCCGGCGCGCCGCGCTGGCCGCGGGATATCCCGAATCGGTGCCCGCGACGACCGTGGACCGGCAGTGCGGAAGCAGTCAGCAGGCCATCCACTTCGCCGCACAAGGGGTGATCTCCGGTGCGTACGACGTCGTGGTGGCGGCCGGTCTGGAATCGATGAGCCGGGTTCCGATGGGGTCGAGCGTGGTCGCAGGCACCGATATCGGCGGGGTCGCCTTCGCCGAGCGCTATCCGGAAGGGCTTGTGCCGCAGGGTATCAGCGCGGAGTTGATCGCGTCGCGGTGGAAGATCGGGCGCACCGCGCTGGACGAGTTCTCGCTCGCGAGTCACGAGAAGGCCGCCGCGGCGACGAAGAGCGGAGCCTTCGAGGCGGAACTGGTTCCGCTGGAGGGTCTGTCGACCGATGAGGGAATTCGGGTCGGCAGCACGCTCGAGACGCTGGGCGCGTTGCGTCCGGCTTTCCACAGTCCCGACTACGCCGCCCGCTTCCCGGAGATCGGCTGGAACATCACCGCCGCCAACGCCAGTCAGATCAACGACGGCAGCGCCGCGGTCCTCATCATGACCAGCGAAAAGGCCGCTCAACTGGGTCTGACCCCGCTGGCCCGGCTGCACAGCTTCGCCGTCGCGGGCGACGATCCGCTGCTGATGCTCACCGCGGTCATCCCGGCGACGCGAAAGGTATTGGAGCGCAGTGGTTTGCAACTCTCCGACATCGACCTGTTCGAAGTCAACGAGGCGTTCGCCGCGGTAGTCCTGGCCTGGGCCGCCGACACCGGCGCCGACCTGAGCCGAGTCAACGTCCACGGCGGCGCGATCGCCCTGGGGCACCCCCTCGGCGCATCGGGAGCACGCCTGGCCACCACCCTCGTACACGCCATGCGCGAACGCGGCGCCCGCTACGGCCTGCAGACCATGTGCGAAGCAGGCGGTTTGGCCAATGCCATGATTTTGGAACGCCTCTGAGCGTCCCCGGCAGAGGGCCGGCAATTCATGACCGCGGCAGATCCATCACCATGCGAATCGGCTGCCCGGTCGTCTGCGCGACGGTGCGGTAGTCCTTGTCGTCGGCGAGGACTACCAAGCCATCCCGCTCTGTCGGCGCGGCAAGGGAACCCACCTGAAGAGAGATTGCAGCAGTTGCTTTTTCCCGATCCTGTCAGCCGTGGACGGCGCCGAGTACCGGAACTCGAGTTCACCACCGGACGCATCGCGATCACCCCGGTAATTCATCCGACCAGGCCGTTCGGGCCTCCCCCGCAGGCATGGTCCACCACCCTGCGGGATTAGGCTGGGCCGGTGGGCCAGAGCAGCGGACGGACAACCGGCGACCTGGGGTCGGTGGCGCATGGATGAGCTGATCGATCCTGAATCCGCGCACGTGTACGCGATTCCGATGCGGAATCGGTTCCGGGGGATCACGGTGCGAGAGGGGATGGTGTTCGAGGGGCCGCTGGGGTGGGGGGAGTTCTGCGCGTTTCCGGAGTACGGGGATCGGGAGGCGGCGGGGTGGCTGGCTACCGCTGTCGAGCAGGTCACCGTGGGGTGGCCGGAGGCGGTGCGGGACCGGATCGCGGTGAATTGCACTGTGCCTGCTGTTGTTCCGGAGCGGGCGTATGCGTTGGTCGCCGGGTCGGGGTGCCGGACGGCGAAGGTGAAGGTGGCCGATCATCCCGATTCACTGGCGGAGGATCTGGAGCGGGTGGCGGCCGTGCGTTCGGCTCTCGGGCCCGAGGGGGCGATCCGGGTGGATGCGAACGCGCTGTGGGATGTCGATACCGCTGTCGAGAATCTCACGCAGATCGGCAGGGCCGCAGGCGGTTTGGAGTATGCCGAGCAGCCGTGCCGGACCATCGAGGAGTTGGCGGAGGTGCGGCGGCAGGTGGATATCCGGATCGCCGCGGACGAATCCATTCGCCGGGCCGAGGATCCGCTGCGGGTCGCGGTGGCCGGGGCCGCGGATATCGCCGTCCTGAAATGCACGCCGCTGGGCGGGGTTCGGCGGGCGTTGCAGGTGGCCGAGGCGGCCGGGTTGCCGTGTGTGGTCTCCTCGGCGCTGGAGACCAGCGTCGGGCTGTCGGCTCAACTCGCACTGGCCGGAGCCCTGCCGAGCCTCGAATTCGCCTGCGGACTCGGCACGGTGAACCTCTTCGAGGGCGATACGGTCGTCGATTCCCTACGCCCGGTCGACGGATACCTACCCGTACCGCGCACCGCACCGACTCCGGACCCCGAACTCCTGCGACGTTTCCGGCATCCCGATCCGGAACGCACCCGTTGGTGGCGAGACCGCCTGGACCGAGTGCAGCGCCTCCTGCCCATCACCTGAGCACCGCTGCTGCACAGTGCGATTACGGCGCCTCGCCCACCGACGCGACCGCGAATCCACCCCAGGCCCGGCGACTTCGGGTGTCTTCGCCGAGGGTCTGCTGATCGGTGAGTGAAAGGCCGCAGGATCGGAGCAGTTCGGCGAGGCGGTCGCGGGAGGGCGGCGTGCTGTCGACGCCGAATTTCAACTCCTCGCCCGCGGCGCTGGTGGCGGCTCGGCCGTAACGCCAGTACAGCGAGGAGGATTCGAACGGTTCGCTGGTGAAATAGTCGAATGCGACGACGCTTCCGGCGGCCGTCGAAGCGATCTTGCGCAGGGTGTCCTCGACGGCGGCCCGGTCGAGGTACATGATCACGCCCTCCCAGAGGAACAGCGTCCGCTCGCCCGGATCGAATCCCGCGGCGGTCAGGCAGTCGAGCCAGTCCTCCTGCTCGAAGTCGGCGGGCACGAAAGTCACTCTGCTGGAATCTATTCCGGCCTTCTCCAGTGCCTTGCGCTTGACGGTCTGGGTCGGCAGGGTATCGACCTCGAAGACACGGACCCGAGAATCGTCCGCAAGTCCGTAGGCGCGGGTGTCGAAACCCGCGCCGAGAATGACGAACTGCGTGACATCGGGCAGATATCGGTCCAGGGCCGCGTCGAAGAACCCGATCCGCGCCGACGCCTCGTACTGCGGGGAAACCTTGCCCTCGTAGGGGTAGCGGAACGCCCGCGGCACGTACCCGGTCAGCCGATGCGCCAGGAATACCGGAGCGGTTGTCAGGAACAGCGCCGGGCCCGGAACGCCGGGCAGTGCCCGCAGCAGCCGGTCGGCCGCCTCGTCCGGCCTGGTCCCGAAGTTGTGCTCGGAGTACCGGGCGCTCAGCGGCCCCTGTGCGGTCCCCGATACCCCGGACCGGCCCGAGGTGAGCGTCCCGCTGATCCACACGATGTAGCCGATCAGGACCAGCGGAGACATCACCGTGCACAGAACGTAGAAAGCCACACGTGACACGAGCTTGCGCATACGCCTCCCTCGATTCATCGTCGACGCCGAGACTACAACCGACGGCCCGGTGCGGGACATGCACCGAGGCTGGGACATCCGCGGCGAGGTCATCAGGCGCGCGAGTAGTCGAATTGCGCGCGGCAGGCCGATAATCAGCGCCATCCGGATTTCCAGCGGTATGCCGGCGGCCGATCAGCCGATCCGCACGCCACACCCGAGTAGCGAGGTGCGCAACACGAGAGCCGCCTCCGGCCCGATCACACCATCGACCAGTTCGATGTATCGGGTACAGAATTCGGGCCCGTGCGCAGCCCGGTCCTCCCCCGGTTCGCCGAGATGGTGCGCGATCTCGTGCAGAATCACCAATTCCCGCAGTGCCCAGGCACTTCCACTCGCGTGCAGCGGAACCGCGAGCACCGCCGTCTCGACCTCGTAATGCGCGGCCCCCGCACCCGCCCGCGCCCGGACCGTCACCGCCGCGCCCGCACGACCCCAGCCCGCGCGAACCCAATTCAACGCCAGCACCCGGTCCACGTAACTCTGCACCGATTCCACCGACGCGAACCGTCGCTCCACCGGCAACGTGATCTGCGACCCGTACAATTCCACGGTCCGCCCGCCACCCTCGTCGGCTCGATCGAACATCCGCCGCACCAGCCCCTCGGCGTCGTACACCCGCGCCCGCTGGCTGTCCCGGGTACTCATGCCCCGACTCCGGCGCGACTCACCTCGGACACCGGACCTCCCGCCGTTCTCACCGACCTACGACACCTGCACGACATCGACACAGTTGTGCCGCGCCCCGTCACGGTTACGGAACAGGCCGTAGCTACGCATCGAGTTGTCCACGCGCCGCACCGAGTTCGGGCGACGAACCCAACCGGGCGGCCCGGCCCGCACGGTCACCGGCACGCCGGGCCCCGGGGGAGTACCCGGCGGACTCCTGCGGGCCGCGCCAGGTGCCGCGCGCCTCGGAGGTGCGGGTGTAGAAGCCGGCCAGTTCGAGTTCCTTGTCGCGCAGGGCGATCGCGGTGCCCGGAGCCGCGGTGGGCTCGGCCCGCACCTGGGCCTCCACGTCGGCCTTCACCGCGGCCAGGCGGCGGCCGACACGCGCGGCGAAGGCCATCTGGAAATTCAGCCGGGCCGTCACGGCCGCGACGGGGGCCCGCACTTGGCGCTGCACCTTGCGGCCGTAGCGCTTCTCGACGACGACCTTCTCCACCGTCGCGGACCGGTACTGCCCGGACTTGATGTACAGATCCGACGCACGCACCATCTGCACCAGCAGGCTCGCGTACAGCGCCTCGCACGAGGCGATATCGGAATCGAATCCGTACGCGTAAACCTGCGTCGAAGTACGGGTCACATCGCAGCGCACATCATTGGCGGCGGCGATCGCGACGAACAGCTGCACATAGGTGCGCAGCCCGCGCTTACCCGGCTCACCGATCGCGATGATCCGCTGCACCGGCGTCGCCCGCCGCTCGCGGCCCGTCACATGCGCACGCGCCACCGTTAGATCGATGGACGAGCGGGTCGCCAGGCGCTGCGCCGCGGCGAGGAACGCTTCGGCCTCGTGCTCGTTATCGGTCGACTCCGCTTGACGCAGCAGTCCGCCGATACGCGTGAGCAACTTGTCCTGAGTTGGCTGAGTCGACATCGCGACCCAGAATATAGAGAACCGACCGACACGACAGGCCGCAGACAATGTATCTTGCCTTGTGCAACCGGCTGAGTGTGCCGGCGCTCACGGCTCCGCGTCGCCGCCGCTCGGCTCCACCGTGCGCGCCAAGGCAGCTGCGGCTCGTCTCGACCCTGGAGTATCGATGGCATTGAACAAGGTGAGGTCACGACGCTCGTCCCGGACCTCCCGCGCCGCTCTGGCCGCCGCCTCGGCGGCACTGCTCACCGCGACTCTCGCGAGTGGGTGTTCGAGCAACAGCGGCACCAACCCGACCACACAAGACCTCGGCGGGCGCGGCCCGATCACCTATGTCGAGGGTAAGGACACCTCGGAAACCGGTGCGGTCAAACAGCTCATCGATCGCTGGAACGCCGCGCACCCGACCGAGAAGGTCACCTTCAAGGAACAGTCCAACGACGCCTCCCAGCAGCACGACGACATGGCCCAGCACCTGCAGGCCAAGCAGTCGGATTACGACGTGATGGCCCTCGACGTCACCTGGACCGCGGAATTCGCGGCCAAGGGCTGGATCCAGCCGCTGAAGGACTCCTTCGCGCTGGACACCTCCACCCTGCTCTCGCCGACGGTCGCCAGCGCCACCTACAAGGGCAACCTGTACGCCGCGCCGCTGAACACCAACGGCGGCCTGCTGTACTACCGCAAGGATCTGGTACCCAACCCGCCGAAGACGTGGACCGAGATGCTCGGTGACTGCAACGTTGCCAAGGAGCACAACGTCGGTTGCTACGCAGGGCAGTTCGCGCCCTACGAGGGGCTGACGGTGAACACCGCCGAGGTGATCAACGCCTACGGCGGCACCTTCGTCGGGCCGGACGGCAAGACCCCCACCATCGACAGCCCGCAGGCCCGCGCGGGTCTGCAGGTGCTGACCGACGCGTACCAGAAGGGCGATATCCCCAAGGAGGCCATCTCCTTCGAGGAGCCCGAGAGCCAGAACGCCTTCGCCCAGGGCAAATTGCTGTTCCTGCGCACCTGGCCGAACTTCTACGGTGTGGCACAGGCCGATTCGTCCGTGGTCAAGGGTGAGGTCGGCGTCGCCGCACTGCCCGGCAAGGACGGGATCGGCGCCTCCACGCTCGGTGGTTACAACGCCGCCATCAGCGCGTACTCCAAGCACAAGGCCACCGCCCTGGACTTCCTCCGCTTCCTGATCAGCGAGGACGCCCAGCACATCGTGGCCGAGGGCGCGTACCCGCCGGTGCGGTCCTCGCTGTACGACGACCCGGCGCTGATCGCGAAGTTCCCGTACCTGCCCACGCTGAAGGATTCGATCGCCAGCGCCGTGCCGCGGCCGGTCACCCCGTTCTATCCGGCGGTGTCCAAGGCCATCCAGGACAACGCCTATGCTGCGATCACCGGACGGAAAACGGTCGACGCCGCGATCACCGGTATGCAGAAGGGGATCCAGGCCGCCGGTTCCTGACCGCGAGAGCGCCTGTGCCGAGCCGAGTCCCGTAGGAGAGAAGAACGGTGTCAGATCCTTCGGGAACGCCGGAGTACACGCGTGTGGACGAGTCCGCGAGCGAACCGTCGCCCCAGCCCGACACACCGATCGGTAACCGGAAGTCGCTGGTCGCTCGCGGATTGAACACGCTGCCCGGATCGGGGCGCGCCTGGTTGTTCGTGGCTCCGGTGCTGCTGGCCTTGGCCGTGGTCATCGGGTATCCGGTGGTACGCGCGGTGATCATGTCCTTCCAGAAGGACTCCGGGCTCGATCCGGCGACGGGCATGTTCGTCAACGGCGGCAGCGCCGGATTCAGCAATTACACGCACTGGCTGCTGCAGCAGTGCACCCTGCCCGCCGGTGGCACCGAGGCCTGCCCGACCGGCAATCTCGGCTCGCAGTTCTGGGCCGCGATCCTGGTGACCGTGCTGTTCACCATCATCACGGTGACGCTCGAGGCGGTCATCGGGCTGGGTATGGCGACGGTGATGGGCAAGACGTTCAAGGGGCGGGCGCTGCTGCGTGCGGCGGTGCTCATCCCGTGGGCGATCCCGACCGCGGTCACCGCACGGCTGTGGGAATTCATGTTCCAGTACGACGGCGTGGTGAATCGCGTTCTCGGAACGCACATTCTGTGGCAGACCGATCCCTGGTGGTCGCGCCTGGCGGTGATCATCGCCGACGTGTGGAAGACGACGCCGTTCATGGCGTTGCTGATTCTGGCCGGGCTGCAGGTGATTCCGGCCGACGTGTACGAGGCCGCGCGAGTGGACGGCGCGTCGGCGTGGCAGCGGTTCACCCACATCACCCTGCCGCTGCTCAAACCCGCACTGCTGGTGGCGGTTCTGTTCCGCACGATGGACGCGCTGCGACTCTACGACCTGCCGGCGATCATGACACAGGGCAACGCCAACACCCGGACCATCTCGATCCTGGTCGTCGACCAGGTGCGCCAGGGGGCCAACAGCGCATCGGCGCTGTCGGTGATCACCTTCCTGCTGATCTTCGCGGTCGCATTCGTGCTGGTGAAGGTGCTGGGCGCGAATGCGGTTGCGACACAGGAAGAACAGCGGAGGGCGCACTGATGAGCGACACCGGATTCGCCGATGCCGTCACCGCGCCGGAAACCACCGGGGCGGTTACGGCGCGAACGCCGTTGAGCAGGCGATTGCGTTCCGCAAGTACGTATGTCGGCGCACTGATCATCCTGGTGTGGGGTCTGGGACCGTTCTACTGGATGGCCGTCACCGCCTTCCGCGACCCGAGCTACACGTTCGACAACACTCCGTGGCCGACGCATCTGACGACGACGAACTTCGAGAACGCGTTCGACACCGATCGCGGCAACAACTTCGGCCGGGCGCTGACCAACAGCGTCGTCATCGGCGCGGCCACCACGGTGATCGCCCTGCTGATCGGCATGATGGCCGCATATGCGCTGGCCCGCATCACCTTCCGCGGTAAGACGCTGGTCGCCGGGCTGGTGCTGAGCGCATCGATGTTCCCGGTGGTCGTCCTGGTGACGCCGCTCTTCCAGCTGTTCACCGATATCGGCTGGCTCGGGCACTACCAGGCGATGATCATCCCGAACATCTCCTTCGTCCTGCCGATGACCGTGTACGTGCTTGCCTCGTTCTTCGCCGAACTACCATGGGAACTCGAGGAGGCCGCGCGGATCGACGGCGCATCGCGTCTCCAGGCGTTCCGCCTGGTGATGCTGCCCCTGGCCGCACCCGCGGTATTCACCACCGCGATCCTGGCCTTCATCGCCGCGGTGAACGAATACTTGCTGTCCAGCCTGCTGTCCTCCGACGCGACCGAACCGGTCACCGTCGCGATCGCCCGCTTCTCCGGCAACGACCCCCTGGTCCAGCCGTACACGGCGATCATGGCCGCGGGCGTCATCGTCACGGTCCCCCTGGTCATCATGGTCCTGCTCTTCCAGCGCCGCATCATCTCCGGCCTCACCGCGGGCGGCGTGAAGAGCTGAGCGAAACCTGTTGAGCAGCAAGCGATAGTGGGCCCGGTCGAGCCGGGAGCCGGTGCGGAGGCAGCCGCCGTCGCGCGAAAGATCACCGAGCAGCTCACCCGAGAGCTGACTCGCGGTACGTCCGAGACCGGTGAGCGGTGGCACGATCTGGCGAGCCGGAGCCGAGAGTCCGCCGGAAGTCTGGTCCGCGGCGATCATCCGGGCGTGATACCTGTCGATTCGGGCGGCCGCGCGCTGATTCGCGATGATCAGGTGGTCGGGGCGCGCACGGACGCCGCCTACACGTCCTGGCTGCAGGAACTACAGGACCGAGGCGCGGATACCGACCGGGCGATGACGGATCTGGGGATGCTCTGGGACTATCTGCGTCACGATCCCAAATGGGCGTTGGACCCCGAACGAGACTATGGCGGCATCATCTTCTTCGGCAGCCGTGACATCGGCGGGTCGACGGTGATCGCGAACCTGTTCCGCGACCACAACCTCGGCGACGTACCGGTCGTATTCTCCGGATACCGGGGCGAGGCGGCCAAGTTCCGGCTGGCCGCGCGGAAGGTCAACCTGGGTCCGCACCGGATCATCGAGGAGCCCTTGGCCGAGAACACCGGTCAGAATGCCCGGTACTCGGTCCGCATGCTCGAACAGAAAGGACGCGACGTCAGGTCGGTGATCGGGGTCTGCACGCCGTTCCACTCCCGCCGGGTGTGGGGCACCTTGATGAAACAGTGTCCCCAGGTCGAGCACGTCGCCATACCGTCTGCCGACATCTCGCTGGAGAACTACATGAAGTACGGGAACCGCCCCGATGCCACGACGGCCCCGCACCCGAAGTCGATCGTCGCGGTCACCATGGGCGAGATCAAACGTCTCGACGAGTACCCCGCCGAAGGACACATCATCCGCGAAGACATCCCGGACAGTGTGCGCGGAGCGTACGACAGGCTCGGCGAGACGTTTCGCCCGACCGAGCGGCGGTCCTGACCGGCACACACCCCGCGCGCTCTCGGCAATTCCGCTGACTCCGCGAGCCGGTCCGCCCGGCCGGCCTCGGAGCGGTGGATTCGGCGATTGTCCTTCCGCGGAAGGCGATCGGGCTCCTCACCATCGAACTCGCCCGGACGATTTCAGCGGTGGTGGATGGATTCCACGGTGAACAGGTGTGGGTCGAAGTGGTCGGCTACGGCTGCGGCTTCCTTCATGTGGGCCTGGGCCGGGGGGTCGGAGAACATTCCGCGGTAGGCGTCGGCGGATTGCCACTGGGCGTAGTTGACCACTCGGGTGCCGTCGTCGCTCGCATGGATGTTGGCGGATACGAAACCCGGGATGTGCTGCATCACCTCGTCGGTGGCGCGGGTCAACAGATCGACCAGGGTGCGCTGCCGGTCGGGCCGGACGGTGAAGACGTTGATCAAGGTGGTGAGCTGGGCGTCGGTCGCGATGGTGGTGGTGTCGGGCATGACGATATCTCCTTGATGTCAGGATCCTTACACAAGCCATTATGTGTAAGGTTCCTGTCATGAGTCAAGAGGGTGTGGACCAGCGGATCGGGTATCTGATCAAACAGGCGCAGCAGACGTTCCACCGCGCATGTGAGGAACGCCTGCGGCCGCTGGGTCTGACCATGTCCCAGTACGCGGTTCTGCGCGCGCTGGCCGACGTCCCCGGCGCTCCGGCCGCCGAACTCGCCCGCCGCACCTTCGTGACCCGCCAATCACTGCGCGACGTCCTCAGCGGACTCCGGAAGGCGGGCCTGGTCACCGTCGCGGAGCAGCCCGCCACCGGCCGCTCCCGCCCCGTCACGCTCACCGAACTCGGCCGCTCCCAACTGGATCGAGCCGACGCCATCGTGATGGATATCGACGGCCGCATGACCGGCGACCTGCCCCCCGCGGATCTCCGCCGGCTGGCCGCGCTCCTGACGACCTGTATCGAAAATCTCGCCTGACGAACCGAACCGCGCGGTCGCGTCACGCGACCTGGTCCGCCGCGGCTGCGCGCCAGGCGGGTCACGGCCCGCGCACCGGTTCGCAGTCCGCCCGTGGAGACCTGCCGGCGCCGCCCCCGTGCCGCCTGAATCCCGGACCGGCTCTTAGTCTGGTATGCGAGTGGTTTCGTGCGGTTGTTCGATCACCTTGTTCTTGTAGTCCGAGGAGTTGATCGTGAGCTCGATCCGTATGCGGTGGCGAGGCCGGCGCGAGACCGCGCCTTATCCCTCGCTCGCGGGGTGGAATGAGCTTCCGGGACGGGTTCGGCGGCAGCGTGCGGCTCCGGGGCTGCGGCCGCAGCGGCGGAGCAGGCCGGAGGAGAGCGAACCGGGGCACGAGCGACCCCGGCGGACTCGGGGGCAGCGGATTCGGCGGCTGGTGCTGGCGTTGTTCCTGATCTTCTTCGTGATTCCGGCGTTGTTGCTGGTGTTGGCTTATTGGAGTGCGGAGGTGCCCGCGCCGGATGCGGTGCAGTCCAATCAGATCGCCACCATCACCGCCGACGACGACACGACCGTACTGGCGAGAATCGTTCCGCCGGAAGGCAACCGGACGCCGGTGCCGCTGACGCAGGTGCCGGTTCCGGTGCGCGATGCGGTGCTGTCGGCGGAAGATCGGAACTTCTACACCAATCCCGGATATTCGACCTCGGCGTTCCTACGCGCGGCGCGGGACAACCTGCTCGGGCACGATGACGCCGGCGGTGGGTCCACGATCACCCAGCAGTACGTCAAGAACGCCTTCCTGAGCTCCGAGCGCACCATGTCCCGCAAGGTCCGCGAGCTGATCATCTCGGCCAAGATGGCACGGCAGTGGAGTAAGGACGACATCCTCGCCGCCTATCTGAACACCATCTACTACGGACGCGGCGCGTACGGGATCGCGGCCGCGGCGCGCGCGTACTTCGCCAAACCGGTGCCGGAGCTGACCCCGGCGGAAGGGGCCGTGCTGGCTTCGGTGATCCGCACGCCGTCGCTGCTGGACCCGGAAACGCATCTGCCGCAGCTGCGGGCCCGCTGGAACTATGTGCTCGACGGCATGGTGAGTATGGGCAAGTTGCGCGCGAAAGACCGTGCGGCGATCCAGTTTCCGCAGATCGCGCCGGTCAGCGCCTTCACCGACGAGGCCGCGCACAATGCGAACGGGCTCATCCGCACCCAGGTCCTGACCGAATTACGCAATGCCGGAATCAGTCAGCAGGAAATCGACACCGGCGCATTGCACATCACCACCACCATCGACCCGCGCGCCCAGCAAGCCGCCCTCGACGCAGTGCACAACACGTTGAGCTCGCAGCCCGGGCAACTGCGCAGCGCGGTGGTGTCGGTCGACCCGCGTTCGGGCGCGTTGCGCGCCTACTACGGCGGGGACGACGGGGTCGGCTTCGATTTCGCGCAGGCGCCGCTGCAGACCGGGTCGTCGTTCAAGACCTTCGCGGTGCTGGCCGCACTGCAACAGGGGATTCCGCTGTCGTACCGGCTCGACAGCGCACCGGTGACGGTGAACGGCGTTCCGGTCACGAATGTGGAGGGCGAATCCTGCGGGACCTGTTCGCTGGCCGAGGCGTTCAAGCGGTCGCTGAACACCAGCTTCTACCGGCTCGCCGAGACGGTCGGTCCGCAGGCGATCGCCGACGCGGCGCATCAGGCCGGAATTCCGGAGCAGATTCCGGGGGTCGCGGGCCGCACACTCAGCGAGAACGGCGGGCCGCCCGCCCCGGCGATCGTGCTCGGCGTGTATTCGGTGCGTCCGCTGGATATGGCCGTGGCGTACGCGACCGTCGCGGATTCCGGGATGTACCACACGCCGTTCATCGTGCAGCGCGTCGTCGCGGGGGACGGCCGGGTGCTGTTGGATCGCGGCGTTCCCGGCAAGGATCAACTTCCGGCACAGCAACGGATTTCGCCGCAGATCGCCGATACGACGATCTCGGCGATGCTGCCGATCGCGGCGTACTCCAACGGCCACGCCCTCGCGGGTCGCCCCGCGGCCGCCAAGACCGGCACCACTCAGCTCGGCGACACGGGAGCCAACAAGGACGCCTGGATGGTCGGCTTCACCCCGTCGCTGTCGACGGCGGTATGGGTCGGCACGGCCGGATCCGAGGCCATCCGAACCTCCGGCGGCGCACCGATCTACGGCGCGGGCCTGCCCTCGGATATCTGGAAGAGAACCATGGACGGCGCCCTCGGCGGCACACCGGCCGAACGCTTCCCCGCCGCCCACACCGAAATCCAGGGCCCGTTCATCGCCACGCCTCCGTCCACCGAGCAGTCCCGCGGGCCGTTCGACATCCTCGCCCCGCCGGCCACCACCACACCCCGCCGCCACACGCCGGTCCCCGCACCCGCTCCGGTCCCGGTTCCCGCACCCCCTCCGCCGCCCCCGCCTCGCCAGGTCGAGATCTTCCCCGGACTGCACGTCCCGGTCCCGGGCTGATCGCGGACATCGCCCCACTCCGTCGAGACTGCCCGGTTTGCACGAACCGTCCCGAGGCGCCACAACGGCCTTTGGTCTCACGGATCGCTACCGGGTCGAGACCATCTCCGGCCGCCATGTCGGTGTCCCCGGCTAAGCTCGGGGAACGGAGCAAGCATCGGCAACACTGCCGTGGACCGGCCCATTGCGGGCCAGTCGTGCAACACGCATAGGATCACCTAGAGCAGGGACAGAACACCCCCAGGTCACCCGTTTTCCGTCTACCCCGAGATACACCACCCCGGCTGGGGCCCGCCCCGGTCCTGGACCGACCGGAGCGCCAGGAGCGACGCGGGAGAGCGGAGAGCGGGAAGGACCGGGGTCAATAGGGCCAGCCCCGCCGCAGCGGAGCGGAGGCCGAAATACAGCACTAGACATAGGGGCGACACCGGTGGATTTCAAAATCGTCGAGCGCCACGAGACGCTGGTGGCGGGCACGGTCCTGCGCAGCCCGGCGCTGGCGGTCGAAGGCCCGCGCCGACTGAAGGTCGAGGAGGCCTGGCGGCACAACCTCAAACGCGATCTGCCGGGCCCTCCGGCAAGCGCGTACATCGATCACGCACCGGAGATCGGCTCATATCTGACGCATATCGTCGGTTATCGCTGCCAGAGCCTCGACGATCTGTTACCCGGTGATGTGCTGGCGCGCGTGCCGGGCGGCCGGTTCGCGCGATTCGTCCGCAGTGGGGATGATCTGGGCGACACCATCGTGTCGGTGTGGCGGGCGGTCTGGGATCTCGAGACCGCGGGCGCGCTGGTACGCGCCTATACCGGCGATTTCGAGCACTATCCGGATCGGCGCACGGTCGAGGTGTTCGTTGCGCTGGCCGACGACGTCACTGGCGAGAAGTAGGGCGCGAATATGGATTTCGAGATAGTCACCCTCGGTGAGAGCCTCGTCGGCGGGCTCACCGTTCCGCTGGCCGGTCGCGAGGTGGCCGCCCGCGACCTGGACCTGGTCAACTTCACCTGGGACAGATACCTGTCGCGGGAGAAGAACGCCCAGCGCGTAGCGGCCTACGTCGGCCAGAACGACCACGCGGTCGCGGTCCTCGGCTACGAACTCGCCGCTCTGGATCAGCTCGACACCGGCGATGTCCTCACCCGCATCCCGGCCGGTCGCTACGCCAAGTTCGTAGTGTCCGACAAACCGTACGATCTCCTGCGCACCGCCTGGGCGAAGGTTGCCAAGGCCGAGGCCGCGGGCACCATCACCCGCTCGCACAGCGCGGAGATCGAGCGCTACACGGGTCCGGCCTCGGTGGAGGTCTTCGTCTCCCTGGACTGAGCTGGATTTCCGGCCCCCGTTCGCTGCGGCGGGGCAGGGCCCTGTCAACCCCTGCCCTTCCCTCCCTCCGCTCCCCCGCTTCCCTCCTCCGCTCCGGTCAATCCAGGACCGGGGCGGGCCCCGGCCTCGGAGTGGGCGTTATGCGGGGTCGGCGCAACGCATGTGATTCAGGGGTCCTGCCCCCAGAGTCGGCAGCCTCGGTGATATGTGTTCGCGGCGGCGACGAGGGCGGCACGGTCGGCGACGACGATCCGGCCACGGCGTAGTTCGTGGAACATGGGTTGTTCGGGTCCTGCCGCTGAGGTGGGCGGCACACAGGCGGTTCAGGGGCGCCCGGTGCCTCCGGGGTCGGCAGCCTCAGTGATATGTGTTCGCGGCGGCGACGAGAGCGGCACGGTCGGTGACGACGATCCGGCCGCGGCGTAGTTCGACGACGCCGCGATCCTCGAGTTCGCGCAGGATCTTGTTGGCGGTGACGCGGGTGGTGCCGGCCATGGAAGCCAGATCATCCTGGGTGAGACGGATTTCGGCGATCGGGGCGGGGCCGCCGTAGATGCGGGCGAGGTTGACCAGACGGCGGACCACGCGGGCCTCGACCGGCAGGTACAGCGCCTCGAGCACCATTCCGGAGAGGCGGCGGACCTGCTCGACGAGAGTGTCGGTGAGCATGCGCTCGACTCCCGGATACGTCGCGCGCAATGCGGTCAGCTGGGCGCGGCTGAGGCTGAGGGTTTCGGCGATCTCGGCGGCCTCCACGGTGGCGGTCCGTCTGGCCTCGGGGCTCAGCAGGGCCAGTTCGCCGAAGGCGTCGCCGGGGCCGATGACGGACAGCGTGGCGGTGTAGCCCAGCGGGGTGGCCACGCGGATCAGCAGCAGCCCGCTCTTGACCAGATGCAATGTGTCGCCGGGATCGCCTTCGTGACACAGGATTTCGCGGCGTTTGAACCGCCGGGGCGTGCACGAGGCGAGCAGCTGACGTCGTTCGCCCTCCGCCAGACCGCGCAACAGCGCGAATTCGGTCATCGCAGGCCCTCCAGGACGTAGCAGGTGACCGGCTCGCGCCGGCCCTTGACGGTGATTCCGCCCAGCGTCCGCACCACGGCCCGCGAACCGAGCTGCGCATATGTCGTGGAGCCGATCACCACCGTGCCGGGTTCGGCCACCCCCTCCAGCCGCGCCGCGAGATTGGTGGTGTCACCGATCGCGGTGTAGTTGCGCATCTGCTCCGCACCGACATTGCCCACGAGTGCGGGCCCGGAGTTGACCCCGACCCGGAACCGCGGCCAGTCCGGGCGTCCCGCGGCGATCCGCCCGACGACGTACTGCAACCCCAGCCCGGCGCGCGCCGCACGCAACGCGTGATCGGGCTGCGGGGCGGGCGCGTTGAACACCGCCATCACCGCATCGCCGACGAACTGCACCACCGTCCCGCCCTCGCCCAGGATGACCGGCACGATCGCACCGTAATAGGTGTTCAGCATCTGCACCACCGCCGCCGGATCGGTGTTCTCAGCGAACGGCGTGAATCCGGACAGGTCCGCCATGAGCACACTGACCTCCGCGATCCGGCCGCCGAGATCGGCCTGCGCGGGATCGGCCAGCAGTTCGGTCGCCACCGCCGGGGACATGTAGGACCGGAACAGCTCGTCGAGCTGCCCGTACAGTCGCGCGTTCTGCGCCAATACGGCGAATTGCCGTTCGGTGAGCCCGAATCGGCGCGAGAGCTGCACCCCGACCGGTCCCAGCGGCGCCTGCGCGGGCACTCCGCTCGCGGCCCGCTCGCGCAGAATGCCGACCATCTCGGTGAGCGCCCGAGCGTAGTCGCGTTCGAGCGAGGCCATGGTCTGCCGCAACGTCACGCTGTCGAACAGGCCCAGCGCCGAACCCTCCCGGCGGAACTGCAGATGAGTGCTGACCGCGATCAGCGCGAACGCCACCACCATCAGCACATGCCATTCCCACCACGAGGTCCGCCAGCTGCGCCCGAACCCGACCGCGAGCAGCGCCTCGATCAGCAGTACGAAGGTGGTGCAGATGGTCAGCAGCAGCAACGCGCGCCGCCGGACGAACCGCCACGCGTACGCGATCGCCGCGCCCAGGTAGCACAGCGCGCCCACCGCCGCGATGCCCACCAGCGGGCCGGAAGATTCGGTGGGACTGGGCGTTCCGTTCAAGGGCGGCAGGCGGGTCAGCGAGATCGCGGACCAGACAACGAAACTCAGCGCCGGAAGCGCGGACAGCAACCAGGACAGTCGATTCAGCCGCGCGACCGCCTCCGGCCCGTATTCGACCGCCGAGGCCAGTGCGGCGATCCCGCCGAGGGTCAGCCCGATCGGCACCGCGTACACGAAACCGGCATTGGGCGAGTTCAGGATGACCCCGGGCGTGGCGATCGCGTGCAGCGCGAGGAATCCGGCGGAGAACTGGAACGTCAGCGAGACCAGGATCAACCGGACGTCACGACGCGCGCGGGCGGCGCGAAACAGGATGGTGCCCAACCCCGTTGCGAGCACCGCCGCGGCCAGCACCAGCCAGAAATGCTGCACATGGTGTTCGTAGTGGGCGTCGAGCATCGGATCGGCGACGAGCAGCCACAGCCCCAGCGCGGGCAGCGACACCGCCGTCACCCAGGTGAGGGCTCTCACTTCGAACACTCGTCGAACCTACCCACCGATCGCACCCACGGCATCCCGCCGTGGATACGGCACAGTGCCCCGGCAGCACTGCTGCCGGGGCACTCCACCTCCGAGCGATCTCGCCGCTCAGCGGCCGCGGAACCAGTCGAAGTCGTAACCGTGGTTGTGGTCACGAAAGTTCCGCCAGTCGCGGTCGTGGCTGCCGTGCCAGACGTAGCGATCGCAGAAGTTGTAGTAGTGCCAGTTGAACTGGCCGTTCCACGCGCAGTAGGAATCACCCCACCAGGTGTGCGCCGGTTCGGCGACAGTGGGTGTGGCAGAAGCGATTCCGGCTCCGGCGCCGGCGAGGACGGCGGTGGTCGCGGCGATGGTGGCGATCCGGCGGATCTTGCTGATCATGTTGTGCTCCAAGTTGTTTCGCTCTGGTTGGCAAGGTGATACCCATCCTGCCGACCGGCGAGCGGAAGCACTGCCAGCACGGCGACGCTCACTGTGTAAGCGTCGCTACACAACGTTGAAACGCACGACCCGGAAATAGCGATGCGCCCCCGGAAATCCCCGGGGGCGCAGCGCGTCCGAAGCCGGATCAGGCGTTGATGATGAAGGCCTCGAGCTCAGCGCGGGCCACATCGTCGGCCAGCTGCTTCGGCGGGGACTTCATCAGGTAGGCCGAGGCCGGGATGACCGGTCCGCCGATGCCGCGGTCCTTGGCGATCTTCGCCGCGCGCACGGCGTCGATGATGATGCCCGCCGAGTTCGGCGAATCCCACACCTCGAGCTTGTACTCCAGGTTCAGCGGAACGTCACCGAAGGCGCGGCCCTCGAGGCGCACGTACGCCCACTTGCGGTCGTCCAGCCAACCGACGTGGTCCGACGGGCCGATGTGCACCTCGTTGGCGCCCAGTTCCTTCTTCAGGTTGCTGGTGACGGCCTGGGTCTTGGAAATCTTCTTGGACTCCAGGCGCTCGCGCTCGAGCATGTTCTTGAAGTCCATGTTGCCGCCGACGTTCAGCTGCATGGTGCGGTCCAGCTGCACGCCACGGTCCTCGAACAGCTTGGCCATCACGCGGTGGGTGATGGTCGCGCCGACCTGAGACTTGATGTCGTCACCGACGATCGGGACGCCGGCGTCGACGAACTTCTTCGCCCACTCCGGGTCCGAGGCGATGAAGACCGGCAGCGCGTTCACGAATGCGACATTGGCGTCGATGGCACATTGCGCATAGAACTTGTCGGCCTCTTCCGAACCGACCGGCAGGTAGGAAACAAGGACGTCGACCCGCGCGTCCTTCAGCGCCTGCACCACGTTCACCGGCTCGGTCTCGGACAGTTCGATGGTCTCGGCGTAGTACTTGCCGATGCCGTCCAGCGTCGGGCCGCGCTGCACCGTGATCCCGGTCGGCGGCACGTCGGAGATCTTGATGGTGTTGTTCTCGCTGGCGAAAATCGCGTCGGACAGGTCGAAGCCGACCTTCTTGGCGTCCACATCGAACGCGGCGACGAACTTCACATCGCGGACGTGGTAAGGGCCGAACTTGACGTGCATCAGACCGGGCACGGTAACGGTCTCGTCCGCGTCCTGGTAGTACTGCACGCCCTGGACCAGCGAAGAGGCGCAGTTGCCCACGCCCACGATGGCCACGCGAATCTCGGACCCGGCGCTCGCACCGGTCGCCTGTGCAGCCGTGTTGACATCACTCATGGCCGGTATTTCCCTCTTTCTGTGGTGCCGCCTTCATCGATTGCGCCTTCCATCGATTGCTCTGCGGCGATCAATTCGTTGAGCCAGCGCACTTCGCGCTCGCTTGATTCGAGGCCGAGCTGGTGCAGCTGGCGGGTGTAGCGATCCAGGGTCCCGCTGGCCCGTTTGATCGCCTCCCGCAGCCCCTCCCGGCGTTCCTCGACCTGCCGGCGCCGGCCCTCCAGGATCCGCATCCGCGCCTCGGCGGGAGTGCGGCCGAAGAAGGCCAGGTGAACGCCGAACCCGTCATCGGTGTAGTTCTGCGGACCGGTATCGGCGAGCAGCTCGCTGAACCGCTCTCGGCCGGGCTCGGTCAGCTGGTAGACCCGCCGCGCCCGCCTGGTCACCGCACCGGCCGGAGACTCCTCGGCGATCAACCCGTCGGTCTGCATACGGCGCAGCGTCGGGTAGAGCGACCCGTAGGAGAACGCCCGGAACGGCCCCAGCAACCCGGTGAGTCGTTTGCGCAGCTCGTAGCCGTGCATGGGCGCTTCCAGGAGCAGCCCGAGAATCGCGAGTTCGAGCACCGGGCCTCACCTCCTGATGTCGTATGCGGACCGCACCTGTGGATGCGATGACCAACTATATCGCGCCGATATAGTAGCCGACACGTCGGTGCGACACATCGAATCGCGACGGAGCGTTCCACGGGCGGGATTCGGGGGCCCCGAATCCCGCCGGAGCGAAGCGAAGGCCGATGACTCTGAAGCGTGCGTCGGTGCGCACCGCTACTCTGGAGGCCGTGCGAATTCAGCGGCAGGTAGTGGACTATGCGCTTCGGCGCCGGTCGCTGCTGGCCGATGTCTATGCGGGCCGCGTGGCTGTCAGCGAGGTCTGCGATGCGAATCCATATCTGCTGCGCGCGGCGAAGTTCCACGGACGAGGCAGTGAGGTCACCTGCCCCATCTGCCGGAAAGAGCAGCTGACTCTCGTATCGTGGGTCTACGGCGACGGACTCGGGCCGGTCGCAGGCTCGGCCCGCACGCCCGAGGAACTGATCCGGCTGGCGGAGACTCGCGAGGAGTTCTCGGTGCACGTGGTCGAGGTGTGCCGCAGTTGCAGCTGGAACCATTTGGTGCAGTCCTATGTGCTCGGGCACGCACCGGCGCCTACGCGTCGGCGCACCGGCACCCGTCGGACCGCCGCCGAGTGATGTGTATCGCGCCTGCGGCCCGCTTCGGCGGGCCAGCGGCGGTTGTGATCGGCCGCCACCCGGACCGTTTCGAGTTATGGAGATCCGAGCTGTGACTTCGCCCTACGACGATGGACCGTCCGGCGGCCGCGCCCGCGGACCGCAATCCGGCCCCGGCGGATATCCCCCGCCGCGCCCGGGGGGCCCGCCGCAGGGCGGACGGCCACTGCCGCCGGTACGTCCCGGCGGGCAGGCGCCCGGTCCCGGCCCGCGACGCAACGGACCGCCTTCCGGCGATGCGCGCGCACCGCAGGGTTCCGGCAATGAGCCGCCCCGCGGTCCGGGCGGACAGGTCCCGCGCGGTCCCAGCGGACAGCCGCCACGCCGACCCGCACCGGGCGACCGGCCCGGCCCGGCCAGCGGCGCGACACAGAAGATCGCCAATCCTTCTTCCGGCGCCACCAAGAAGATCCCGTCCGGCAGCCTCGGCGAGGCCATGGCGAACCGGAATCAACGCGGCGGCACCGCGACTCGTCCCCGCCCCGGCGAGAACACCCGGCCACGCACCGGCGCCAACCGGACCGTCGGCGGCACACCGCCGCCGGGCCCGCCGCCGCGCCGCAACGGCTCGGGTTCCGGTGGCCCCGGCGGGCGCGGCCCCAAGGGCCGCAAGCAGAAATCACCGTGGCGGATCGTCCGCCGCGTGCTGTACGTACTGCTGGCACTGGGCATCGTCGTGCCGAGCGCGGTCTTCCTGATCGCCTATTCGACGGTTTCCATACCCCAGCCCGGCGACCTCAAAACCAATCAGGTCGCCACGATGCTGGCCGACGACGGCACCACGACGATCGGCAAAATCGTTCCGCCGCAAGGTAACCGCACCGACGTCACGATCGATCAGATCCCGCCGCACGTGCGCAACGCGGTGATCGCCGCGGAGGACCGGTCCTTCTACACCAACCCGGGCTTCTCCATCTCTGGTTTCGCCCGCGCCGTGCGCGACAACCTGATGGGAAAGTCCACCGCCGGCGGTGGTTCGACGATCACCCAGCAGTACGTCAAGAACGCAATGGTCGGCAATCAGCACTCGCTGACCCGCAAGATGCACGAGCTGGTCATCTCGGCCAAGATGGCGCGGCAGTGGAGTAAGGACGACATCCTCACCGCGTACCTGAACACCATTCCGTTCGGCCGCGGCACCTTCGGCATCAACGCCGCCGCGCAGGCCTACTTCGGCAAGAAGGTGCAGAATCTGACGGTCGAAGAGGGCGCGATGCTGGCCGCGACGATCAACCAGCCCTACGGCCTGGACCCGGAGAACAACAAAGCGGGCGCGGTGCAGCGTTGGAACTACGTCCTGGACGGCATGGTCTCGATGGGCAATCTGCCCCAGGCGCAGCGCGTGACGATGAAGTACCCGAACGTGCTGTCCTCGAGCTCGGGCAATTCGACCAACAAGAACGATCCCGATTCGGGCCCCAACGGCCTGATCAAGCGTCAGGTGATGAGCGAACTGGCCGAGGCCGGGATCAGCGACACCCAGATCAACACCGAGGGCCTGCAGATCACCACCACGATCGATGCCAAAGCCCAACAGGCAGCGGTCGATTCGGTGACCAAGAACCTGAAGGGCGAGCGTCCCGAGGACCGCACGGCCGTGGTGTCGGTCAATCCGAAGGACGGCGGCGTCAAGGCCTACTACGGCGGCGACAACGGCCAGGGCTTCGATTTCGCCAACGCGGGTCTGATGACCGGTTCGACGTTCAAGGTGTTCGGCCTGGCGGAGAACCTCGAGCTGGGTAAACCGCTCTCGACCATGTACTCCAGTGCCGATCTGGACGTGCACGGCATCAAGATCACCAACGCCGAGGGTGAGACCTGTGGCGTCTGCACCATCGCCGAGGCGCTCAAGCGATCGCTGAACACCAGCTTCTACCGCATGGAACTGGACATGGGCGGCGACGGCCCGGCGAAGATCGCCGCCATGGCGCACAAGCTCGGTATCCCGGACACCATCCCGGGCGTGGGCAAGACCCTCACCGAGCCGGACGGTTCCGGCCCCAACGACGGCATCATCCTGGGCCAGTACCAGGTTCGCGCACTCGACATGGCCTCGGCGTACGCCACGCTCGGCGCCGAGGGCGTCTACCACAAGCCGCATTTCGTGCAGAAGGTCGTCACCGCCGACGGTCAGGTCCTGCTGGATCGCGGTCAGGTCGCCGGCGACCGGCGAGTGTCGAAGGCCGTGGCCGACAACGTGATCGCGGCGATGGAGCCCATCGCCCACTCCTCGTTCAAGCACGACCTGGCGGGCGGGCGCGTCTCGGCGTCCAAGACCGGTACCACCCAGCTCGGCGACACCGGCCAGAACCGCGACGCCTGGATGATCGGCCTGACCCCCTCGCTCTCGACCGCCGTGTGGGTCGGTACCGAAAAGGGCGTGGCACTGAAGAAGGCCAACGGCGGAATCATGTACGGCTCCACCCTGCCCTCGGACATCTGGAAGGACACCATGGACGGCGCGCTCGAGGGCACGCCGAAGGAGACCTTCCCGAAGCCGGATCCGGTCGGCGGCCAGGCCGGTGTTCCGTCCTACTCCGCGCCGTACACACCGCCGTCGACCACCCAGCAGTTCACGCCGCCGGTGGAGATCACGCCGTCGCAGGTGGAGATCTTCCCGGGCGTCACCATCCCGATCCCGGGAATCCACCAGAATCAGAGTCAGCCGCAACAACAGCAACAACAGCAGCAGCCGAGCGACTCGGGGCCGATGTCCGGTCAGCCCGTCGCACCCGACGGGACCTGGCCGAGCACCGCGGTGCCCGGCGAGAGCAACAACAGCAATAGCGACTCGAACAGCTCACCGGGCAACCGGTAGCGTCGGTTGGCGTGTTCGAGGAGCAATTGGCGAAGGCGCATCCAGGACCCCGGGGGGAAATGCGGGAATCACCAGACCGATACCCGTCCCCGGTCCCGGACGCCGAGCCCCGCTCGGCGACCTGGCGTGATCGTCCGAGCCGTACCGATCCGCTGACCTCGCAACTGTCCACCGCGATCGGCGGACCGGTCGGCGACCACGCCCTCATCGGCCGGTCGCGATTCTGGACTCCACTGCGGGTCATGCTGGCCTTCGCGGTGGTCATGCTGGCCCTGAGCTGGGGCGGCAAGGCCGCGTGCATCCAGCAGACCACCACCGGCGACGGCCGCGCGACCCTGGACTGGAACAACGGCCGCCAATACGTGGCGATGTGCTACTCCGACACCGTGCCGCTGTACGGTGCGGAACGCCTGGACGAAGGCGCGTTCCCGTACAAGAAGAGCTGGACCGAATTCGGCTCGGACGGCAAAGCACACACCCGGTACATGGAATATCCCGTGCTTTCCGGTCTCTACCAGTACGTTTCGATGGAGCTGGCCAATGTGTGGGATTCGCTACCGCTGCCCGGTGCGCTGCCGGTGGTGGTGTATTTCAACGTCGCTGTGATCGGTCTTGCGATGGCCTGGCTGGTGACGGTCTGGGCCTCCACGCAACTGGCCGGGCGGCGGGTGTGGGATGCCGCGCTGGTGGCGCTCTCGCCGCTGGTGCTGGTGCACGCGTTCACCAATTTCGACGCGCTGGCAACGGCATTCGCCGCCACCGGGATGCTCGCCTGGGCGCGTCGCCGCCCGGTCCTCGCGGGTGTGCTGCTCGGACTGGGCGGTGCGGCGAAACTGTATCCGCTGCTGCTGCTCGGTCCGATCGTTGTGCTGTGCCTGCGCAGCGCCGATCGGCAGCGCATGCCCGGGATACGAGAGTTGCTGCGCCGCAGGGGTTCCGGCCTCCGCGATGCGTTGACCGAGTACCTCGCGGGGGCCAGGATCAGCCCACTGCGCGCCGCGGGGGTAACCGTCGCCGCCGCGGCGGGCAGCTGGATCGTGGTGAATCTGCCGATCGCCGTGCCGTTCACGAACGGATGGTGGGAGTTCTTCCGGCTCAACACCCAGCGGCAGGCCGACCCGGATTCGATCTACAACGTGATCACCTCGTTCACCGGCTGGACCGGCTTCGACGGCACGCTCACCCCGGAGCAGACGCCCTCGGTGCTGAACACGGTCTCCCTGCTGCTGTTCGTGCTGGCCTGTGCCGCAATCGCTTACATCGCTCTCACCGCGTCGCGGCGGCCGCGGCTGGCGCAGCTGGCCTTCCTGGTGGTCGCGGCATTCCTGCTGACCAACAAGGTGTGGAGTCCGCAGTATTCGCTGTGGCTCGTCCCGCTCGCCGTGTTGGCCCTGCCGAATCGCCGAATCCTGTTGACCTGGATGACGATCGACGCACTGGTGTGGTTCCCGCGCATGTACTACTACCTGGGCACGGATCGCAAGGGCGTACCCGAGCAGTGGTTCACCGGGACGGTCTTCCTGCGCGATCTCGCCGTGATCGCGTTGTGCGCCTTGATCGTTCGGCAGATCTACCGTCCGGCCGAGGATCTGGTGCGGCTGGAGGGGGTCGACGACCCGATCGGCGGAATCCTGGACCGCGCACCGGATCCGCTGCTTCCGTGGTTGCCCACCTTCCTGCGGCCGCACGTTTCGCATATCGCCGCACCATCGGTGCGCTGACGCCGCCGCCGGAACCGTTGCGCACCGGGACTTTTCAGGAGGACACCGGAACCAGCTCGTCGCTGGGACGCCGTGGCTCGGCCGGGCCGGACGCACGACGCCCGCGCGCCGGTGCGTAGCCGAAGGCGAAGAGCAGATACACCAGCAGCATCGCCCGGCCCCACACGCCGAACAGCACGAAATGCTTCTCCACCTCTGCCGTGGAACCCGTGCTCAGCACGTAGAAGTAGCGGAAGATCCCGATGCCGAGCGACGCGTCGGCCAGCAGATATGCCACCACCACCGACCACGGAATTTCCAGCAGCACCAGGAACGGGATCAGCCACAGCGTGTACTGCGGCGAATGCACCTTGTGGAACAACAGGAATCCACACAGCATCGCGGCGCTCACGCCCACCCACGGAAACAACCCACTGGCCTGATAACGCCGCCAGCCCAACCACAGCGCCAGCGCGAACGAACAGACCACCAGCATCGGCGAGGCCGCGGACACGACGTCCTGGAAGGACCGTTCGGCGCCGGGCGTATCGCCGAACAGCGGCCGCAGTCCCCAGAACCAGATCGAATTGGTGGTGATGTCGGCCTGCCGCAACTCCTGGAACGTGAACGACGCCCGCCAGCCCTGATATCCGGCCAGGGCGAACGGCAGATTGATCAGTACCGCCGTCCCGATCGCCGCCCCGGCAACCGCGCACGCGCCGCGTATGTCATACCGCCGCGTCAGCCGGGCCAGCGCGCCCTCGTCCTGGTCCGGCTCGGAATCGACCCGTCGCGCGCTGCGATGACGCAGCGCGTCCAGACCGTCGCTACCGCCGACCAGGACGTGAAGCATCAAGGGCAGCACGAAGATTCCGGGATACAACTTCAGGCAGAAGCCGATGCCCAACAGTATCGCCGCGATCACACCGCGGGTGCGCACCGAAAATCTGGTCAACGCGGTGACCACGTACACCGCGCCGACCGCCGTGCACACCACCGGCAGCTCCCAGTTGTGGAACGCGTACAGCACCAGCGGCGGCCCGGCCGCCCACAGCAGCGCCGCCATTCCGGACATCCGCCCCAGCATCCACGCCGTCGCCAGCGCGAAGGGGGCCAGCAGCAGCGCCGAATGCAGCAGGAAGGCCGCGTCGGTGTGCGCGCCCACCGCACCGAGCCACATCAGCAGTCCGCTCAGCACCGGATATTCCACCGCGCCGCCGGTCAGCGCGCCGTGTGCGGTGATCCCGCCGGTGAGATACGGAAATACATGCTCGTTGATATCGCGGCCCAGCCACAGGAACTGGATATCGGAATAGCAGACGTGCGCATCCTTGATGTGATCGAATGCCGAGCTGCGGCCGTTCGATTCGAAGGGCGCCCCCGCGCATCGCGCCTTGTTCAGATATGCGAACAGCAGCGTCACACCGCACAGCAACAGCATCGTCACCGCGGCGACCCGGCCCGGCCGCGGGAGGTTCGCCCGTGTTCCCGGACGATTCGACATGACACCCACGATAGGTGTCTGTACCCAAATTCCGCGCGGGCAGCTCTGCGTGAAGATCGATTTCGCGACCGAATACCTGCTCATGTAGCCTTGGCGGGTTGCTGACGCAACGACCCTCCTGCCACGGAACGTCCGTGGCCGCACCAAGACCACAGGAGGTGATGGGTTCCCATGCGTCATTACGAAGTGATGGTCATCCTCGATCCGAGCCTGGATGAGCGTACCGTCGGTCCGAATCTGGACACTATGCTGAACGTCGTGAAGACCGACGGCGGCAAGGTCGACAAGGTCGACATCTGGGGCCGCCGTCGGCTGGCCTACGAAATCTCCAAGCAGAGTGAAGGCATCTACGCGGTCGTCGATCTGACCGCCGAGCCTGCCACCGTGAGCGAGCTCGACCGCCAGCTGGGACTCAACGAGTCGGTCCTGCGCACCAAGGTGCTGCGCGCCGACAAGAAGTAGAGGCCCCTGTCCCCCGCGTACTCGTTTGCGTCGGTGCCTGTCTCTAGGCTCTAGCGCAACAACGCGATTACGCGGACCGCACCGGAGAGCAGGAGGAACCCATGGCAGGCGACACGGTCATCACCGTCATCGGAAATTTGACGGCGGACCCGGAGCTTCGATTCACGCCCGCGGGCGCCGCGGTGGCGAATTTCACCGTCGCATCCACCCCCCGCGTGTTCGACCGAAACGCGAACGAATGGAAAGACGGCGAGGCTCTGTTCCTGCGCTGCAACATCTGGCGTGAAGCGGCCGAGAATGTGGCCGAGTCGCTGACCAGGGGTTCGCGCGTGATCGTGAGCGGTCGCCTCAAGCAGCGCTCCTACGAGACCCGCGAGGGTGAGAAGCGCACTGTCGTGGAACTCGAGGTCGACGAGATCGGCCCCTCGCTGCGCTACGCCACCGCCAAGGTCAACCGGACCACGCGCGGCGGTGGCGGTGGCGGCGGTGGCTACTCCAATACCAATTCCGGTGGTGGTGGGGGCTTCGGCGGCTCCAACGGTGGCGGCGGTCGCGGCGGACAGAACGCCGGCGGCGACGACCCGTGGGGCAGCGCCCCCGCAGCCGGCTCCTTCGGGGGCGGCGCAATGGACGACGAACCGCCGTTCTAGAACGGCTTTCATACGGGGTCACGAATGTGACTCCCAGGCAATACGGAGAACGAGACCATGGCCAAAGCACCGGCACGCGAAAAGGTGCTGAAGAAGAAGGCCTGCGCCTTCTGCAAGGAAAGCAAGGCTGCTGCCAAGGACGGCAAGAAGTTCGCGGCCATCGACTACAAGGACACGACGCTGCTGCGCAAGTACGTGAGCGACCGCGGCAAGATCCGCGCGCGCCGCGTCACCGGCAACTGCGTGCAGCACCAGCGCGATATCGCCATTGCGGTGAAGAACTCGCGCGAAGTGGCGCTGCTGCCGTACGTGTCCACGGCTCGCTGAGAACGGGAGGAACACAATGAAGCTGATTCTGACCGCTGATGTGGACAACCTCGGCGCACCCGGCGACACCGTCGAGGTCAAGGACGGTTACGGCCGCAACTTCCTGCTTCCGCGTGGGCTGGCGATCGTCGCCACCCGCGGCGCGGAGAAGCAGGTCGCGGGCATCCGTCGCGCGCAGGACGCGCGCAAGGTGCGCGACCTGGACCACGCCAACGAGCTCAAGCAGGCCATCGAGGGCCTGGAGTCGGTCTCGCTGTCGGTGAAGACCGCGGGTACCGGCAAGCTGTTCGGCTCGGTCACCACCGCCGACGTCGCGGGCGCCATCAAGGCTGCCGGTGGCCCGGTGCTGGACAAGCGCAGCATCGAACTGCCCAAGGCGCACATCAAGAGCACCGGTAAGCACGGTGTCGTGGTGCATCTGCACCCGGATGTGGCCGCCAAGTTCACCCTGCAGGTCGACCCCGCGGAGTGATCTCGCGCACGAGCGCATGACGTTCGGAGGCCGCCTTCGTGCCAGGTGTACGAGGGCGGTCTTCGATCGTGTTCCGGCGCGCCCGGACCTTCATTAACCGGAAGTTAGCCGGATTTTCTCCGCGGTAATGACTCTCTTTCTGGATCGATCTTCGGCCCGACCTCGACGTATTCGGGACAAGATGGGGATAACCGATCGAACCGACCGATCGTATTGTGACCCTCGTCATATCCGACGAGCGCGCTGTTAACCTGACACGCCCGGCTGTTCATCTCGAACGACACGCCGCCGCTTTGTTAATCCACATGTGCGTAACTGCGAAAATGCTATTTGACCTTGCTGTTGTGTTGAGCGCGAGCCGGTTTTCCCCAGATATTCCACATGGGGTGCACAACAGCAGGTGAACTATCCCCAGTTTATCCACAACTGCATGCACAGCATGGTTTGGTAGTCCCCAGCCCGGTCCCATAGGTTCGATCCGATGTCGTGATCCGGTACCCGGACCCGCACGATCTCCTCGGCCTCGCAGCGTGCACCATCGGTTTGCTCCGTGCCGCCCCGCAGCATCCGCGCCTCGTCGCGACGGTGCTGCACAGGACGGCCCGGCCCGCTGTGGGGGACGCGAAAGTGTCGGTGCCCAGGGGTAGAACAGGTCATCGATAGCGTTACCGCCGGGCGTGATGAGAGAGGACGGTCGAGTCTCGTGGCAGTCGTCGACGATCGCGGCACCCCGGAGTACTCGGAGACGCCGGGGGAGGATTTCGGCCGGCAGCCACCGAACGACATGGCGGCCGAGCAGTCCGTCCTCGGCGGCATGATGCTGAGCAAGGACGCCATCGCCGATGTCGTGGAGGTCATCCGTCCCGGCGATTTCTACCGTCCCGCCCATCAGGCCGTCTACGACGCCATCCTGGATCTGTACGGCCGCGGCGAACCGGCCGATCCGGTGACCGTCGCGGCCGCCCTGGACCGGCGCGGTGAACTCAAACGCATCGGCGGCCCCCCGTATCTGGTCACCCTGACCCAAACCGTCCCCACCGCGGCCAACGCGTCCTACTACGCGGAAATCGTTGCGGAGAAGGCGATTCTGCGCCGTCTGGTGGAGGCGGGCACCCGCATCGTCCAATTCGGTTACGCCGGCGCCGACGGCCAGGACGTCGCCGAGGTCGTCGACCGCGCCCAGGCCGAGATCTACGAGGTCACCGAACGCCGCTCCAGCGAGGACTTCCTTCCCCTGGAAGAACTCCTGCAACCCACGATGGACGAAATCGACTCCATCGCCAGCCGCGGCGGCATCTCCCTGGGCGTCCCCACCGGCTTCACCGAACTCGACGAGGTGACCAACGGCCTGCACCCCGGCCAGATGATCATCGTCGCGGCTCGACCCGGTGTCGGGAAGGCCCTCGCCCTGGACACCCCCCTGCCCACCCCGTCCGGCTGGACAACGATGGGCGAGGTAGCGGTAGGCGACCGGCTCCTCGACACCCGAGGCCGTCCCACCCGGGTCACCGCCGCCACCGAAATCCTCACCGACCGCCCCTGCTACGAAGTCGAATTCTCCGACGGCACAGTCATCGTCGCCGATGCGGAACACCAGTGGCCGATCTGCGCCGCGCCCGGTGAACCGCGCGTTCGAGTTCTCACCACGGGCATGATCGCGCACACCCTCCGAGACGAGACCGATCGCCTTGTTCACTGGGTTCCCGCAACGGCACGACATGCGGCCAGGCGGATCGTCGATCTCCGGAAGATCGACCCGGTCCCGGTTCGATGCGTGGAGGTCGACAACGCGGATCATCTATATCTCGCGGGCCGGTCGATGATTCCGACGCACAACTCCACTCTCGGACTGGATTTCATGCGGAGCGCTTCGGTGAAGCACGGGCTGGCGAGCGTCATCTTCTCGCTGGAGATGAGCAAGACCGAGATCGTCATGCGTCTGTTGTCGGCGGAGGCGAAGATCAAACTCGGGGATATGCGTTCGGGCCGGATGAGCGACGACGACTGGACGAAGCTGGCGCGGCGGATGAGTGAGATCAGCGAGGCGCCGCTGTTCGTGGACGATTCGCCGAACCTGACGATGATGGAGATCCGCGCAAAGGCCCGGCGGCTCAAGCAACGTCATGATCTGCGCCTGGTAGTCGTGGACTACCTCCAGCTGATGACCTCGGGTAAAAAGGTCGAATCCCGCCAGCAGGAAGTCTCCGAATTCTCCCGGAGCCTCAAACTTCTCGCCAAGGAACTGGAAGTCCCGGTCGTCGCCATCAGCCAGCTGAACCGCGGCCCAGAACAACGAACAGATAAGCGTCCGATGGTCTCTGACCTGCGCGAATCCGGATCTTTGGAACAAGATGCGGATATGGTCATCCTTTTGCACCGGCCCGATGCGTTCGAGCGGGACGATCCTCGCGGCGGCGAAGCGGATCTCATTCTCGGCAAACATCGTAATGGCCCGACGGCCACGATTACCGTTGCGCACCAGCTGCATTTGAGCCGGTTCGTGGATATGGCTCGCGGGTAGGCCGTTCTGTAGGTTCGCTGTCCTCGCGAGCCACGTGGACACCACCGACTCAGCCGGACGCCCGCGGCGGGCGGGACTCAGGAAAGCGCGAAGACGGGGAAACCCGGTGCGATCTCGGCCAATTCGGCGTCGGTGGCGTGCTTGGTGACGCCCTCGAAGAAGCGGCCGACCTCCCAGCCCCAGCGATCGAGGTATTCGCGCAGCACCGGGATCTTGTCGGCGTCGGGGACCTCGGTGGCGGTGAAGGTTTCGGACTTGCGGCCCAGACGGAGTTCGCCGGCGCCGGAGACGCGCAGGTTGCGGACCCACTGTGTGTGGCCGCGCGGAGCCACCAGGTAGCGGCTGCCATCGGCGGTGGTGAGGACATTGACCAGGGTGGTGCGCCATTGGCCGCTCTTGCGCCCGCGCACGGCCAGCAGGCGGGAACCGGCGAGGCTGATGCCCAGCTTGGGCAGCAGGTTGAAGAAGCGATTCATGATCGGGTCGAGACCGGACGGGCCGATATAGCGGGTGGTGGCGTCCATGGGGGTTCCTTCGGGAGTTCAAATCGAGAGCGGTGCTCTCCTTACGAGAACAGTGTGCGCGTTTCACCTCGGCGAGTCAAGAGCACCGCTCTCGAAACATTCCGGCGATCCGAAACGTGGCATACTGCCTGAATGAGCGTGCCCAGGACCGCCCGAGCCCGCGCCCGAGCCGAGATCACCCGTGAGATCGCGGATGCCGCGCGCCGCCAACTCGCCGAATCCGGGGCCGCCGCCCTGTCCCTGCGGGCCATCGCCCGAGAACTCGGCATGGCTTCCTCGGCGCTCTACCGCTACTTCCCGAGCCGCGACGACCTGCTCACCACGCTGATCGTCGAGGCGTACACCGCCCTGGGCAACGAAGTCGACGAGGCCATCGATACAGTCACGGCCCCGCGTGCGCAGTGGCGCGCCGCGGCAACGGCGGTGCGGCGCTGGGCCATTGCACATCCGCACGAGTACGCGCTGCTCTACGGCTCACCGGTGCCCGGCTACAAGGCCCCGCAGGCCACCATCGCCCCCGGTTCGCGAATTCCCGTCGCAGTGCTCGGTATTGTCGGAAGAGCCTGGGGAAGCCGCACTCTCGCGACCCCCGGCGACGAACTTGCCCCGGCGCTGAGTGCACAGCTCGCGGTGATCGCCGAGCAGCTCGCTCCCGGCGTGCCGGAGGCCATCCTGGCGCGGGCGGTCATCGCCTGGACCCAGCTGTTCGGAGTCGTCGGCTTCGAGCTGACCGGCCAATACGTCGGCAGCGTCGATCCCGCGGAAGCGTTCTTCGACTATTCGGTCGAGACCATGGCAGACCTGATCGGCCTGCGCCACTGATCTTCCGGAATTCGTTGCCGCGCGGCACCTCTCGCATTTGTATCGCGGGCGGAGCGCAGCAGCCGCCCTGGTGGCCGGTCGATCGACCGGCGGACCTCTTCGGCCGATCTCGGTCAGCTCGGGCGATAACGCGCCCGGATGTGGAAGCGCTCGCCTTGCGGGCCGAGGATGCTCAGGAATTCGACCGGGCGGTGCTCGGCGTTGCCGAACCAGTGCGGCAGATGCGTGTCGAATTCGGCGACTTCGCCGGTGGACAGGATCAGATCCTGCTCGCCGAGGATGACGCGAAGGCGGCCGTTGAGGACGTACAGCCAGTGGTACCCCTCGTGCGAGCGCGGTTCGGGTTCCCGGTCGCAGCGTTCGGCGGGCAGGACCTGTTTGAAGGCTTGCAGCCCACCGGGTTTGCGCGTGAGGGGGATGACGGTCATGCCGTCGCGCGTGAACGGGCGCGGAAATACTCGCGGATCGCCGCTGGCGGGTGCGCCGACGAGCTCGTCGAGTGGGACCCGGTAGGCGCGGGCCAGCGGCAGCAGCAGTTCCAGACCCGGTTTGCGCTGGCCGGATTCGAGCCGGGACAGGGTGCTGATCGGAATCCCGGTGCGTTCGGCCACTGTCGTCAGCGTGAATCCGCTGCGGCGGCGCAGTTCACGAAGGCGTGGACCGACTGCGGCCAGGACGGTGTCGAACTCCTCGGTCATGGACCGATGGTGCCGATAATTTGCGGATTCCGCAAAGAGGTTTGTCGAATCCTCATCCGCACGGCAGGTTGGTGATACCGATCCGATCAGCGAGGCAGGGACGATGGACGCAGACTTCTGGGATGCCAGGTACGGCAGTCGCGAGCGGCTCTTCAGCGGTAACCCCAACGGGGTGCTGGTCACCGAGGTCGCGGAGCTGCCGCCCGGTCAGGCGCTCGACGTCGGATGCGGTGAGGGCGGTGACGCGCTCTGGCTGGCCCGGCGCGGCTGGCAGGTCACCGCCGTCGACATCTCGCGCGTCGCCCTGCGGCGCGCCGCCGCATCGGGCGCCGATGTCGCCGAACGTATCTCGTGGTCGGCGGCCGACCTGACCCGCACCCCGCCCCCGCCCCACGCATTCGACCTGGTCAACGTGCAGTATTTTCCCCTGCCCCGCGAACGCGACCACACCGCGCTGCGCGGCCTGCTCACCGCCGTTTCCCCCGGCGGGACGCTGCTTTACGTCGGCCACGACCTCGCCGATCTGCCCCCGATCTCCGACGGCGATATGAACCCGGCAGACTTCTACCAACCCGCCGAGGTGGCAACCCTCCTCGGTGACGACTGGATCATCCTGATCGACGAAACCCGCCCGCGCACGGCCCCCGCCCCCGCTGGCACCCAGCACCTGAGCGACACCGTCCTGCGTGCTGAGCGAAAGCCGAATTCCGCTGTGCCCCAGTGAGTTCAATCGCGCTGACGCCGACAGGCGTACGCCGGCCGAGCTGCGACGCGTGCCACCACGTAGACGCATCATCCGCTCTCGGTGGTCGCGCCGGGGACCTCACCGGCCCACGGGCTGAACATGGCGCACGACAGCCGATTCAATCGATCGGCGGGGTGATGGCCCGAGGCCGGATGAGGACGCCCGAGGCGTATTCCTCCAGAGCATGGGCCAGCCAGCCGGCGGTGCGGGCGACCGCGAAAACGGTTTCGCCGGCGCCGGGGATCATTTCGAAGACGATGCCGAGGACCGCGAGGGGGAAATCGCAGTTGAATTCGGGGAGTCGGCGGGCGCGTAGTTCGGTGCGGACAGCCTCGGCGGTCGCGATGACCGGATGACCGGAAGCCATGGGGCACAACAGATTCCACAGATGAGTGCCGCGGGCATCGCCGTTCTTGTAGACGGTGTGGCCGAAACCGGGGATGCGTTCGCCGCCGCGCAGGCGGTCACCGATGACGCGCGGGGCCCGGGCCGGTTCGATGATCTCGGCGAGCATGCGTTCCACCGCCGGCGAGCTGCCACCGTGCATCGGACCGCCGAGTACGCCCAGACCGCAGCCCACCACGGCGTAGGGATCTGCGCGTACCGAGGCGGCCACACGGGCAGCGAAGGTCGAGGCGGCCAGTTCGTGATCGGCGAGCAGGATCAGCGCGGTATCGAGGAGCCGCAACTCCGCCGCGCCGGAGGGTGGGCGCGGAGTCAGCCGCGACCAGAGCAACGCCGAGATCGACTCCTCGATCGGCTCGCTCAATGCGGGCAGGGCCTCGACCATACCCGCGATCAGGGTGCGGCCGATGGCGGCGACGGCGGCCGGATCACGCTGGAAACGCCTCGGATCGCTGATCGCGAGCGCGGTGACCGCCACCTGCAAGCGGTCCAGCGGGAGCAGTCCGGCGGGCAGTCCGGCCTGTACCGCGCGGGCGGCCGCGACCGCGTCCGGCGGGCAGTGCCACGGCCCGGTCGAGGCGAGTTCGCCGCGCCACAGCCATTCGGCGACCTCCTCGAAGCGGTGTCCGGCGGCCAACTCGAGCGCGTCGCGGCCGCGATAGTACGGCCGGTCCCGGCCGAGCGTGGTAATCCGCGATTCGATGGCGATCTCGGTCGGTGCGGGTTTGCGGCGGGGTCGGCCGCGCCGGGCCAGTTCCTCCACCTCGGCCGGGTCGAACATGCTGCGCCGACGGCCCGGATCGTAGCGCCGATGCAGCACGCCCCGGCTGACGTAGGCGTACAGCGTCGCGGGCTTCACGCCGAGCCGATCCGCCGCTGATCGGGCATCGATCCACTCCATGCGTTGACGATAATCAATATTGATTCATCTCGACCAGTGGTTCACAGTGGACCCGTGACGCTCATCTCCCAGTTCGAGTTCCAGACGAAGGTCTTCGTGAAACTCGATTCGCCGCTGTACGCCGTGCTCGCGACCGGCATCGCACAGGACATCGGCGAGGGCGGCCCGTGCGCGAAGGCTCTGGCCGGATTCGCGGACGCGACGCGCGATTCCGTTGTGCCGCTGCGTTTTCTGGCGGCAGTGCACGCGCTGGTGTTGTCCGGGGCAGCGCCCGGTCTGGCCCGGTATTATCCGAGCGCCACACCGCAGGCGGCGCCGCCGGACGCCGAGACCTGGCCCGCGTTCCGCGCCGTCGTCGCCGAGCAGATCCCTTGGATCGCAACCTGGTTGGACACCCCGCCGCGCGCACCGCAGACCAATGAGGTGGGCCGGGCGGTGCCGCTGATGTCCGGACTGCTGGCAGCGGTGGATGCGATACCGCTCCCGGTGCGGCTGCTCGAGTTGGGCAGCAGTGCCGGACTCAATCTGCGCGCCGACCATTTCCGTTGGCGGGCCGGTGATCTCGAATGGGGTCCGGCGGACTCCCCGGTCGACCTGGGCAACGCCTGGCAGGGACCGGTTCCCGAATGGCTGACCGCGGCGGTGCGGCGTCATCCGACACTGGACGTCATCGAACGGCGCGGCTGCGACCCCGCCCCGCTCGACCCGCTCACCCAGCGTGGCGCCGTGACGCTGCGGTCCTATGTCTGGCCGGACCGATCCGGGCGAGCGGAACGTCTCGCGGGCGCGCTGCGGATCGCCGAACAGGTCCCGGCCGACGTGATCACCTCGAGCGCAAGGGATTTCCTCGCCGAGGCGCACCTGGTCCCCGGCACACTGACCGTGGTGTGGCATTCGGTGATGCGCCAGTACGTCGATCCGGCCGAATGGCGAGCGGTCACCGCCGAGCTGGACCGCCTCGCCGCGGCAAGCACCCCGGAGGCGGGATTCGCGTATATCGCGTTCGAGGGGCAGAACAACTCCGACGACCGCCACGGCTTTCGTCTCACCGCCCGCATCGGCAACGGTCCCGAAATCATCCTCGCCCGAGCGAAACCCCACGGCGTACCGGCCTACTTGCATCCGGCCGATTTCCGACTGCCCCGTCCCGCCGACTCCCCTGCGCCACAGTCCTATTGCGACGCCGAGACGCCGGGCACGAAAAGCAGCCGACGGCGCAGCGCCTGACCGGCCAGAGCCCGCCCCGGCGCGTACTCGGCCGAGTCGTACCATTGCGTCAACTGCCGCATCGACGGGAATTCCACGATCACGACTCGCATCGCCGTTGGCCGATCCCCCTCGGGCACATCGGGTTCGGCTCCCCTGGCCAGGTACCTGCCGCCGTACACGGCGATCGACTCGGCGGCGATCTCCCGGTAGCGTGCGGCAACCTCCTCGTCCAGCACCTCGACCTCGGAAATCACATAGGCGGGCATGCATACTCCTGGCCGGCCGAATGCTGAAACTGCCTGCGACACATCAACCGGCGGGCCGAAGATGCGCGATCGACCGACGACGTCGGGCGAGAGCTCACCGCACGCTCTGCCCGGTTCGCTCGTGCAGGAGCAGAAACGCGTATGCGGCGAGGGTTTGGGCGTCGGTGATCTCGCCGTCGCGGATCATCTGCTCGATGGTTTCGCGGCTGAACCAGGACATTCGCATGTCCTGTTCCTCGGGTTCGCGCTCGGGCTCGCCCCGGGTGAGGTCGGTGGCGAGGTAGATGCGGCCGCGTTGGCTCAGGGTGCCGGGGGCGGTGTCGAGGAGGCCGAGGTAGGTCATCCGTGCGGCGCGCAGGCCGGTTTCCTCGCGGAGTTCGCGGTGGGCCAGTTCGACCGGATCGGCCGGTGCGCGGCCGGGGAGGGTGCCTGCCGGGAATTCCCAGCAACGTTGTCCGAGCGGATATCTGAACTGTTCGACCAGTAGCAGGCTGTCCTGTTCACAGGGCAGGATCATGGCGAAATCGGGCCGGGTGACCACGCCGTAGATACCGGTGGATCCGTCGGAGCGACGGATGTCGTCCTCCCGGACCTCGAGCCACGGGTTGGTGTACACGGTGCGGGATCCGAGCGTCTCCATGCCGAAATTCTGCCCGAGGATCGCATTCGCCGCCGCGCGGTCGGGCCGGGGCGGACCCTCGGGCCGCACCCGGAGCTATCGAATCGCGAACCCGGACAATCGGTTCCGCGTCGAGACGAACCGCGTCGGAACCTCGTCAGGCGGGGGCGGGCAGGTCGGCGGTCGGGCGAGCGAGCAGGTGCCCCCAGGCGGTGCGCGCCACGGCGGCGGAAACGTCGGCGGTGTCGACCGGCGGTTCCGCCCCGGCTAGTTCGACCAGGGCGCGGGCCAGACCCAGCGCGGGAACGCGGTGCCGGCGGGCGGTGTCGAGGATTTCGGCGAACGCCTCGGCGGGGCTGTAGCGGCGCAATGCCACCAGCACGCCCTCGGCGGTGTCGAGCATTCGAGCGTCGTTGCGGTGGAAGGTTTCGATAACGGGCTGCGTCATGATGCTCAGGTCTCCTGCGGCGTGGTCGCCGGTCGATGATGTGGTGTGCGAGGAGGACTCACCCGGTGCGCGCGGGCGTCGGTGAGCCGGGTGCGGGGTCATGGCGGACCGCTACACGGAGGGTCGGCCGCCGCAACGGATGCGGGCCGCGGCAGGTCGAGGGAACCTACATTGTCGAGCCGGACACTGATGCGGATACGGACTGTCGACTGATGTCATATTTCGTCCCTCACCTCCTCACTGCCGAACTACGATCACCGGGACGCAGGTCGTCGCCGGTCGTGTGAGCACAGAGGTGTACCACCGCGAAAAACGAAGGGGCCACCGGCTCGACAGGGTTTCGGCAGTGCACGAGATGTTCCGGGTATGGACGGCGACCCCGGGGCCCACACGTGCCGCGGGTGACCCGGTCGATCTCGGCGAGTACGGCGACGGCCGGGATCAGTAGCCTGTATTCATGCAGGTGCCTCACCTACGAGGTGCTGACCTTGCCATATTGAGGCCGCCCGCGCCGGAAGTCAAGCAAGATCATTTCCCGTATTCGAGGACTCGGGACTCGTTGTGGATCAGCCGGTTTCGTTCCCGATCGATGATCATCGAACCGGCGAGCCTGTCGGTGCCGATCATTAGGCTGCGCATGTGAGCGAGCCGAATCTCATCGAACATCCCGATATCCCCACCACCAGGAGCGCCTACGACGAGGTGGCGCAGCTGTACGCCGACCTGTTCGCCGATGCGCTCGCCGCGCAGCCGTTCGATCGCGCGATGCTGGGCGCCTTTGCGGATCTGGTACGGGCCGCCGGACCCGGACCGGTGATCGATGTCGGCTGCGGTCCCGGACGGATCACCACGCATCTGGACGCGCTCGGATTGGACGTGTCCGGTATCGACCTGTCCCCGGAAATGATCCGGCTGGCCCGAGCCGATCGTCCGGATCTGCGCTACCGGATCGGCACGATGGAGCGGCTGCCGCTCGGCGATGCCGCGGCGAGCGGCGTGGTGAGCTGGTACAGCATCATTCACCTGCCGCCGGAACGGGTACCCGGCGTCCTGGCCGAATTCGCGCGGGTACTGCGGCCGGGCGGGCACTTGCTGATGGCGTTCCAGGCCGCGGCCGACGAGTCGGTCGCCGTCCAGCCGCACGATCACCGGGTGACCACCTCCTACCGCTGGTCCCTGCACGGGATGGCGGAACTGCTGCGTCCGCGTGGCTTCACGGTCCTCGCCCGGATGCAGCGCGAACCCGATCCGGACGAACGCACCCGGCACTGGTACCTGCTCGCGACCCGGTCGCCCGACGCCGACTCGCCCGAGCAGGGGTGATCGCGGCCGGATTCGTGATAATCAGGTCAGATGCGAACCTCGTACGACGTGGTGATCGTCGGCGGTGGCCACAACGGGCTGGTGGCCGCGGCGTATCTGGCGCGGGCCGGGCGTTCGGTGCTGCTGCTCGAGCGCGGGCCGCACACCGGCGGCGCGGCCGTATCCGAACGGGTCTTCCCGGAGTTCGATGCACGACTGTCCCGCTATTCGTATCTGGTGAGCCTGCTGCCCCGGCGGATCGTCGAGGATCTGGGTCTGCGGTTCGCCACCCGGCGGCGGCGGATCTCCTCCTACACGCCGGTCGGGGAGGCCGGTCTGCTCGTGGATACGGGGGATTCGTCCCGCACGCGCGAGAGTTTCGCCCGGCTCACCGGTTCGGACGCCGATTTCCGGGCGTGGCAGCGGTTCTACGAGACGACCGGCCGATTGGCACGGCGAGTGTTCCCCACACTCACCGAACCCCTGCCGACCCGGAGCGAGTTACAGCGCGCCGTCGACGACTCCGCGACCTGGGAGGCGATCTTCGAACGGCCGCTCGGCGAGACGATCGAAGCCACCTTCACCGATGACACGGTGCGCGGGGTCGTCCTGACCGACGCGCTGATCGGCACCTTCACCCACGCCCACGATCCGTCGCTGCGCCAGAATCGCTGCTTCCTCTATCACGTGATCGGGGGCGGAACCGGGGACTGGGACGTCCCGATCGGCGGCATGGGGGCGTTGACCGACGCGCTCGCCGCGGCCGCACGGGCCGCGGGCGCACAGATCATGGTGGACAGCGCGGTGCACGCCATCGAAACCGACGGCCGCACAGCCGAAATCCGTTATGCGGGTGGCGCGGTCGGAGCGCGTTACGTGCTCGTGAACGCCGCGCCACACGAATCGGCCCGGCTGCTGGGCGATTCCGCGCCGCCGAAACCGGAGGGCGCGCAGCTCAAGGTGAATATGCTGCTGAACCGCCTGCCCCGGCTGCGCGGAGACGTCGATCCGCGCGAGGCGTTCGCCGGGACATTCCATATCGCCGAGGCGTATTCGGAACTGGAGAGCGCCTACCGCGCCGCCGAAGCCGGGACGCCACCGCCTCGCCCGCCGTCGGAGATCTACTGTCACACCCTCACCGACCCGTCGATCCTGGGTCCCGAACTGTCCGCGCGCGGGATGCACACCTTGACGTTGTTCGGATTGCACACTCCGGCACGGCTTTTCGAGCACGATCACGACCGCGTCACCCGGGAAGTCCTCGACGCGACTCTCGCCCAACTGGATTCGGTTCTGGCCGAACCGATTCGGGACGCTCTCGCCACCGACGCCGCGGGCCGGATCTGTCTGGAGGCCCGGAGCCCGGTGGACCTCGAACGCGAGATCGGCTTGCCGGGCGGGCATATCTTCCACGGCGACCTGAGTTTCCCGTATCGCACCGACGACGATCCGGAACCGGCCGCGCGCTGGGGCGTGCGCACCGAGCATCGCAATGTATTCCGGTGTGGCGCGGGCACGGTCCGCGGCGGCGGGGTGAGCGGTATCGGCGGCCACAACGCCGCCATGGCCGTCCTCGAAAGCCGCTGAGCCTCACCGCACGACGGAACGAATCACCAGAGTCCTGATGGGAAGGTCGAATTCGCCGGCACCGATCTCCGGAACGCCGCGCAGGTAGGTGGTGATCCGATCGAGCAGTGCGGCCCGCTCGGCCGGCGAGATCACCAGCGTGTGCGAATGGGTGCCGATCGTCGCGGTGAGACTTTCGGCGGTGCGGCGCTGCACGTGCGGGAACTCGGCCTGCACGAACTCCTCGAACAGCGGACCGGCCACCGCGCCTTCGGAGGTTCGGGTCCGGAAGGAGACCTGCGATCGCGAGAGCCGGTCCAGTTCGGCCACCCAGCCCACCTCGACATCGTGCATATTCCAGAACGCGGCGAGCACCCCGCCGGGACGCAGCACGCGGGCGATCTCGGGGAACGCGCGTTCCTGATCGAACCAGTGCAGAGCCTGTCCCACGAGTACGGCGTCCACCGAATCATCCTGCAGCGGAATGGCTTCCGCGGTCCCGTCCAGTACCGTCACGTACTCGTGGCGGCGCCGGAATTCCGCGCGCATCGCCTCATCCGGTTCCACCGCGGTGACCCGCGCGCCGACCGCGAGCAGGCCCCCGGTGAGTTTGCCGGTTCCGGCGGCCAGGTCGAGCACTTCGGGCCTGGGCATGTCGAGCGGTTCCAATGCCCACCGGATGCCCGCGAGCGGATAGTCCGGCCGGTGCTCCTCGTAAGCGGCGGCCTCGGGGCCGAAGGATTTCGCCCGTCGCGCCCGCAGTTCGGTGTCGTCCACTTCCCATTCGCTCGCACTGGTCACGCCGATCCCTCCACCTCGCTCGCCCCGCCGATTCCCCGGCTCGCCATGCTAATGCTCGGCGAGGTGCTCATCGTGCGCCCCGGCCGGACGCCCGAGGGCGGACATGCGCACCCGCCACATCCGCGGCGGCTCACCCTGGCCGCTGCGCGCCCAGGCGGCCGCCATGGACAGCCGGATCAGCCGCCCGGCGGCGTAGAACAGCAGCGCGGCCAGCGGTAGTTCGCCCACTCCGGCGGTCACCAGGGATATCGGCAAATCGGGGGTGTTCCAGTCCAGGACGATGTCGAACCAGGCGTCGCAGCACAGCAGGGTCGCGGTGATGATCGCCCACGGAATCAGGATGGGCCGCCGCAGCCAGGCCCACAGCGCGGTCATCCCGATGGCGGCGACCAGGAAGCAATCGAATCCGACCCATGCGATATCCCAGTGCGCGACCTCGCGATGTTCGGGCAGACTGCTGGCCAGATAGACGATCCACGCCAGCAGGAATACGAAACTTCCGGTGATCATCGCCAGGAACAGCCGCCGCAGATGGACCGCCGCGGCGTGGTTCGGAGTCAATGTGAGCGACATGATCTACCTCCGGCTGGATGAGCGGATCCTGCTGCCGATCGGATCGCGATCCGATCATCAAGACAAACCCTGGTACCAGCCGGAATAATCCCGATCGGGCTCGCCGTGTCGCATCCGGAGCAGCGCGCCGAATCGCTCGCCCACCCGCCGAGCGTCGAATGGACGGCGCCGATTACTCAGCGCACGACGGGCAGGGCCGAGCCGGGCTCGGCCAACCACAGCAGCCAGTACGGGACCATCAGGGCGGCGAACTCCTCGTAGCCCTCCGCGCCGGGGTGGTAGCCGTCGGCGTCGTGGATCGCGCGCATCCAGGTGTGGTTGTGCAGGAGCGGCTGATGCACCCGGACGTACGGAACATCCTGCGCGGCACAGATTTCGGAATAGCGCGAATCCAATTCGCCGATCCGCCTGTTGTGTTCGTCATCGGCATTGGGCGGCGGGGCGACCACGAGCGTGGTCCACCCGCGTTCGGCCGCGCGGCGCAGGATCGCCGTCAGGTTCGCCGCCGAGTCCGACGCGGACACCCGCACTCGGCCGTTCTCCAGCACCGTATCGTTCACGCCGAAGGAGAACACCACGCGCGCATCGGTTTCCGCGGTCAGGCGCTGTTCGCACTCGGCCTCCCAGCGGGCTGCGATATCCGCCGACGTCTGCCCGCGCACCCCGAGGTTGTAATAGGTGAGCGGCTGCCCGGCGCCCGCTGCGCGCATCGCGAGGCGACCCGCCCAGCCCAGGCACCTCCCGTCCCCCATACCAGCCACCAGTGAATCGCCGACGAAACAGATACGGACATCTCGGATCACCGAGTGATCGTTGCACGCCCGGGCGCACGACTTGCGGCGAAAAGCCGGAATCGGCGAGGGCCGCCCGGTGTCGAGAGCCGGTACCCCATAAGATCGGCTCGTCGGTCCGGGAGGGAGCACGAATGGAAACCGAAACGCCGCTGCCGGGATGGTTCACCGGCCTGCTGGCGCATCGCCGCTGGGTTCGCCGTACCCGTCCCTTCTCGCACGTCTACGTGCGTGAGGTGTTCACCTCCGCGTTCTACGCCCGCCTGGCCGCCGAGTACGAACGGATACGCACCGACCAGCCCGAACTGTTCGCGACGGTGGCACAGAATTACGGGGCGTCGGGGGTGAGCCTGGCCGAACTGCGCGACGGGCCGTTGGAGATCTTCCTCTCGCGCGCCTGGCACGATCTGATCGCCGGAGTGGCCGGTGTGTCCGATGTCACGGGCGATGTCGAGGGTTCGGTCCACCACCACCCTCCGGGCAGTCCGCGCGGCTGGCCGCACAGCGATCTGGCCCCCGCCTGGTTCCGGGGCCAACCACCCGGTGAACACGGCGTGGGCCTGCCGGACCTGGGCATCGATCTCAAGACCGGCGCGCGCACACCCGGGGTCGAGGCGCGTGAATTGGTCCGCGCGGTCGCGGTGCTTTTCTACCTCGGCAATCGCGACTGGCGGTCGGGCCACGGCGGGGAGACCGGGCTGTACTCCGCGATCGGCTCGGCCAATCCGCAACCGGCGGTTTACGTTCCGCCGCTGAACAATTCGATGATCGTCTTCGAATGCACGCCGCGGTCGTGGCATGCCTTCGCCGGCGGCAACACCGCCGCCCGCAACAGTGTGGTGATGTGGCTGCACCAGCCACGCGAACAGGCGGTGCGCCGCTGGGGAGGTTTCGGAATTGCCGAATGGTGATCAGCGCCGGGTCGCCCTGGTGACCGGGGCGGGCGGTCTGCTGGGCAGCGTGTTCTGCGGCGCGTACTACCAGAGCTACGACATCGTCGCGGTCTGCCGCGACCGGGTGCCCGCGGTGCCCTCACAGGAGGAGTGGTTCATCGATCCGCTCGCGCCCCGAGAAGAGTTGCCCGAGAACGCCTCCCGGGTATTCGTGATCCGCGCCGACCTGGCCCGCGAGGGTGAGGTGGAGCGGGTGGTGGATCTGGCACTGGCCAAATTCGGCGGGGTGGATCTGCTGGTGAACAATGCCGCGCGCATCGAACTGCAGCCCAACGGCATGGTCGACGGGGATACCGCCCTGAACGAGTTCGAACCGCAGTTCGCGATGAACGTCGGTGTACCGCTGCGGCTTTCGACGCGCCTGGCGCAACGCTGCTGGCTCGGCGCGGATCGGGAGAACCGGGAACGCAACCGCAATATCGTCAACGTGTCGAGCTTGTCCGGATCGGAGGTGTATCCCGGCGGGCAGGCCATCTACTCCGCGACCAAGGCCGCGCTCGATCACCTGACCCGGCACCAGGCCAACGAGTTCGCCGAATTCGGTGTGCGGGTGAACGGCATCGCCCCCGATTCCTTCCCGCACCGAGTGCCGACCCGGAAAGTCGCCGCCGCCATCAACGAACTGGACGCGGGCTCGATGACCGGCCTGGTCTTCGGTGTGCTCGCGCCGCCGGAACCGCCGAGTCCCGGAACCAGCCCACCCGAGCCCGGCCGACCCGAATCCGCCGAGCAGGAAACCGCGGCAGAACTGCCCGAAAGCCGGTCGGCGCCGCCGGAGTGACGGCGTGTTGCCTCTGACGCGTCACGAGGCGTCCTGCATACTCACAGCTAGTCGACCGAGAGGACCGACGCAGCTCTCCCCCGATCCGAAAGTGCCGAAACGACATGCGAGTCGACGGGCGGGAGATACCGGTCTCCGGCAGCCTCCTGCAACCACACAACCGGCGCACCAGCGACATCCTCCGGGTGATCGCATCCGCTGCGCTGGTGGCGCTGGTCATCGCCGGATCGCTGATCACCCGGCCGCGCTGGGAAGCCCTGGAACGCTCGATCTCGGACATCCTGGGCGTCCTGACCCCGGAACAGTCCAATCTGGTCTACCTGCTGTACGGCATCGCCATCTTCGCCCTGCCGTTCGCGATCCTGGTGCGACTGCTGTTCCGCTGGCAGTGGAAACTGCTCGGCGGATATCTGACCGCCGGACTGATCGCGGTGCTCGCGCTGTCGATCACCGACACCGGAATCTCCGCACCGCGCTGGCATCTGGCCGAACCCCAGCAGCTCAATACGTTCCTGTCTCAATTCCTGGACGATCCGCGCTGGATCGCGATGCTGGCCGCGGTGCTCACGGTGGCCAGTCCGTGGCTGCCCGCGTCCTGGCGACGGTCGTGGTGGGCGGCGCTGCTGGCCTTCGTACCGCTGCATCTGTTCGTCAGCCTGACGGTGCCCTCGCGGGCGATGTTCGGCCTGGCCGTGGGCTGGTTCGTCGGCGCGGTGATCACGCTCGTGGTGGGCACGCCCGCGCTGGAGGTGCCGTTGGACGGCGCGGTGCGGGTGCTCGCCCGGCGCGGATACACCGTCACCGCGATCCGGGTGGTGCGCCCGGCCGGGCCGGGTCCGCTGCTGCTGTCCGCCGATACCGGACCGAATCACCGGCTCACCATCGAGATGTACGGCCAGAATCAGCGCAGCCGCGGCATGTTGCAGCAGTTGCGGCGTTTCGTGGCCTTCCGCAGCAGTGAGCGCACACCCGTCTTCGCATCCATGCGCCGCAGTGTGGAACATCGCGCACTGCTGGGCATCGCGATCGGGGATCTGGGGCTGGCCAACAACAAACCGCTCACCGTCGCGGCCCTCGAACGCGGCTGGACGCTGTACGCGCACACCATCCCGCGCGGGGAGATCCTGTCCATCTCCGCGGGCGAGGAGGTGCACAGTCAGGTGTGGCAGGCGCTGCAGAACATGCATCGCGCCCAGATCTCGCACGGTGATCTTCGGGCCGAGGAGATCCGCATCGCCGACGGGCGGGTGTTGTTCGGCGGGTTCTCGGCCGCGGAATTCGGCGCCTACGACACCCGCTTCCAGGCCGACGTGGCCCAGCTGCTGCTGACCACCGGATCGCTGTTCGGCGCGGAATCGGCGGTGCACACCGCGATCGAGGTGATGGGTAAGCAGGCGGTGATCGATGCCTCGCGGCGGCTGACCAAGGCGGCGATGCCCCGGCTGGTGCGGGCCTCGGTACACGATGCGGGCGGGGTGATGAAGGAGGTGCGCGAACAGGTCCTGCATCAGACCGACGAGGACCGGATCGAGGCCGCGCACATCACCCGGTTCTCCCGCAACCAGTTCATCCAGCTGGTCCTGCTGATCGGCCTGGTGTACGTGGCCTATCCGTACATCAGCCAGGTGCCGACGTTCTTCACCGAACTGCGCACGGCCAACTGGTGGTGGGCGCTGCTGGGCCTGACCGTCTCGGCGATGACGTACGCGGGCGCGGCGATGGCGCTGTGGGGGTGTGCGGGCGGATCGGTGAATCCGCGCAACCTGCTGCTCATGCAGGTCGCGAACACGTTCGCCGCCACGACGACCCCGGCGGGCGTGGGTGGTCTGGCGCTGAGCGTGCGATTCCTGCAGCGCGGCGGGTTGGGCGCGGTGAGGGCGACCGCCGCGGTGGCGTTGCAGCAGGCGGTACAGGTGATCACGCACGTGGTGCTGCTGATCGTTTTCAGTGTGGCGGCGGGGGTTTCGGCGAATCTGTCGCATTTCGTGCCGAGTGCGACGGTGCTGTACTTCGCCGCCGGTGCGCTGCTCGGCGCGCTCGGTGTGACCACCTTCGTGCCCAAGGTGCGGCGCTGGCTGCGCACCGAGGTGCGTCCGCAGCTGGCCGAGGTGGTCAGCGAATTACGTACGCTCGCACACGAACCCAAGCGTCTGGCGATGATCGTGCTGGGCTGCGCGTCGACCACCCTCGGTGCGGCGGCCGCGCTGTGGACCGCGATCGAGGCCTTCGGCGGGCACACCACGTTCGTGACCGTCACGGTGGTGACCATGATCGGTGGCACGCTGGCCTCGGCCGCGCCTACGCCGGGCGGTGTGGGCGCGGTGGAGGCCGCGCTGATCGGTGGCCTGGCCGCGTTCGGCGTATCCGCCGGGATCGGGGTGCCGGCGGTTCTGCTGTACCGCGTGCTGACCTGCTGGTTGCCGGTGTTCTGCGGCTGGCCGATCATGCGCTGGCTCACCGACAGGGAAATGATCTGACGCCGCCTGCCGGGCCGGGGCGGTCGGACTCACCCTGCCGTGATCGCGATCTGCGCCCGGCACGACAGCGAGTCCTTCTCGTCGGCGCCTCACCGCGGCCGGCGCACAGCGGCCTGCACTAGGCCGAATAATCCTTGCGCAGTTCGACTTTCACGACCTTGCCGCTGGCGTTGCGGGGCAGCTCCGGGACGATCACCAGATCCTTGGGGTGCTTGTAGCGGGCCAGATTCTCGTTGAGGAACGGGGTGAGTTCCTCGAGCGTGAGAGTGTCGTCCGGATTCAGCAGGGCGACAACGGCTACCGGGACCTCGCCCCACTTCTCGTGCGGGCGGCCGACGACGGCGGCCTCGTGAATCTTCGGATGCGCGAACAGGACGTTCTCCACCTCGGCGCAGTAGATGTTCTCGCCGCCGGAGATGATCATGTCCTTCTTGCGGTCCACCACGTAGACGAAGCCCTCTTCGTCCTGGCGAACCAGATCCCCCGAGTGGAACCAACCGCCCGCGAACGCCTCCGCGGTGGCCTCGGGCTTGTTCCAGTAGCCCTGCATGAGAGTCGGTCCGCGATAGACGATCTCGCCGATCTCGCCCGGTGCGACATCGTTCATCTCGTCGTCGACGACGCGGGCCTGGATGGTGGGGATGGGCTTGCCGACCGAACCCAGTTTGCGGATCGCGTCGTCACCCTCGAGTACGCAGGTGATCGGCGACATCTCGGTCTGGCCGAATACCGCGACGTTGCGCGCGTTCGGGAAGCAGTCGTCCATCGCGCGCAGCACGGTGTCCGAGGCGGGCGCGGCGCCCCAGCACAGCATCCGCAGCGCCAGCTTGCGGGTCTTGACCGTCGGCTCCTCGCAGATCATCTGCCACTGCACGGGAACGCAGAACGCCGCGGTGGCCTGCTCCCGCTCGACCGCGTCCAGCCATTCGGTGGCGTTGAACGCGCCGAGGGGATGCAGCACGGTAGTGCCGCCCAGCATGAAATACGGTGTGAGACTGCCGAGTCCGGCGATGTGGAACAGCGGGGAGGTACAGAAGCCGATCGAACCTGCGTCCAATTCCATTGCGCGGATACAGGTCAGGGCCTGAGCGTTCATATTCTCGTAGGACAGCACCGCACCCTTGGGGCTGCCGGTGGTGCCCGAGGTGTACATGATCAGCGCCGGGGTGTCCTCCGGGATATCCAGCGGCGCATGAGGTTCCCCCTGCTCGGCGAGCAACTCCTCGTAACCGAGCACACCCTCGTCACTCTGCCCGCCGATGACCACGCAGGTCTGCAGCGCGGGAGCCTGCCCCATCACGCCGGTCGCCAGCGGGGCCAGCATCGTGTCGGTGACGATGGCCTTGGCGCCCGAATCGGCCACGATGTAGGCGACCTCCGGCGGGGTCAGCCGGAAGTTCACCGGCACCGCGATCGCGCCGAGCGCGTTGATACCGAATACGGCCTCGATGTATTCGGTGTAGTTCAGCGCGAGCAGCAGCACCCGATCGCCGAAGCCGACCCCGCGGCGGGACAGCGCGTCGGCGAATCGCAACGACCGCTCGTGGAACTGCTTCCACGTGGTGTCGTGCCCGGAGAACCGGAACGCGACCTGATCGGGACGCATCACCGCATGAGTGGCGACCTGATTGTTCCAGTGGTTGCGGCGCGATCGGATCGGCTCGGCGAGCGACTGGGCACCGGTGGTCATGCACGAACTCCCTTCGGAACCGCCGCACGCTCGCGCACCGGCTGCCCCGATGGCGTCCACGGCTGAACAAGAGTGAGAATACCAGCTAACTTTTTGCCGTGACAAGGATTACAAAGAGTAGTCTAAATACCTCTGGTAACCAGATAAGATACCTGCTCAGATCATTAATTTACGTCGGTCACAAAATGTCTGAACATCGTGACGATACTGAGTGTCTCAGTTAACCACGCAAACACGGACTTACATCAGGGTTGTCCCCGGCGGTCCGGCCATGCCACTATCGACGACATTCGGGCCGGGAGCCGCATACGGCGCGAGCACCAGATCCGACGGCGGCGACGCCCATAGTTCCCGCGGCATCTCCGGGACCGCCGCCGGTCACACTCGAGCAGGAGGACACCGATGTTGCACACCAGGTTCACCGAGCGATTCGGGGTGGAACATCCGATCGTGCAGGGCGGGATGATGTGGGTCGGCAGGGCCGAACTCGTCGCGGCGGTGGCGAACGCCGGTGGCCTCGGCTTCATCACCGCACTCACCCAGCCCACCCCCGACGACCTGCGTCGCGAGATCGCGCGCACCCGCGAGCTGACCGACAAGCCGTTCGGCGTGAACGTCACGATCCTGCCCTCGATCAACCCGCCGCCGTACGAGGAGTACGTCCGGGCGATCATCGAATCCGGCGTGAAGATCGTGGAGACCGCGGGCAGTAACCCCGAACCGTTCCTGCCCTACTACAAGGACGCCGGTATCAAGGTGCTGCACAAGTGCACCAGCGTGCGGCACGCGCTCAAGGCCGAGCGGATCGGCGTCGACGGCGTGTCCATCGACGGTTTCGAATGCGCCGGACACCCGGGTGAGGACGATGTGCCCGGCCTGGTCCTGATTCCGGCCGCCGCCAAGGCCCTGTCGATCCCGATCATCGCCTCCGGCGGTATCGCCGACGCTCGCGGTCTGGTCGCGGCGCTGGCGCTGGGCGCGGACGGGGTCAACATGGGCACCCGCTTCATGTGCACCCAGGAGTCGCCGGTGCACAACACGGTCAAGGAGCAGATCGTCGCGCACACCGAGCGCAACACCCAGCTCATCTTCCGCACCATGAACAACACCGCCCGCGTCGCGGACAACGAGATCAGCCGCAAGGTCGTGGAGATCGAGAAGGCGGGCGGCGTCTTCGAGGACGTGCGCGATCTGGTCGCCGGCGCGCGCGGACGACGCGTCTTCGAGGACGGCGATCTCGATGCGGGCATCTGGTCGGCAGGACAGGTCCAGGGCCTCATCGACGACATCCCCACCTGCGACGAGCTCATCTCCCGCATGGTGACCGAGGCGGAGGGCCTGATCAACGATCGGTTGGCGTCGTTCGTGCGCTGAGCCCGTCCGTGGTGCGACCGGCCGAGGGGTAGGTCCCCGGCCGGCCGCACTCACCTGCGGTGCGAATGTGCCCTTCTCTCAAGCACGTTCGGCGACCGCGTTGAAATCGTGGCTCGCGATGATCTCGATCCCCCGGGGCAGGGCGTGCAGGCGTTGCACGGTTTCGAACGCGCGATCTCGGTCGGCGTCGACGAGCTGTCCGGGCATCGGCGCTTTCTCCCGGATCAGATTGATCTGCAAGGTATTCCACACCGCGTCACCGGCCAGCAGAACATGCGTGCCATCGTTCACGGCCAGCAGGACACCGATGCTTCCGGGCGTATGACCAGCGAGATCCAGTAGCACCACCGAACCATCGCCGAACAGATCGTGACTCGCCGGGAAGGTCAACACCGGCGGCCCCTCGAGATGCAGCGGCCGCACCGCGCGATCGCGCAGCGGCCCCCGCACCACACCGTACGGTGCGGTCTCACCCGTCATCGCCCACTCGTATTCCACTGCGGGAACGCGCAATTCGACCGTTTCGGGAAGTTCCAGCAAACCGGACACATGATCCCAGTGCAGATGTGTGGCAATGGTGAAGTCGATGTCCGAACCGGACAGGTTCTGCCCCGCCAGCGCATCCTCGAGACCGAGCACCGGCTTGCCCGGGGCGAAGAACATGCCCATCGGAAAGGGCAATCCGGGCACTACTCGCTTGTGCACGCCCGCGCACATCGCCGGATCGATCACGAAGCGGGCGCGGGGATGTTCGATCAGGAACGCGCCCATACCCATCGGCAACGTCCCGAGGCTGCGCACGCCCTCGGCGACCAGGGCGGTCGGCGCCGACATGCGTGCCTGCAACAGCGCGGTGAAGCGAACCAGGTTGCGAGGGTGGGGGACTCGGGCGCATTCCAGTCCGGCCAGGAAGTCCGGATCGGGACGCCGGGGACGCAGCAGACGCCGCGGGGTCGCGACGAGGGCAGCGCAGCAGTGCGCGAGGGTGCCCAACGCACCGGCTCTGCCGTCGGAGAAATCGGTCACATCACCACCTTTGCCGAACGTGCCCCATCCGGTGAAAACCGGCCCGGAGCTCGTGTGCTGATTCACAGCGACACCGTAGCGATCCGGATGCGCACTGCAAAGCCCTTCTCCGCGCGCCGAGTTCTCGGCATAATCGACCGAGGTACCTGACGGCCGGCGGCCACCGCCGAATGCGGGGAGGAGTAGCCGTGAGGCAGCGTTCTTCGGTCGAAGGCCGGTCCACCGGACGCCGGTCGGACTTTACCTCCGCGGCGGTGACGGCCATCGCGGAGCTGCTCGCTATCCCCGCTCAGGCCGTATCGGTCAGCACCCCGTTCAACGATCTGGGCCTGTCGTCGGTGCAGCTGGCCAGGCTCACCGCCGTGCTGGAAGATGCACTGGGCGTCGAGATCTCGCTCACCGACCTATTCGATCATCCCGACATCGACCGGCTCGTCGAACATCTAGCGACCCGATGACAGCCGGCTCCGGCGGCACCTCACCGCCCGCACCCGATCCGGGGCAGCGGGATTCGACGACCATGACGGAATCCGACGCCGCCCCCGTCCCCCCGGTCGCGATCATCGGCATCGGCTGCCGCGTGCCCGGCGCGCGCGGCGTCGGCGAACTCTGGCGGCTGCTGCGCGAGGGCCGGGACGCGACCGGAGCGCCGCCGCGCGATCGTGCCGGGGCCCGGCGCGGCGGCTATCTGACCGGACTCGACGCGTTCGACAACGACTGGTTCTCGATCTCGGAACGTGAAGCGGCCCTGATGGATCCGCAACAGCGGCTCGGTCTGGAGGTCGCGGTCGAGGCCCTGGACGACGCCGGGGTCGGGTACCGGGTGCGTGGGTCGCACACCGCGGTGCTGTTCGGCGCGTGCGGGTACGACCACGGCACGGTGGTGCTCGGCGGCGGCGGCCACGATGCGCCGTACGCGGTCACCGGATCCGCGTTGAGCATCATCGCGAACCGGCTGTCCTACGCGCTGGATCTGCGCGGACCGAGTCTGGTGCTGGACAGCGCCTGTTCGTCCTCACTGGCCGCTGTTGACATGGCGATGCGGCTGCTCGCCGACCACACCGTCGAACTGGCGATCGTCGGCGGGGTGAATCTTCCACTGCTGCAACACACCTCGGACTACCTGGACCAAGCCGGCTTCCTCGCGCCGGACGGGCGGTGCAAACCCTTCGACGCCGCCGCGAACGGCTACGCCCGCGGCGACGGGTGCACGGTGCTGATCCTGCAGCGCACGGCCGACGCCCGGCGCGAGGGCAATCGCGTATATGCCGAGATCATCGGCGCCGCAATCGGTTCCGATGGCCGGTCGAACGGCCTGTACGCGCCGAACGGACTCGCTCAGCAGCAGGTGATCCGCCGGGCGTGGGCACGCGCCGGCGCCGATCCCGCCGCGGCCGGATACGTCGAATGTCACGGCACCGGGACGCCCCTGGGAGATGCGGTCGAGGTCGGCGCACTGGCCGCGGTGCTAGCCGAGAGCGAACGGACCCGTCGGGTCTGGATCGGGTCGGTGAAATCGAACCTGGGTCATCTCGAGGCCGCCGCCGGGGTCACCGGAGTTGCCAAGGCGGCGTTGAGTATCGCGCACGCCACGATCGTCCCGAATGTGCACTTCCACACCGAGAATCCGCTGCTGAACCTGGCCGCTCGCGGACTGGCGGTGCCGACCGAGCCGGTCGGCTGGGCGGCGGAATCGGCCATGGGCCGCTATGCCGGTGTCAGCTCGTTCGGATTCGGCGGGACGAACGCGCATGTGGTGTTGCGTGGTGTGGATACCGTCGCGTCACAGCGGATAACCGATCCGCCGGTACTGCTGACGGTGACCGGGCGGGATGCGGACGATCTCCGGGAGCAGGCCGCACGGTCGGCCGAGGCGATCAGCCGGGGTACCAGCTCGCTCGGCGAATTCGCCGCTGCCGCAGCACGATCGATACCCGAGCGGCTGTGCGCGGCAGTCGTCGCCCGCGACCGCGCCGAGGCGGTCGCTCGGTTACTGGAACTGGCCGAGGCCGCCGACTTCGCCCGCGCCCACATGGCGGCGACCGAAACCACACCCACCGCCGCACGCGCGACGGCGACCGATGACACGTCGGCCACGTGGCAATGGATGACACCCAGCGGGACGAGACCCGCGGCAGCCGTTGGAAACACGTCCGGGACGGACTCCGAAACCGCGTCCGCACGAGTCACTACCGCGACACGCACGGCAGACGCGGAACTGTCGTCCGGGGCGGTCGCCCGAGGCGCCCAGGAGGTTCCGGCGGCTGTCGCTGCTCTGGTCCGGGATGCTCTGGTCCGGGATGCTGTGGCGCACACAACGTCCGGCGGCGACGTAGCGCTCACGGGAGCGTTGCACGGGCCGTCCGGGCTGCGGCGCGGGCGGATTCTGCTGGTGTTCTCGGGGCAGGGTGGACAGCATCAGCGGATGGGGCGGGGGCTGGCGGCGCGGTATCCGGTGTTCGCGCGGGCACTCGCCGAGGCCACCGAGGCGGTGACCGCCGCCGGTGGGCCTCGGGTGTGGACGCCGCGGCACGGTTTCGCGCACAGCCTCGAGTCCACCGATACGGTGCAGCCCGCGCTGTTCGTCTTCCAGATCGCTCTGGCGGAACTGCTGGCGCACTGGGGTATTCGGCCCGATGCGGTGGTCGGGCACAGCCTGGGCGAGATCGGGGCGGCGGTGGTCAGCGGCGCGCTGTCGCTCGGTGACGGCGCGCGGATCGCGGTGGCGCGCAGTGCGATTCTGGCGCATCTGGACGGGCGCGGCGCGATGGCGATGCTCGAGGCCACACCCGAGGAGGTCGGGCGGCTGGTGGAACCGGTCCGCGCCCACGTCGCGGTGGCCGCGGTCAACGGGCCCCGGTCGGTGGTGGTGTCCGGGACGCCGCGTTATGTGGAGACACTGATCCGGCGAGCTACCCGGCGCAGCGTCTACGCGCGACGAATCGCGGTGGACTTCGCCGCGCACAGTCCGCAGGTCCACGAGCCCGCGGCCGAACTGCTCGCGCGCCTCGACGGAATCCGTCCGTGCACACCGCGAATTCGGTTGTACTCCACTGCCCGGCCCGGCGCGGTGATCACCTCCGCCGCCCTGGACGCGAGGTACTGGGCCGAGAATGCCGAGCGCACAGTCGAATTCGGGGCCGCCCTGGAATCCGCCGCGGCCGACGGCTGCACCACGGCGATCGAGATCTCGCCGCATCCGATTCTCGCCCCGGCGATCCGGGAGTTTCCGGACTTCCGCGAGGCCACCCACCCGGTGGCCGACCGGGAGGACGAAGCCGCCGCATTTCTCGACGGCATGGCGCGGCTGTACGTCGAGGGCCGAACGCCGGACCGGTCCGCGCAGGGCGCGTTCACCGGCCCGGCCCTCCGAAGGCGTTGGCGGCACGGCGCCTTTCCGCTGGTGACCGACGCCGAACCCGAGCCCATCGCCGAGGAGCTGGGTGACCACGTCGTGCGGGGGGCGCCGATCGTCCCGGCGATGTACTGGGTGCGCCGGCTGCTGCGGATCGCGGGACAACGCACTACGCGGCTGGCGGACTTCACCGTCCACGAACCCACCGATCCGGCCGCCCTGCCCGGTGTCACCGTCCACGCCGGAGCCGAACTGCTCGAGGTGACCGACGCGGTCACACTGGCCACGGCCCGAATCACCGCCGAGCCGACGCCCGGGGAGATCGTCGGCTGGATGCGCGCGATCGATGCACACCGCATGGCCCAACCCGGTATGCGCCCCATCGACATTCGCGAGTTCTACGCCGTGCTGCGCGCCCGCGGACTCGACTACGGGCCCCGCTTCCGGCCCCTTCGCGGTATCGTCGCCGAATCCGGCAGTGCCATCGGACTTCTCGGTCACATACCGTTGGACACCGCGGCCCTCGACGGCTGCCTGCAACTCATCGCCGCCGCCGCGGGCCCGCACCTGCCCGCCCACGTGCTGCCCCTGCCCGCCCGCATCGATTCCGCCTGGCTCACCACATCGCCCGATGTCCTGCTCGCCCAGGCGCACGCCTTCCTGCGCAATGCCGACGCCGACGGCCTGCACTGCGACGTCCTGGCCACCGACCAGCACGGCGCCCCGGCGGCCGCCCTCCTGGGCGTCCACATCCACTACGCTCGCCTCCCCGGCCGGCCGGCGCCACCCGCCGTATCCCCGTACTCCGTCATCAGCGATCCCGTCGCAGGAACGGTCGCTCATTCCCACCCGGCCACAACCGCTTACGAATTGCCGCACGCCGGCCCAACTTCTCCCGGCGAATCCGAAGTGGCAGCCGACGAGGCGAATTCGGATGACCCCACCGGCGCGTCCGGCCGGGCGCGAACCGATATGCCCTGGCAACAGGATTATCGACGGCCCACCGGCACGGCCTTCCAAGGCCCTGCGGCACAACCGGATACATCGCAGAGCTGGTTTTCCGGTGACAGCGCTCTCGTCGGCCGGCACGGTGTCGGCGGTGCGATGGCGGCCGGTACCGGGCGGTACTTCGGCGAATACGCGGATACTGTCGGGGTGCGATCGGGGCGGGGCGGCGGTGCCCATGATCTTGCGCGGGGCCCGTCCGACGGGGAGCGCGAGGTGCTCGTGGCGCACGGACTCGGGCCGGTGTTGCGGCGGGAGACGTGGGTTCGGGTCGGGGTGCCGGATAAGCCCGAGGCGAGCGGGGATTCGCGGATTCGGCGGGCCTTGGTGATCGGCGAGTCCCGGCTGGCGGTGGGCCTGACCCGGACGATGGATCGGTGGGTGCCCGCCGAGCGGGTTGCCCGCGATCCGATCGAGGCGATCCCGGTCGTATCCGCGACGCTCACCGGGCGCGAGCAACCCACCGCGGTGGTCGTGGTGTGGCCGGCGGTATCCGCCCCCGGATCGGCGGTGGGGGAGATCGGTCGGGCTCTCGAACTGCTGCAACGAATTCAGGAGTGTGACGCCATGGCGTCACTGACCGTGGTGCTGCGCGATCGCCGGAGCGTGACCCAGCAGGGTATCGCCGGATTGGTGCGGTCGTTGCAGCTGGAATCGGGACGGCCGGTACGGCTCGTGTGGGCCGGGACCGAGCGGGTCGAGCCGGGCCCGCTGACGGGCCTGACATTGTCGGCCGAGGGTCCGGACGAGGTGCGGATCGGGCCCGGCGGCGTGCAGGCCAGGCGCTTCGAGCCGGTCTCCGTCCTCGCGCGGCCGGTCGAAATCCAGCTTGTGGGAGCGTATGTCGTGACCGGTGGTCTCGGCGCCCTCGGCGCGGTGGCCGCGCGATGGCTGCTGGACCGCGGCGCCGGGGACGTGGTTGTGCTGACTCGCCATCCACGTCCGCTCCCGCCGCTGCTCGAGGGCCTCGAGGACCGGATCGTGGTGCTGCGCTGCGATGTCACCGATCCGCGCGATCTGGCCAACGCCCTGCACGACATCCGCGAGTGCGGCGCACCCATCCGCGGCCTGGTGCATTCCGCGGGCTCCTTGCACGACGCCGAATTCGGGTCTGTCACAACAGATCTACTCGCCTCGATGTTCGAACCCAAACTGGCCGCTACCGCAGATCTGCTCGACCTGACCGCCGCCGACCCGATCGATTTCGCCCTGCTGTTCTCCTCCGCGACAGGCGCTCTGGGCGCACCCGGCCAGGCCGCCTACGCCGCGGCGAACGCCGCCCTGGACGCCCTCGCGGAATCGCGGGCGAACCGCAGGGTGCTCAGCATCGGCTGGGGCAGCTGGGAATCGGGTCTCGCCGCCGTCGCCGGCGGTGCCGAACATCTCCGCCGCGCGGGCATCACCCCCTTCACCACCGCACGGGGCACCGCGGTCCTGGACGCCCTCCGCGGCTACCCCGGCCCGCATGTCCTGGCCATGGACTACACACCGACCACGGACGATTCCCCCATAGCCCGCCGCCTGCGCACCGCCCTGCCGACGGCTTCCCAGCCAACCCGATACCGCTCGGGGCCAGGGCTTCCCGGTCCCGCGAGCCGGTTCGATCCGAGCCATGCGCCGTACGACCGAACGGACCCGGACGACAACTCCGGCGAACCGGCCTACTTCGGCGCACCCGCAGCTCGGATACCGGGGAACACCGGCGCGCCCGGAAGCGATTACGAATATGCCTACGGGCCGACAAGTCCAGCGGGCGAGGACGTTACCGAGGAAGGCTCGATCGGGTCGGCAGCGGATCAGCCCTCGGTACCGCCCGCGCAGGACGGGTCCGCTGCGAATGTGCCGGTAGCACAGGTGATTCGAGCTGCGCTCGCCGCGACGCTGGGTATCACCGCGGAAAGTATCGGCCCGGAAGTGGAATTCACCGGGCTGGGACTGTCCTCCCTGCTGGCGATCGAATTGCGCCGGACGCTCGAGGCACGGCTCGGGGTTCGCATCGCGACCGCCGAACTCTTCGAGCACCCCACGGTGGCGATGCTGGGGACGGCACTGGCCACGCGACTGTCCCACGCCGGTGGCGAGACCGGATGAACGGATCGCTCGACGCACTCGCTGCGGCGGTCGCGCGATGGGCCGCCGAACGTCCGGATGCGCCCGCGTTCACGGCGCTGTCGTATTCCGGTCGGGAATGCCGCTCGGACACCCTGACTTTCCGCGGGTTGCACAATGCGGCAGGTCTTCTCGGTGCGAGGATCGGCGCGGTGACAGCTCCGGGGGATCGGGTCGCCATACTGTGCGATCACAGCCTGAACTATGTGGTGGCGTTTCTCGCCTGCCTGTACGGTTCCCGAGTGGCCGTACCGTTGTATCCGGTGCAGGGCCATCGCAACGCCGATCGTCTGGCGGCGGTCCTGGACGATGCGCGACCGAGGCTGAGCCTGGTCGAGCCGGGGAGTGAAATACGCACCGCGGACAGCGGCTTCGCGGTAGGCAGCGTCATGCCCGTTGCCATCGAGCGCGCGAACGTCGCGGTTTCGCCAGAACCGGCCACCGCCCACCCGGCCTATCTGCAATACACCTCGGGCTCCACGAGAAATCCTGCCGGGGTACAGGTCTCGCACGCCAATCTCGTCGCGGCACTCGACCAGCTGCGCAGCGGAATGCCCGTGGTGAATGACAAGCCCATCGTCACCTGGCTGCCCTTCTTCCACGATATGGGACTGGTCTTCGCCATGTCGCTGCCGCTGTACACCGGTGTGCACGCGGTTACCCTGCCCCCGGCCGAATTCGCCAAACGCCCGATCCGCTGGCTGCGGGCGTGCGGCGACTACCGGGCCGGAGCGACCGCAAGCCCGAATTTCGGTTTGGCTCAAGCGGTTTCGGCTACCACACGGCAGGAGCGGGCCGAGCTGGACCTGTCCGAGCTGGAACTCGTACTCAACGGCGCGGAGCCGATCCGGGCCGATGTGCTGACGACATTCACGAAAACTTTCGCGCCCCAAGGTTTCCGGCACAGCGCCCACACCGCCGGATACGGCCTGGCCGAAGCGACCCTACCGGTCGCCTTCGGCGCACCCGGCGAACCTCCCGCGACGGCCGAATTCGACCGCGCCGCCCTGGCCGACGGGCACGCAGTCCTCGCCGAGCCCGGCGCGGGAATCCGGCTGGTCGGCTGCGGCACACCTGCCGGCCAGCACATCCGCTTGGTCGATCGGTCCGGAACGCGGGTGGCCGCGGGTGCGGTCGGGGAGATCTGGGTCCGCGGCCCGAATGTCTGCGCCGGATATTTCGGCAAACCACACGAGACGGCCGAAACTTTCGGCGCGCGAGCCCCCGGGGAATCGGAGAACTGGCTCCGCACAGGCGATCTCGGCTTCCACCACGACGGACAGCTCTATATCGCGGGGCGGCTGAAGGATATGATCGTGCTCGCGGGCCGCAACCACTATCCGGCCGATATCGAAACCACCGCGGCCGATTCCGCGCCGGAGGTGCGCACCGGCCACATCACCGCATTCGGTGTGGACGACGGTACCCACGAGGCCCTGATCCTGGTCGCCGAGCTGAACGAGCCTCCCGCCGATGCCGCCGAGGTGGCCCGCCGGATCCGCGCCGCCGTCGCGTCCGCGCACGACATCGCACCCGCCGAGGTGGTGCTGGTCGAGCGCGGACAGATCCCGAAGACCTCCAGCGGCAAATTGCGCCGCGGCGAATGCCGAATCCGTTACCGCCGGAACGAGTTGGTCCGCGTCGGAGCCTCACCGAGGGTGTAAACCTGATCCACACCCATCCACAGATCGTGGCGGAGGAGCAACGATGGCTGCTGCCAATCCCGTGCGCGGGCTGGACGAACCCGAAAAGCACGACTATCCGGCGGCGGCAGGCTCCCTCGAACTACTCGCCGACCCGCGGCCGACCCTACTGCCGCCGGACGATCCGCATGCCCGCGCCGACCCGGGCAAGATCTCAGCAGGTAATGCACTGTCTCCGATTCCGCTGGTCCAGGGCGATCCGACCGCCGGAACTCGCGCCCGGATCGGCAACGGCTACGACCGCACCTGCTCTCACGCCGACGAGAACATCCCGATCCGCACCGGGCTCACAGCGCTGCGCGGCGACGACGGACGGGGTGCGCGGGACTCGGGAAAACAGCGGAAGCGGAAGAAGTAGTGCGGTGACCTTCTCCACGCTCGCCCTGGTTCTGGCGCTCGGCTTGGCCGGGCCGCTGCTGTCCTGGCGCGCGAGCTGGCAGATCCCGGTGATCGTCGGTGAGTTGCTCGCCGGGGTCGTTCTCGGCGGGACCGGTTTCGGTGTGCTGCATCCCGGCGATCCGATCTTCTCCTTCCTGGCCGATATGGGCTTCGCACTGGTCATGTTCGTGGCGGGCACGCATGTCCCGGTCCGCGATCCGGCGGTCCGCTCGGCGCTGAGGGTCGGGGCGTTGCGTGCGGTACTGGTCGGATTGTTCGCCGCGGCGGCCGGATTCGCCCTCGCGAGTTGGTTCGGCACCGGGCACGGCGCGGCCTACGCGGTGTTGATCGCCTCCTCGTCGGCGGCATTGACGCTGCCGATCATCAATTCCCAAGGGCTGCAGGGAAAATCCGTATTGGAGCTGACCGCGCAGGTGGCGATCGCCGATACCGCCTGCATCGTGGCCTTGCCCTTGGTCATCGATATCTCCCAGGCCGGTCGCGCGGCACTCGGCGCACTGGCCGTCGCGGCGGGCGCGGTCGTGCTGTTCTTCGTCCTTCGCAATCTGGAACAGTCCGGACTGCGCCGTCGCGCCCACAAGATTTCCGAACAGCGGAAGTTCGCACTGGAATTACGGGTCAGTCTGACCCTCCTGTTCGCCCTGGCCGCGCTGGCCACGCGGACGCAGGTCTCGATCATGTTGGCGGGCTTCGCGGGCGGACTCGCGGTTGCCGGGGTCGGGGAACCTCGGCGAGTCGCGCGGCAGCTGTTCGCGATCACCGAGGGATTTCTCGGTCCGTTGTTCTTCGTCTGGCTCGGCGCCCGGCTGAACCTGCGTGAATTCGCCGATCGGCCGCGGTTGATCCTGCTCGGACTCGCACTCGGCGCGGCGGCGGTACTCGCCCATGTGCTGATGCGGCTGTTGGGTCAGCCGATCCGATTCGGCGCGTTGGCGGCCGCGCAGATCGGCGTGCCGGTCGCGGCGGTCACGGTCGGCACCCAGTTGCACGTGCTCGAGCACGGTGAGGCAGCGGCGCTGATGCTGGGTGCGCTCGTCACCATCGCCGTCGCCGCGGTCGCCGCGGCCTCGGCGGCGCGGTCCGTCCACAGCGGCAGCTGAATTCACCCCGGTCGGGTTCGCCGGAGATACACGACGCTCCTGCCCGGCAGGCAAACCTCGGGCAATGCGAGATTTGCGCTGTCGAGACCCGCCGAACAGCCGCAGGGCCGACACTCGGCGGTCGCCGCTCCCAGCATGTCCGAATCGAATTCGGGGCAGCGACACCGAATCCGCTGCAGTTATGTGACGAAGATCACTCAATGAATTTCGCGGTCAACCGTGACCGACTGCACCGCAAGGGAATATCGGGAACAAGACGTCGACCAGTGCAGCGCACTGCCACTCCGGCGGGTACACCGAGCGCCGACATGATCTGCCGGAAGAGGGCAACGCTCATGAAGATCAGGGGCTCCATGGGACGTCGAAAAGCGCGAACGAGCTCAGGACGAGGCGGTGGGTCCTCGGCCGAGCAATCGATCCGTCTCGCGTCGTTCGCGTTTGGTCGGACGTCCGGCACCACGATCACGACGGGGCATCGTCGCCGCGATCTCGGGAGCCGGTGGCGGCGGACTCTTATCGATCAGGCACTGCGCGGCGATCGCCGCGCCCACACGTTTGGTGATGACCTTCTCGACGATGACGACGCGATCGAGCCCGTTGATCCGGGCACGCACCTCATCGCCGGGTTTGACCTGATGAGCAGGCTTGACCGCGACACCATTCACCTTGACGTGTCCACCGCGACATGCGGCCGCGGCGGCCGACCTGGTTTTGAACAGCCGTACAGCCCAGGTCCAGGAGTCGACCCGGGCTGTACTCGGTTGCGCCGAGGGCAGTTTTGCTTCCAGAGCGGTGCTGGTCGCGAGTATCAGGCGACGCGACGCGCGGTGACGATCGAGTGCGGATCGAGGTGCGCGTAGCTGACGGTCTCACCCGACTGCGGCGCCTGCAGGATCTTGCCGTCGCCGGCGTACATGGCCACGTGGCCGCCGCCCTCCTGGATGACCAGGTCGCCGGGCTGCAGGTCCTGGTAGGCGACCGGCTTGCCGACGTGCGACTGCTCGAAGCTGGTGCGCGGCAGGTTGACTCCGGCCTGCTTGTAGGCCCACTGCACGAGGCCGGAGCAGTCGAAGCTCTGCGGGCCCGAGGCGCCCCACACGTAGTCCGAGCCGATCTTGCTCTTGGCCGCGGTCAGCGCGATGTTCTGCGGACCCTGATGGTCGTTCACGCCGGGCAGGGCCGCGGTCAGACCGGGAATGTTGGGCTGCTGCAGGCTCTGCGGCGCGAGCGCCTTCTGCGCGGCCTTGATCTGATCCGCGTGGTCCTTGATCAGGTCGGCGTGATCGGCGAGCGCCTGATTCACGGCCTTGACCTGCTGTGTGAACGAGGAATCGACCGGCACATCGAAATCACCGACACCGGGCACGTTGATGGTCTGCGCCATCGCCGAAACCGCCGGCATGGCTCCGGTTGCCGAGGCGACCGCACCCATGACGAGCGCGCCCTTCACGGAATTCGGGAGCCGAGATTCCCGTTGCAAACTGTGTTTACCCACCGAGCTGAGTCTCCTGTTTCTTCCACTCCACCCGCCGACCGAGTTAGCTGACGGGTTCGGGCCGGGAAGATCGGTCCTACCTCGACCGACCTTGTATAGCCGGGCGAGGATTCACCCCACTACATCTGGGTCCTCGGTTCAGCGAACGAGCTTGCGCCCGAACGCCGATTTAGCGGTGACTCGACTGGCCGTTTCCCCTACGAAGCGGCCCACGCCGTCAAGTCACGAGAAGATTACGGCCAGCGCGTGATGTTGTCCACCCCACAGCACGGCGTGTTTCACCGACCTCGACAAAGCCCCAGGACAGGGCCGCGATTCGGCGTGTCGCAAGTCGGGTAACGGGCCGATATCGGCTCGGCCACAACTGTTATCGACGGGCTGAGAACGTTATGAACTCGATTCTTCCCGTTATCGCCGGGCTAATCCGGAGCCTCGACCGAGCCGATCGATCCGCGCCACCCATCGATCGGACCCCATCGAACGAACCGCCGGCGGGGTCAGCCCCGGCCGCCTTCACGCTCCGCGAGCGCGCGTTCGAGTTCCTCGATGCGCCGCCGCGCGTCGGCCAGTCCGGTCTCGAGCTGACCGAGCGCCATCACAAGCGGGCCGACCGCGAGATCGGCCACCAGTTGCGGATCGTCGAAACCCTTGCCGATGGCCTGGAGGATGTTCCGGCGAATACGCGCCGCGAGAACGGCTTCCCGCGGTATGTTCCACGATCCGACGACTTCGGCGGTGCCGCCCTCGGGTACCTCGACATCCGGTACACCGGCATCGGGCTCCTCGCTCATGACTCTCCTGCGCCTCGGCCACCCGGCATCGCGACGGGTCACATATCTGTCGACAACCACAAGCCTAGAGACCGTATTCCCGGGCCGCACATCCCTCGCTAGTCACATCTAGGGAACGCGGTAGATGTCCGAAGATTCTCCGTGCGACACACTACGGTGGAACGGCATGGACCCCGTGCGCAATCCGTATGCTCCCGGCGCCGGACAGCGCCCGCCCGAACTCGCCGGGCGGGCAAAGCAGCTCGACGCCTTCGACGTGGTGCTCGAACGCATTTCGCGCAGGCGGCCCGAGCGCAGCGTCATGCTCACGGGGCTGCGCGGCGTCGGAAAGACGGTGCTGCTCAACCAGCTTCGATCGGCCGCGCGCACACGTGATTGGGGCACCGGCAAATTGGAGGCCAGGCCGGATCAGGAACTGCGGCGGCCACTGGCCTCGGCCCTGCACATGGCGGTGCGGCAGATCGCCGTGGCCCACCGCAATCTGGAGATGGTCGACGACTTCCTCGGCATACTCAAGGCTTTCGCGCTGCGCGCCACCGTCGACAAGGGGATGCGCGAGCGTTGGCAGCCGGGGATCGACGTCCCGGCGGTGACCGGCCGCGCCGACTCCGGCGATATCGAGATCGACCTGGTCGAACTGCTGATGGAGGCCGCTCAGGTTGCCCGTGATATCGGTGTCGGCATCGCGATATTCATCGATGAGATGCAGGATCTCGGCTCCGCCGATATTTCCGCGATCTGCGGCGCGTGTCACGAATTGAGCCAGGAGGCAGCGCCTTTGATCGTGGTCGGCGCGGGCCTGCCGCACCTGCCGGCGGTGTTGTCGGCCTCCAAGAGCTATTCCGAGCGGCTGTTCAGTTATCACCGCATCGACCGGCTCGATCGGGAGTCGGCCGATCTGGCGCTGATCGCCCCGGCCGAGCGCGAGGAGGTGAAATTCACTGCCGAGGCGCTGGATTCGCTGTATCTCAAGGCCGACGGATATCCGTACTTCGTGCAGGCCTACGGCAAGGCGACCTGGGATCTGGCCGCGCAGAGTCCGATCACCGCCGAGGATGTGGAGCTCGCCGCCCCCGCGGCCGAGGAGGAGTTGGCGGTCGGTTTCTTCGGATCCCGATACGAGCGGGCGACCCCGGCCGAGCGGGAGTACATGCGCGCCATGGCCGAACTGTCCGGTGACGACGGCCCGGTGGCGACCGCCGCCATCGCCAAGGAACTGGGCCGCCGACCGGCTTCGCTGTCACCGGCTCGAGACGGTTTGATCAAGAAGGGGCTGATCTACTCGGCCGAGCGGGGAACCATCGGTTTCACGGTGCCGCACTTCGGCCGGTACCTGCGTAGCGTCGCCTGAGGTTCGGACGTCCAGGGGCCACACGGATCGCCGAGGGTGACGGCTGCGGTCAACGCTGGACGATTCGGAAGTCTATCCATGACTAGCCGAATTTCTAGATACCGGTAGATTCCTCCCGAATTCCGCCCCGTATCGCAATCCATCGCTCTCCGGGACGAGGGCTGGATGGTGCTATTCCTGGTGTCACGCGGCCGTGCCGCACCCGCTGGGCGTTCCAGCCCGTGCGATCCACATACCGCTCATACCTTTCTCTACGAGAATCTACCGAGAGCACTAGATAAAGCTAGAAAGGTCGACAGTTCGGGTCGCACCGCGTCCGGCCGCAGGCGTCACGCGCGAGGACCGCTCCTTTCCGGATCGCCGCGCCCCGGGCGCGGTCGACGACCGGCCGCAATTCCACAACGTGTGGATAACGCCTGGTTGGGCCGGTTAACGCGGTGGAAATTCAATCCGACAACCGGGCAAGAACGGACTCGCACCAGGAGGACGTCATGTCCACGATCGCACTCCCCGCCGCAGCCGGCGAGGGCCGGTACGCCACCGTCAGCGCCGACGACGGCACCCCGCTCGCCGTGCGCGTCTTCGGCGCGGACGACGCGACACTCACCGTCGTATTCGTCCACGGGCACTGCCTGCGGGCGGACTCCTGGTCCTTCCTGCGCGAGCACCTGCTGCCGCGCTGGGACTCGAGCACTCGCATGGTGTTCTACGACCATCGCGGGCACGGTGATTCGGGGGCGGCCGATCCGTCCACGTACACCATCGACCAGCTCGGCCACGACCTGGACGCGGTGCTGCGCGCGGTCGCGCCGACGGGTCCCGTTGTGCTGGTGGGACATTCGATGGGCGCGATGGTCGCGCTCGCATACGCCCGGCTCCATCCCGCGGCAATCGGAACCCGGGTGGCGGGTATCGCGCTGCTTGCCTCCGCGGCCGGCGGCATCACCAGCGTCGGACTGGCTCGCGTACTGCACCGGCACGCGGTGACCTCGTTCCAGGTCGCGGTTCGGCGCGCGCCGCGAATCATGCAGGCGTCCAAGCAGTTCGGCCGCCGGGTCCTCGAACCGATCATCCGCGAGGCCAGTTTCGGCACCCGGGCGGTGAGCCCGCGCATGGTCGCGGTCGCCACCGCGATGCTCAACGACACACCGCTGCTGACCATGGCCAGTTTCCTGGATTCGCTGATCCGCTTCGACGAGACCGCGACCCTGGCGCTGCTGGCCGATCTGCCCGCACTGGTCCTGGCCGGTTCGGCGGACATCATGATCCCGTTCGCGCATTCGGTGGTACTGGCCTCCCAGCTCTCCGCCGCCGAACTGGTGCGCCTGGACGGAGCCGGGCACAGCGTCATCCTCGAACGCGCCGAGGAGGTCGCGATCGCCGTCCTGGCGCTGGTCGACCGGGCCCGCGCCACGAGCACAGCACCGAGCCCGATCTGCGCAATCGCCGGATGATCATCCCGCGACCGGGCGAAATACCTGGCCCAGGCTGTGTTCGAGCCAGAATCGGAAAGTTCGCGTACTGTGTTGTAGATCACGATGTGCGGTCGATCACAGTAAGATCATCTTCGATCGCATACGGGGCGGCACAGCGCCGAGTCGCCCTCACCCCGCTCGAGGAGGTTTCGATGACACGCAGCGATATTGCGGAGCTCCACTTCGCGGTCGGGCAGCTCCAGCAGTGCATCGGCGCACTGCGCGGCCACTACGGCGACGCCCGTTCGGTCCGCCGCCTGGAGAACGACCTCGAACGGCTCCTGCTCGACACCGAGGATTTCGAGCAGGCCCCGCCGCCGGAGGTGAGCAGCCGCCGCGAACAGGACATCATCTACGTCCCGGACAGCAAGTCCGACGAGGCCGCGTGGATGGGCGCCCAGGACGAGGGTCTCGGCTTCCACTCCCGCCCCCGCACCACATAGCGCTTGCCCGCCTCCCCGCACCTTCAGCGTGTCGTTGAGTGCGGGGAGACTTGGGCTTCGGGCCGGCGGTCGAGCTTTCGGTTACTTTTCGGGCGTACCCGGGGAGTTACCCATGTGCCCGCGAGATGAGTTGTCCATTTCCCGCTATCGCGGGATCGGCTGCCGTCGATGGCGTGCGCGCGGGCCAGCGGCAGTGCCGTGTCGCTCGGCGAGTGCCAGGCAGAGTTCCGCACATACCCGCGCGGCGGACCACGCGTTGGGCTCGGCTGCCGATTTCCGGTTGCGAAGGGGCTCGGCTTCCGTCGTGCGGTGATGCCGACGAATAACTTCGGCGACTTCCCGGCTCGCCTCCGAACCGACGGGGGCGAGCGCGTCGAGCACGGCGGTGCGGCCGGGTCGTTGCCCGGCTCACGGCACCCGCCGAAGGTCCGCGCGGTACGTGCCCGCACCCGTTTCGGTAATTCGATCTTGATATCACCCGCCGCACGAACCCTTGCCGATCATGGAACGCACGATTGTTGCTGGTACGTGGCGGCGTCGCGGGCGCGGTTCCGGTAGCGAAAAGTGCGAATTGTCGTCGCTTGTCGAATTGTCTTGTTGCTCAATGCAGTTCGTGATTGTTGCCCGAGATTCGCCCGAACCCTCCCCACCGGACGAAGATCAGAAAATGTGGCGCAAATCATATGAATGCAAGCGGTGCGATATTGCCGAAGCGCGTGACAGCTCATAGCTCAGGTGCCGTATGGTGCTCAGCATCACATTCGATGCCGGAGGTAACGATGATGTTCCGCGGGGCAGATAGGCGAGGCATCCTGCCGTGAGCGAGCTTGCGAGCGAACCAGTGACCACACAGCGCACAGTTTCCGAATCGGGTACGGGAGTCTTCGGCCGGGGCCGCGCGAGCATCCCGGACCGGACCCTGCGCACCGACAAATGGTGGGTCCCACCGACGATGACGGTGATCGGCCTGGCCGCGTTCGTCATCTACGCGACGATCCGGGCCTTCGTCCGCACCGCCTACTGGGTGCCGGACTACCACTACCTGACGCCGTTCTACTCACCCTGCGTGAGTACCTCGTGCGCCGAGGGTTCGAGCCACTTCGGGCACTGGTTCGGCGCACTGCCGAGCTGGATCCCGCTGGGGTTCCTGGCCCTGCCGTTCCTGCTGCTGTTCCGGTTGACCTGCTACTACTACCGCAAGGCCTACTACCGGGCGGTCTGGTTCTCCCCGCCCGCCTGTGCGGTGGCCGAACCGCATGCGAAATACACCGGCGAGACCCGGCTTCCGCTGATCATCCAGAACGCGCACCGCTACTTCTTCTTCATCGCGGTGATCGTCTCGCTCATCAACACCTACGACGCGATCATGGCCTTCCACGGCAAGAACGGCGGATTCGGATTCGGACTGGGCAACATCATCCTGGTCGTCAACGTGATCCTGCTGTGGGCGTACACCGTGTCGTGCCACTCCTGCCGCCACATCGCGGGCGGTCGGCTCAAGCACTTCTCGGCCCACCCGGTGCGGTACTGGTTCTGGACCCAGGTGTCCAAGCTGAACACCCGCCACATGCAGCTGGCCTGGACCACGCTCGCCACTCTGGCGATCACCGACTTCTACGTGATGTTGGTCGCCAGCGGCACTCTCACGGACCTGCGGTTCGTGCACTGATCTCATCCGATTCCATTTCGCTCCAACCCCTCTGCCTCTCAGGAGTATTCGGTCCATGCCTGAAGTCGAACGGCACAAGTACGACGTCGTGGTGATCGGCGCGGGTGGCGCCGGTTTGCGCGCGGTGATCGAGGCGCGCGAACAGGGCCTGTCGGTGGCGGTGGTGTGCAAATCACTGTTCGGTAAGGCGCACACCGTGATGGCCGAGGGCGGCTGCGCGGCATCGATGGGCAACGCCAACGAGAAGGACAACTGGCAGACCCATTTCCGCGACACCATGCGCGGCGGCAAATTCCTCAACAACTGGCGGATGGCCGAACTGCACGCGCAGGAGGCCCCCGATCGGGTGTGGGAGCTGGAAACCTATGGGGCGCTGTTCGATCGGACCCCGGACGGACGAATCAGCCAGCGCAACTTCGGCGGTCACACCTACCCTCGCCTGGCGCACGTCGGCGACCGCACCGGCCTCGAACTCATCCGCACCATGCAGCAGAAGATCGTCTCGCTGCAGCAGGAGGATTTCGCGAAGACCGGCGACTACGAGGCGCGGATCAAGGTTTTCGCCGAATGCACCATCTCCGATCTGCTCAAGGACGGCGACCGCATCGCCGGCGCGTTCGGATACTGGCGCGAATCGGGCCGGTTCATCCTGTTCGAGACCCCCGCGGTGGTGCTGGCGACCGGCGGAATCGGCAAGTCCTACAAGGTGACCTCGAATTCCTGGGAGTACACCGGCGACGGGCACGCGCTCGCGCTGCGCGCCGGGGCGACGCTGATCAACATGGAATTCCTGCAGTTCCATCCGACCGGCATGGTCTGGCCGCCGAGTGTGAAGGGCATCCTGGTCACCGAGGGTGTGCGCGGTGACGGCGGGGTACTCAAGAACTCCGAGGGCAAGCGGTTCATGTTCGACTACATCCCCCCGGTCTTCAAGGGACAGTACGCCGAGACCGAGGATGAGGCCGACCAGTGGTTGCGCGACAACGATTCCGCGCGCCGCACCCCGGACCTGCTCCCGCGCGACGAGGTGGCGCGAGCGATCAACGAGGAGGTCAAGGCCGGTCGCGGTACGCCGCACGGCGGGGTCTACCTGGACATCGCCTCCCGGCTGCCGCGTGAGGAGATCCTCAAGCGGCTGCCCTCGATGCATCATCAGTTCAAGGAGCTCGCCGATGTGGACATCACCGCCGAGCCGATGGAGGTCGGGCCGACCTGTCACTACGTGATGGGCGGTATCGAGGTCGACCCGGATACCGGTGCGGCGGTGGTGCCGGGCCTGTTCGCGGCGGGTGAATGTTCCGGCGGTATGCACGGATCCAACCGGCTCGGCGGCAACTCGCTGTCCGATCTGCTGGTCTTCGGCCGGCGCGCCGGACTCGGCGCGGCCTCCTATGTGGAACAGCTCCCCGACCGCCCGAAGATCGCCGAGGACGATATCGCCGCGGCCGCGAAAACCGCTCTGGCTCCGTTCGATTCGCCCGCCGAGGGCACCGCGGAGAATCCGTACACCCTGCACAGCGACATGCAGCAGACGATGAACGACCTGGTCGGCATCATCCGCAAACAGCACGAGCTGGAAGATGCCATCGGGAAGCTCGGCGTACTGCGCGAACGCTACGACCACGTCACCGTGGAGGGGCACCGGCAGTTCAATCCGGGCTGGCATCTGGCGCTGGATCTGCGGAACATGCTGCTGGTCAGCGAATGTGTGGCGCAGGCGGCGCTGATCCGCACCGAGAGCCGCGGCGGGCACACCCGCGACGACCACCCGAAGATGGAGGCGGACTGGCGCAACAAGCTGCTGGTCTGCCGGGTCGATCCCGAGGACGACGCGCAGACCGTGCCGGGCGTCACCGTGACACCGGCCGATCAGAAACCCATGCGGGACGAATTGCTCGCCCTGTTCGAACTGAGTGAACTCGAGAAGTATTACACCCCTGCGGAACTCGCCAATCATCCGGCGGCAGCAGGAGAGACTTCACGGCCTGATCGGTCAGAGGCCGGAGGCGGCAGCGAGCGTGACCACGGAGGCCCCCCGATCGGGTCAGATCCGACACCGAAAGGGGATGAGTAGCAATGGGTTACGACGCGCAGTTCCGAGTATGGCGCGGCGACACCGACGGTGGTGGCCTACAGGACTTCACGGTCGAGGTGAACGAGGGCGAGGTCGTACTCGACATCATCCACCGGCTACAGGCCACTCAGGCCCCGGATCTCGCGGTGCGCTGGAACTGCAAGGCCGGTAAGTGCGGTTCCTGTTCGGCCGAGGTCAACGGCCGCCCCCGGCTGATGTGCATGACGCGGATGTCCACCTTCGCCCAGGACGAGGTCGTCACGGTGACGCCGATGCGCACCTTCCCGGTCATCCGCGATCTCGTCACGGACGTATCGTTCAACTACGAGAAGGCCCGGGAGATCCCGTCGTTCACGCCGCCCGCCGATCTGAAGCCCGGTGACTACCGGATGCAGCAGGTGGACGTGGAGCGCTCCCAGGAGTTCCGCAAGTGCATCGAATGCTTCCTCTGTCAGAACGTCTGCCATGTGGTGCGCGATCATGACGACAACAAGAACGCGTACTCCGGTCCGCGTTACCTGATGCGGGTCGCCGAACTGGAAATGCATCCGCTGGATGTGGCCGACCGCCGTGATATGGCTCAAGACGAATTCGGCCTCGGCCTCTGCAATATCACCAAATGCTGTACCGAGGTGTGCCCGGAACATATCAAGATCACCGACAATGCTCTCATTCCGATGAAGGAACGGGTCGCCGACCGGAAATACGATCCGATCGTCTGGCTCGGAAACAAGCTCTTCCGGCGGTAGCCGACGACGTACGTCCGGGCCCGGATCACGACCGTGGCCCGGATGTGCGAGAAATGCTGCGGGCGAGATGAAACAGCCTGGGGGACAACGGGAATCGTCTGGGTCGCGCCGTGCGCACCAGCTACAACTGGGTTAGCACACCGACGGCGACGAGTGCGACGAGCAGACCGAACAACAGCGCGGAGAACACCGCTCCATTCAGTACGTACACACCTCCCGCCGATACCGCGAACAGCATTCCTACGATCAGACGCTCAACCCAATCGCCCGGGAATAGTCTGCGGTACCGGGGAGTGTTTTTCAGTCCTCGGTCCACATATTAGCGTTACCCATAACCAGCATGAGCAAACATGCTTTCGTTGTACAACGGCCACCGATTCGTGATCTTTCCCGCCGTGACCTGCAGCGAATTCCCGGCAGACGCGGAACGGACGGGCCGAAACGTCCCGGCCCGTCCGGCGCGCGCTCGGATCAGTTCGCGTCGAATAGTCCGAGCCGAACCGCCGTGGTGAACGCCGTCCAGTCGGCTGCGGCGAAGACCAGCGCCGGGCCGCCCGGGTTCTTGCTGTCACGTACGCCCACCCGCTCGCCGAACAGGAATGCCACCTCCACACACTCCTTGCCCGCACCGCTGCGACTGCTCTTGAACCATCGAGCGCCCGTCGGCTCGCTGCTCATCCTCATCTCCTCAAGGTTCCTTTCCGGTACGAGCGAGCCCGCGGAAGTGCGGGGCGCTCACACGGCGTACTCCTTCGCAACCTGCCGCAGCAGGTTTCTACTGGTGTGAACATCCAACGCGCAGCGCAACAGAACCTCGTGGGCATGCCGATAGCGCCGCACGTCGGCTTTCCTCTCGAGATACAGATCTCCGGTGAACCCCTCCACGTACACCACGGGAGGTTCGACCGGTTGCCCCTTGCTGTCGGTTCCGAACTCGAGGATCACGAACGGGCCGGTCGAAAGGCCCAGGGGGACACCGGCTGCGAAGGGCAGGATGCGCAGCGTGACATTGTCCCGAGTACTGAGATCGGCCAAGTGCCGCAGCTGCGCCGCCATCACCCTTGCACTTCCGACGACGCGGCGCAAGACCGACTCGTCCAGCACGACGTCCACCGTCGCGGGATGCGCTTTGCGAGTTATCAAGGCCTGCCGCTGAAGTCGCAGCTGGACGCGCCGTTCCAGTTCGGCCTCGGTGTCCTCGGGATAGCCGAGCCGGTTCAGCGCGCGGGCGTACTCGGCGGTCTGTAGTAAACCGGGCACCAACTCGGACTGATAGGACACCAATCGCAGTGCCGATGCCTCCAAACCCACATAGACATCGAAGTTCTCGGGAATCAGATCACCGTAGGCGTGCCACCAGCTCTTCACCGCGGCCTGCTGGGCCAGCCCCTTGAGGCCGTCGGCGATCTCGTCCGGAATGCCGTAGATCCGGCAAAGTTCCTGAATGTCTATGGTGCGTATGCGATCTGCCTGCCCTTTCTCCAATCGCTGCAACGTGCTGGCGCCCCACTCCATCAGCCGCGCGGCCTCCGCGATGGTGAGGCCGCCCTGAGTTCGCCAGTCACGCAGGTATCTTCCGAGCTGACGCCGGGGCAGAGTCGACGAGGAGGCGGACTCGGCACTCTGGTTTTCGGAACTCACGGACACAGCACACACTCCGTTCTGATCGGATGCCGCCCGGCATCGAGTGCGGGTCGGAAGTACCGTGGGGCCCCCGCCGAACTACCACCACCCCGACCCGGACGTCACACATCGGCGAGGGGGGATCTCATCCACTATGGAGAATCTTCCTCCCCCAAGTGGATTCGCTGCTGGACATTCGCCTGAATTCGTTCTGGATATCCAAACCGGGGCAGTTGGGCCGCCTGTTGGAGGATGCTGAAAGTGTGCTCGGGGATAGCATCTAGTCCGGAACAGGTCTGAAAAACCTCCGGGCACCATCAGGATTCGCACGCAGGAACGAGGAGTCATGGCCGTACACGTCATCGGGTCGTCGTTGATGACCAGCGATTGCACGCCCCACCGAGCCCGCAGTGTGGGACAGGAAGGCTGGGTCGTGTCCTATCTGCCCGGCCGCACCCTGACCTGTGCGCAGGCGGTAGCTGCGCTGCAGGTTGCCGAAGCGGTGCCGCCACTGCTGGATTCGGTCGCAGGGTTGGCGACCAAGGTGGGCCTCACCCTGTTGGAAGCACTGGGTATGGCCATCAATCAGCAGCCCTGGGAGGACCATCCCGCACCCCGACGAGGGGTTCGCCGATACGGGGAGGTGGCGGCATGCAACTGACCAACCACAATATGCCGGTCGCCGGTTTGCTGCGGTGCGCCAACGATCCTGGCGTGATGACCGTCGAACAGGCCCATGCCGCAATGCAACTGCACCTGGAATGCTCGGTCGACCTGTGCCGGGTGCGCCGCCGCGCCCGCGCCGTCCTGGTCGAAGAGGGCCGCTGCGTGCTGGACCAGCGGGCACTGCCGTGACCGCGCTGGAACCGGCGGGCAGCCGGAAGGTGGTGCGGCTGCTCCCTCCTCCCAGCCGCACCACCCCACGCCACGCCGCCGCCACCGCGCGCCACGCCCTGGCTCCCGGCCGCCGAGCCGCCGCGGCGTACCTGGCCTCGAAGCCCGAACATCGCCGTGAGCTGGGACGGCACCGCGCCGCCCTGCGGCGCGCGACATTCGGCGCCCGCCCGGCACACGGCCTCAATCACTACGACCGCATGCTGTTCTGGTTCGCCGGAGCCCTGCTGAGCCTGCGCATAGCATTCGTCGGCGAAAACCCCATCGACGAGTACTGACCTCGCGTCGCGGGAGACTCCGGGCCGAGCGACTGGCGCAACTGCGCCATACGACGGCACGGCAGGGCAGCCGGAATTCCTGGCGCAACTGGGTCGCACCGGCGTGGCGGCATTTCGCCGATACCATCGGTGTCCGGCGCCGATGGCGTGGGTCGGTCGACGGTCAGGTCGGGCGATACCGGCCAGCGATGGCGTGGTGTCCGAGTCCGTGCGCAACGGTGGTTCGGCCATGCGGTGACCGGCGCGGCCCGGTGGCGCAACTGTGCCGTATTGCGTCACAGGACATTTCGGGACCGGGTCGGAATTCGCTCGGCGGGAACGGCCGGTTTGCCGACTACCTGCGGGTATGTGGGTCGCACAGCGACGGCGGAGAAGTTGCCGGGGACGAGACGGCGGGTGCTCGGGGATGACATCCGGCGGAGAGGGGGTGCGTGCGGGCGCGAACGTGGGCGGATATCACTGACCGGGGTTGCGGGTGCGGCCAGGGCCCTTATCCTCTTCGTTATCGGGGCGGGTCCGTTGTTCGAGGTTCCTGCTCATGTGTGAGAGGAACCGTATGGCCCGACGCAAGCAGTCCGCCGACGCGCAGGGGTCCACGGCGCATGCCTCGGGGCCCTGGCCGGTGGCCGAACCGGAAGAGGACCGGTGGGGTACGGCGCAGAACCGGCGGTTGCCGCCCGAGCCGAACGGGCAGCGGTGGGACAACGGGACGACCGGACGCCATCCGGTGCAGGCGCCCGGACGCACCGACACCGGCGAGAACCGGCGGCTTGCCCCGTCACCGGAGGGTGAGCGCTGGGAGGCGGCGCAGACTCGCCGTCAGGCCGCGGCGGACGACGGTTACGAAACCGGGCAGACTCGGCGCCGGGCCCCGGCGACCGATCTCGATGACGACTACCACGAGTCCGCGCCGAGCAGGCGACGGTCCGGTCGATTACGGGTCGAGGTGCCCCCGATCGTCAACCCGTATTCGATCGTGGCACTGGTGGCCGCGCTGTTGGTGCTGTTCCCGGTGGCGATCGTGTTCGGGCTCATCTCCTTCACCCACCCGCGCGGCCGGATGATGGCGCTGTTCGCGCTGCTGCTCGGGGCCGCGGAGGCGACGGCGCTGGTCGGTCTGCTCGCCTTGTCCGGAGTTACGCTGCCGCACAGTCCGTTCCGCTTCCAGGCCGATTCGACGCCGGTCACCCAGACCGCGACCACACCGGCGACCGCCGGCGACGTCCCACCCCTGCAAGTCACCGTCAGCACCGCCGCGCCGACCACCTCCGCCGACCGGACCGCGGTCGCACAGGGCCAGGTGTGCACCCAGGCGCAGGCCGCGCTCATCGGCGCCACCTCCGACGGCACCACCCTGCTGTGTCTGAAGGGCAGCAGCGGATATCGGTGGACCGGGCCGTACACCGTCTCCACCGCCGTCTACGACAACGGCTCGAAGTGCAATGCGGCCGGCGACAAGTCCGCGCGGACCGCCGACGGCCACGCCCTGGTCTGCGAGGGCCAGGGCCGCAGCGCCGCCTGGACGCTCTGGGTGGAGTAGGTCCGAGGACGGACAAACCGCTTCGTATGCTGCAGGGTGCAGTTACACCTGTGTTCGACGCCGAACGATGCAGACGGAGGATATGTCATGGCCGAACGAGTTGCCGTAGTTTCCGGAGCCGCCCGGGGGATCGGGGCGGCGGTCGCCAAGCGGCTGGCCGCGGACGGACTGGCCGTCGGCGTGCTGGATCTGGATGCCGCGCACTGCGCCGACACCGTCCAGGCGATCACCGAGGCCGGTGGTAAGGCGGTGGCCCTGGGCGCGGACGTATCGAACGAGGACTCGGTGGCCGCGGCCGTCGGGGAGCTGGCCGGATCGCTCGGCGCACCGACCGTCGTGGTGAACAACGCCGGTATTCTGCGGGACAATCTCCTGTTCAAGATGTCCGTGGACGACTGGGACGCGGTCATGGGCGTACATCTGCGGGGTGCGTTCCTGATGACCCGCGCGGTGCAGAAGTACATGGTCGAGGCCAAGTGGGGCCGGGTGGTGAACCTGTCGAGCACCTCGGCGCTGGGTAACCGCGGCCAGGCGAACTATTCCGCGGCCAAGGCCGGTATGCAGGGCTTCACCAAGACCGTTGCCATCGAGCTGGGCAAATTCGGCGTCACGGCGAACGCCATCGCGCCGGGATTCATCGTCACCGACATGACCGCCGCCACCGCTGCCCGCGTCGGCGTGGACTTCGAGGACTTCCAGAAGGCCACGGCCGCCCAGATCCCGGTGCAGCGCGTCGGGCGCCCCGAGGATATCGCACACACCGCCTCGTTCCTGGTCAGCGAGGGCGCGGGCTTCGTCTCGGGCCAGGTCATCTATGTCGCGGGCGGCCCCACCAACTGACCTTCGCGGGTCGCCTGCGATATCGAATCGCCCGTACTCGAACGGATTTCGCATCGGTCGGCGGGTATGCGGGACGGTACGGCACACCATCCCGCGCACCCGCGACGGTTACACGCGTCGTCGGCACGCTGAGCGACGGGGCGGACTCGAACCTCTGATGAGCCGAGTTCTATTCGGGCAGATAGGTTCTGATCACTCAGGCGCGTCACACACCCGGGTGGGCACGCCCGGGCCGGAGGCACCCCGGGGTAGAGGGCCTGACCGGGCGCGCAGGTGCGAACGACCACGCCGCCCAGGAGAGAGCCGGGACGGGCACGTGGGCAACTCGCATCGGGCTACGGCAGGACCGCGCGAAAATCCGCAGCACTGTCGGGGCAGCACGCCGCGTGGAATTCGGCCACGGATCGAAGCGACATCCGGCGGACGCACCGAGACAGACGAAGGGCCCCAACACCATCACCACCGGCGCAGCGCGCCGCGTGAAGTTCGCACACGCGGATGGAAGCGGCACCGGGCGGACGCACCGAAGTAGGGGAGGGTCCCCAACACCGTCGCCGCAGCACGGCGCGGGAAGTTCGCACGCGGACGGAAGCGGCATCCGGCGGGTTCGCCGAGGTTGGTGGGCCGAGGTAGGTTCGCGGTATGAGGCGGCGGGCGGTTCGGCGGGGACTGACCAGTTATGGGCTGTTGTTGCCCAGCGCGGTGGGGGTCGGGTGTTTTCTGGTGTTGTCGATCGTGGTGGTGGGTTGGCTCAGTGTGCACAGTTGGAACCTGTTGGGGCCCATGCGGTTTGTGGGGCTGCGGAATTGGCGTGCGGTGCTGGGTGATCCGGCGTTCGGGCATTCGCTGCTGGTGACGGTGGGGCTGGCGGCGATCGTGGTGCCGGTGCAGACCGTCTTGGGATTGGCCGTCGCGCTGCCGTTGGCGCGCCGGCGCGGCGGGACGGCGTTGCGGGTGATGTTCGCGCTGCCGTGGATGTGTGCGCCGGTCGCGGTCGGCGTGGTGTGGCAGTGGATGTTCGCGCCGACCGGCGGTGCGATCGACGCTCTGCTGGGCAGCCGGATCGAATGGCTGTCCGATCCGGCGTTGGCACTGCCATCGGTTGCGGTGGTGGGGATCTGGTCGAATTTCGGTTATGTGGCACTGTTCTTCGTCGCCGGTATCCGGGCGATCCCGCCGGAGATCCTGGACGCGGGCGCGCTGGACGGGGCGATCGGCTGGCGGCGCACACGCTGGCTGGTACTGCCGCTGTTGCGTCCCACCATGTTCTTCGTGCTGGTCACCGGCATGCTGACCGCATTCCAGACCTTCGACACGGTGTACGCGCTGACCCGGGGCGGACCGGGGAATCGTACGGATGTGGTCGCCATGCGGATCTTCGACGAGGCGTTCGTTGCCGCGCGACCCGGACGTGCCGCGGTGATGGCGCTGGTGGTGTTCGCGGTGATGTTCGTGATCACCCTTCTCCAGCATCGTTACTTCCGGGGCCGGACGGTCCATGAGTACTGAATCGATCGGAAGACTCTCCAGCACAGCGTCTTTCGCAAGGCGACCGAAAACCCGGGCCCGGCTGCGGGGCCTCGCGGTCTATCTGCTGCTGTTCGCCGGAGCCCTGGCGACCGTGGCACCGCTGGTGCTCAGCGCTATGACCGCGGTGAAGACTCCGGAGCAGTTCGCCACCGGTTCACCACTGGCACTGCCGAATCCGGTGACCGGAGCGAATTTCTCGACCGTACTGAGCGGGGGACTGGGCCGCGCGGTACTGGTGACCGGGCTGATGACGGCGTTCATCACCGGCGGACAGCTGATCACCGCGATCCTGGCGGCATACGCGTTCGCACGCACCGAATTTCCCGGACGCGACATCCTGTTCTGGATCTACCTCGCCACCATGATGGTGCCCCCGGTGGTCACCCTGATTCCGCTGTATCTGATGTTCGCGAAACTCGGCTGGCTCGATACGTTCTGGGCGTTGATACTTCCGTTCGCATTCGCCTCGCCGTACGCGATATTCCTACTGCGCCAGTACTTCCGGTCCATCCCGGGCGAACTGCTCGGCGCGGCGCGGCTGGACGGCGCGAACACCCTGGACATCCTGGTTCACGTGATGGTGCCGATGAGCCGGCCCATTCTGGCCACGCTGGCACTGATCACCGTTGTCACGCAATGGAACAGCTTCATGTGGCCGCTGGTGGCCAGCAGCGGTGACACCTGGCAGGTGCTGACGGTTTCGACCGCGACGCTGCAGACCCGGTACAACGCGCAGTGGACGCTCGTGATGGCCGCGACGACGTTGGCGATCGTGCCGCTTGTCCTGCTTTTCGTGGTGTTCCAGCGTCAGGTGCTGCGATCGATCACCTCGACGGGGCTCAAATGAGTTCCGCGACGAGCAGGTCCCCGAAATCCTCGACTCGGATGGTGCTGGCCGTCGCACTGAGCGCGATATTGCTGATCGCAGCGGCGCTGTGGCTCGGACGCGGCGGTGACGGCGCGGGACGCACGGTTCTGCGAATGCGGATCTGGGACGCGAGTTTCGTCCCCGCCTACCGTGCCTCGCTCGATGCGTTCCAGCGCGCGAATCCGGGTGTCGAGGTGCGGATCACGGTCGTGCCATGGTCTTCCTATCAGCAGAAATTACGTCTGGACGTGGCCGGGGGCACGGCGGACGACGTGTTTTGGACCAACACTTTCGCCGATTATTCGGATTCGGGCCGACTGCTGGATATCGGCGCGCTGCTGGGTCCCGATGCCGAGCGGGCGTGGGACCCGTCCGCGGTCACACAGTACAGCCGCGGCGGAAAGCTCTGGGCGGTCCCACAATTCGTGGACGGTGGTACGGCGGTGTACTACAACCGGGCACTGCTCGATGCCGCGCACGTCGATCCCACCGCGCTGTCCGGATTGCGCTGGGGAGGCGATGCGGACACGTTCGCGCCGATGCTGCACCGGCTCGCGCCGGTGGCGCCGTGGGCATTCAACGCCGCCAACGACCTGCAATCCATCGAACTGCCGTTCCTGGGTTCGGCAGGTGGACGTCTGCAAGGCCCGGACGATCGGTTCGTCTTCGACAGCCCGCATGGCAATCAGGCGTTCGGTTACCTGGTCCGGCTGATCGCCGAAAAGCTCGCTCCCTCGGCCGCCGATACCGACAGCAACACCGATTTCACCCGAAACGCCTTCCTGCAAGGGAAATTGGCGCTCTTCCAATCCGGCACCTACAACCTCGCCACGGTCGTTCAGCAGGCGAAATTCCCCTGGGGAATCGCGATGATCCCGGCCGGGCCGGCCGGACGGGTCAGCACCGACAATGCGATCGGCCTCGCGGGCAATGCGGCGACCCGCCATCCGTCGGCCGTGCGCCGCCTGCTGGCCTGGCTGGGCAGCGCCGACGGCAATCGCTACCTGGCCGACTCGGGCGCGACCATTCCCGCGGTGGTCGCCGATCAGCAGATCTACCGGGATTACTGGGCGCACAAGGGAATCGATGTCTCGCCGTTCTTCGATGTGCTCGACGGGCCCCGGATCTCCGCGGGGAGCGGGCCCGGATTCGCGGCGGCCAACGACATCATCACGCCGATTCTGTCGGAGATGTATCTCGGCCGCACGCCGGTCCCCGAGGCCCTGAGTCGTGCGGTGGCAGCGGGAAATGCCGCCATGGGTGATCAATAAATCTGCGGCAGAACAGTTTTCGTGATCATGGAGCGAATGGCTCCGGGCCCGCTCAGATTCGGCTGATGTCGACCAACGGAGTGCGGGGGCCGAATTTCGGCTTGCGGGCCTGGCCGGAGATCTCCAGCAGCCGGACGGCCCGATAGCGGTGCGGGCGAAGAGGTTCGAGGTACTCGACCATGGTCTCGTCGTCGATGGGACGGCCGAGCAGGGTCCAGCCGACGATCGCGGCGAGGTGAAAATCGCCGACCGAGAGGGCATCCGGATCACCCATAGCGCGCTGGGCGATCTCCGCGGCGGTCCACACGCCGATGCCGGGGACCGTCCGCAGACGTTCGGCGGCGGCCGCGGGATCGAGGTCCGCGGCCTGTTCGAGCCCGTCGGCGACCCGCGCGGCCAGCACGATCGTCTTCGAACGCTGCGGATCGACGTTCGCGCGGTGGTACTCCCAGGACGGGATGTGCCTCCAGGTGTGCGCGTCTGGCGGGACGCGCATCGGTATCGGCGTCGGGCCAGGCGCCGGATCACCGAACTTCCACACCAGCCTCCGCCACGAGGCGCGGGCGGAGACGGTGTGCACGCGTTGTTCGAGTACCGCCGGGACGAGCGATTCGAAGATCAGCCCGGTGCGCAGCATGCGCAGGCCGGGGAACCGGCGATGCGCCTCGGCGATCTTGGGGTGGGTCGGGACGAAGTCGGCGATGTCCTCGTCGAGGCACAGCATGCGGGGCAGCCGCTCGACGAACTCCGCCGCGCCGGGACCCCAGGCCCGCGCCGCCACGGCCCGCGGTCCCGCCTGGGTGAGCCGGTAGGTGACCGGGCCGGTGGGCATGCGCGAGACGTGCCAGTGCGCACCGTCCCGGGTGGTCGTATGGCATGGATCACTGCCGCCACGACGCAGCGGCGCGAGGGTGCCGGCGAGATCGATCGGCAGCTCGGCGCTCACCGTGCGCTGCGCGTCGACCCTCGATTCCACCGGAACATTGTGCGCCATGCCGCCGAATGAATCGCACACACCCCGCCGGATTCCAGTGACATGCGTCACCGGATATCCATGAAAGCCGATTTCGCCCGCGGCGCGCATGCCACCCGTGGCGGCACACTGTAACGGGTCTGTCATAGAGTGCGATTTCCGATCGGATTCATCCAGCCACCGATTCATAACCCGGCAATCGGTTGGCATATATCGCTAGGGAGGCTCTAATGCTCACCACCATTCTGAATCAGCTGCTGAACATCTGGGGTGGAATCTTCGCCGGCAGCTCCGGCTACCAGATCGCCCCGGGTGCGCTGCCGTTCGGCAGCTGATCCGTCGCCGTGCGCACCCGTGACCGAGGCCGAGTGCGCACTACCGCGAACCTTCCCGGTCGAGCAGGAATTGCGCGAGGTGGCTCGCGGACCTGTCGGCCAACTGAGCCGCCTGGGTGCGGCAGGAGAACCCGTCCGCGAGAAACTCCGCGTCGGCGTCCTTCCGCAGCGCGGGCAGCAATCCATTCTCGGCCACCGCGACCGAAATGTCGTAATGCCCATACTGCATGCCGAAATTCCCAGCTAGTCCACAGCATCCGGCGACTTCGATCACTGTCGCACCAGTTCTCCGGAGAATTTCGCGATCCGCGTCGTATCCCGTGAGCGCATGATGATGACAATGCGGCTGCACCACAACGGTGTGGCCGCTGCGATCCGGTGGACGCCACGCGGGATCCGCGGTGAGGAATTCCGCCAGGGTTCGTACCGCTCGCGCGGTTCGCTCGGCCCGCGTGTCCTCGGGTAGTAGGGCGGGCAGATCCGAACGCAGGGCGGCGGTGCACGAGGGCTCGAGCCCGACCACCACGCCACCGGCACGCACGTGAGCGTCCAGTGCGTCCAGTGTGGCGCGCAGCCGCGAACGGGCGCCGTCGAGCTGTCCGGTGCTGATCCAGGTGAGCCCGCAGCACACCCGGCGTGCCGGAATGCGCACCCGGTGACCCAGAGATTCGATGAGTTCGACTGCTGCCCAGGCTATCCCGGGGTCGAAAGCATCGGTGAAGCTGTCGATCCACAGCAGTACACCCGGTTCGCCGCCGGGTGACTGCTTGCCACGCCGCTCGGTCCACATCCGGCGGAAACTCGTGTCCGCCAGGGCTGGAACCGCACGTCGGGGATCCATACCGGCCGCGCGGAAACCGCTCCGGCGCAGCGGAGCGAATCCGGCGACGGCATTGAACGCCCGCGGCATCCGCACACCCAGGGCGAGCCAACGCGGCAACCAGCCCAGAGCGTAGTGATCCATCGGCCGGAGTCTGCGCCGATACCGGCGGTACAGGGTCTCGGACTTGTAGGTGGCCATATCGACCCCGGCCGGACAGTCCGCGTCACATGCCTTGCAGGACAGGCACAGATCGAGCGATTCGGCGACCGCGTCCGAACGCCAGTCCAATGCTCCCCGCACGACCTCCTGCAGGACGCGGGCTCGTCCGCGGGTGCTGTCCTTCTCATCGGCGGTCGCCAGATACGACGGGCACATGAAACCACCCGTGGCGCGAGTGTCCGCTCGGCACTTGCCGATTCCGACGCAGCGGTGCACCGCCGTGCCGATATCGCCGTCGGCGGGGAAGGCGAATCCGCCGGCGGGCGGGGTGCGCCGCAGGCCCGCAAGGCGTAGATCCGCGTCGATCGGGGCGGGGCGCACCAGAACTCCCGGATTGAGCAGGCCGTCGGGATCGAACAGCGCCTTGAATCCGGCGAATGCGTCGAGTGCGGCCGGAGAGTACATGCGCGACAACAACTCCGAGCGCGCGCGGCCGTCACCGTGTTCGCCGGACAGCGAGCCACCGTGGCGGACGACCTGATCGGCGGCGTCGGCGAGGAAGTCGCGGAACCGCTGGGGGGCATCGGCTATCGGCAGATCCAGCCGGACGTGGATGCAGCCGTCACCCAGATGTCCGTACAGCAGGCCGTCCACACCGTGCGTACCCATCAAGTCCTCGAAATCGCGCAGATAGGCGCCGAGGTTCGCGGGCGGCACCGCGGCGTCCTCCCAGCCGGGCCAGGCCGGGCGGCCGTCGGGGGTGCGCCCGGCCAGCCCAGCACCGTCGGCACGAATCCGCCACAGTCGCGCTGCCACAGCGGAATCGGTGACGATGCGGCTGTCGATCGCGTGCGCCGTCCGGCAGAGCGCGGCCGCGCGGTCGTGCGCCTCGTCGGCGGTGTCGCCCGCGCATTCGACGAACAGCCAGCCGCGGCCCTCGGGAAGTCCGGGGACCGTGCCGCGATGGGCGCGTACGACGTCCACGAGCCGGGCATCGATACCCTCCACCGCGATCGGGCCGACCGCGGTGATCGCCGCGACATCCTCTGCCGCCGTGGGCATATCGGGGTACCCGAGCACCACCAGGACGGTCGCCCGAGGCACCGGGACGAGCGTCACCGATGCCTCCAGCAGCAGCCCGCAGGTGCCCTCGGTACCCACGAAGGCGCGCGCCGCCGAGGGATCGCGTTCGGGCAGCAGATGTTCCAGGCCGTACCCCGAGGCCTGGCGCTCGAAGCGGCCCAGTTCGGTGCGGATCACCGCCAGTTCGGATCGGGCGAATTCGGCCAGCCCGGGTATCGCCGACAATCCCGCGCCGAGGGTTCGCTCGGTTCCGGTGCCGTCGAGTATCCGCAGATTGCGCACCGAATCCGAGGTCCGGCCCCAGGCCATGGCATGCGGCCCGCACGCGTTGTTCCCGATCATCCCGCCCAGGGTGCAGCGATTCTGCGTGGACGGGTCCGGTCCGAAGCGCAATCCGGATTCCCGCGCCCGTTGCTGCAACGTCCCGAGTACGACACCGGGTTGCACTCGCGCACAACGATTTTCGACATCAATTCCGAGGATCGCGGACATATGCCTACTGAAGTCGAGCACCAGGCCGGAACCGATCGCATTGCCCGCCACCGACGTTCCCGCACCCCGCGCGGTCACCGGCACCCCTTCGTCCCGGGCCGCGGCCAGCACCGCCGCCACATCCGTATCCCCGCGCGGAAAGACCACCGCCGCGGGCCGCACCCGGTAGTTCGAGGCATCCGAGGCGTATTCCGCGCGCCGCCGCTCACCGGCGTCGATCTCGCCCTCGATCCTGCTCTCCAGCGCCCGCAGCCACGAATCGGTCATATGGCCAGCCTATGCGCGGTCGGGCCACTGACCCGGCCGGCGGCACGCACTTTCCACCGCTGGTCGCACCTCGGCGTCCGGCGTACCGTCGAACGGGTGCAGATGTCCACCGCGCGCATCCTGATGATCGGCCTTCAACCCAACGCGCTCGACTACAGCAAACACCCCGGCCTGGACGAGGCGACCCTGACCGCACGCATCGAAGCCGGTAACGCGGCCCTGCGCGCCGCCGGATTCGGCGCCGTGTCGTGCCAGATTCCCGCCGACCCGGCCCAGGCCGAGACCCAGATCCGCGAACACCTCGCCGACGGCCCGTTCGACCTGGTCATGATCGGTGCGGGCGTCCGCGTCGACATCACCTACACCCTGCTCTTCGAACGCATAATCAACGTGGTCGCCGAGGCGGCCCCCGGCATCCGTTTCTGCTTCAACACCGCACCGGAGAACACCGGCGACACCCTCAGCCGCTGGGTAACGCCGTAGCAGCCGCGCTCAGCGGACCAGTAACTCAGCGAGATCGGCCGGGATACCTTGCGGCACCGGCGAGAACGAAACCGCCGCTCCCCAACGCAAATCCGCTCGATAACCACATCGCCCCGACCCACCGCGACCGGACGCCGTGCCGGATTCGCTTTGCCCTCGGGCGGCCGCCGTGGCATTGCCGGGCAGATAGATCCGAAAAACAGCGCGGCGTCGCGAGAAAAACCCCACCGCCCAACGTCGATTCGTTCAGCTGTCACAGCATCTGCTTGCACGCGGTCAGCCCGCGATGATCACGACAATCTTGCCGAGGCCGAGTTCGGACTCGCTTTCCGCGGTTGGGGGGCCGCACGCCCAGACTTCCCCGGCGCACAAAACCGCTACGCCCAACGCAAACCCGTTCAGTTATGACAGCATTCGCCGGCATGCTCAGCCGGGGATGACCAGGACGATCTTGCCGAGGCCGTGGCCGGATTCGCTTTCCTGTTGGGCCGCTGCGGCTTCGACGAGCGGAAAGATGCGGGCGCGGGCGGGCAGGATAATGGCCTCGGCGGCGAGCAGGCGGGCGGCCTCGACCACATTGTCCAGCGGGCCGCTGGGACGGGAGAAGAAGGGGATGCCCTTCTCGGCGGCCGAGGCGTCGGCGATGGTGATGATGCGGTCGGTGCCGCCGCGCAGTTCGATGGCGGCATCGAGGAATCCGTGTCCGGCACAGTCGAATACGGCATCGATGCCATTCGGGGCGAGGGCCCGGACGCGATCGGCGACGCCCTCGCCGTAGGTGGTGGGCGTCGCGCCGAAGGAGCGGATGAGCTCCTGATTGGCCGCCGAGGCCGTACCGATCACCCGGACGCCCGCCGCACGAGCCAGCTGCGCGGCCATCGAACCGACCGCACCCGACGCGCCGTGCACCAGCAGCGTCTCATCCGGCGCGAGATCCAGCTGTTCGAGGCCGCCACCTGCGGTGTTGGCCGCGACCGGGATCGCGACGGCATCGGTGAAGGAGAGTTCGGCGGGTTTGGCGACCAGACGTTCGGCAAGCGCGAATTCCGCGTACCCGCCGCCCTCCGCCCAGCCGATGACCTCATCGCCCACCTGCCAGGCGGCCTCGGGACCGGCCGCGTCCACAACTCCGGCGATCTCGATTCCCGCTCGGCGCGGGAATTCCGGACCGGGCATCATCCCCCGCCGCATCTTCCAATCCGCCGGATTCACCCCCGCCGCACGAACCGCCACCCGCACCCGGGCGCCGTCCGGTTCGGGCACGGGCACCTCGACCAGTCGCAACACCTCAGGTCCACCGATTTCGTCGTACTGGATCGCCTGCATGACACCGAGCCTATGCGCCGAGTCCGACAGTTTCCGGATCCCCGACCCCGCCCCCGGTCCCACGGCCCCGGCGGCGCCGGACTGGCCGAAGATCGCAGGTCGCACCCATTACGGTGCGGCGCTCGACTCGCCCGGGCCGGCGATGGACTCGGGTGAGACGAATACCGGGAGTCATGCGGCCACCGAGTCGCCCTCGTCGGCGAATTGCGTGTGGTACAGCTCGGCGTACCGGCCGTCCCGGGCGAGCAGGTCGGCGTGGGTGCCGCGTTCGACGATCCGTCCGGATTCCACGACCAGAATCTGGTCGGCATTGCGGATCGTGGACAGCCGATGCGCGATGACCAGGGCGGTGCGGCCGGTCAGCACCTCGGCCACGGCTTCCTGCACGGCAGCCTCGGAGGTCGAGTCCAGGGATGCGGTGGCCTCGTCCAGGACAACCACGCGCGGTTGCTCGAGCAGGAGGCGGGCGATGGTGAGACGTTGACGTTCGCCACCGGAGAGGCGATATCCACGCTCGCCGACGACGGTGTCCAGACCGTCGGGCAGCGAGTCGATCAGATCGCCCAATCTGGCCCGTCGCAACGCATCCCAGATCTCCGCATCGGTCGCGGTGGGACGAGCCAAACGCAGGTTGGCGCCGATGGTGTCATGGAACAGGTGCCCGTCCTGGGTGACCAGGCCCACGGTGGCCTGGATGGATCGCCCGGTCAGCTCGCGAACGTCGGCGCCGTTCAACCGAACCGCACCGGAATCCACATCGTAGAGTCGCGAAACCAGTTGTGCGATGGTCGATTTGCCCGCACCCGAGGAGCCGACGAGCGCGATCATCTGGCCGGGTTCGGCGCGAAGCGAAATCCCGTGCAGCACTTCGTCTCCGCCGCGAGTGTCGAGAGTGGCGACATCCTCGAGCGAGGCCAGCGACACCTTGTCCGCCGCCGGATAGCCGAAGCGCACATCGTCGAACTCCACCGTGACCGGGCCGGGCGGCACCGCACGCGCATCGGGCGCGTCCTGGATGAGTGGTTCCAGATCGAGTATCTCGAAGACGCGCTCGAAGCTGACCAGCGCGGACATGATGTCCACCCGGGCGCTGGCCAATGCGGTCAGCGGGGTGTAGAGCCTGGTCAGCAGCAGCGAAAGCGATACCACCGCACCGGCATTCAGCTGACCGCGCAGCGCGAACCAGCCGCCCAGTCCGTAGACCAGCGCCACCGCGAGCGCCGATACCAGCGTCAGCGCGGTCACGAAGGTGGTCTGCAGCATCGCGGTCCGCACGCCGATATCGCGCACGCGCCCGGCGCGCAGGGCGAATTCGGCCGACTCGTGCCGCGGCCGCCCGAACAGTTTCACCAGGGTCGCGCCGGGCGCGGAGAAACGTTCGGTCATCTGCGTACTCATCGCCGCATTGAGTTGCGCGCCCTCGCGCTGGATCGCCGCCACCCGGGTACCCATCCGCCGCGCCGGAATCATGAACAGCGGCAACATGATCAGCGCCAGCACCGTGATCTGCCAGGACAGCCGCACCATCACCACGAGGGTCAGCAGCAGCGTGACGATATTGGTGACCACACCCGAGAGTGTCGTGCTGAACGCCCGCTGCGCACCGATCACATCGCTGTTGAGCCGGCTCACCAGCGCACCGGTACGGGTGCGGGTGAAGAAGGCGATCGGCATCTTCTGCACGTGGTCGAATACCGCGGTGCGCAGATCCAGGATCAATCCCTCGCCGATCCGCGAAGACAGCCACCGGATCACGATGCCCAGCGCCGCGTCGACGACGGCCAGCGCACCGATCGCCACCGCGAGCAGCACCACGACTCGCGCCGCGGAATGTCCGACGATGTGATCGACCACCCGTCCGGCCAGCAGCGGATTGGCCACCTCCAGCACCGCCGACACCACGCTGAACAGCAGGAAGCCGATCAACAACCGCCGATGCGGCCGAGCGAAGCGCAGCATCCGGCGAGCCGTCGCCCCGCTGAACCCACGCCGCTCGGCCGGCGCGCCGGCCTGCCGATACAACTGACTCCACGCCACCGATTCGATCGTCATCCGCCCAACTCCCTTCCGCCGGCCATTCAACACCGACCCACCGACACTAGAACCTCAACAAAGCTTCAGCTCAAGTGTTCCGGGCGAGGAACGCGTTCGCGCACAGCGGAAAGGTCGCCGGTGAACTCCGGCCTCAGCTGTCGGTCGAATCAGTTCTGTTCGAGGCTGTAGCCCAAGGTCGCGCCCTGCATCCGCTCGGCGATCGGCAGATGCACGTTCTGGTAGTACTCGTCGAACTGCTGCGGGTCCGGCGGGTGGACTTCAGCTGTCGATCGGTTCCCAGCCACGCCGCGCCGCACGTCCCCCAGCGGCCTGCTTCGGGTCGCGGTAGCGATAGACGATGTAGGGGCGGAACAGGTATTGGACGGGCGCGCTGAACATGTGGACCAGGCGGGTGAAGGGGACCAGTGCGATCAGCAGCATGCCGATCACGGCGTGGACCTGATAGGCGACCGGGACCGAACTCATCAGGGCGGGGCCGGGGTCGAGGATGAAGATGCGGCGGGCCCAGGGGGCGATGGTGGTGCGGTAGTCGTAGCCGTGATCGAGGGTGGAATGGGTGAGTTTGGCGAACAGGCCCAGGAAGATCGCCGAGAGCAGGAACACGTACATCGTCTTGTCGTTGCGGGTCGTCGCCCGGAACACCGGTGCGTTGGTGCGGCGACGCAGAACCAGCAGTACCACGCCGACGATGGCCAGCACGCCCGCGATCGTGCCGGCGATCAGGGACAGCAGGTGGTATAGGTGTTCGCCCAATCCCAGTGCGCTGGTCCAGCTTTCCGGGATGAACAGGCCCATGAGATGTCCGACCAGGACGAACAGGATGCCGTAGTGGAACATCGGCGAGGCGATGTTGAGCAGTCGCGATTCGTACGGTTCGGAGGACCGGGTGGTCCAGCCGAATTTGTCGTAGCGGTGCCGCCAGAACAATCCGCCGATCAGCGATACCAGGGCGATATAGGGCAGTGCGCCCCACAGGAATACCTGCATCAGTGACCTCCGTTGCCGAGCACGGGTAGTAGGTCGAGGTGGCCGTAGGGGGACAGTCCGACGGTCTCGGTGGCCGGGCCCGATCTCGCCAGCGCACGCGCGGCGGCGCGATCGCGCGGGGTCGGGCCGGGCAGGGTGGCGCTGAGCGCGTTCAGGACGTGGACATACGGCGTCTCGGCCTCGTCCAACGCCAGACGCAACAGTTCCAGGCCCGGACGATGTTCGAGCAGCAGTTCGGAAGATCCCGTGGCAGCACAGAATTCGAGTACTACCGGCAAGTGGTCGGGCAGTTCGGTCTCGCGCAACTCCATCCCGTGCTCGCGATAGATATGCTTGAGCCGGGCAAGCGAACTGCCGCGTCGGCGCGTATCACCGTCCTGCCACCACGTCAGATGCAGGCAGTGCCGATTATGGAAATCGAAGACCTGCACGTACTGCTCGCACAGCGCCGCCCGGCCCACCGCCGCGGCGTGTTTCAGGAACGGCCGCAGCGCGGGCGCACCCGCGTCGAACAGCGGCAACCGGTCGAAGAACCGCTCGTCGGGGTAGTCCAGGCAGTGCGCGGCGGCCTGGTACAGCGCCGGAACCGAATCGCCGGTCACAGGTAGTCCTCGTCGGCCGTCTGCTTCCTGCGCAGCAGGTGGAAATTCTCGACCGTCATGAGCGGCAACAACTTCCGGCCGGAATCCGCGCCGACCGGGCCCGTCTCGCCCATACCGGGGCCGCCGTCGTAGTCCAGACTGCACTCATCGGGCAGCGCGGTTTCCTCGAGCCGCTGGGCGTCGCCCACGGCCGCGGTCGGAATCACGTAGCGCTCATCGTATTTCGCGATCGCCAGCAGCCGGAACATCGCCCGCAGTTCAGCGCCGGTCATGCCGACCGCCTCGGGAATCGATTCGTCGGGCGGGTCACCGAGATTGATGTCGCGGTGATAGGAACGCATGGCCGCGAGCCGGGCCAGCGCATCTTTGACCGGAATCACATCACCCGCGGTGAACAGCTCGGCCAGATATTCCACCGGAATCCGCAGGGTATCGATCGCGCCGAACAGATGCCCGGCGTCCTCGCCGTCGAATCCGGTCTCGGCCAGCGAATCCACCACCGGCGACAGCGGCGGGATGTACCAGACCATCGGCAGGGTGCGGTATTCCGGATGCAGCGGGAGTGCGACACGATATTTGCTGATCAGCGCGTGAACCGGAGAGCGACGAGCGGCGTCGATCCAATCCGCCGGAATCCCGGCCCGCTCGGCCTCATGCCGCACCCGCGGATCCTCCGGATCCAGGAAGACGCCCAGTTGCGCCTCGTAGAGGTCGGTATCGGACGGCGTGGAGGCCGCCTCGGTGACGCGGTCCGCGTCGTAGAGCACCACGCCCAGATATCGCAGCCGCCCGACGCAGGTCTCCGAGCACACCGTCGGCAGCCCGACCTCCATCCGCGGATAACACAGCGTGCACTTCTCGGCCTTGCCGGTCTTGTGGTTGAAGTAGATCTTCTTGTACGGACAACCCGTCACGCACATCCGCCAGCCGCGGCACCGGTCCTGATCGACCAGCACGATGCCGTCCTCACCGCGCTTGTACAGCGCGCCCGACGGGCAGGAGGCCACGCACGCCGGATTCAGGCAGTGTTCACAGATCCGCGGCAGATAGAACATGAACGTCTGCTCGAATTCGAATCTGACCTTCTCCGAGGCGGTTTCGCGAACCTTCCGGACGATCGGATCCTGATCACCGAATTCGGTGGCGCCACCGAGGTTGTCGTCCCAGTTGGAGCTCCACTCGATCCGCATCGGCTTACCCGACAGCAGCGAGCGCGGCGTCGCGACGGGGTAGTCGTCGCCGAGCGGGGCCTGGGTCAGCGCGCGATAGTCGTAGGTCCACGGCTCGTAGTAGTCCCGGATCAACGGCAGCACCGGATTTCCGAAGATGGACAACAGCTTTCGCAGCCGGCCGCCCGCCTTCAACTTCAACCGGCCCCGGCGGTCCAGCGTCCAGCCGCCCCGCCAACGTTCCTGATCCTCGTAGCGGCGCGGATACCCTTGTCCCGGACGGGTTTCCACATTGTTGAACCAGGCGTACTCCATACCGCCGCGATTGGTCCAGGTCTGCTTGCAAGTGACCGAGCAGGTGTGACACCCGATGCACTTGTCCAGATTCATCACCATTGCCAGCTGCGCCATCGGCCTCATCGGTACTGCACCTCCTGGGATCGGCGGCGGATCACGGTCACTTCGTCACGTTGATTTCCGGTCGGCCCGAAATAATTGAAACCCCAGCACAATTGGGCGTAGCCGCCGATGAGGTGACTCGGTTTGAGCAGCAGCCGGGTCAGCGAGTTGTGTGTCCCGCCGCGGCGTCCGGTGTGCTCGGTGCGCGGGACGTTCACCGTGCGCTCCTGCGCGTGATGCATGTAGACGGTGCCCGCGGGCATCCGGTGCGAGACGATCGCGCGGGCCACCACCACACCATTGCGGTTCACCGCCTCGATCCAGTCGTTGTCCGCCACCCCGATCGACTCGGCATCCGACGGCGCCATCCAGATCACCTGTCCGCCGCGCGAGAGCGAGAGCATGAACAGGTTGTCCTGGTACTCGGAGTGGATCGACCACTTGTTGTGCGGGGTGAGGTACCGCACGGTGACCTGGCGCGAGCCGTCTGGCCCGAGTTCGGGTTCGCCGAACAAGCGGCTCATATCCAGCGGCGGACGGTAGACCGGCAGACATTCGCCGACCTCGGCCATCCAGTCGTGGTCCAGGAAGAAGTGCTGCCGTCCGGTCAGCGTGTGCCACGGCCGGAACTGTTCGATGTTCTGGGTGAAGGCGGTGTACCGGCGACCGCCGCTCTCACTGCCCGACCACTCCGGCGAGGTGATCACCGGAACGGGCGCGGCCTGGGTGTCGGCATAGGTGACGCGCTTGCCCTCATGCTCGGCCGCGAGCTCGGCCATCGCCTGCCCGGTGCGGCGTTCCAGGGTGCGGAAACCCTGAGTTGCCAAGTGGCCGTTGGTGGTTCCGGACAGCGCCAGGATGGTGTCGGCCACGTGCACCGCGGTCTCGAGGCGCGGACGTCCCGCCGCCGGACCCGATTCGACCACGCCGTTGAGCGAACCCAGATACGAGACCTCCGCGTCGGGTCGCAGGGCGATACCCTTCACCGGCAGGCCCAGCTCCTCCACCAGCGGTCCGAGCGCCGCGAATTTGGCTCCGATCGCGGTGTAGTCGCGTTCGACGACGGTCAATGCCGGAAATGTGCGGCCGGGCACCGGTGCGCATTCCTCGCGCCGCCAATCCCGCACCACCCCGCCCGGCTGCGCCATCTCGCCCGGGGTGTCGTGCTGTAAGGCAGTGGCCACCAGGTCATGCCGGACGCCGAGATGTTCGCGCGCCAGTTCGCTGAGCCGATCGGCCAGGGCTCGGAAGATCTCGAAATCGGTGCGCGCCTGCCAGGGCGGATCGACCGCGGGGGAGAAGGCGTGCACGAAGGGATGCATATCGGTGGAAGACAGATCGTGCTTCTCGTACCAGGTCGCCGCAGGCAGCGTGATATCCGACAGCAGCGTCGAGGAGGTCATCCGGAAGTCCAGGGAGACCAGCAGATCCAGCTTGCCCTCGACAGGCTCGTTGTGCCACCGCACATCTCGCGGGCGCGATCGGCGCGGCGCCTCCTGCGCGGACAGCGAGGACTGCGTGCCCAGCAGATGTTTGGTGAAGTATTCCGCGCCCTTGGCCGAGGAGCCGAGCAGATTGGACCGCCACAGCATCAGCACGCGCGGCCAGTTGCGCGGGTCGTCGGGATCTTCGATGGCGAATTTCAATGTGCCGGAAAGTATTTCGTTGACCGCCCGGCCGACCGCATGTTCGCCCTCGCCCAGTTCGAGCGGATTGCGGTCGAAGGTCGGATAGGACGGCATCCAGCCCAGCCGGGTGGCCTGCGCCAGGCAGTCGATCGCGGTCATCCCGGCGAAACGTCCCGCACCCAGCGGTGAGGCGAGGGTGTCGGCGGTGAACCGGTCGTACCGCCACTGATCGGTGTGCACGAACCAATGGCCGGTGCCGATGGCCTGCCGGGCCGGGCGCGCCCAGTCGATCGCACCGGCGAGGGTGGACCAGCCGGTGAACGGCCGCACCTTCTCCTGGCCGACGTAATGCGCCCACCCGCCGCCGTTGCGGCCCTGACATCCGGTGAGCTGCAACAACGCCAGAAATGTTCGATAGATCGTCTCGGAGTGGAACCAGTGATTGGTGCCCGCGCCCATCAGGATCATGCACCGGCCGCGCGATTTCTCCGCGGTGGCCGCGAATTCCCGGGCGATCCGGATACACGCCGCGGCCGGAACCGAGGTGTGTTCCTCCTGCCAGGCGGGAGTGCCGGGGCCGGCGGGATCTTCGTAGGACTCGGGCCAGTCGCCGGGCAGTTCGCCCCGGCGCACCCCGTACCCGGCCAGCAGCAGGTCGAAGACGGTCGTCACCAGCGGACCGTCCGGGCCCAGGCGTCGCGCGGGCACGCCGCGGCGCAGCACCTCGCCGTGGCTCTGGGCGTCCGCGCCGCCGTCGGTGTCGAAGCGCGGCAACAACACCGGCACACCGTCGCCGCGGCCGTACAGGGTCAGTACCGGGACGATCGAGCCCAGATTCAGATTCCAGTGTCCCGCACCGGATTCGGACCAGCGGAAGCCGATCGATCCGGGTGGGACGGCGAGCTCGCCGGTATTCTCGTCCAGCACAACGGTTTTCCACTCCGCTTCCTCGCTGCTATCGCCGAGGTCGGCCGCGCGTACGAATTTGCCCGGTACCCAGGCGTCTTCGTGTTCGACGAGGGTGACCAGAAAGGGCAGATCGGTGAACCGGCGCACGTAATCGGTGAAGAACGGGACCTGGCGTTCCACGAAGCATTCCCGCAGGATCACATGTCCCATCGCCATCGCCAGTGCGGCGTCGGTGCCCGGATGCGGATGCAACCACTGGTCGGCGAATTTCGCGTTGTCGGCGTAATCCGGTGCGACCACGACGACCTTCTGACCGCGATAGCGGGCCTCGGCCATCCAGTGCGCGTCCGGGGTGCGGGTGACCGGGACGTTCGAACCCCACATGATCAGGTAGGCCGCATCCCACCAGTCGCCCGATTCGGGGACGTCGGTCTGATCGCCGAACACCTGCGGTGAGGCCACCGGCAGATCGGCGTACCAGTCGTAGAAGGAGATCATCGGCGCGCCGATCAACGCCATGAACCGCGCACCCGCCGCATGCGAGACCATCGACATCGCCGGGATCGGGGAGAATCCGGCGATCCGGTCCGGACCGTACGTCGCGATCGTGTGCACATGTGCCGCGGCGATGATCTCGAGCGTCTCGTCCCATTGCGCGCGCACGAGCCCGCCCTTGCCGCGGGCCTGCTGATATTCGAGTCGCCGGGCGGCATCGGACTGGATCTGGGCCCATGCCCGCACCGGATCGCCGGTGCGCTTCTTCGCCTTGCGATACATGTCCAGCAGGACGCCGCGAATGTAGGGATAGCGCACGCGCGTCGGGGAGTAGGTGTACCAGGAGAAGGACGCACCCCGTGGACAGCCGCGCGGCTCGTACTCCGGGCGGTCCGGGCCCACCGACGGATAATCGGTCGCCTGCGTCTCCCAGGTGATGATGCCGTCCTTGACGTACACCTTCCACCGGCATGATCCGGTGCAGTTCACGCCGTGCGTGGAGTAGACGATCTTGTCGTGGCTCCAGCGGTCACGGTAGAAGACGTCACCTTCGGTGCCGCCGCGATAGACGACGCTGTGCAGATCGGGTGCGGTAGCGCCCCGATGAAAGTACTTGCCCGTTTCGAGAATCAGTGCGTCCGGTTCCGCCATGGCTGTGCGATCCTTTCGACCCTCGGGACGGGCACCACCTCGACGACTGTATCGTTCGCACGGCGAAGTTCGGCCGACTTCCCGGCGGCGTTCTGCGCGGCGGGGTGCGGATGCCGCTTCGCCACATGTCAGACTGTGGCGCGTGGGTGAGTCGGACAACCGCCGTGCCGCATCCCTGCGAAATCTGAAGCCCGCCTGGTTCGCCTCGGTGATGGCCACCGGCATCGTCGCGCGCGCCGTCTCGGGCGCGGGCTGGCAGTGGGGCGGTGACGCACTGCTGATCATCGGACTGCTGACCTTCGCCGGGCTGACGATCGCCATGGTGGCTCGGGCGTTTCGCCATCCGCGCGAGATGGCCGCCGACGCCGGGAATCCGGCGGTCGGATTCACTTATCTGACCTTCGTCGCCGGGGCCGGAGTGCTCTCGACCGGACTGAGTGCCCATGGTCTCGCCGCCGCGGCGCTGGCTCTGCTCGCCATCGCCGCGATTGCCTGGCTTATTCTCTGCTACCTGATTCCGGCCGGATTCATGGTGCACCACAACACGGCTCCGGGAATGACCGGCGCGGACGGCACCTGGCTGCTGTGGGTGGTCGGCACCCAATCGCTGGCCGTGGCCGCCAGCGCACTGCCCGCGCCGTGGGCACACCGGTTCGCCACTCCCGCACTGCTGGTCTGGTCGATCGGCAGCATGCTCTACGGCATCGTGGCCGCACTGGTACTCGGTGCGCTGTTCGCGAAGGAACTCACGCCCGCGACCCTGGTGCCGCCGTACTGGATCTTCATGGGCGCCACCGCGATCAGCGTGCTGGCCGCCGCCAAACTGATCGACCGCACCTCCGATCACCTCGTCGCGCTGACCCAGCCGGTGCTGATCGGCGCGACGGTGGTGTTGTGGGCGTTCGGCACCTGGCTGATTCCCGCGCTGCTGATCGGCGGCGTCTGGCGATATCTGATCGAACATTTCCGCCGGAGCTTCGATCCGTCGCTGTGGAGCATCGTCTTCCCGATCGGCATGTACGGCGTCGGCACTCGCGAATTCGGTCTGGCCGTAGGTGAATCGTGGATGGTGACGTTCGGGCGGGCCGAGGCGTGGGTGGCGTTGGCGGCGTGGATCGTGGTCGCGGGTGCCACGGTCGCGCAGTACGTGCCGTTTTTCCGGCGGGCGGTGCCGTAAGTGCCGACACCCCAGGTGATCTCGACCGAACTCGCCGAGAACACCTGGGGCCGGGCTATCTGTGGAACAACGCCGAGCGCGGGTCAGGCGTCGGCTGGGTGCGGTACCGCTGTCAGAACTCTCCGGCGACGCCGAGTACCGTGCGACCCGAGTGCCGCCCCTCGCGAATCTCGCGCAGCACCGATTCGGCCTCGGTGATCGGGGCGTAGTTCTCCAGCTCCGACAGATGCCGCGGTTTGAGATCCTTGCCCAGGCGGGTCCACAGGGCACGACGCTGCTCGATCGGGAATTGCACCGAATCGATGCCGAGCAGGGCGACACCACGCAGGATGAAGGGCATAACCGTGGTGGGCAGCCCGGTACCGCCGGTGAGTCCGCTGACCGCGGCCGCACCGCCGTAATCAATCGTGCTGAGGACGTAGGCGAGGGATTTGCCGCCGACGCTGTCCACCGCGGCGGCCCACTGCGCCTTACCGAGCGGACGGATCTTCGCCTCCGGGTCCTCGGGCAGGCGGCCGATCACCGATTTCGCACCCAATGCCGAAAGACGCTCGCCCGCATCGGATTTACCTGTGGAGGCGACCACCTCGAAGCCGAGACCGGCCAGAATGTCCACCGCTACGCTGCCGACGCCGCCGGTCGCGCCGGTGACCAGGACCGGACCGGCATCCGGGGTCAGGCCGCGATCCAGCAGGGCCTGCACACTCAGCGCCGCGGTGAATCCGGCCGTGCCCAGGGCGGCGGCCTCGCGCGGGGTGAGACTCTCGAGCCTGACCACCCATTCCGCCGGGACCCGGGCGTATTCGGCGAATCCGCCGTTGTGCGCGACGCCGATGTCGTAGCCGTGCGCGATCACCGGATCGCCGGGTACGAAGGACGGGTCCTCCGATGCGGACACCTCACCGATGATGTCGATGCCCGGAACGATCGGATACTTGCGCACCACCCCGCCGCCCCGCGTGATCGCCAGCCCGTCCTTGAAGTTCGCACTCGAATAGAGCACCTTGATCGTGACCGTGCCCGGCCCGAGGAAGTCGTCGCCGACCTCCTCACGCGTCAACACGACCCCGTCGTCCGTCTCGTGTGCCACCATCGCCAAGAACATCATGGGTCCGAGCATAGGGCGACCGCGCCTGCCCAGCGAGCATCGAATGACAGCCGCACCCCTTGTGCTATGGGGCCGGCTACAGGGCGGCCGGAGGGCGCACCCTTCGCACCGAATATTCACCGCGTTCGATGTGCGGCGCCGACAGCATGCCACCATGAAGACATACCAGGGCCATCGAACCATTCCCGGATCCACACCTCCGTGGCAGATCCTTCGCGGCTGGTGGCAGGGATCATTCGGCCGGGAGCCTCGGCCGGCGAATCCGCGCGCCGGTCAATGTGAATACGAGGCCACGCCGACCGGACCCGCGCCCAGACAGACGTGCAAACCCGGTGTGGCAACGCCGATTCGCAGCAGCGTGCCGCCGCCGATGACGCGGACGTAGACCGTGTTCAGGCCCTCGCGGACCGGGGCGACGACGGTTTCGCCGTGTTCGAGGGCGACGGTGATCCGGCCGTCGCGGCCGGCCAGATAGTTGAGCTGGGCGGTCCAGGCGTTATCGATCATGGGGCCGTCGAGCGGGACGGGGACCGGCTGCGTGCCGGATATCGCGTAGCCGCACCCGCGGACGGGGCCGCGGCGGATCCCCCGGTTCCACCAGACCGCGGCGTCGACGATCCGGCCCTCGTCGGTGATCATGCGCAGACGGGGCGTGGCATGGGCGAACATGTTCGGGGGCGCGAGGGGGGAGAGCACCACACTGATCCGGTTCAGCGGATAGGCCAAGGGGTTCAGCACTTTCCACGGCACCTCCTGTTCGAGCAGGGGTGGGCCGCCCGCGGCCAGCTCGGATTTCACGGTGGTGAGGTAGACCCGGGTCGGACTGACGGACCAGGATCGGCTGAACGTGATCGTCGACCACAGACTGCTCGCCACGAACGCCGCGACCAGCGCGACCGCGATCGGTGGCCGCACTCCGCGCCGAACCACTCGGCGCGGCCCGGCCCGCAACAGCAGCGCACCAGCGACGGTCAGCGGAACGGCCAGATCCGCGAGGTAGCGCAGCGATTGGGTCAGCTCGTCGGTGGTGTACGGTCCGCCCCGGATCAGCGCCACCGGCAGTTGCGCGGCCAGCACGTAGACCACCACGGCCACCCAGACCGGCCACACCCGGCGCCTGGTCCGGATCGAATACACCACGAGCGCGCCGATGATCAGCCAGGCAAGCACCACCGCCCAGACCGGCGCCGCCGCCCACGGCGTCGAGGGCACCCACCGTTCCCAGCGCCACGGCCCGCCCACCAGTGCGGGCACGATGCCACGCGATATCGCGTGATCCAGCAGCGCCCGCACCCCGGCCGGGGTGCTGCGTACCGCCGAGACGTGCACCACCGTGAGATAGATCGCGCCCCAGCAGATCAGCACCGCCGCCGCGCCGACCCACAATCGCGCGCCGCGCCGCGCCACGGTGCGGATCGCGTGCTCACCCCCGTCGACGTACCGGATCAGCCCGGCCGCGACGAAAGCCACGAACGGCACGATCACCGACTTCTCGAAGAACAGCAGCGCCGCCGCCAGCACCACACAGCCGGACAGCGCGTACCGCCCCCGGCCGGTCCGGATCAGCAACACCGCATCGCCCACGACCCAGGCCAGCGCGATCTGCAGCGGCAAGGCGTTCAGCGCGGCGGACCACCAGGCGAACGCGGGCAACGTCAGCGGGCAGAACAGGTAGAAGGCCAGCGGAATCAGCAGCGTCCACCGGGTGCTGCGAGCCATGGCAGCAGCGCGCTCCCGCAGCCCCCGCCCGGCATCTCGGCCCGACCCGTACTCCGGCGAGGTCAGCGCGAGCAACATGCGCAGCACCGCCGCCGAGGCGAGCAACTGCAACACCAGCATCGAGAGCACCGGACCGGCCCACAGGTACGGACCCAGCCGCGTGATCACCCAGGCGACGGCGAATGCCGCGGGCATGAAATGCCCGTCGTGGTCGTACAGCAGCAGATTCGCCGAGAACAGCGGCAATCGCCCCGACCGCCCCGCGAGGATCAGATCGTCCCAGTAGAAATAGCCCCGACCGGCCAACCACCCCCGAACCATCAGTTGCACCACGACGAGCCCGATCGCCACAGCCGGCGGCCCGTTCACCCACCCCCGGCGCAGGCCATCCGCCACTCGCGGCGTGGATACCGCCTCCGACGATCCGGCCGACGCGATATCCATGGCACCCCACCATAGTGGCGAATCCCGATTCCGTCGGAGGTGATCCGCACACCGACCCGAATCGACGCTGCGCGTGCACGAAAAACACTCTCCGGGAACAAGATCCGCACGCGACCGCGGCGCGATCCGCTGCCGGCACGACCGCCGCACGTGCACGACCACGTCACACGCCCGAGCGGTAGGCCCGACGGGGTCACGGGGTGAGGCCACCAGTCCAGGGACATGTTCGCTCGGTCTCGGGTGAGTCACACGCAGGGCCGGAGGTCGGCGGCGGCGCGGCCCGCCGAGTCCGGGACCCGGGCGGGCCGGGCGTACCGGCACAGATCATTCCGGCGACGGCGAGCGGTGCGCAGCCGCTGCCGGGGCGCGGGTGAAGTCGCAGGTGGCGCCGCCGAAATCGACGACGCCCCGGTGTGCGGGCCGCGGACGGCGCGCGGGTCAGCCGAACTTCGGCGCGCGCTTTTCCAGGAATGCGGTAATTCCCTCGACGCCGTCGGAGTCCTCGGCGGCGGCGGAGATGAAGGAGGCTTCGCGGGCGAGTTGTTCCTCGAGGGTGTGGTCGGGACTGACCAGGAGGAGGTGCTTGACGTTGGCGTTGCCGTGGCGGGGGCCGGCGGCGAACTGGGCGGCCAGCTCCTCGACGGTGGCGGTGAGGTCGGCGTCGGGGACGACGCGGTGCAGCAGATTCCAGTCCAGGGCCTCGGCGGCGGACAGGGTGCGGTTGAAGTACATCAGTTCCTGGGTGCGGCGCAGGCCGATCAGGCGCGGCAGGTAATAGGAAGCGCCGCCGTCGGGGCTCAGGCCCGCGCGGGTGTAGGCCATGGTGAACGAGGCCGATTCGGCGGCGACCACGACGTCACCGGTCACCGCGAGGCTGAAACCCGCCCCCGCGGCGGTACCGTTCACCGCGACGATCAGCAACGCCTCCATCCGCGCGAACGACGAGATCGCCGCGTGCAGGTTGTCCGCCAGATGTTTGACGTAGGGCCCCGCACCGCCCTCCTGCACCGCCATCGCCTTCAGATCGCCACCGGCGCAGAAGAACCGGCCCGCACCGGTCAGCGTGACGACCTTGAGCGCGGGATCATCGGCGACCAGGGATGCCACCTCCGCCAGTTCGCGGCCGAGAACGTGATCGATGCCGTTGGCCGCCGTGGGCCGATTCAGGGTGATCCGAGCGATATTCCCGGCGCGCTCGAACTCGATCGTCTGGTACTGGCTCATCAGGACTCCCTCTCCATCGCGTCCGCATCCAATGTGACATACGGCGCAGAGCACGCGGATAGCCGGGAGGTCTATTCGGGCAGCAGTTCCAGGCGGACGCCGAGCAGGCGCACCGGCCGGTCCAGCTCGAAACGACCCAGGATCTCCAGCGCGGCCTGTGCGATCTGGGCGACGTCGGTCGTCGGCTCGGGGAGTTTGCGCTGTTTGGTGCGGGTGTAGAAGGTATTGGTGCGTACCGTGACGCCCACCCGCACGGTGATGCGCCCGGTCTCGGCAACCTCCTCGGCCACCGCGGTCGCCAGTCGCAGCACTTCGGAGTCCATCTCGGCGCGTTCGGTGAGGTCGTGCGGGAACGTCTCGGATTTGCTGTGGCCCACCGGAACTCGTGGTTCGGTGACCACTTCGGTATCGCCCGCACCGCGGCCCAGCAACCACAGATACGGTCCCGTGCTGGGACCGAATTCGGCGGCCAGGACCTGCCGGTCCGCCGCGGCGAGTTCGGCGACGGTGGTTATCCCCAGGTCGGCGAGGCGTTTGGCGATGCGGGAGCCGATACCCCACAGGGCATTGGTCGGGCGCTGCGCCATCAGCTCGGACCAGTTCTCGGCAGTGAGCCGGAAGATGCCGGTTCGCGCATCGGAGATCTCCTGCTGCGAATCGCCCGTCTTGCCGACCGATTTCGCGAATCCGGTGGCGAGTTTCGCTCGAAGTTTGTTGTCTCCGATACCGATTGCGCAGGTCAGATCCAATTCCTCGATGGCGCCGCGGATCTCGCGGGCCAGCTGTTCGGGATCATCGGTGTCCGCGGCCAGGAACGCCTCGTCCCAGCCGAGCACCTCCACCCGGACCGGGAAGGCGCGCAGCAGATCCATGACCTCGTCGGATGCCTCGGAATAGGCGGCCATATCCAGCGGGAGGAATATCGCGTCCACACATTTGCGCGCAGCGGTACGCAACGGCATGCCCGCATGCACCCCGTACCCGCGCGCCGGGTAGGACGCGCAGGTCACCACCTTGCGCGGCTCGCGTGGATCGCCGTTACCGCCCACGATCACCGGTTGCCCCCGCAGCTCCGGGTGACGGCGGAACTCCACCGCCGCCTGGAACTGGTCGAGATCCACATGCAACAGCCACCTGGGCATGGGTCAGTCATACCGCACACCGGTGACAGGTTCCGGGAATACTCGATTCGCGGTGATCACCGATCGGAGTAGACACGGTAACGAGGTGTTCCGCACCCGATCCACACCGTGCGGCGCTTGCGCCCACCGACCAGGAGGAAGGTCCGATGACAGGTACCGGTACCGCAATCGATATCGATGCCGCCCGCGCGGTGCTGGCCGCTCAGCCGTTCAGTGCGCTGATCGGCACCGAGATCACCGCGTTCGGCGACGACGGGGCCACGCTCGAGATCCCGATCCGCCCCGATCTGGCCCAGCAGTTCGGTTTCGTGCACGGCGGAGTCCTGGCCTACGCCGCCGACAACGCCATCACCTACGCCGCCGCGACGGTCCTCGGCGCGAACGTCCTGACCGGCGGTTTCAGCATCACCTACCTGCGCCCCGCCACAGGTTCGCGGCTGCGCGCACAGGCCCGGGTCACCGGATCCACCCGACGCCAGGCCGTATGCGGCTGCGAGATCCACGCCGTGCAGGAAGACGGTGACCTCGTGCTCTGCGCCGTCGCTCAGGGGTCCGCGCGGTCCGTCGACCGGGAACTGTCCGGGTCCGAGAGCTGAGACCGGCCCGAGGTCACCGAACCGCTGGACGCGGTAGACCGGGGACAGCGCCGCCCGGGACCGGAAGGCGGCCACCGAGATGCCTGTGCCGCACGATGTTTCGTAGTGACCCCGGCCGCGGGTCCGGGCACCGAATCCGCTCCGGTCGATTCCTCTTTCGCGGCACCTGCGGTCAGACGCCGGACGGTACCGAAGCATCCACTGCCACCTCGTCTTTCGCGGGGAGTCCGGTGATGGCGCGAAGTGTCCCGGTGAGGGTCGCCGGGGTCAGGCCGGTGTCGGAGCGAGCGGCCACGTGCATATCGGGACGGACGAGTAGTGCACCGCCCGTGGGTAGTTCGGCGCGGGTGCGCCATTCGTTCTGCGGCAGGGCGTGCACGGCGAGATCGATCCCGGTCTCGCGCTGGGCCTGGGCGGCCGCGTCGCGCCAGGCGGCGGAGGTTCCCGCGACGAGTAGGGCGAAGCCGGGGCCGCACAGGTCCAGGGTCGAGACGGTTTCGGCGGCATCGATCCACAGGTGCGGGACGCGAGTTCCGTTCTGGCCGCTCAATCTCTCGACGTGCAGGGGCGCGGTGGATTCGGCCGCGACGGCCGTCGAGGAGTAGCGGAAACGCACCATCACATCGCCGTTGTCGAGGCGTTTGGCCAGATCCTCGGCGTTGTCCGGGGTTTGGATGCCGTAGCGGGTGCGGAAATCGGTGCCGAGGCGGGCCTGCTCGGCCGCGACCAACGCTCGCGGACGACGTTCCGCCGCATAGGAATCCAGTAGCGCTGGACCTGCCGAGCCGGACAGCACGGCCGCCAGCTTCCAGGCCAGATTGTGCACGTCGGCGATTCCGGTATTGCCGTTGAAACCGCCCCAGGGCGCGTGGCGATGCGCCGCGTCACCGGCCAGGAACACCCGGCCGCGCCGATACTCGTCCGCCACGAAAACACCAGTGTCCCAAGCGCTCCGGGCAAGCACCTCGACCTCGAGCTCGGGCACGCCGGCCATTTCGCGGATCAGCTCGACACAACGCCGCGCGGGATAGTTCGCGAGTGTCTCGGCGGCGGGATCGAATTCGATGTGGAACGACCACTCGTCGGTGTTGTTCTTCGACAACACCAGTCCGCGCACCCCGGCACCGGTGATCTCACATTGACTGAAGGTCCGGCCGTGCAGGACGCCGGTCAGATCGGTGCGGGCGAATACGTTGATCAGATGATGCGTCGGCGGCAGTTCCCAGCCGCCGATGCCGAGCGCACGACGCACGGAACTGCCCGCACCGTCCGCGGCGATGAGATAGTCCGCCCGCAGCATGGTGACCGCGCCGGCACTGTCCCGCAGCCTGGCCCGAACACCGTCCCCGTCATCGTGGAATTCGGTGAGCTCGACACCGAACCGCAGATCACCACCGCGATGGCGGGCCAGATCGGCCAGTACCGGTTCCAACAGCACCTGCGGCAGGAACAGGAACCGCGAGGGGCTCGGCTCGCCCGCGGCCATCGCCGCCGCGACCCGCGAGATATCCATCGGCTGCGCATCGGTCAGCGCCGACCCCTGCCACGCGCCACCGAACCGGCCGTCGGCCAATGCGGTCGCGGCGACCTGCTCGAGCCGCGATCCCGCGCCGATCTGCCGGAAGATCTCCGCGGACCGGGTGTGCACACCGCGCGAACGGGGCAGCACCGACATCGCCGAACGCCGTTCGACGAGAACATAAGGGACACCGTGATATTCCAGGAGCAACGCCGCCGACAGGCCGACCATGCCGCCCCCGGCGATCAGAACCGGAACGTGCTGTGCAGTACTCATGCGGTCATCGTGTGCGCGCCCGCTTGCACGGGTCTTGCGCCGCGATCACGTGCGCATGCGGCCTGATGGCCCACCACGCTCCCGCCGTGCGACCGGTCGGCGGCCGGAGCCGATTCCGCCGCGCACCGCACGCCACAGCGCCGCCCATCGCCGGATGCGCCGGCCGGACATACCAGAGGGCCGTGCACCCCGAGAAGTGCACGGCCCCCTCGAGGCCGATCAGGCCGAGGCGGCCAGCGCCTGGTAGGCCGGTTCGGCGACCGGCTCGATGGCGTAGGCCAGGATCTCGGCCACGTCGGCGACGGGACGCACATCCAGTGCGGCCAGCACCTCGGCGGGGACGTCGTCCAGATCCGGCTCGTTGCGGGCCGGGATGAACACCGTCTTCAGTCCCGCGCGCTGGGCGGCGAGCAGCTTCTGCTTCACCCCGCCGATCGGCAGCACCCGGCCGTTCAACGTGACCTCACCGGTCATGCCGACATCCGAGCGGACCTGCCGGCCCAGTGCCAGCGACACCAGGGCGGTCACCATGGTCACGCCCGCGGACGGCCCGTCCTTGGGCACCGCACCGGCCGGGAAGTGGATGTGGATGTTGCGATCCAGCACCCCCGCAGCGCTCCGGCGGGCCGTAGGCGGCAGCGGAGCGTAACCACGTAGGTCCTCGGAAGCTGCGGCATCGGTTGGAGCTTCGATACCGATCTCCGTGAGATGCGAGCGGACGTAGGTCAGCGCGATCTGCGCGGATTCCTTCATCACATCGCCCAGCTGACCGGTCAGGGTCAGCGAACGCTCACCCTCGGCGGCATTGGCCTCGATGTAGAGGACGTCGCCGCCCGCGCCGGTTACCGCCAGACCCGTCGCGACACCGGGGACCGCGGTCCGCTCCGCCCCGTCGGGGGTGAAGCGCGGACGGCCCAGGTAGTCCTTCAGATCACCCAGCCCGATCACCAGCGTGCCGGAACTGGCAGCGGCCGTGACGGATTCGGCGTCGTATCCCAGATCCTTGTCGTAACCCAGACTCTCCGGTACGAATTCGCCCTTGCCGAAGGGACTTTCGACGCCCGAGACATCCGCCGACTCCGACAACCCGGTCGCGGCCTTACGTAGCGCCTTGGCGATCAGACGCTCCATCTGCCGCACCCCGGCCTCCCGGGTGTAGTTCGCGGCGATCTCGCGCAACGCCTCGTCGGTGATCGAAACCTCTTGCGCGGTCAGCGCATTGCGCTCGAGCTGACGCGGGATCAGGAAGTCGCGGGCGATGGCCACCTTGTCGTCCTCGGTGTAGCCGTCGACCGTGATCAGCTCCATGCGGTCCAGCAGCGGGCCCGGGATCGTGTCCATGACGTTCGCGGTCGCGATGAACAGCACGTCGGACAGGTCCAGGTCCAGATCCAGGTAGTGATCGCGGAACGTGTGGTTCTGCGCCGGGTCCAGCACCTCGAGCAGCGCGGCGGCGGGATCGCCCCGGAAGTCGGAGCCGACCTTGTCGATCTCGTCCAGCAGCACAACGGGATTCATCGATCCCGCCTCCTTGATCGCGCGGACGATCCGGCCGGGCAGTGCGCCGACGTAGGTGCGCCGGTGACCGCGGATCTCCGCCTCGTCGCGCACGCCGCCCAGGGCCACGCGAACGAACTTGCGGCCCAACGCCCGTGCCACGCTCTCACCGAGCGAGGTCTTGCCGACTCCGGGCGGACCGACCAGCACCAGCACCGCACCGGAACCGCGGCCGCCGACGACCTCCAGTCCGCGCGCGGCTCGCCGCGCCCGCACCGCCAGGTACTCGACCATGCGGTCCTTCACCTCGTCCAGGCCGTGGTGATCGGCGTCCAGGACCTCGCGGGCGGCCGAAACATCGGTCGCATCGGTGGTTTTCACCGTCCACGGCAATTCCAGGACGGTGTCGAGCCAGGTGCGGATCCAGCCCGACTCCGGGCTCTGATCGCTGCCGCGCTCGAGCCGGTCGACCTCGCGCAGGGCGGCGGTGCGGACCGTCTCCGGCAAATCGGCCTGATCCACCCTGGTGCGGTAGTCGTCCGCGCCGTCGGGCTCGCCCTCACCCAGCTCCTTGCGAATCGCGTTGAGCTGCTGGCGAAGCAGGAATTCGCGCTGGGACTTCTCCATGCCCTCGCGCACGTCCTCGCTGATCTTCTCGGCGACCTCGGCCTCGGCGATATGGTCCTTGGTCCAGCCGATAAGCGTGGTGAGACGTGTTGCCACGTCCGGGGTTTCGAGTATTTCGCGCTTCTGCTCATCGGTCAGGTACGGCGCGTAGCCGGCGGTGTCGGCCAGCGCGGAGGGATCGGTCAGCCGATTGACCGCGTCGATCACCTGCCATGCCTCGCGACGCTGCAGCACCGAGACGACGAGCTTGCGGTACTCGGCGGCGAGTTCCTTCGTGCGGCCGTCGGCCTCGGGGATCTCGACCGGTTCGGCCTCGACCCACAGCGCCGCACCCGGCCCGGTCACCCCGTGGCCGATCTTCGCGCGCCGCTCGGCCTTCAGGACCGCCGCGGGTGCGCCGCCGCGCATCCGTCCGACCTGCTCGATCGTCGCCACGACGCCGAAGGACGCATAGCCCTCGGCCAACCGGGGGGCGAGCAGCACGGCGTCCAGGCCCGCTGCCCGGGCGGCATCGATGGCGGCCTGCGCCGACTCGTCGAGCTCGATGGGCACCACCATGCCCGGCAGCACGATCGGATCGGTGAGGAACAGCACCGGCAAATTCTGTGGTGTAGTCACATTCGACCTTTCCAAAGTTGAGCGATACCTACTCAACCCCGAGCATTCCGGTTCTGTTCCGCCAGAGCGTTCACTGCACGCGAACACGTACGCAACCCCAAGTTGAGCCTATTGCACTCAACAATCATCGCCGGAGGATTGTTCCGATCCGAACAACCGAGCCATGCACACCAGCATCGCCGACGTCCCGGAACAGGGCGCCCGAAGACGACCACGTCCGCAGGGTGATCGAACTCGGTGTCGCGCGAAATGCCCGAGTCGCGCCTAGGGATATTAGGTTGGAGGGATGTCACCCCGATCAGGCCTCACGACCGAGCGTGTGGTTCGCGGCGCGGCCGAACTCGCCGACGAGATCGGCTTCGACAAACTCACCCTGTCGGCGGTCGCGCGAAAATTCGGGGTGAAGGATCCGAGTCTGTACGTGCATGTCCGCAATCTGCACGATCTGCGGGTCCGGGTGGCGCTGCTGGCCAGCGCGGAGTTGAACGAGCGGATCGGGGCCGCCGTGGCGGGACGCTCCGGCCGCGACGCGCTGACCGCCTTCGCGGACGCCTACCGCTCCTATGTGCTGGACCATCCGGAACGCTATGCGGCGACCCAGATTCGGATGGATCCGGCCGAGGTGGGTGACGACCCCGCGCTGCTGCGCAGTATCGAACTCACCACGGCGGTCCTGCGCGGCTACCACCTCGACGACACCGCGGGCCTGGACGCGGCGCGACTGCTGCGCAGCACCTTTCACGGATTCGCCACCCTCGAGGCGTCGGGCGGATTCGCCCACTCCCGCCCCGCCGCCGACTCCTGGCCGCACATCGTCGCCGCTCTGCATCACACGCTGTCGAACTGGCCGTCATCGGACTGATCGCCGGTCGATCGTGAAAGCTGTCCGGCATCCCCGGCGGGATTCGATTCCCGCCGCGAATGTGGTCACAAGGAGATCGATGGACGAGACAGCACCAGAGCAAGCGAGTCTTGAAGTGCAGGCGCGCATCCGGGACAGTTTCGAACGGCAGGGGCTGATGCGCCATCTGGGCGCGCGGCTGACCCATATCGGCCCTGGCCGCGTGCACATCGAATTGCCGAACCGGCCCGAGGTCACACAGCAGCACGGTTATGTGCACGCCGGCGCCACCAGCGCCATCGCGGACAGCGCCGGCGGGTATGCGGCGTACACCCTCTTCCCCGATGATTCGTCGGTACTGACCGTGGAGTACAAGATCAATCTGCTCGCGCCGGCGGAGGGCGATCACTTGGAGGCCGTGGGGGTGGTCCTCAAACCGGGGCGAACGCTGACCGTGTGCCGGTTGGAGGTATTCGGCGTGGCGGCCGATCGTCGAACGCTCATCGCGACCGGCCAGCAGACATTGATCTGTCTGACCGGCAAGCCGGATCGTTGAGACCGGCCGGGACCGGTACGGACCGCCGGCGACCACCGGCGTCGGGTTGATCCCCGCCGGTCACCGCAACCCGTGGCATCGGGCGTGGGCATTCGCGGTGGACTGATACATTCCGATGCGGCGGCCCGGCTCGCAATGGAGCAGGGTCGATCGCTCTTGTCGCCGCGATCGTCTCGGAACCGCGGCGGTACGGCTTCTATTCTCGAGGACGATGCCGGTTCGCCCGGACAGCGGTGGGGTGCGCCGAGAGGAGCAGGCGTTGGGCACAGGACGGGGTTGGCGACAAGCCGGGGTGATCTGGGTCATCGTGGCGGTGCTGATCGCGGTGCCCGCGGCATTGGCGGCGCTGGTGCCGACGCGGGAGACGCCGGTGAACCATGGGGCGACGATCCGGCTCACCGCACCGGGACAAGCGCCCGACGCGATCGAATTCTCCGGCGTGGACGGCTGGAATCGGCGGCCGACCGGCGATCGGACAACCGCGGTCCTGGACGGTCCGAACGGGCGGGTCCTGCTGGTGACCGTCGTCAACGGGGTCGCCGATTTCGGCTCGGCGGCTCGATGGCGGCGAGAAGTACTGGGGGCGCAGGCCTTTCCCGTGCGGGAGGACGGCGGCGAGGTCGCCAACCCGTACGGGTTCGCCGGGCCGACCTGCCGGGGCAGTACGCGCCCGGGGGTGTGCGCGATTCTCGGCAATCGCAATCTCGCGGTATCGCTGCTGATCAGCGGGACCGACACCGGTGCGGATCTGCAACCGATCATGTACTCGCTACGGGTCGCGTCATGACCTGGTTCCGGCCGCGTTCGGCGCTGTGGTGGACGTACTGCCTGATCTGCCTGGCCGGATCGGTCGCGTTGGTGCTGCAGTTGCTTCCGGCCGCCTTGCTCACCTGGTCGGCAATCCTGGTCGGACTGCCGTTCATGGTGGTGACGCTGCTGGTGGTCGCCGCGTTCCTGTTCTGGCTGGATCTGTACCGCGACCATGTGCGGATTCGGGTCGTGCTCGCGATGGGGTTCGTCTGGGGCGCCGCGGCCGGGCCGGGGATCGCGATCTTCGGAAACGACAACCTGATTCACGCCATCGGGAACCTCGCCGGGGACGCCTTCGCGGTGGACTGGCAGGCCCCGATCTCGGCATCGATCATCGAGGAGGGCATCAAGGGCGCGGGGGTTCTCGCGGTCGCCTGGATGTTCCGGCCACAGCTGAGCAGGCCCATGCACGGGCTGCTGCTCGGCGGTTTCACCGGACTCGGATTCCAGATCAGCGAGGACGCCACCTACCAGGCCAATGCCGTATTGCAGTCCGCACAGGGCGATATCGGCACCGCGGTGCTGGTGGGAATTCTGCGGCTGCTCACCGCCGTCACCTCGCACTGGATGCTCACCGGAATCGCCGGAATCGGCATCGTCGTCGCGGTCGGCGCGTCGAGTTGGTCGCGCACGCGGCGGGCGGCGGCGCTGGTGGCGTTCTATCTGCTCGGCGCCGCAATGCATTTCGGCTGGGACGCGCCTATGTCCGGCACGACCGGATTCGGCAGCGTCGTGCGCCGGACCGTCGTGCACGTCGTCGTATTCATCGTGGTCTACCTCTGGGTCGCCCGCCTCGAAACACGCTGGTACCGATCGGTTGTCGACTGGGCGGTCGACCGGCGCCTCGCCCCGCCCGACGAGTTGAACAGCCTGATCTCCCGCCGCACCCGGCGGCGAGCGCGGCGCGCACTGCGTGTGCCGCACCGGATCGCGGTCCTGCGCCGACGCGAACTACTGGACTGGGTCCAAGCCGTGGATGCCCGAATCCCCGGTACCGACGGTGCGATACTCGGAGGGCCGGCGGGGTCCGCCACCGAGCACGGAACCGGCCGAGGCCGAGCGCACCACCCGACAACCGACTTGTGAGGAGTGCACGATGCTGGCAGCGCGACTGCATCTGAAACCCGAACGTCATCTGTCACTGGACAACGTTCCCGTCCCCGAACCCGGCCCGGATCAGGTGCTGATCGAAGTGGCGGCGGCGGGTGTGTGCCTGTCCGACGTGCATCTCATCGACGGCACCCTGACCCCGCTGTTCCTGGACGGCGACGTGGTCACTCTCGGGCACGAGGTCGCCGGGACGGTGCACACGCTGGGCCCGGGGGTGTCCGCGGCGAAGGTGGGCGACCGGGTGCTGCTGCAGGCCGGTGAGCAGCGCAACGGCGCGGTGTTCACCCGCGGCGTCGACTACGACGGAGGCTGGGCCGAATACGCCCTCGCACGCGTCGACACACTGGTCCCGATCCCCGATGCTCTGCCCTTCGAACAGGCCTGCTTCATCCCGGACGCGGTCTCGACGCCGTGGGCGGCGATCACCGCGACCGCACAGGTGCGCGCGGCCGAACCGGTCGGCGTCTGGGGCGTGGGCGGACTCGGCGCGCACGGTGTGCAACTGCTGCGGTTGCTGGGCGCGGCCCCGATCATCGCGGTGGACCCGCTGCCCGCCGCACGCGAACGCGCCCTCGAATTCGGCGCGGATCTGGCCCTGGACGCGGCCGATCCCGAGCTGCGCAGTCAGGTTTTCGCCGCGACGGGCGGTACCGGATTGGCTGCGGCCTTCGACTTCGCCGGGGTCGCCGCCGTGCGCGAGCAGGCGATCATCTGTCTCGGACCGGGTGGGCGGCTGGTGCTGGTGGGGCTGACCGACAAGCCGATCACCATCACCGGCGGCACCGCGTTCAGCTACTTCGGGCAGCAGTTGCGCGGGCACTACGGCTCGACCCCCGAACACGTCACCGAACTGGTCAAACTCCAACGCCTGCGTCGGGTGGACTTCGCCCGGTCGGTCAGCGCCGTGCTACCGCTGGCCGACGCCGCGAAGGCGGTCGCCGCACTGGAGTCCAAACAGGGCAACCCCATCCGGTTAGTGCTGCGACCCTAGTATGAGAGGGTTGGTGCCTCGAGATATCAGCACCGGTACCGTACAAGGGGGCCCCAGACGATGACCTCACTGGGCGGCGGTGTGTTCGTCGACTGGGAGAACCTGACCCACCAATCCAAACTGGTCGTCGATGTGGTCAGTTTCGCGGTTTTCAGCGGGATCGCGGGCTGGCTCACCAACTGGACCGGCGTGTTGATGCTGTTCTGGCCGCTGCAATTCCGCGGAATTCGCGTGCCGGGCCTGAAGGTGCTGTACCCGTACTTCCCCCGCCGGGTCCAGGTGCTGCCGACGTTCTCCGGCGACGGCAGCCGGATCGGTTTCCAGGGATTCATCCCCGCCCGCGCGGAGAAGATGGCCAGTATCTGCGTGGATATGGCTATCATGCGGATCGGCAGTCCCCGGGACTTCATCCACGAACTGGATCTGCAGGGCATCGCCGACTATATCGCCGAGGTCGCCCGCCCCCAGCTGCCCGAACTCGTGGATGGAGTGATGCAGCGGGAGAATCCGGAGCTGTGGCGCGCGGTGCCGCGAGCGGCGCGCCAGCTGCTGTATCAGCGGGTGGCCCGGGAACTGCCCACGATGTGCCGCCGCGCGTTCGAACAGCTCGGCGACAACGTCGATCAGCTGATCGACATCAAGATCTTCGTCATTCGCTATCTGCGCGAGAATCCGCACATTCTGAAGGATCTGACCACCACGATCGCCGCGCCGGAGCTGAAGTTCATGGTGCGCATCGGCCTGCTGGGCGCTCCGTTCGGACTTCTGCTGGCGCTGGGCATGTATGTGCACGACACCGTTCCGGTCCTCGACCTGATCCCGGGCTGGTTGATCATCCTGACCGTGACGGCGACGATCGGCGTGCTGGTGAACGTCATCGCGATCAAGATGGTGTTCGAGCCCGGCGATCCGCAGCCCCGCTACAAATACCTGTGGAAGCAGGCGCTGCTGGCCAAACGGCAGCCCCAGGCCGCGGGCGATCTGGCGCACATCCTGGCCTACCAGGTGCTCACCCTGCCGAATCTGGCCAATGAGCTGCTCACCGGGCCCAACGGCGACAAGACGTATCAGATCGTCCAGGCGCTGATCTCCGAGGAGATCCACCGGCAGCTCGGCCCGACCACCGGAATGGTGCGAGTCGCGTTCGGCCGCAGGCAATTCGACAATTTGAAGGTGGGCGCGGCCGGCGCCGCGGTCGGCCTGGCGCCGACGCTGGTCGCGGACGAGGAGTTCGCGCTGGAGCAGGCGAAGAAGATCGACGAGTTCGCCGCGCGCAAATTGCAGCAGCTCACGCCGGGGGAGTTCATGGAGATGTTCTACGCCTCGGTCGAGCAGGATGCCTGGCTACTGTATCTGCACGGTGCGGTGCTGGGGCTGGTCGTCGGCGCGGTGCATATGGTGCTGTTCGGCTGGTAGCCCGAGTCGTCGGTTTCCGGCTGTCCGATCGCGACCGAGAACAAGCACGCATGCTTGCATTTTTCCGGCCTTGTTTGCCATGCTGATCCGCATGGTGGACGTGGCGGCACTGCTCGAGGATTACGCGGCGGAATGTGCCGATCTGGACCGGATGGTCGCCGCGCTGCCCGCGGCGGAGTGGGCGCGCGCCACACCCGCGCCCGGTTGGACCATCGCTCATCAGATCAGCCATCTGACCTGGACCGATGAGGTCGCCACACTGTCCGCGACCGACGCCGGGGCATTCGATGAACTGGTACGTGCGGCCCTGCCGCGTGCGGCCACCTTCGTCGACGAAGCCGCGGTCCGGGCCGCCTCGGCCGCCCCCGCGGAACTGCTCGAGCGGTGGCGGCACGGCCGCGCCGCGCTCGCCGAGGCCCTGCTCGCCGTACCGGCGGGGGCGAAGCTGAGCTGGTTCGGGCCGCCGATGAGCCCGGCGTCGATGGTCAGCGCGCGGCTGATGGAGACCTGGGCGCACGGGCAGGATGTCGCCGACGCGCTCGGCATGACCCGCACGCCGACCGCGCGCTTGCGCACCATCGCCCATATCGGCGTGCGCACGCGGAATTTCGCGTACGCGGTGCAGGATCGGCCCGTTCCCGCCGAGGAGTTCCGCGTCGAGCTGACCGCGCCGGACGGCACGGTGTGGAATTGGGGGCCGGAATCGGCGAACCAGCGCATCACGGGGCCGGCGGTGGACTTCTGTCTGCGGGTGACGCAGCGGCGGCATCTCGATGATCTCGCGCTCGAGGCGACCGGTGCGGATGCGCGGGAGTGGCTGAGCATCGCCCAGGCGTTCGCGGGGCCCGCGGGAGCGGGACGTGAAGCGGGGCAGTTCGCCTGAACCGGCGATAGCCCCAGGTGCGGCGAGTGGAGCGGGCGAGCGCCAACTCAGGGTTCGCCGTGGCTGATGCCCGACCGGACGTCGTTGGCCGGAGGTCTCTGTGTTGGCAGTCGAAGCGGACGCTCGCCAGCTAGTCGCGTAATTACCCGGTTGATCACATCCGGAAACATCGGGGCGGGAATTTTTCTCGGTCCGCGCGACCTGATCTTTACGTTCACGTCGCCGGCGGGTAACCCCCGGCGCAGTAACCTGGTCAAGCGTACGACTTTCAACGGTGCGGGTCGTGCGACAGGGAGGACCAGGGGAGAGGGAGAGACACCGTGCGCACCGTGACATCGCAGATCTTCCGGCACACCGCCGTGGTGCTCGCCGGTATGGCAAGAATCGGATTCACCGTTGCGGCCGGAACATACGTCGTCAATCAGATGGCCGCCGATCAGCACGAGGCCGCGGGAACCCCGCGCCCGGAAGACGGTGTGGCCGAACCGATTGCGCCACCGCCGCCACAGGCCGCCGGACCGGAGGTTCCGCAACCGTCCACCGCCGCAGTCCGATTCGTCGCGGAGACGCGCGAGCTGCCGGTCACCCGGGATCGCCGGGCGCCTGTCGTGCCCGCCCCCGCGCCCGCGCGTCCGCGCATTCCTACCACCGCCGCCGTCCAGGCGCGCAGCGATCCGAGCGGTCGCCTGCCGCTTCCCGGCGACGCCTACATCGGCGCGAATCTGACTCGGCCCGAACCGGATTCGCTATCGATAACCCTCGACACGAACCTTTTCGACGCGCCGGCCGACACCGCCGCGGCCGGCGGTACCCGCCTGCGCACCGACCTGGACGTACGCAACGGCCGAATCACCCTGGCCCTCACCAACCCGCTCCTGAGCACCAGGTCGGTCCCCATGACGCCGCCTCAGGACGACCCGGCCAACCCGAACCCGCACACCACCGGCCCGACCGAAACGCAACCCGCAACTTCGACCGACGAACTCGCCACTGCCTGAACTCCCGACCGTCCGGAGGGACCGATCGGCTCGCGAAACCTGCTCGGTTTGCGAAACCCGCACTGCCGGTTCGATTTCGAAGCCGAGTCGGAACGCGAGGCGCGACGGTTCCCCGGGCGGGTCATCGCATGGATCACCGATCGACATCAGCGCTCCGGATGCCGTGATCGACTCGGCGGGGCGCTATTTCGGCCACCCGCCCGGATGACCTGGGCGAATCAGCCTGCGGCACAAGGCCGGGGCAATGTTTCACGATGAACAATGAGTTTCACGATGAACAATGACATGGGCCGCATACCGATTCGCGTGCGAGTGACAGGCGGCCGGGCAGGCGCGACGCCGATCGGCAGGGGGTCGGGCGAAGCCGGAGCGACGGATACCACGGTCTGCCACGTGAGTGCCACCGATACGGCGTGTCTCGGGGCACGGCCCTCGAAGAGCGCAGTGGGGCTACGACTTTCGTGCTATCTGCCGATTGAGGTGAAATAAAGAGGACTCATGTAGTACTTTTATCGGCAGCCGTGGAACAGGGAGTACGCCTATGGGCCACATCAAGTACGCGAGCGACGTCGGCGCACCGGTGGAGGTTGCGTTCACCTATACCGACACGCCGATGTTCGTGCCGGAGTGGATGGTCGGCATCGCAACTTTCGAACCGGCCGAGGACGCCGGTTACGAGGCAGGAGCCGTCTACACCGCGACACTGCGTCTGGGTGTGTGGCACCCCACGGTCGAGTGTGAGATCACGCAGTACCGCCCGAACGCGGTCATCGGATACACATTGCGCAGGCGCCGCTCGGGGAAGGCGGCGCCTGCGGACTCCGACCCCACCGAACCGGCCGCCGGATGGGGCACGATAACCCTGCATTTCGATCCGCTCGGCTACGGCCGCACCGTGCTGACCTCGGAAATCGAGTACCCCGAGGCGGATCGGCTGCCCGGCCGCATATGCGCCGCACTGGTCCGGGCCACCCTGCACTGGATGCTGCGCCGCACCAAATCTCAATTACGAAGAGCTATAGAGGAATTCCACGGTACAGACCTTGTCGGTCGGATTGCGTAGGGTACCTGCATGATCATCGTGAGCACCGACGGATCCTGCCTCCGCAATCCGGGTGGCGCAATCGGCTGGGCCTGGGTCAACCACCAGGGCACCTCCGGTAGTGGAGGCGCCGCATCGGGCACCAACCAGGTAGCCGAGCTACGCGCGGTGCTCGAGGCGATCGTCTCGCATCCGGGTGCGGAGCCGCTGTTCATCGAGAGCGATTCGCTGTACGCGATCAAATGCGCCTCGGAGTGGATCTCGGGATGGCGGATGAACGGCTGGCGCACCTCCACCGGCGGCCCGGTCAAGAACGTCGAACTCGTCCGCCACATCGACCAGGCCATCGCCAGCCGGCCCGGCCCCGTGCGCTTCCGCTGGGTGCGCGGACACGTCGGCAACTACTTCAACGAACAGGCCGATCAGCTCGCCGGTACCGCGGCCCGCCAGGCCGCGGCGGCCCCCGACGCCGCCGCGACCGGGAGCTGCGATCTGCCCGCCCTGGCGGTGCCCGATCCGACCACCACCGATCCGACCGAACCGATCCCGGTCATCGAGCCGGTCGATCCGACCGAACCCATTCCCGTGGTGCCTCCGCGTACGAAAAAGGTTGCCGCACAATCGCAATCAGCTCACGCCCAGACCCGTAAGGCCGATGCGCAGCCCCGTAGGGCCGACGCGCTGACGCTGTTCTGAGCACGGCCGCCGTTCTGTGCCCGCGGCGGCCCGCAAGCCTGACGGCAGTGGCGGAACGAACCCACTGCCGTCAGGCGCGGTTCGCTGAACTCAGTTGCCCGGCTGGGTACCGCTGCTCGGCGCCTGCTGCTGCGTTTCGGCGCCCGGGGCCGGCGCCGCCGCCGTACCGGCCTGCAGATCGTTGGTCATCGGCGACTGGAAGTTGTCGACCAGCCACTTGCCGTTCTGCTTCTCCAGCGAGGCGACCACGCCGATGGTCAGCGGCTGCGGGGTCGGGGTCGCGGCCTTGGACTGGTTCTGCGTGATCAGCATGACCACCGACGCCTTGTTCGCATCGCCGGACTCGTAGGCGCAGTGGATCTCACCGACGGTCGAGCGGGCCTGCGCCTGCTGGGTGATCTGCTTGAGCGCGGACGAGGCGCCGTCGAACTGGGTCAGCCATTCGCCGGTGGAACGATCCTTGACCCGCTTGATGTAGTCGTCGAAGCTCTTCGAGTCGTAGGTGCCGACCTGATGACCGAAGTCGCAGGCCGCGGCCACGGCGGAGTCGCGTGCGTCCAGCTTGTCACCGCGATCGCTCGACTGCATCCAGAACCCGACCGCCGTCGCGACTGCGGCGACCACCACGACGCCCGCGGCGAACGCGGCCGCCATCGGCACCCAGCTCTTACCCCGGTTCTCGGTGCCCGACGGCTGTGCCGGGGGAGTCGCCGAAACCTCCGGAGTCTTCTTCTCGGCCGCGGATTTCACGGTCGCATCGTCATCCGAACCGGACGCTGACTGCTTGACCGTCGCGTCCTCGGTGGCATCCTGCGCGGACGCCGTCGACAGCTTCACCGTCTCATCGGTGTCGCCGGTCGGCTTCCCACCGTCGGCCACCGAAGCGGATTCCTTCGTCGCGGATTTTTCGCTGCCGGAATCTTTCGCTGGGGTGTCCTTCTCGGGCGTGTCCCGCTCGACGGTCTTGTCCGTCGCGGCCGTCTCCTCCGCCTTTCCGTTCGTCTTCTCGGTGGCGGCGTCGTCATCGGACATGAATGAATCTGTCACTTTCCCGGTACGCGGGTACGCACCGTATTGCCGGATCGGACCAGGCTACAAGGCCCGGACCACGCGGAACACCCGCCGAGTGTAGGCACTCGCCGACGGGATCGCCGCCGTGCGGCGTCACCACTCACCGCACCGGGGGCAGGGTCCGGGCATTCGGATCTACTCCCGCGGGCATCTGCGCGCCGTTGTTCGGGATGGCGGGCCGAGGAGCATTCGCCGAACCACGAATCTGCTGATCCGGCGGAGGGTTGGTGCAGTAGTTGTACTTGTTGAGCGTACCGTCGCCCACTCGCCACGGGGCGCTCAACGGATGAGGGTACGCGCAGTACGGCCGCGGCCAGATGTCCACGATGGTGTAGAACTCGCCGTCGTGGGCCGCGACGCCGATCGCGGAGCTGCCGTTGACCAGAGCGGGGAACAGCGCCCGCAACGCCGGCAGGCGCAGCTCGGCGGCCTTGGTGATGGCCGCGAAATTGGTCGCCAGCTTGGTGATCGGATCGGCGGTCTTGTCCAGCACCGCACCGAGCTCCTGCATCTGGCCCGGCGCCTTGTCCAAGATCTTGGTCAACTCGTCGTTGGCCTTGTTGAACTGCTTGAACAGCGTGGACGAATTATCGGTCAGCGTGCTCAGATCCGGTTGGGCCTGCGAGGTGGTCGCCGCGATCGTGCGCAGATTCGCCAGCAGGTTGGTGGTCTGCGGCAGCAGACTGTCCAGACCCGCGGTGATCAGGCTCAGCGCGTCGATCATGCTGCGCAGCTGATCGGGACCGCCGCTCAACGCGGTGTCCATCTCCTTCAGGATGGTGCTCAGACGCGCCGGATCGATCTGGGTGAAGAAGGTGCTGGAGTCGTCCAGCACCGCCCACACCGGCGTCGGGGTGTGAATCCGGTTCGCGTCGTATTTGATCACCGAACCGTTCGACAGGTACGGGGCCTGGTCGGTCTTCGGGCGGAAGTCGATGTACTGCTCACCCGCGCCGGACAGCGCCTGCACCGCGACCTCGGTATCGCTGGGGATCTTGTACCGGGAGTCGATCGAGACATCGGCCCGGATCGCGTCGCCGGCATCGGTCAGGGTGATGTCCTGCACCTTGCCGATCCGGTAGCCACGCAGGGTCACGTCGTTACCGGGCTGCAGCCCGCCGGACTGGTCCAGATCCACGGTGACCGCGTACGTGCTCTGCAGCGGATTGACCCGCATCACACTCACCAGCAGATACGACGCGCCGATCAGCAAGGCGATCACCAGCGCGACGTTCGACACCAGCATCTTGTGCTGTCGCACCCAGTTCATCGGTGACCCCCTTGCAACCGGCCCTGCACGACCTGCAGCACCTGGATCAGGCTGCCGGTGAAGTCCTGCGCGTCGCGCAGGTCCCAGAGTTTGCTGTGTGCCGGATCGGTGATCAGGCCGACGTCGAGGTTGGTCAGCGTCGCCGCGACGGCGAGGCTGTTGCCCTTGAACGAAGCGTCCACCCCGGGCCGCACCTGATGCAGCGCGTCGAGCATGGGGCCGAAGGACTTCTGCGACTGGGACAGTGCCGTCATCAGTTTGCGCAGACTGTCCAACAGGTTGGCCAACTGATCCGAGGTGGTGTTGGCGTAGTCCCCGAGGGCCGAGCTGGTGGTGGAGATCTTGGACAGCAGATCACCGAGCGCCTTGTTGTTCTCGGCGATGGTGCCGATCATCGAGGGCAGCGTGTCCGCGACCTGGCCGAGCTGATCGTGATGGGCCTGGAGCGTATTGGCCAGTGTGTCGAATCCCTTCAGCACACCGTCGATTCGCGCGCTGTCGGCGTGCAGCGTCGTGGTCACGCTGGTCATCTGCTTCAGCAGATCGGCCAGCTGCTGCGGTCGCCCGCCCACCACCGAATCCAGCTCGCCGGTCAGTTTCGTCAGCGCCGCGATACCGCCGCCGTTGAACAGCATCGACACCGACAAGAGCAGTTCCTCGACGGTCGCACCGGCCGAGGTGTGATCGATCCCGATGGTGTCGCCACTGTGCAGCGGCGGCTGAGTCGCCGCATCCTTCGGCCTGCTCACCGCGACGAACACGTCACCGAGCGGAGTGGCCTGGCGCAGTTCGGCGGTGGTGTTCTTGGGCAGGTCGATGTCCTTGCGGATGGTCAGATCGACCACGGCCTGGAAATTCTTGGTGGTGATGTGCGAAACCGTGCCGATATCCGAACCACCGATCTTCACCTTCGCCTGATCGGGCAGGTTCAGGGCGTTGGCGAAGACCGCGTGCACGGTGTAGGTCTCGCCCTGGGTACCGGGTTTGGGCAGCGGCAGCGACTCCACCGTCAACCCGCAACCCGACGCCAGAACCAGCACCGATGACGCCGCGGTAGCGGCAATCAGACTGCGGCTGTGTCGTCTGGCAGCACTCCCGGGCCCTACGTGGTTACGCAAGCTGCCGCCTTCGGGCCTGACGGGAGTGCCGAGCCGTTTTCGCATAAGTCGGATCATTTCGTCAATCCCAACATTGCCGCGGTCAATCCGAAGTCGGGACCGAGATCCTGCACCTTGCCGGTCCGGCAGCCGTCCGCGCGCATCTGGATCTTCTCGCAGAACGCGCTGACGACCTCGCCGTCGAGCGTGGTGCCGATCAAGGCGTGCAGCCGCACGAAGTGGCGGCCGCGGTCCATCGAGTTGTCCAGGCTCTGCAACAGCATCGGCGCGATATCCACGACCTCGGTGAGCCCGGCGGCGTTGGTGCGCAGCTGATTGGTCACGTTGGTCAGCCCGGTGAGGCTGGAGGCCAGCTGATTCTGATACTTGCCGAAGGTGCCGCTGGTGTTGGACAGGAACCCGTTGAGCTGATCCAACGTCGCCTGCAGACCCGGGGCCTGCTGCGCCAGCAGCGAGGACATCTGAGTCACCTTGTTGCTGAAGTCCCGCACCGACTTGTCGTTGTCGGCCAGCATCGTGGTCAGCTCGTTGAGCTTGATGATGATCTCCGAGATCGCGTCCTTGTTGTCGACGCCGACCTTCAACGCACCGGACAGGGCGTTGAGGGTGTCGCGGATTTTCTCGCCCTGACCGTTGACCATGTCGTAGAGCAGCGTGCCGTCCAGCGGACCCGATTTGCCGTCGGTACCCGGCGCGGGTTTCAGCGAGGCGGTGAACTGGTCGATGGTCTTGATCAACGTGTCCAGTTCGACCGGCGTGCGGGTGGACTCGATGGTCAGATGCGAATCGTCCGGCAGGGTCGCGCCGCCGGTGTACACCGGGGTCAGCTCGATGTGCCGATCGGTCACGATGGACGGCGAGATCAGCGCGGCGGTCACATTCTTCGGGATCTTCACATCGCCGTCGATGGTCATGTGGACCTCGGCGTACTGGCTGTGCGGGACGATCTTGTCCACCTTGCCGACCTCGAGGCCGAGCACGGTGATCGGATTGCCCACGAACATGCCCGCGATATTGCGGAAGTCGGCGGTGATGTGCGTGCTCGCACCGACCGTGTCCTGCACCGAGAGCGGCATAGCCGAACAGCTGCCCACCGCGACGGCCACGGCGCCGATGCCGAGGCCCTTCACGATCCGCGCGATCGCCCGTGCGGTCGGTCTCATCCCTGGCACCCCTCGATCACTCGGGCGAAGCACAACCAGTTGTCCGGGAACAGCCACGGCAGGCCGACCTCGCCGTACGGGCCGTTGCCGAACGCATTGTTCAACTGCCGCAACGCGGGCGGCATGATCGACAGCAGCCGATCGAGGTTGTCCTTGTTCTTCTGCAGACCCGCGGCCATCGTGTTGAGCTGATCGATGGTCGGGCCGATCTGGTTGTTGTTCTCCGCGCCGATCTGCTGCAGCTGTTTGGTCAGCGAGGCGACGTTGTTCAGCAGCTGGCGCAGCAGTTGCTGACGCTCCATCACCCGGTTGGCGATCGCCTCACCCTGGGTGATCACCAGCAGCACGCTGTTGCGGTTGTCACCGAGGATCTGGGTGACCCGGTCCAGATTCTTCAGCAGGCCGTCGACCTGGTCCTTGCGGTCGTTGATGGTCTTGGCCAGCGCACCGACGCTGTTCAGCGCCTCCGCGGTCAGCTGCGGGGAACCGTCCATCTGATCACCCAGGACCTTGAAGGTCTGCACCAGCTTCTGGGTGTCCAGGGCCTCGAACTTCGGTGTGCCGATCTGGATCACATCGGACAGGTCGTACGGGACCGTGGTGTTGTTCTTGTGGATCCGGCCGTCCTTCAGGCCCGAGCCGTCGCCCGGATCCAGGCTGACGTACCGCGCGCCCAGCAGGGTCGCCATCTTGATCGAGGCCCTGGCGTCCGCGCCCAATTTCAGATCGCCGTTGACCTGCAACGTGATCAGCACGTGGTCGCCCTCGAGCTTCTCGGACGACACCGTGCCGACCGGAACACCGGCCACGTCGACCTTGTCACCGGTCTTCAACCCGGCGGTCTGCGCGAATTCGGCCTCGACCTCCTGCTTGCCGACGCCGAGTTTGCCGAAGCTGGAGGAGACCACCAGCAGCAGCACCACCAGCGCGGCGCCGATGACGCCCAGCCAGAAGTAGCGGTTCGCGTTGAAACGTTCCCTGATCTTCGTCATGGCCGGCACACCGCCGAGTGAGAGTTCCCGCCGATCTGGGTGAGCAGGCCGCGCGGCAGCAGCACACCGTAGAGCGAGATGTCCAGGCTGCACACATAGGCGCTGGCATAGGCGCCGTCCTGGGTGAAGTTACCCAGGCGGCCCATCACGTCCGGCAGGTCGATCGCCGCCTGGTCGAGTTTGGCGCCGTTGGCGATCAGCATGGTCAGCGCACTGGTGCTGGCGTTCTGCGCGGCCGCGATCTTGGGCTGCACACCGCTGATCATGCTCACCATCGCCGAGGTGGCGTCGGCGATCTTGACCGTCGAGTTCTGCAGGGACTGGCCCTGCTGGTACAGCCCGCCGATCAGCGCGCGGGTCTGGGTCACCAGCGTCTCCAATTCGTCACCTCGTTTCGCCAACCCCGCCATGACGCCGGAGAGGTTGGTGATCACGTCGGACAGGATCGCGTCCCGACGCTGGAAATCGCCCGCGAGTGCCGCGGCCTGAGTGATGAACGCGCTCAACGAGACTCCGTCACCCTGCAATGCCTGGATGAAGGTGTTGGACAGCTGGTTCACCTGTGCGGGCTGCAACGTCTGGAACAGCGGTTCGAAACCGTTGAGCAGTCCGGAGATGTCGAAGGACGGCTCGGTCTGGGCCAGCGGGATCGAGCCGCCGCTGTGCAGCGGCGTCGCGACGCCCTTGGTTCCGGGTGCGAGCGCGACGTAGCGCTGACCGATCAGGTTCTGATACCGGACCAGGGCCTTGGTGGTGCCGTACAGCGTCTGGTCGTTCTGCACGATGAACGTGACGACGGCGTGATGCTGCTTGTCCAGATCGATCTTCTCGACCTTGCCCACACGCACACCGGCCATCCGCACATCGTCGCCGGGACGCAGGCCCAGCACGTCGCTGAAGGTGGCCGAGTAACTCGTGGTGGACCCACTCACGCTGCGCGCCAGCGTATTCCAGATGAGCACCGTCACCAGGATCGAGACGATCGCGAAGACGCCGAAGCCGATCAGGGGTTTACGAATACTCATCGGCCTGCACCGTTTTCGGTCACTTGCAAGGTTCCACCCCTCAGGATCGAGCTCAGCAGCACGTATTCGGCGACGGTCGGGCGGTGGCCCAGCAGTGCGGTGATGGCGGCATCACCGGTGTAGTCGACCGTCCCGGCGATGGGAGCCGCGGCGGGTGCGGTCGGCAACTGAGCCGAGGCGGGTTTGTTCGGCGCGGCCGCGGCCGGAGCCGGGGCCGAAAGTCCCGGAATGCCGTGCGGGAACAGGTTCTGCAGCGGAGTTCCGGCGAACGGGTCGCCCGGGTTCGGCTTGTTCTGCGGCTGTGCGGTCTGTGTGGTGTATCCCGGGATCGCGGGCAGGCCCGGAATCGCGGGCAGCTTGGGCAGCCCCTTCGCCGAATCCAGCGCCCGCGGCCGCAGCGCGGTCGGCAGCGTGCCCGGATCCGAAACCGCCGGCGCCGTACCGCAACTCGGTCCGGCCATGGTGCCGTACCGCGGGCAGTCGCCGCGGTCGTACGGCTTGTACGGGGTGAAGGTCAGGCCCATGTTCCAGACCATCTGCTTCTGCGGACCCCAGTGGAATGTGGTGCCCAGCTGGCGAATCGAGGCGTTCAGGTTCGCGATGGCGGCCGGCAGCGCGTCCGGCTGACTGGTCAGCGCCCCGAACAGGTCACCGGTTCCGACCGTGAGCCGCTTACCGGCATCGCCGTTGGCGGCGAACAGCGCGTTGACCTTGTCCACGGTGCTCTCGGTTCCGGTGATCAGACCGGCGACCGCGGAACGCTTGTCGGAGATGGTCTTCGCGGTCTTCACCGACTCGGCCAGCGAGCCCATCAGTTCGGGCGCGGACTGGTTCAGCGCGTGCATCGAGGCGGAGAAGTTGTCCAGCGTCTGCCCGACGTCCGGCACGGCCTTACGCAGTTGGGTCAGCACGTTGTCCAGCCGCTCAACCGTGGAACCCGGTACCCGGCTGCCACTTTCGAGTGCGTAGGACAGGGTGCCGAGCACCCGGCCCAGCTGCACCGGGTCGATCTTGTCGAGGATGGTGCGCACGGTGGTCAGGGTGTCCTGCAGGGCGATGGTGCCCTCGCTGTGGTCCTCGGCGATGGTCGAACCCGCGCGCAGATGACTCTTGGCCGGACCGTTGTAGACCAGTTCGACCGAGGTGACGGCGAACAGGTTGCTCGGGACCACGCGCGCGGTGACAGTGGACGGGATGTTGCCGACGAAGTCCGGCTTCATCTCGATGTGCACCTGTTGCTGCGCACCCTTCTGCGCCACCCCGACGTTCTTGACCGAGCCCACCAGAATGCCGCGGAACTTCACGTCGGCGTTATCGGGCAGGCCGTCGCCGGTGGTGCTCAGGTCGGCGGTGACGTCCACCTTGGGATGCAGGATGTATCCCTTGTACCGGGCCATGAGAAAGCCCAATATCAGCGCGAAGACGACAAGTCCCGACACACCCGCGACAAGCAGTTGCCGCATGGTCGGTCCGCGCCCACTCGGATCGATGATCACGAACAGACCCCTATTCTGTGTCTGATACGGATGAACGGGGGGCCTACGTGGTAATGCTCCGCTGCCGCCTCCGGCCCTGACCCGCTCATCCGGAAATCCTGATGCCGGGGTTGACGCCCCAGACCGCGAGCGTGATGAACAGGTCGGCGAAGACGACCGCGATGATGCAGTACTTGATCGCCCGGCCGGCCGCGACGCCGACGCCCTCGGGACCGCCGGAGGCGAAGAACCCGTAGTAGCACTGGATGAAGGTGGTGATCGCGACGAAGACGATCGCCTTCAGCAGCGACCACAGCACGTCGTGCGGGACCAGGAATTGGTAGAAGTAGTGCTGGAACGTGCCGCTCGCGGTGCCGCCGTACAGGCCGACGGTCCACGCGCAGGTCAGGTAGGCGAACGGCAGCGCCAGGCAGTACAGCGGGACGATCGCGATCATCGCCGCGATCATCCGGGTGCTGACCAGGTACGGCAGCGGCCGGATGGCCTGGGATTCGAGCGCGTCGATCTCCTCGGCGATGCGCATCGAGCCGAGCTGCGCGGTGAATCGGCAACCGGCCTGTGCGGCGAAGGCGACCGTGGCCAGCATCGGGCCCAGCTCGCGGGTGGTGGCGAAGGCCGAGATCGCACCGGTGATCGGGCTCAGACCCAGCAGATTCAGCGAGGTGTATCCCTGGATGCCGACGGTCATACCGCCGAACGCGCTCAGGATGAGCACCACGCCGATGGTTCCGCCACCGACGATCAGGCTGCCGTTACCCCAGGTGACGTCCGAGAGCAGCCGCCAGATTTCCTTCGGATAGTGCTTGAACGCCAGCGGGAAGGAACCGATCGACCGCAGGAAGAAGAACACCTGGTGGCCGATCCGGGCCAGCCAGTCGCGGGGTGCGCCCGCCGATGCCTTGATTCGCTCGAGTGGCCGCAGTAGCGGCGGTACATAAGTTGACGACACCGGCTCAGACCATCTGTGCGGGGAACAGGGTGTTGTAAATCTGCGTGATGATCAGGTTGACGCCGAACAGCATCACCGCCGAGAGCACCACTGCCGTGTTGACCGAGTTCGCGACGCCGCCCGGGCCGCCGCGCGTGGTCAGTCCCGCGTCGCAGGCGATGATCGCCGCGAGCAGTCCGAAGATCAGCGACTTCACCAGCGCGACGAGCAGGTCCGTGGTCACCGCGAAGGACGCGAACGTGCCGATGTACGAACCCGGCGTACCGCTCTGCGCGAAGATGTTGAACACGTAGCCGGTCAGGAAACCGACGAAAACCACAAAGCCACACAGCAGAACGGACACTAACATAGCGGCGCCGAGCCGGGGGGCGACCAAGCGCCGCAACGGGTCGACGCCCATCACCTTCATCGCGTCGATCTCCTCGCGGATGGTGCGCGAGCCGAGATCGGCGCAGACCGCCGAACCGACCGCACCGGCGATCATCAGCGAGGTGACCAGCGGCGCGCCCTGCTGGATGATGCCCAGGCCGTTCGCCGCGCCGATGAACGAGGTCGCGCCGACCTGCTGGGCGACCGAACCGACCTGAATCGAGACGATGACACCGATCGGGATGGCGACCAGCAGTGTGGGCGCGGCGGCGACGCTGGCCATGAACGCGCATTGCCGGACGAATTCCGCAAATGGGAAGCGTCCGCGGAAGATGCTGACGAACAGCTCACCTACGGCTTCGATACCCATCGTGATCTGGCGGCCGAAGGTCTCGATCGACCGTTTCGGATGATCCTGCCAATAGCCTCTGCCCCAGTCGAGCGCACCACTCATTCGTGACACTGGGCGTATGGCCTCCGACCCGCCCGGACGGTCGGTGGTGAACTGCACTGGCTAACCCCTCTCGACGTCGGTTACCCGCCCCGACGACTGTTTGCTTGAGGCACCTTACTACGGAGTTAGGAAAAACACACCACCATCTGTGACTGCCTTCATTGACCCAGATCACAGCCAGTAAATGACTGTGAGCGGAGACAACGAGTTGGTAAATACCACAAAAAACCCGATTGCATTCCAGAACCCGTTCTGCGTTCTTGAACGGCCGTCCAACTCTGGTCCGCAGCTCGACTGAATACCCCGGATTGCGTTTATTCAAAACCAATCTGTGTTTTCCGATGCGAGACGAGCCTAACTCCGAGCTCGGCCGATCCCGGGGCTATCACACTCGTGTCGCATCGGGCGACGCGCCGGTCACCACTGGTCACCGTGGTAATGGCAACCACGCCGTCACGCTCGGGTCACCGGCAGCCGACCGGCTAACTCGCCCGTCACACCGCGCGCATCGGCGCGCCGATGCTGACAGGATGTAGTACGACATGGGTTGATATCGTGCGGGCTTCCGACGTCTCTGGAGGGACATGTTCAACACACTCGCCAAGGCGGCGCGGACCGCCTTCGCCGTAGCCATCGGCGCGGCGCTGCTCGGTACGGGCGCGGGGGTCGCGCAAGCCGCCGGCGGTGCGCCGGTAATCGGCGGCGGTTCCGGAATCATCATTGACAACCAGTTCGAATGCACCGTCACGACCATCGGTCACGACCGAGCCGGGCGGCTGGTCGGGCTGACCGCCGGGCACTGCGGCGAGGCGGGCGCGCAGGTGTGGGCCGAACAGGCTCGCGGTGCCGGAGTGGTCGGTCACTTCGTCTACTCCAACCACGATCTGGACTACGCCGTCATCCAGTTCGATCCGAACAAGGTCACTCCGACCAACCACGTCGGCAACGTGACGATCACCGGGATCGGCGCACCGGCCATGTTCCCCAACATCGTCTGCAAGGAGGGCCGGACCACCGGCAACACCTGCGGCCTCGCCTGGGGCGACATCTTCCAGACCAATGAGACCTGGAGCCAGATGTGTGTCGTGGAGGGCGATTCAGGCGCGCCGGTCGTCATCGGCACCAGACTGGTGGGCATGGTCAACGCCTATCTGGCCGTGGCCTGCTTCGGCCCGGAGGTCGGCACGAATATGGACGCCATCCTGAACGATCTCAACCGCCGCGGCGGCGCCGGCTCGGGATACGCCCCGATCTGATCCTTCCGACCGAACCTTCCCTCGCGGGGCGGTGATCCACTCCGGGTCACCGCCCCGTGGCGTGTCCGGGTGAATTCGGTTGTACCGGTGGATTCGGTTGTACGGCAGGGCCGCTCATATTGCACTGCGGCAGTGTGTCGACCTCACCGGGCACCCGGCGCACCCGCGGTCCGCCCAGCAGCGCCGCGGCGATCACCGCCCCGGTCAGCAGCAGGCCCACGCAGATCCACATGGCCACCCCGAAGCCGTGATCGATGGCGACCGCGTCGGTGACCGATCCGGAGATACCGGCCAGTCCGGGCAGTGCGGCCACCGCGAGCAGTTGCGCGGTCCGGGCGACGGCGTTGTTCACCCCCGAGGCGATTCCGGCCTCGGCCGAGGGGACCGCGCCCAGCACGGCCCCGGTCAACGGGGCCACCAGCGCGCACAACCCCAAGCCGAACACGGTCACGCCCGGCAGCACATCACGCAGATAGCCCGCCACATGTCCGGAGCCGGGGCCGATGCGTAGCAACAGGACCAGTCCGGCCGCGCTCAGCAGCGGCCCGATCGTCATCGGCAGGTGCGGACCGTGCCGCTGGGCCCACCGACCGGCGGGCGCGGACAGCACGAGCATGAGCAGCGTGATCGGCAGCGTCGCGATGCCCGCGGCCAGCGGCGAGAAGTGCGCCACCTGCTGCAGTTGCAGCACCAGCAGGAAGAACACGCCGCCCAGCGCCGCGTAGACGGCCGATGTCACGAGGTTGGCGACGGTGAACACCCGGGAGCGGAACAACATCGGCGGGACCAGCGGATGATCGCTGCGCAGCTCGATCGCGACGAACACCGCCAGCAGCACTGCCCCGGCGACGGCCGGCAGCGGCATCTTCTCGATCAATCCGAAGGTCAACGCGCCCAATGCCAGAGCAATCACCAGCGCACCCGGCACATCCGATCGGCGCGAGGCGGCCGGATCCCGGCTCTCGGGCACATGCCGCAGCGTCACCGCGACCACCACCGCGGCAAGCGGCACGTTGATCAGGAATATCGACCGCCAGGAGGCCACCTCGATCAACCAGCCACCCAGGAACGGCCCGACCGCGCCCGCGATACCCCCGAACCCGGACCACAGCCCGATCGCCGATCCCTGGTCCCGTTCATCGATGGAAGAGGAGATCAGCGCCAGACTGCCCGGCGTCAGCAGCGCGCCCGCCACGCCCTGCACGATCCGCGCGGCCACCAGCATCTCGATATTCACCGCCGCACCACACAACACCGATGCGGCCGCGAAACCGATTGTGCCCCAAATGAATACCTTGCGCCGCCCGAGCCGATCCCCCAGTGACCCGCCGAGCAGGATGAACGAGGCGAGAGTCAGCGTGTACCCGCTCAACGTCCACTGCAGGCCCGCCACTCCGGTATGCAGCGCATGCCCGATCCGGGGCAGCGCGATATTGACCACCGTCGCATCCAGCGCGGCCACCGCCGACCCCAGCACGGTGGCCACCACTATCCACCGTCCGGTCCGCGACCTCAGCCGCGGCAGCTCACCCTCACTCACGCCCGGCCCCCGTCCCCGCCGATGCGCCCCACCCCACCCACCGACGACCGCCCATGCACGTTCACTCCCACAGGCTACGACCGGCCACCCACCTACCCGGGGCAGTTCGCCATGCGCGGACAGTTACGGCTTGCCCTGGATGCGGACGGACCGCGCCCCCGGACGATCGGCTCATCTCGAACCGCGAGCAACGCGGCCCGTCCTGCCGGACCCACACGCTCGAGGCCCGAACGCATCGGCACAACCCACATGACCACCCGATCAACGAGTACGCGCTGGGCGGCGTGGGCCGCCCGGCACGACGACCGGTACCACCTCGGCACTACACCGCGGCAGGTGCGCGCATTCGTGCAAGATGTGATCCGCCGTGCGGCAGGGCATCCGGTGGTCAGCGACGCAGGAGGGACGGACAGGTCCCTTTTTCGGGCAGGTCACCGGCTCGGGATCGATTCGTGCCGCGAGTGGGCGCTACCGCGGATCCGGTCCCGTCGAGCACGGAGAGCGTACGGCGAAGGGCGCACGCGGGAAATGTTCATTTGCCCGATTTCTGTCCGTAGCAAATATTCTGCGTATCGTGGGAGAGTAGGCCAGGAGGGAGCGAACGGTGAAGTTGATCAGCGCAGTTGGAGTTTCTGCCGTCGCGTTCGGTGCCTACCTCTGCTTCACTGGCAATGCATCGGCAACCGAGGTGAACTGTAACTCCGACGGCGGGCGGGACATTACGGTGATCGCCGGCAGTACAGCGTGCCGGGCTACGGTCGGCGATGCCGGGCATGCTCGCGCCGCCGGATACGACGGCATCGGCTTCGCACGGGCCGACGCCGGGGCGATCGCGCTGGGATTGGGGGTGTCCGGGGGGATCGGCGCGAGCGAGGGATCGCGGGGGATGCCGATCGCGATCGGTGTGGGACCGCAGTCCTACGCGTTCACCTCACTGCGCGACGTGACCGGCCCCGGCGTGAGCTTCGCGATGAACGGCTCACTGGCACAAGTAGTTTCGGACAACGACTCCGTCACCTGCCTCGGCTCGGCCGCCCTCGCCTGGGATTCCCGCTCCGGCACGAGCTGTCTGGCCACGCCCCTCGGCGTGTGGCGCACCGCCGCCACGCCGCACTGACCGCATCTGCGAGCACGGCGAGGTCGGCCGTGAACCGGATCGGGCCCGGCGTCGTATCCCCGATATGAGGGTCGTGACTTCTGCCGAAGGTGGGCTGCGGGCACCGCGCCCGGCGGTATTGCACGCGCTGGCGGCGGGTGTCGATTTCGAGCGGTATTTCCGGTGGCGCCGGGAACGGGACGGCGATCCGTTCGCGGTGGGGTTCCCCGGGTTCGGGGACGCGGTGTTCACCGGGACGCCCGCGGGAGCCGGGGAGTTCTTCCGCGCGCCGGTGGAGTCGCTGACCCCGCCGCTGCCGAATCCGATCGAGCCGCTGGTCGGGTCGGCCTCGTTGATCCTGGCTCGTGATCAACGGCACCGCCGGGAACGCGCGCTGCTGACGCCCGCCTTTCATCGCTCGCGTATCGCGCACTACGCCAAGGTTATTCACGATTCCACCCAGGACGAACTGGACGGCTTCGGGGCGGGCCCGGCGTGGCGGACCGGTGTCCGGGTGGACGCGCGGGTGGCGGCGCGGGCGATCACGCTGCGCGTGATTCTGGACGTACTCTTCGGCGACGGAAGTCGTTCCCGCCGTTCCGAATACACTGCCGCGGTCGTGCGGTTCCTGAATGCGTTCAGCGGGCCGCTGATGTTACTTCCAGCCTTGCGGCACAGCGTCTTCGGGCACGCCCCCTGGGATCGGTTCCTGACCGCGCGCGATCACCTGGACGCACTGATCAGCGCCGAGGTCGCCGCGCGGCGCACGGCGGGCGCGGATCCCGCCGGCAACGACATCCTGTCCATGCTGCTCGCCGCCCGCCACGACGACGGCTCCCCGATCGAGGAGGCCGACCTGCGCGATCAGCTGCGCACCCTGCTGGTCGCCGGTCACGAGACGACCGCGACCAGCCTGGTCTGGGCGCTGTACCGGCTGCATCGGCATCCCGAGACGCTCGCCCGGCTGCGCACGGAACTGGCCGGACTCGACCGGGACGGCGATCCCGCCGAACTGGCCCGGCTGCCCTACCTGGACGCGGTCTGCCAGGAGACATTGCGGCTGCATCCGCCCGTACCGATCGTGCTGCGCCGGTTGACCGAGCCGTTCACGCTGCGCGGCGTCGCGATGGACACGGGGGACACCATGGGCATCGCCGTACCGCTGCTGCATTCGGATCCGGGGGTGTGGCCGGACGCCGAGCGCTTCCGTCCGGAACGTTTTCTCCAGCGACGCTACGGCCCCGCCGAATTCGCCCCGTACGGCGGCGGGCACCGTCGTTGCCTGGGCTCCACCCTGGCCGACTACGAATTGCGCATCGTGCTGGCGACCGTGCTCATGCGGACCGAACTGGCACTTACGCACCGCTATTCGCGAGGCCGGATACCGATGTCCGTGCCGCACAACATCGCCACGGGACCGCGTGCCGGAATTACCTTCGATGTGGTGTCTCACCAGGGACATGCCGGTGATTCGCATCACAATACTATTTGACGTGACATCGTTTCGCTTGTTGCTGGGTACTGCTGTATGCCGGTCCCGCGCCCCCCGCGAACGGCGCATACGCCCCGAAACTCGGTTCTCGCCCGGTACCGGTGACACATCACACTTCGGTTGGAACGGGTCCATAACCACGGATCAACGATTGGCCGAAGCCATTCGGAAATGTAGTAATGGATGCCGGGCCGGGGACGACATATCTCGTTGTGCATCGTGAGCGAGATCTTCCGCGCATCTTCGCGTGTGAGTAGAGGATTGAGAGGACGTACGGCTTTGCGCACCACCACCTGTCGGAAACCCGCACGGGACAAGGCAACACGGGGCACGCGGATCGGCGTCCTAGCCCTGGCGATCAGCGCCGCGGGAGCGCTCGCCGCAGCGCCCGCGGCCGCGGCGCCGCTGTGGCCCGGCGGACCCGATGTGCCGGGCGCGCCCGCCCTGGTGCAGAGCCCGCAGCCCGAACCGGGCGCGGCGCCGCTGAAGACCCCGCCGCCGCTGCCGCAGGCCAACTTCGCCAATCCCGGCCTGAGCCCCGGTGACGGCGATGTCGTCGGCGTGGCCGAGCCGATCTTCGTCAACTTCAAGGCGCCGGTCACCGATCACGCCGCCGCGGAGAAGGCCATCCGGATCACCTCCTCGACGCCGGTGAAGGGCCACTTCTACTGGTACGGCGACAAGCAGGTGCGCTGGCGGCCGGAGAACTACTGGCCCGCCCACGACACCATCACCGTCCAGGCCGGTGGCACCCGCGTCGAGTACAAGACCGGCGACGAGGTGATCACCACCGCCGACGATGCCACGCACCAGATCACCATCACCAAGAACGGGCAGGTCATCAAGACCATGCCGACCTCGATGGGCAAGAAGGGCCACGAGACGCCCAACGGCATCTACTACGTGGGCGAGAAGAATCGCAAGATGATCATGGATTCGGCCACCTTCGGTGTGCCGGACACCTCGCCCGAGGGCTACAAGGTCCCGGTCGAGTACGCCACTCGCCTGGCCAGCAACGGCATCTTCCTGCACGCGGCGCCCTGGTCGGTGGCGCAGCAAGGCAACTCCGACGCCAGCCACGGCTGCCTCAACGTCAGCACCGCCGACGCCAAGTGGTTCTTCGACAACGCCCAGAAGGGCGACCCGGTCGTCGTGAAGAACTCCACCGGCGCCGCCAGCCGCAGCGACGGCATGGGCGACTGGAACTGATGCGGTAGCAGTACTCGCAACGGAGTGTGGCCCCGGGCATCAGCCCGGGGCCACACTCCGTTCCGAAGCGCTGTTTCTGATGTTCATCGGCGATTTGGTGTTGGGGCGGCGCGTGCGCGCTTACGATTCGGCGCATGTCCGTTTCGCCGCCAGGGGAGGCTGCTGCCGCCGCTGAGCCCGCAGACCGCCGAACCGCAACGCAGATCTCGCGGCTGCCGGCTGTGCGCGGGCGTTCGGTGCGGCGCGGAAGTCCGGAACGTGTTCTGCCGCAGGCCCGGGGGCGCGGATTGCGGGGGCGGCCGTGGAGCGACTACGGGTTGTTCCTGGTTCTGGTGGTGCCGAATCTCGCGCTGTTGGGTGTGTTCGTCTACCGGCCGCTGATCGATGACATCCGGTTGTCGTTCACCGACTGGAATCTGGCCGATCCGCTGGCGCACTACATCGGCTTGGAGAACTACCGAGAGTGGTGGGGGCGCAGCGATTCCTGGCAGATCGTCGGCAACACGGTGATCTTCACCCTCGCCGCGGTGGGCGGAAGTATGCTGCTCGGGCTCGCGCTGGCCTTGCTGCTGGATCGGAAGCTGTTCGGGCGCAACGTGGTTCGCTCGGTGATCTTCGCGCCGTTCGTGATCTCCGGTGCGGCCATCGGGGTCGCGTTCCAGTTCATCTTCGATCCCAGCTTCGGCCTGATCCAGGATGTGCTGCACCGGCTCGGCGTCACGAATGTGCCGGACTTCTACCAGAATTCGCACTGGGCGCTGTTCATGGTGACGGTGACCTACATCTGGAAGAACCTCGGCTACAGCTTCGTCATCTATCTGGCCGCGTTGCAGGGAACCCGGCCGGATCTGATGGAGGCCGCCCGGATCGATGGCGCGGGCCCGTGGACCCGGTTCAGCCGAATCCTGTTGCCGCAGTTGCGTCCGACGACGTTCTTCCTGTCGATCACGGTAATGCTCAACTCACTGCAGGTATTCGACATCATCAACGTGATGACCCGCGGCGGGCCGCTGGGCACCGGCACCACGACCATGGTCTACCAGGTCTACCTGGAATCCTTCCGCAACTTCCGGGCCGGGTACGGCGCGACGGTCGCCACCATCATGTTCGTGGTGCTGCTGATCATCACGCTGGTGCAGGTCCGCGTCATGGATCGGGGAGATGAGGCGTGAACGCCACGTACCAGCGCCGCAAGCTGGCCGCCACGCTGCTGGGTTACGCCGCGATGGTGTGTGTGCTGATCATCGTCGGCGTACCACTTTTCTGGATCGTGATCACCTCGTTCAAGGCGCGCCCGGACATCTACACCGCACCCGCGGTGTACTGGCCGCACAGCTGGCATCCGGAGAACTATCGCGAGGCGACGACCACGCTGCCGTTCTGGCAGTTCCTGCGCAATTCGCTGATCATCACCGCGATCATCGCGACGGTGAAATTCGTCCTGGGCATCATCAGCGCGTATGGGCTGGTATTCCTGCGATTCCCGGGCAAGAACCTGGTCTTCCTGGTGGTCATCGCCGCGCTGATGGTGCCGAATCAGATCACGGTCATCTCCAACTACGCCATCATCGCCGAGATCGGCTGGCGAAATACCCTCCAGGGCATCATCGTTCCGCTCTGCGGCGTGGCGTTCGGCACCTTCCTGATGCGCAATCACTTCCTGTCCCTGCCCGTCGAGGTGATCGAGGCCGCGCGGATGGACGGCGCCGGCTGGTGGTCGCTGCTGACCCGGGTGGTGCTGCCGATGTCGGGGCCGACGATGGTCGCCTTCGCGGTCGTCACGCTGGTCAACGAGTGGAACGAATATCTGTGGCCGTTCCTGATGGCCGACGATTCCCGGGTGGCCACCCTGCCGGTCGGACTGACGCTGCTGCAGAACACCGAGAATCCCAGCGTCACCAACTGGGGCCCGGTGATGGCCGGAACCCTGCTCACCATGGTGCCGATCCTGCTGGTGTTCCTCGTCCTGCAGCGGCACATGATCAAGGGCCTGACCTCCGGTGCCATCAAAGGCTGAGCCCCACAGCGTATTCGGCGAGAAGGAGACTGCCGTGTCCGATGCTGTTACCCCTGGCGTCGCCGGACCCCGGAAAGCGTTGTCCCGGCGGGGATTCCTGGGTTTGTCCGTCGCAGCGGCCGGGGCCGGCGCCGCGGCCTGCGCCGGAATGGGCGGCGGCGGGGTGCAGGGCGGCGACCCGAACAACATCACGTTCTGGTCGAACCATCCGGGCACGTCCAAGAGCCGGGAACTGGCGATGATCGCCGCCTTCGAGGCGGCGCATCCGGGGCTGCGCGTCACCCTGGTCGATGCGGGTAAGGACTACGGGGAGGTGTCGCAGAAGTTCAACGCGTCGCTGATCGGCGGGCAGCTGCCCGATATCGTCGTGCTCTCGGATGTGTGGTGGTTCAACTTCGCGATCAACAAGGCCATCACCCCGCTGGATCAGTATTTCGGCGATGCCGGTGTGCGACTCGACGATTACGTGGACACCTTCGTCAACGACTATCAGTTCCAGGGCAAACACTATGCGCTTCCGTACTGCCGCTCGACGCAGATCTTCTGTTACAACCAGGACGTCTGGGCCGGAGCCGGTCTGCCGCAACGAGGTCCGCAGTCCTGGGCGGAATTCGACGAGTGGGGTCCGAAGATCCAGAGCCTGATGGGCCCGAACCGATGGGCGCACGGGTGGTACAACGCGACCAACAACCTGGCGTGGACGTTCGAGGGCCCGATGTGGACATTCGGCGGCGCCTACTCCGACGGCTGGACGCTGAAATTCACCGACCCGGCCACGGTCGCCGCGGGAAACGCGTTGCGCGAGATGATCAATGTCAAGCAGTACGCCAGCATTCGCCCGCAGGCGGCAACCGATTTCGGCACCGGCGTCATCGCGTCGGCGATCACCTCAACCGGCGACCTGGCGGGTATCAACGCCAACGCCAAGGGAAAACTGTCCTTCGCGACGGATTTCCTGCCACATCCGAACGGCCCCGGCTGCACTACCGGCGGGGCCGGGCTGGCCATTCCGGAACGCATCTCCGATGAGCGAAAGGTGAACGCGCTCAAGTTCATCGAGTTCATCACCGATACCGCCAACACGACGTCGTTCGGGCAGGCCACCGGATATATTCCGGTGCGCAAGTCCGCGCAACAGGATCCGTCCGAGGTGGCCTTCCTGGCGAAAAACCCCAATTTCCAGACCGCGATGAATCAGCTTCCGCTGACCAAATCCCAGGATTACGCCCGGGTTTTCCTGCCCGGCGCGGACCAGATCATCGGCACCGGACTCGAGCAGATCGGGTTGCGCAATCAGGATGTGCATTCGGTCATGTCGGGCGTACAGAATCAGCTGCACGGCATCTATACCCGGCAGATCGCGCCCAAACTGTCCGAGTGAGCCGAATCGGCGATCACCAGATGCGCACGCGCTCCGCCGGTTCCAGATACAGCGCATCGCCCGGACGCACATCGAACGCGGTGTAGAAGTCATCGATATTGCGGACCACGGCATTGCAGCGGAATTCGTTGGGTGCGTGCGGGTCCGCGGCCAGGCGCCGAATGGCCTCCTCGGGACGCACCTTCGCACAACGCATCCGGGCCCAGCCCATGAAGAACCGCTGCGCACCGGTGAATCCGTCGATGGTGGGGGATTCGGCGTCCGCCAGCGAGATCCGGTAAGCCTTCAGCGCGATCGACAGACCGCCCAGATCGCCGATGTTCTCACCGATCGTGAACTCGCCGTTGACGGTGTACTCCGCGGGCAGATCGCGAGGGGAGAGCACCGCGTACTGATCGATCAGAGCCTTTGTCCGCCGGTGGAATTCGTCGTGATCGGCGGCGGTCCACCAGTCGACCATGGTGCCCTCGCCGTCGTGGGTGCTGCCCTGATCGTCGAAGGCGTGCCCGATCTCGTGACCGATCACCGCGCCGATCGCGCCGTAGTTCACCGCGTCGTCGGCGGCCGGATCGAAATACGGCGGGCGAAGATAGCCGGCCGGGAAGGTGATTGCGTTCATGCCGCGGTGGTAGAACGCGTTGACCGTCTGCGGACTGGTCAGCCATTCGCCGCGATCGACCGGACGCTCGAGGCGGCGCAGCTGATAGTCGTGCGCGGCAGCGTATCCGCGCCGATAGTTGCCGACCAGATCGTTCGGATCGATGTGGATATCGGAGTAGTCGCGCCACTGGTCCGGATAGCCGATCTTGGCGACGATCTTCTCCAGCTTCGCCGTGGCCGCGATCTTGGTGTCGGGCCCCATCCACGGCAGCTCGGCGATGCTGCGACGGTAAGCCTCGCGCAGGTGGGTCACCATCTCGGACATCTTCGCCCGAGCCTCGGGCGGGAAGTGTTCGGCGATGAAGATCTTCCCGACCGCGTCCCCGAGTAATTCCTGTACCAGCGCCACGCCGCGCTTCCAGCGGTCCCGGATCCGCCGGGCTCCGGTCAGCGTGCGGCCGTAGAACTCGAAATTCTCGTGGGCCACCCCATCGGTGAGATACGGTGCGCGCCTGCGGATCACCTGCCACGCCGCCCACGCCTGCCAGTCCGCGAGCGAGACCTCGGCCCACAGCCGGGCGAAGCCGGCCAGATAGTCCGGCTGCCGCACCACGACCTCGGCGTGCACCTCGGGGCCGGTCCGGTCGATCCCCTCGGTGAGGCCGGAAGTCCAGCTCAACCAGTCGAATTCCGGGGCCTCGGTGCTGAGCTCGTCGAATGTGCGCAGGTTGTAGGAGGATTCGACATCGCGGCGACGCACCACATCCCAATGCGCCGCGGCCAGGGCGCGTTCCAGCTCGAATATGCGCCGACCGATCCCGTCCAGGTCCCCCGGCAACGACTCCCGCAGTGCCGGATCGGCGGCGAACAGGGCGAACATCGCGTCGATATGGTCGCTGTAGGCCGCGCGGATCTCGGCGAATCGCTCGGTGCGGTAATAGGATTCATCGGGCAGGCCCAAGCCCGACTGAGTCAGGTGGACCAGGTTCCGGCGCGCGTTGTGACTGTCGCCGCTCACGAAGATCTCGACCGCCCCACCCACGCCGGTCCGCTGTAACCGGCCCAGCAGCGCCGCGAATTCGGTCCGATCGGTGACCGCCGCGATGTCGGCCAATTCCCCGGCGATCGGCCGCAGACCCGCATCGGCCACCGCGTCCAGATCCATGAAACTCGCGTACAGCTCGGCGATGCGGCGTATCTCCTCACCCGCCGACGCGGGCGCGGTGACCGCGGCCATGATGATCGCCTGCACATCCAGTTCGGCCCGATCGCGCAGGTCGGAGACCGAGCCGGAATGTACACGGTCCGCCGGGATCTCACAGGTGCGCAGCCAGGCGCCGTTCACGAAGCCGTACAGATCGTCCTGCGGCCGCACGGATCTGTCGATATGGGAGAAATCGATACCTGATACACGATTCGGCACGGCAGTCACCTCTATCAGTATGCCGTGACACCTCCACCGATTCAGGTGAATCGGACCGCCCGCCCTCCGGGAACCGGAGGGCGGCGCGGGAACTACCAGATCCGAACGCGCTCAGCGGGTTCCAGATACAGGGCATCACCCGACACCAGGTCGAACGCCTCGTGGAAGGTGTCGAGATTGCGGACCACACCGTTGCAGCGGAACTCCGCCGGTGAGTGCGGATCGACGGCCAGGCGGCGGATGGCCTCCTCCTCGCGCGCCTTGGTGCGCCAGACCTGCGCCCACCCGAAGAACACCCGCTGCAGACCGGTGAGCCCATCGATGACGGGAGCCTGCGCATCACCCAGTGCGATGCGGTATGCCTCCAGCGCGATCGAGAGCCCGCCGAGGTCGCCGATATTCTCGCCGATCGTGAATTCGCCGTTGACCTTGTGGTTCTCCGCCAGGCCCTTGGGCGTGAATTCGTTGTACTGATCGATCAGCGCACGGGTGCGCTTCCCGAATTCGGCGCGGTCCGCATCGGTCCACCAGTCGACCATATTGCCGTCGCCGTCGAATTTGCTGCCCTGATCGTCGAATCCGTGGCCGATCTCGTGACCGATCACCGCGCCGATACCGCCGTAGTTGGCCGCGTCGTCGGCGTTCATATCGAAGAACGGCGGCTGCAGGATCGCCGCGGGGAAGACGATCTCGTTCATGCCCGGGTTGTAGTAGGCGTTGACCGTCTGCGGGGTCATGAACCACTCGTCGCGATCGACCGGGCCGCCGAGTTTGTTCAGGTCGCGGTCGTGTTCGGCGGCGTAACCGCGACGGTAGTTGCCGACCAGATCGGCCGGGTCGACGACGACGGCGGAGTAGTCACGCCAGCGGTCCGGATAGCCGATCTTCGGGGTGAATTTGTCCAGCTTGGCCAGCGCGGCTTTGCGAGTGTCGGGACCCATCCACTCCAACTCGGCGATATTGCGGCGGTACGCCTCCTGCAGATTCGCCACCAGGACCTGCATGCGCGCCTTGGCCTCGGGCGGGAAGTGCTGGGCCACATACAGTTTGCCGACCACCTCGCCGAGCAGATCCTCGACCAGCGAAACGCCGCGCTTCCAGCGCTCACGATTCTCCTGGGTGCCGGTGAGGGTGCGACCGTTGAAGTCGAACGACTCCTCGACGATCGCGGCGGTCAGATACGGTGCGCGCCCGCGCAATACCCGCCAGCTCGCCCACGCCTGCCAGTCGGCCAGCGATTCCGATGCCCACAGGTCGGCGAAGGTGCGCACGTAATCCGGCTGCCGCACCACGACCTCGGCGAACAGCTCCGGACCCGAGGCGGAAACGCCCTCGGCCAGGCCGGACGTCCATGCCACCCAGTCGAATTCCGGATGCCGCGCGGTCAGATCCGCGAAAGTGGTGAGGTTGTAACTCAATTCGGCATCGCGACGACGCACCACATCCCAATGCCCCGCGGCCAGCTTGGTTTCCAGATCGAACACCCGTTGCGCATCGAAGTCCAGCCCGGCCAGGGCGAACATCCGGCCGATGTGCTCGACGTACTTCGCGCGGATCTCCGCGTACTCGTCGCCGCGGTAGTACGACTCGTCGGGCAGGCCGATCCCGGCCTGGCTGGTGTGCACCAGATAGCGCTGGGAGTTCTTGTCGTCGGTGTCGACGTAGAACACGAGCGCCCCGCCGATGCCGACCCGCTGCAACCGGCCCAGCAGCGCGGCGAATTCGGCGCGGTCGGTGACGGCGGCCACCGCCGCCAATTCCTCGGCGATCGGGGTCAGTCCGGCGGCCTCTACCGCGGCCTCGTCCAGGAAGCTGGTGTAGAGGTCACCGATCTTGCGCTCATCGCTCCCGGCCGCGGCATCCGAGGCCGCCGCGGTCTGGATGATCTCGCGCACATCCCGCTCGGCCTGGTCGTAGAGCGTGCGGAAGGCGCCGTCGACCGCGCGGTCCGCCGGAATCTCGTACGTGTCCAGCCATTGCCCGTTGACGTGCGAGAACAGGTCGTCCTGCACCCGCACGGCGGCGTCGCGATAGGTCAGATCCAGGCCGGAGGTACTCGTCAGATCAGCAGTCACGCTGTCCAGTATGCCGACGCGCGCCGGGCGTCGCCGCGAACGCCGCTGCCCGCCGCGCTGACATCGCGCGTCGAGGCCGCGTAGCCGGTGCGGCCGAACACCCCGGGCCTGGTCGAACGCCGGAGCTGTGCTCCGGATCATCCGGCGGACCGCCCGTGGCGGAATCGCCGCTGCCGCCGGATGTCCCGGCTCAGCGAGCGGGGGTGGGGGTGTTCTCGAGGCTGGAGCGGAATTGGTCGGCGCACTGCTGGATCTTTGCCTTGTCGCCATTGGCCTGCTTCGTGCATTCCATATAGCTGCGGCCACCGTGATCCGCGACCCAGTTACCCGCCACCACGCCGATCACGATTCCGGCGATCAGCCCCAGGGCGGCCAGGGCCAGGCCGAACCACGCGAGGACGCCGCCCGCCGCGGTGCCCCGGCGAGCCTTGACCACCGCGATGATGCCGAAGGTCAGGCCCAGCAATCCGAACAGCACGCCGCCCAGTACCGTCGGGCAACTCAGAATCGCCAGAATGCCCAGGACCAGTGCGGTGATCGCCAGACCGCGGCCCTGTCGCTGCGGCCGGTACGGTTCACCGGGCGGAGCCGGATAGTCGCTCGGCGGTGGCGGGGGATAACCGCCCTGGCTCGACGACGGATATCGACCTGGCGGGGGGTACTCCGTCATGACTGTCCTCTCGTTACTGTCCGCCCAGGCGTGCGTGCATTTCCCAGACCAGGATCTCGGCGGGCCGATTCGCGGTGATGCGCTGGCCGCCGCTGCGGGTCAGACGGACGGCATCGCCCGCGTACAGGGTGCCGATACCGGCCATATCGACCTCGCCCTGGGCGATGAACAGATGCAGATAGGGCGCCTCGGGCAGCTCCACCGTGCTCGGCTGACCGGGCAGCCCGAGCCGCGCGACATGCAGGGCCGAATGACTGCTGTTGATCTTGATGGCGGTGCGATCGCGATAACGCGGCAGTCCCGAGGCGACCGTCACCAGGCCGCCGGCGGCCAACTCGGTATCGATCTCGAGCTGCTGGTAGCCCGGGTCGAGATTCGGCTCGTCGGGTACCACCCACATCTGCACGAAATGCACCGGTTCGGTGTGCTCGGCCGTCCCGCCCTGCTCGGGGGGCAGATGCCAGGAATCGTTCTTCTCCGAGTGCAGGATCCCGGTGCCCGCGCTCATCCGCTGGGCCAGGCCGGGATAGATGATGCCGCTGTGGCCGAGCGAATCCTGGTGGACCAGTGAGCCGCGCAGCACCCACGTCACGATCTCCATATCCCGATGCGGATGGGTGTCGAAACCCTCCCCGGGACGCACCACGTCCTCGTTGTTGACCAACAGCAGGCCGTGGTGGGTGTTCTCCGGATCGTAATGCTCGCCGAAGGAGAACGAATGCTTCGAATCCAGCCATGCCACACGGGTTTTCATGCGGTCGCCGCCGCGGTGGACATCGATGTGGGGGGTCGTGAGTGTGGACACCGTGGTCCTCCTCTCGGGCCGGGCATCGAAAAGACAGTTCCAGCGTGCCACAACATTGCCCGCATCCGCCCGGTGGATGCGGCGATCACACCGGCACGCACTGTATCAGCTACCATGTGGCAAATACCTGCTCTCGCATCGTCCACCCGGAATATCTGCCGCGGTGTCGCGATCGGCTAACCTCACGAGGTGGCCGACCCTTGCCCCGATGACGTTCCGGCCGCACCGGGTCGACCGGCGACGCGGCGGGATCTGTTGCGACTGCTCTGGCGGTCGGGCGCGGGGGTGCGGCGATTGTCGGCGGTGCGTTTCGCCGGGCAGTTCGGGGACGGCATGTTCCAGGCCGCGCTATCGGGCGCGATCCTGTTCAATCCGGAACGGCAGACCGATCCACCGGCCATCGCGGCCGGATTCGCGGTGCTGCTGCTGCCGTATTCGGTGATCGGACCGTACGCCGGCGCACTGCTGGACCGCTGGGACCGGCGGGTGGTGCTGCTCGCGGCCAATGTGTTGCGCGCCTTGCTGATCGGTGTGGCGAGCGTGGGCCTGGCGACGGGTATCGCCGAGACGCCGCTGCTGCTGCTCGCGCTGGCGGTGGTGGGCGTGAGCCGATTCGTACTGGCGGGCGTCTCGGCGGCGCTGCCGCGGGTGCTCGAACCGCGCTGGCTGGTGCCGACGAATTCGGTGCTGGCCACGGTGGCCTCCGGATGCGCGGCGGCCGGCGCCGCGGCGGCGGTGGCGATCATCGGGGCGATCGGTGCGGGCAACCTGGCCGGGGCGGTCGCGGTGGCGGCCAGTGCCTCCGGATCGGTGATCGGCGCGGTGTGTGCCGCCGGCTTCGCACCGCATGTGCTGGGCCCCGGTGACGACGAGCAGGACGCGGATCGGCCGGAAAGTTCGGTGCGGGCCATCCTGACCGGACTGCGAACGGGTGCGCGAGCGGTGTGGGAATCCGCGCACTGCACCATCGCGATGATCGGCATCGGCGTGCACCGGATCGTGTTCGGCGCGGACACCCTGCTCATGGTCCTGGTCCTGCGGCGCTCGGCGAACGAGAGCAGTTCGCTCAGCGGCGGCCTGGTCGGATTCGGCGTGGCGATCGCGGCCACCGCCGCCGGAATGCTGCTCGCCGCGGTCCTCGCGCCGTTGGTGATTCCCCGGCTCGGGCGGCCGCGGACCGTCCTCGTCGGTCTGCTCACCGCACTGGTCGTGCAAACAGCCCTGGTCACACCGATCACCGTGACACACGGCGCGAATACCGACGCCGCACACCGGCTGCTGCTGGCCGGTGCGTTCCTGCTCGGCCTGGCCGGCCAGACGGTCAAGCTGACCGGCGACGCCACCATGCAGATCGATATCGATGACTCCTGGCGCGGCCAGGTGTTCGCCCTGCAGGACACGGTATTCAACATCAGCTTCGTGCTGGCGCTCGCCGCGGCGGCGCTGGTCGTCCCGGCCGACGGGCGTTCGATCGGTGTGGTGCTGGCCGGGTCCGCCTGCTACGCGGTGGGAATCGTCGCGGTCGCGGCGATCATGGCCGGACCCGCTCGTCGCGGTCGCGCCGATCCCTTCGGATCGCGGTAGCAGCGGGGCTGCCCGGTGGATTCCCGGCGAATCGGACCCGATTTCCCGACGTCGGGCGATTCGATCCGCGCCGGGCTGATCCGGTCCGCTAAATTTAACGCGCTGTGCCCGGCTCCACTCGGCGAGTATTTCGCCGTGCGATGTCATGGCGGCACGGCCCGTGCCCGGAACAGAACCGAGAGAGGCCGTGGGCTTGCTGGCGAAATCCGCGCTGTTCGGCGTGCTGCTGACCGGTTCGCTGGTAGTACCCGCCCCGGCCTGGTCCGCACCTCTGCCCTGGCAGCCGCCGCCCCAGAACACCTGTGGGGAAACCGGTTACGATCCGCGAGCGCGCGAGCCCGATCCGCATGCCGAACCCAGACCGCTGCTGCCGCCCACCATCGATATTCCGGTACCGGTACCGAAGATCACGCCGGTGCCGGTGCCCGGCCCGCCGCCGAACAACACCCGGATCACTCCCGCGCCGCTGCCGATCGATCCGTGCCGCAATCCGTGTCCGGACGTTCGCGATACACCGCCGCCGAAGCCGGTACTGCCCATGACCACCAAGCCCGAAGAACCCGCGCCGCCGGCCAATTCCGGGTCGGCCACGGGATCGGGCACCGGGTCCGGAACCGGATCGGGCCAGTTCAACCTGCCGAATATCCGGATCAAGCCGGATATCGAGCCGATTCCGATTCCGGTGCCGGGCGGCCCCACACCGTCTCCGGAGAAGCCGCCGCCGACGGTGGTGCATCCGGCCCAGCCCGGCCCGGTCGCCGCACCGCCCGCACCGCGCACGGTGCGCTCGGTGGATCTGGTCGATCAGGTGACCGGTCACGGCTCGGCCAACCGCACCGATATGCGCTGGCAGGTCGACGGCACCGATCTGGGCATCATGTGGGAGGACAAGCCCGGACAGATCGCGGTCGTCTTCGGCGACAGCTTCGGCAAGGGCTGGACCGGCGGCGGAGCCGGCGGGGACGATCAGGACTGGCGCAGTAATGTGCTGGGCTACAGCAGTAATCACGATCTGTCCCAGGGGCTGAAGATCGACACCATGATCCAGGACAGCCGCTGCCACGCCGCGGAACTGCTGGACAGCCGCAAGATCGTCAACTTCGAGACCACCGTCATCCCGACCTCCGGCTTCGCCCTGGGCAACCGGCAGTACATGAGCTACATGTCGGTGAACCACTGGAGCAAGATCCCCGGCATGTGGTGGACCAACGACGGCGGGCTGGCCTACTCCGACGACGATGGCAAGACCTGGGTGAAGGATCAGTACGCCAAGTGGAACAACGTGTTCGGCATGGGCCGGTTCCAGGTCGCGACGATGGTGCCGCACGGTGACTACGTCTACATGTTCGGTACGCCCAACGGGCGCATCGGCGTCATCGGACTGGCGCGCGTGCCGAAATCCGAGGTGCTCAACAAATCCGCGTATCAGTACTGGGTGAACGGGACCTGGGCCCCGTCGCAGGAAAATCTCGCCACACCGCTGGTGCCGGGCATCGCGGGCGAATTGTCCGTGCGCTACGACGATTCCAGTGGTCAGTGGCAGATGGTGTACCTCGATTCGCTGCGGCGCGCCATCGTGCTGCGCACCGCGCGGGAGCCACAGGGGACCTGGACCGATGACGTGCCGCTGGTGGACACCAACGACTACCCCACGGCCTACGGCGGTTTCATCCACCCGTGGTCGACGGGGAAGGATCTGTACTTCACGATATCGGCCTGGAACAGCTACAACGTGTACCTCATGCACGCGACGCTGAATCAGCCGGATCAGCATGAATAGACCTGCACCTCACCGGCTTTCACGGTGAAGTACACCTCTTCACCGGGAACCAGGGCGAGTTCGGCGACCGCGGCGGGCGTCAGGTCCGCGATCATTCCGGGGCCGTCGGCGCGATCCGCGGCGTGTACCCGGACGACGCCGCCGCGGTCGGTGAGTTCGGCGACGCGGACGCGGAAAACGTTGCGCGGGCTGCCTTCCGGGCGTCCCCGGTAGACCGCGACCGCGGCGGGGGAGAATACGGCCGCGGCCCGACCGCCCGGCGTCCACGGTGATTCGGCGCGTCCCTGGATCGCGTCCGCAGCGCAGCGCACCCTCCCGGTTCCCGAATCCCGTTCGGATGCACGCGCTTCCGCGGTACCGATCATCAGGTTCACGCCCGCGATCCGTGCGGCGAAGGCGCTGCGCGGCCTGGAGAGCACCTCGGCGGCCGGACCCTGTTCGACGATATGCCCCGATTCGACGACCGCGACGCGGTCGGCGAGCGTCAGCGCGTCGACGATATCGTGGGTGACCAGTAGTGCGCTGGGCGCGGGACCGGCACGCCGGGAGGATATTTCGGCATCGCGCAGTACACGTCGCAACAGGGTGCGCATCGCGGGTGCGGCGGACACGTCGAGTGCGGCCATCGGCTCGTCCAGCAACACCACCCGCGGTTCCACGGCCAGTGCCCGCGCCAGCGCCACCCGCTGCGCCTGCCCGCCGGACAATTGCCCGGGCCGCCGCCCGGCGAATTCGATCGCATCGACCGCCCGCAACCACTCCCGCGCCACGGCCGCCGCGGCCCGCGAACGCATTCCCCGGCTGCGCGGCCCGAACGCGACGTTCGCCGCTGCCGTCAGATGCGGGAACAACAGCGCATCCTGGGCCAGCAACGACACCTGCCGCCGATGCGCCGGAACCGCCACGCCCGCAACGATATCGGTCAGCGTCCGCCCACCCAGCCGAACATGTCCCGCATCGGGCCGCACCAGCCCCGCAACGATTTCCAGCAACGTCGACTTCCCGGCTCCGTTGGGCCCCAGCACGGCCAGCACCTCACCCGGCGCCACTGCCAGCTCCACATCAACCCCCCGCTGCGCCAGCCGCACAGAGACCTCCAGCCCGGCCGTGTCGCTCACCACAGAGGCGTTCACCGCACACCACCTCGCGCGACCGCGGCTCGCCCGCCCCAACGCCACAGGCCCGCTGCCCATTCGCGGCCTTCCGGGATGCCGACGCGGCGGTAGGCGACCAGCACGATGAGCACGGCCATCACCACCAGGAGCAGCGACAGTGCCACCGCGGCGCCGGGATCGTTCTCGCGCTGGAGGTAGATCTCCAGGGGGAGGGTGCGGGTGCGGCCCTGCAGGCTGCCCGCGAAGGTGAGGGTCGCGCCGAATTCGCCCAGCGCGCGGGCGAAGGCCAGGACCGAACCGGAGATCAGGGCGGGCCGCAACAGCGGCACCGTGATTCGCCGCCACACGGTCGTCGGCGCGGCGCCGAGGGTGGCCGCGATCCGCTCATAGCGCTCACCGGACGTGCGCATCGCTCCCTCGAGCGTGATCACCAGGAACGGCAGCGCCACGAAGGACTGTGCGAGCACCACAGCCGTTGTGCTGAAGGCGATCTCGATGCCCATGGCCTCGAGCCGCTTGCCCAGCAGTCCGTACCGCCCGAACAGATACAGCAGCGACAGACCGCCCACGACCGGCGGTAACACCAAGGGCAACAACACCATCGCCCGCAACACCGGCAGAATCCGCCACCGCACCCGGGCCAGCAGCACCGCCATCGGCACCCCCAGCACCACGCACACCACGGTACTGGCCAACGCCGTCCTCAGACTCAGCCACAACGCGTCCCGTGACGCCGCCGAGGTCACCAACTCCCCGAAATGCGACCATTCCACCGCCTTCGTCAACGCCAGCAAGGGCCCGATGACGAACGCGAACCCCACCAGCGCCGGAAGCAACAGCCACCGCGGCACCCCGGGCCCCGGCCCTCGCAGCAGCGCCCGCAGACCGCGCCTGGTCGCGCCGGCGACAGCTCGATTTTCCGAACCGCCACTCGACGACACCGGCTCGCCCGCGTTCACCACATCACCCCCGGTCGCGTCGACACCATTCGCACAGATCCGGAACAGCACGACCGGATACACCGCCCGCACGCGTCCGGCCCCACGCTCACGCGGCAGCCCCGTCGTGCACCGGTACCGCCGAGGTAGGCGCGAACAGGTTCGGCAATGTCCACCGAATCTTTCCCGTTCACGGCACTACCACCCGCGTGGTTCCCGGCTCGCGCAATCTGTCTCGCAAGCAGGAGGCCGAGCTCTTGCCCACCGTCGAATCACGCGGCCCGCCTGCGGTCACGGCGCGCCGAATCCGGCCTTCGCCAGGGCAGCGCGCCCATCGGGACCGGTCACCAGCTCGTCGAACTGTTCGGCCAGATCGGCGTGCTTCGAATCGGCAACCGCGGCAATGGGATAGGTGTTGACCGCGCCCGATGATTCCGGGAAGGAGACGGTGGTGACCTTGTTTCCCGCGCCGGCCGCGTCGGTCACGTAGACCAGTCCGGCGTCGGCATCACCCGAGGTGACCTTGGACAGCACGTCGGTGACGTCGGATTCCTCGCTGACCGGGGACAGCGTGACGTGCGAGGCCGCCTCGACCTTCTCGGCCGCCGAACCGCACGGCACCTGCGGCGCGCAGACCACGACCTTCATATCGGGTGCGGCCAGATCCGCCAGCCTGGCAACATGTTTCGGATTGCCGGGCGGAGTGACGATGGTCAGCACATTGGTCGCGAAATTCCGCGGCGTCGCGGTGATCCGCTTGGTCTCGAGCACCTTCCGCATGTTCGCGGTATCCGCGGCAGCGAATACGTCCGCGGGTGCGCCCTGGTTCAGCTGCGCGGCCAGATCCGAGGAACCGGCGAAGGAGAAGCTGACCTTGGTATTCGGGTGTTCGGACTCGAACTTCTCGCCCAGCTCGGCGAACACCCGATTGAGCGAGGCCGCGGCGAACACGGTCAGCGTGGTCGTCGAACCGCCCGAATCGCTCGAACCACAGGCCGCCAGCGCCGCACCCAATGCCGCGGCCGTGATCACCGCCCCCGCACGACGCGCACGGCTCATGGCGTTTCGACCACCACTGTGGTCGCCTTCACGCTGGCCACCGCGATGCTGCCGGGTTCCAGCCCCAACCTTCGCACCGACTCGCTGCTCATCAGGGATACCACCGTGAACGGCCCACATTGCATTTCCACCTGTGCCATCACCCCGTCGGCCACCACAGCGGTGACCAATCCGGGAAACCGGTTGCGAGCCGAGCTGGCCCCGCCCAGCGTCACCTGCGGCGGCCGCGCCTGGGCGACCGCCCATGCCGCGAGATCCCCGCCGTCGATCACCAGGCGTCCGGACACGTCCTTGTGCGCGTCGAGTGCACCGGTATCGATCCACCGGCGCACGGTGTCGTCGCTGACACCGAGCAGTTCGGCGGCGTCACGAATCCGCAGATCGGGCATCATTGAAGAATAGTTCCGCAGATTCGGTGAAAACAAGGCCGATCATCCGAATCTACGGATTCATTCGCGCCGAACTCGGTCGGTGTGAACAACTGGGAGCACCGGATGTCACCGGCGGCCAGTACGCTCATAGCAATCATGGCCACCTATTTCGATCCGAGATCCTGGTCGCCGTTGCGTGCCGTCGGCCTCGGCAGGCGCCTGCTGGACCCGGGCTGGTTGGATCAGTGGAGTTTCTTCACCACCGCCTGGCTCGACCCGGTCGCGGATCTGGGCTCCGGCGCGGTCACCGCGCTATTGCCCGATGTGCTGATGACGCTGCTCAGTGAGGGAATCCTGAGCCGGTTCGGCGGTCAGGTGATCAGCGCGGCTTTGCTCGGCAGCGATATGACCGCCACCCTGGAAACCCTCGAGGCCCGCCGCCGCGGCGCGCACTTCGAGACCCGGGCCGCGCTCAGCGACCTGCGCTGGAACGGTCATCCGATCGAGCGGATGACCGTCGTCGCGCACGGTGTGCGGCTGATTCCGGGCGTGCCGACGAAGGTGCGCAGCACCCAACTAGACATCACCGGCACCATCACCACCACCGCGCTGATCGGCTGGCTGAACACCTGGCAACTCGACTGGAAGCTGGGTGTGGCCGCCGATGGACTGATCACCGCCCGGCACCGGCGGCTGCGGATTCAGGCGCTGGTGGACGCGTCGGTGACGAACGACCTGCTCACCGTGCGGGTGCGGCGGGCCAGTTGGATGGGTGTGCGGTTTCCGCGGCGAGCGTTCACGGTGACCCCGATCCCGCTGACCGACCTGCCGAAGCAGCTCGCGGTGCGCAGTGCCGAACGCGATGGTGAGCTGGTGCGATTCCACGTGGACGTGCCCGAGATCACCGGATCGTTCGATCTGGCGCAGATGCGTTCGGCCATCGTCGCGGGGACGACGCTGATCATCTTCTAGGCGGCGTCTTCCAGGCGGCGTCTTCCAGGGCCCTACTGTCCGCCCGCGTTCCACCACTCCCGCAGCGCGGTCTCGGCCTCCTCGCGCGTCATCGGGCCGCGGTCCAGGCGCAGTTCCTTCAGATACCGCCACGCCCGGCCGACCTGCGGTCCCGGTTCGAGACCGAGCAACTCCATGATGGCGTTGCCGTCCAGGTCGGGGCGCACCCGCGCCAGATCCTCCTGCTGCTGCAGCCGTTCGATGCGCGCCTCGAGATCGTCGTAGGTGGCGCGCAGTGCGGCGGCGCGGCGCTTATTGCGGGTGGTGCAGTCCGCGCGGACCAGTTTGTGCAGGCGGGGCAGCAGGTCGCCGCCGTCGGTGACGTAGCGGCGCACCGCCGAATCGGTCCACTGCCCCTTGCCGTAGCCGTGGAAACGCAGGTGCAGATAGACCAGACGGGCCACGTCCTCGGTGAACTGCTTCGGATATTTCAAGGCGCGCATACGCTTTCGCACCATTTTCGCGCCGACCACCTCATGATGGTGGAAGCTCACCCCGCCGCCCGCCTCATTACGCTTGGTGGGCGGTTTGCCGACGTCGTGCAGCAGCGCCGCCCAGCGCAGCACCAGGTCCGGATCACCCTGCTCCTGATCGATCGCCTGGCGCAGCACCGTCAGCGAATGCTGGTAGACGTCCTTGTGCTGGTGGTGCTCGTCGATCTCGAGTTTCATCGCGGGCACCTCGGGCAGGACCCGCTCGGCCAGCCCGGTCTCGCACATGATGTCGATGCCCTCGGTCGGATGTTCCCCGGCGATCAGCTTGTCCAGTTCGGCGCGCACCCGCTCCGCGGTGATCCGGCCGATCTCGTCGGCCATCATCGCGGTCGCGATGCGCACCCGCGGCGCGAGTTCGAAGCCCAGCTGGGAGACGAAACGCGCGCCGCGCAACATCCGCAGCGGATCGTCGTTGAACGAATCCTCCGGTGCGGCAGGGGTATCGAGCACACCGGCCAGCAGCGCGGACATACCGTCGAGCGGGTCTACGAATTCGAGTCCACCGTCCGCGCCGACCCGCACGGCCATCGCGTTCACGGTGAAATCGCGGCGGACGAGATCGCCTTCGAGAGTGTCGCCGAAGGTCACCTCGGGATTGCGCGAGATCCGGTCGTAGCTGTCGCTGCGGAACGTGGTGATTTCCAGCTGCCATCCCGATTTGGCCGCGCTGACCGTGCCGAACGCCAAACCGCCCGTGTCCCAGAGGTTGTCGACCCACCCGCGCACGATCTGCTGCACGGTCTCCGGCCGTGCGTCGGTGGTGAAGTCCAGATCGGTGCCCAGCCGCCCGAGCACCGCATCGCGCACACTGCCGCCAACCAGGTACAGCTGATGTCCGTGCGCGGCGAACATCTCACCGAGCGGGGTCAGCACATCCGACACCCGCCCCAGCGTGATTGCCGCCGATGCAAGCAGTCTCGTGCGCCGATCCCCTGGCGATAACGGGACCGGCACTGCTACATCCTCGGACTTCGGCGAAACCACAGCCACGCAGCTTACTGACCGGAGAACCCGCGACCCCATCGGCGGCGTCGAGAACACCCGAGGCGCGCCGCGCCGCGCCACACCCCGACCCGGCGATCGGTCCCGGATCTCAGTGGGAACAACCGTGCCGCATCAGCATCCGGCCTCGTCCAGCCACTGCGTGACCACGTCGTCGGCGCGCCGGCCCAGCTCCGGGCCGATCGCCGCCGCATCACGCCGCAGAATGCGCGGATCGATATCCGCGGCGGCGAGCGCCCCGGCGTGGCCCCAGAGCCAGTGTTCGATGTCGCGGTGATCGGTCTCCAGGTGGAATTGGAGTCCGAGGACGTGATTCTCGACGACGAACGCCTGATTCGGGCACTGCGCGGTGGCCGCGAGGTTACGGGCGCCGTCGGGCAGTTCCAGACAGTCGTTGTGCCAGTGCAGGACGGGAATTCCGGCGAGGTGGCGCAGGGGCGAGTTCAGCCCGTCGGGGCTGAGGTCGAGCGGGGCGTAGCCGATCTCCGTGGTCGCCCCCGGGACGACCGCGGCCCCGAGCACGCGGGCGAGCAGTTGTGCGCCCAGACAGATCCCGATCGTGGGTCCGCGCGTACTCAGCCGGGCCCGCAGTGCGGTGAGTTCGTCGTTCAGGACCGGATAGCGATCGATGTCATTGACGCCGACCGGGCCGCCGAGCACGACCAGCAGATCGGCGTCGATCACCGCCTCGGCGTCGATGCCTTCGGTCGCGACATCCAGATAGCGCACGGCGTAGCCCCGATCGCGCAGCAGGGGATCGAGCAGCCCGAGATCCTCGAAAGCGAGATGGCGCACGGCCAGGGCGACGGGAGACATGGGTGGCCTTTCAGCTGCGTAGATACGATGCGCCGTTGAGGTCGACGATGGTGCCCGAGGCCCAGGCCGCGGCCGGCGACGCGAGAAAGCGGACGGCCGCGGCGATCTCCTCCGGAGTGCCGACCCGGCCGAACGGGCTCTGGCCGCGGATCCGATCGCCGTCGGGGCCGGCGAGTTTGGCGGTCTGGCGTTCGGTGGCGACGAAGCCCGGGGCCACCGATGTCACGACGATGTCGTGCGGCGCCAGCGCGAGGGCCATCGACTGTCCGAACGCGTGCAGGGCGGCCTTGCTCGCTCCATAGGCGGGAAATTCGGGTTCACCGCAGAACGCGCCGCGCGATCCGATGTTCACGATGCTCCCGCCGACGCCGCGGCCGATCAGGTGCCGGGCCACCGCCCAGGTCACCTCGGCCGAGCCCAGCACGTTGACGTCCAGCATGCGTCGCCAGATCTGCTGCCAGGTGTGCAGCGGGACATCGGCGACCGGATGACGGGTGCTGTCCGCCGGTGCGACGGCGGCATTGTTGATCAGGACGTCGATGCCGCCGAGCGCCGCCACGGCCTCGGCCACGATCCGTTCGCCGGTGCCGGGTTCGCCGAGATCACCCTCGATCAGCGTGTGCCCACTGCCGGGCAGTTGCCGCAACGTCTCCTCGGCGTCCGCGCGCCGGACGGCGTACTGCACCGCCACCCGATCGCCGCCCTCGGCGAACGTCGTGGCGATGGCCCGGCCGATGCCTCGGGACGCACCCGTGACCAGTACCCCCCTCATCGTGCGAGCGCCGTCCACTCGTCGCGGAACACCTCGGAATCCATCCGCCAACACAACCACAGCGGGGTTCGCGGCCCTTCGACGGCGAGCCGCACGGGCCGCGACCGCGCCGGAGCGATGCGGTAACGGACAATCCCGCACAGCTAGACTGACCGGGTGTCTCCGGCCGATCGCGCGAACAGTCGACGCCGCCAACCCCGGCGCCGCGGTTCGGCCGGTAATGCGGCCAACCCGAGGATGCGCACTGTGCGCGAAACCTCCGCGGGCGGGTTGGTCGTGGACGGGTTGGACGGCCCTCACGACCAACGTTTCGCCGCTCTGATCGGCCGCACCGACCGGCGCGGGCGGCTGCTGTGGTCGCTGCCGAAGGGACATATCGAACAGGGCGAGACCGCCGAGCAGACCGCGGTGCGTGAGGTGGCCGAGGAAACCGGGATAAGCGGCCTGGTCGTCGCCGAACTCGGCAGCATCGATTACTGGTTCGTCACCGAGGGCCGCCGGGTACACAAGACGGTGCACCACTATCTGATGCGCTCGGTCGGCGGCGAGTTGTCCGACGCCGATATAGAAGTCACCCAGGTTGCCTGGGTTCCGCTCACCGACCTTGATTCCCGGCTGGCGTACGCCGATGAGCGCCGGCTGGCGGAGGTCGCGAACCGCCTGATCGACCGGATGGAGAACGGCAAACAATGACGCATGCGGGTCGGAGGCGTCAATGAGCCAGCTCATCGACGCCCCGCAGGCGCGGGCGCGGACACTGTCGCGACACCGCTGGGCGGCGAGTATCGCCGTCCTGGCCCTCGCCGTGCTGAACATCGCGCTGACCGGCCCGGCCGCCGCGGAACCGTCGGGCGTCGGCGATTCCTCCTCGACGCCGAAATTCCTCAAGCTGACCCTCGACTCGGTATCCCCGAACACGGTCACCACCAGCAGTGATTCCGTGGTCGCCATCACCGGGACGGTCACCAATATCGGCGATCGAGTGGTGGACGACATCGAGCTGCGGACCCAGCGCGCCGGTGCGATCACCGATCCGCGCGGGCTGCGTTCGGCGCTGCGGCTGGATCAGTCCAGCTATCCGATCGACACGCCGTTCGTGGACGTCGCGAAGAGACTGAGTCCCGGACAGCGCAAGCAGTTCACCCTGCGGGTGGGCGTGCGCGCGGGCAGTAAGGGCACGCCGGGAAGTGCGCCGGTCACCGCATCGCTGGACATCACCTCGCCCGGGGTGTACCCGCTGCTGCTGAACGTCAACGGGATGCCTGCCTACGGCGGTCAGGCCCGTCTGGACGACGCGCGTTTCCTGCTCCCAGTGCTGGGTCTGCCCGCACCGACGGGTGATTCGGATGCCAAGTCCGGCCAAACCGTTCCGGCCCCGGCCGATGCACCCGTCGCGACCACCATGCTGTGGCCGCTGGCCGACCGGCCGCGACTGGTCGCCGGAATCCCCGGCTCGGTCAACGGCAAGGCTCTGCTCACCGATGACGAACTGGCCGGCGAGCTGGCCACCGGCGGACGCCTCGACCAACTGCTCGGCGCGCTGGAATCGGCGGTCCACCCCGATTCGGCCGGTACCGGGACCGATATCGCGAATGCCCTGTGCCTGGCCGTCGATCCCGACCTGCTGCTCACCGTCTCGGATATGACGACCGGATACCGGGTGCTGGCCAGTCCGTCCGACCCCGACGGCCCGACCCGCGACGGCACCGGCACCGAGGCCGCCAAGGCGTGGCTGAACCGGTTGCGCGCGCTGGCTCCGGCGATGTGCACCGTCAGCCTGCCGTTCGCCCAGGTCGACCTGTCCGCCCTGGCCGCCGTGCACGATTCGGCAGTCACCTCCCGCGCGATCTCCGCTCCCGACGAGCTGGTCGACCAGATCCTGTCGATCAAGTCGGTGCACGGGGTGAGCCTGCCCGAATCCGGCAGCATCGACTCGGACGCCGCGACGATGCTCGGCCAGCACGGTTTCACCTCCGCGGTCCTGGCCGACAACGCCGTCGCCCCCGCCGGGACATCCGGCAGTTCCGCCTCCTCGACGCACAACGCGACGACGGTATCGGCGAGCTCGAGCATCACCGCTCCGTCGACGGTGCGTCTGCCGGGCCCGACGCCCCCCGCCGCGCCGTCGAACGGAACCTCCGCCAGCACGCCCGATCCGGGAATCAAGGTGTCCACCTTCGACATCTGGCCCGCCACCGCACTGGCCGCGGTCGGATCGAATCCGCCGACGCCCGCGTTCACACCCGAGAACGTGCGTTACGACGTGGCCAAGGATTCCCGGACCGCACGTCTACAGGACGCGCTCGGAGCGATGACCTGGACCGCGCTCAATCCGCAGCCGAATCGGCCGCGCTCACAACTGCTCGTGCCGCCGCAGCAGTGGGGCGCCAACCGCGACGAGGCCTCCACACTGCTCACCCAGTTGCGGACACTGATCCACAGCGGCCTGGCGACGGCGCGGTCGTTCCAGGATCTGCTTGCGGTACAAGCGGATTCGCATCCGTACGAGGTGAGTCGTTCCGCCGGCGCGCCCGCCGACGGGGTGCCCGGTGCGTTCGTCGCACCGGTCCAGCAGCAGGCCGGCCGGATCACCGATCTGATGAACACCCTGGTCGAGGTGCCGCAGCAGGAACCGACGCCGACCAACTTCCTGACCCCGCTGCGAGATGATCTCGTGCGTTCGTTGTCGCTGTCCGATCGGACCAGCACCGGTTCGCAGGCCGACACCGCCGCGCAACGCCGTCTCGATCAGACCACCACCGCGTTGAACGGGCTGTTCCGGTCGGTCAGTGTGCTGCCACCCGGCGGGGTGTACACGCTGGCCTCGGAGCAGAGTCCGCTACTGCTCGTCGCTCGCAACGAACTGCCCGTCGCGGCCCGGATCCGGTTCAAGATCGGGGTCCCGTCGGGCACCGATATCACCGATATCGGCGAGCAGACCTTGCCCGCGGAGGGCACGCGATCGTTCCAGATTCCGACGAAGGTCAGTGACAGCCGAAGCTTGACGATTCCGATCTCCATTACCACACCCGACGGGATCGCGCTCGGCAACGCCACCTCGGTCAAGGTACGGTCCAACGCATACGGTTCAGCGTTGGCGATAATTACCGCATGTGCCGGTGCACTGCTGTTCCTGTTGGCCGGTCGTCGTTTGTGGCGCCGCTTCCGGGGACAGCCCGATCCGGCCGACGAGGGGTTGGACCCGGGGAAACGACGCAGGCTGAACAGGTACCTGCGTGCGCGGACGCGGGTCCTGCAGCGACAGGAGACACCATGATCCAGTTCAGTGATCGAGCGGACGGGGCCGGATACGGCGCGCCCGCTCGGGGTGTCCCGTCGTGCCCGAGCCAGTTCGCCGACGCGTCCGGGCCCGTCCGCCCGGCGCCGGGGGTCCGATGAGTGAATATGACGACCCTCGCCGCATGGATCCGGCCGGAGACAATTCGCTCCGGCGGCGACCGCCTGCCGCGCCGTGGGAGCGGGGGACCGCCGCACCGGACCAGTTCGGCGAGCCGGAGGCGCCGACCCCACCGCAGCCGCAGACCCCGCCGCTGCGGGTACCGCTGACCGGACCCATTCCCCAGGTTTCGCAGGCCGACCCGCGCGGACCGGAGCAGTTGCCGCCCGCCGGAACCGTGCGCCGCGTCCCGCCGGACCGTCGGCCCCCGGACCAGATGCCGCCGAGCGGAGCCATGCGCCGGACCCCGCCGAACGGTGCGGACCGCCGCGACTCGCCGGACGGCATGCCGCCCGGTCCGGATCAGCGTCCCCCCAGCGGAACCATGCGCCGGGTCCCCCCGCGCGATCCGGATCGGATGCCCTCCAACGGAGCACCGCGCCGGGTGCCACCCGGCACTCCCGACCAGCGCCCGCCCAGCGGGACATTGCGCCGGGTGCCTCCGGGTGAGCCCGATCGGATGCCGCCCAGCGGAACCACCCGGCGAATGCCTCCGGCCGGTCCGGGCCAGGTGCCCCCGGACGAGACCGCTCGACGACCCCGCCGCGGCGGACCGGACCAACGCCCACCCACCGGAACCATGCGCCGTGCGCCCCTGGGCGAACCCGATCAGCTGCCCTCGGACGAGCCGGTGCGGCCACGCCCGGGGACGCCCGATCAACGGCCGCCGAGCGGAACCATGCGGCGGGTACCTCCCGCCGCGTCCGACCGGAATCCTCCCGAGGAGACCGCCCGGCGAGCCCGCCGCGGCGGACCGGACCAACGCCCACCCAGCGGAACCATGCGCCGCGTGCCCCCGGGCGGCGACGGCCGGCTGCCAGAGGACGAGGCGCCCCGCCGGACTCGCAAGACCGGACCGGATCAGCGTCCGGCCACCGGGGCCGCCAGACAGGTGCCCCCGGACCGCCGGACCGGCGATCCCGGACCGCCGAGCGGAGCCGGCCGCCGGGCACGGGGCGGACCGATCCGCCGGACAGCACAGGACCCAGCCCGGCCCGACCAGCAACCGCCCACCGGCGCCCGCCGTCGTGTCCCGCCACAGGGCAGGCCGCCCGGACCGGCGAGCGGACCGATCCGGCAGACTCCAGCCGGCGAGCCCGAGGGCAACGGACCACGCCCCGGACCGGGTACGCAACCCGGAACGCGGGGCCGCCGGACCGCCGCCGGACCGCAGTCCGCGCCCGGACAACAGCCCAGGCGCCGCGCGGCGGTGGACTCGCGGCCGGGACCGCAACGCGTGCCCGCCCGCGACGAGCGGTCCGGGCCGGCCGCGACCGCACAGCAGACCGAGGTCAAACCCGCGAGCGCGAATTCGCGGCTGCTCAGTGCCAGCGGTTCGATCGCGATCGCCACGCTGATGAGCCGCATCACCGGCTTCGGCAAGCAGGCGATGGTGCTCATGGCCCTCGGTCCGGCGGTCGCCAGTGCGTACACCGTTTCCAGCCAGATCCCGACGATGATCGAGCAGCTGGTCCTCGGCGCGGTGCTGACCGCCTTCGTGGTCCCGACCCTCGTGCGCGCGCAGAAAGAGGATCCCGATCAGGGCGCGGCGTTCATCCGACGGCTGTTCACCACGGCCGCGGTGCTGCTGGGGAGTGCGGCGCTGGTGTGTACCGCGCTGGCCCCGGTCCTGACCAGATATCTGTTCCTCACCCACGACGGCAAGGTCAGTACCGGACTGACCACCGCACTGGCCTATCTGCTGATCCCGGCCGTGCTGTTCTACGGCATGTCCTCGCTGTTGATGGCGGTGCTCAACACCCACGAGATCTTCAAACCGGGCGCCTGGGCGCCGGTGCTGAACAACATCACCACCCTGCTCGTCCTGGGTCTGTACGTGCTGCTGCCCGGCGAGATCTCCCTGGACCCGGTCCGGATGGGCCAGCCGAAACTGCTGTTGCTCGGCTGCGGTATAACCTTCGGCGTCTTCGTGCAGGTCGCGAGCATGGTTCCGGCGATCCGCCGAACCGGTATCGATCTGCGGCCGCTGTGGGGCATGGACGCCCGGCTCAAGCAGTTCGGCGGCATGGCCGCCGCCGTCGTTCTGTACGTGTTGATCAGCCAGGCCGGATTCGTCTTCGCCACCCGCGTCTCCTCGCACTGGGATGTGGCCGGCCCGGCCATCGTCAACCAGGCGTGGCTGCTGTTGCAGCTGCCCTACGGCGTACTGGGCGTCACCGTGCTCACCGCGATCATGCCTCGGCTGAGTCGCAACGCCGCCGACGACGACACCCCCGCCGTGGTCGATGATCTCGGCGCCGCGACCCGTTTGACCATGATCGCCCTGGTCCCGGTGGTGCTGTTCCTGACCGTGGCCGGTCCGCAGGTCGGCGAAGTGCTGTACGGATACGGCCATTTCGGTCACGACAACGCGCATCGGCTCGGCGAGGCGGTCAGCTGGTCCGCGTTCACCCTGATCCCGTACGCGCTGGTGCTGATCCACCTGCGCGTCTTCTACGCCCGCGAGCAGGCGTGGACCCCGACGTGGATCATCCTGGGCATCACCGCGGTGAAGATCCTGGTGTGCGTGATCGCGCCGTTCGTCGTATCCCCGGAGCACGTCGTGATGGCGCTGAGCATGGCCACCGGACTCGGCTTCCTCGCGGGCGCGGTCATCGGCGGCTGGCTGCTGCATCAGAGCCTGGGCGATCTACGGATGTCGAACGTCGGGCGAACGGTGACCCGCGTGGTCCTCGCCTCGGTCGCCGGGGCCGCCGTCACCCTGATCATCGATCAACTCCTGGGGCTGCCGCGGCTGCATCACGGGATCGGCGCACTGATCCGGGTCGGGATCGATGGAATCGTTATGTTCGGCGTCGCCTTCGGGTTGATGCGTCTGGTCGGCATTCCGGAAATCGTCGCCATCACGGTTGCGATCTCCCGCAAGCTCGGCTTCACTCCGCCCGCGCCCGACCTCGGTTTCGAGAGCCCCGCGGGCGACGAACACGAGACCACCCTGCTGCCCAGGCCCGAACTCGCGCAGCCGTACTACTACCGGTACGACCCCTATACCGATGCGCAGACCATGGTCCTACCGGTCATCCGACCAGAAGCGGTTGACCGTACCGGCGGGGGTGAGTTCCCGTACCCTGTTCGGCAGAGAAACGCAAATGCCGGTCCCGGCGATCGCGGAGATGCGAATGCCGCATCTCTCGCGCCCTCCGGGCTCGGCCGGGTCGACGATGGGCCGGGTGCGTCGTTGGCATATGGGACTTCGACACACCAGGGCGAAGGAGGAACGAGGGTGAGCGACGATGCGGCGGGCGGCGTCCCTGCCGCGCAAGCCGATGCCACCGCAGTGAGCGCGGTGCGCACCGAGGACGTCGTGCCCGGTGAGGTTCCCCCGGATGTTCCGGGTGAGCGGACGGAATCGGCCGAGGCGCAGAACTTCAGCGAGACTGCTGCCGATTCCGCAGACGACGGGCATGCGCGGGACGAACCGCCACACGATCCGACCTACGACACCGGCATGCTGCCAGTGGGTTCCCCCGAGATGCCGCCGATGCGCATCGAATCGCCGACCAAACGGTCGCAGCGCGGTCCGAAGCTGATCCCGGGCGCCTCGGTGGCCGGTGGCCGCTACCGGCTGCTGGCCGACTGCGGCGGCGCCCGCGGTCTGCGGTTCTGGCAGGCGTTGGATGTGAAGCTGGACCGCGAGGTCGCGTTGACCTTCGTGGACGCCGATCAGAAGGCCGCCGACAACTCCGGGCACGACGGCCCGCAGGCCATCCTGTCCCGCACCTTGCGACTCGGCCGGATCAACTCCCCGGGCCTGGCCCGCGTCCTGGACGTGGTGCGCGGTAGCTCCGGCGGCATCGTGGTGGCCGAGTGGACTCCCGGACGGTCGCTGCGCGAAATGGCCGAGACCAGGCCCTCGCCGATCGGCGCGGCGCGTGCGGTCCGCGCCCTGGCAGCGGCGGCGGAACTGGCCCACCGCGGCGGTGGTTCGCTGTCGATCGACCATCCGGATCGGGTGCGGATCAGCGCGTCCGGCGATGCGGTACTGGCCTTCCCCGGCACGCTCGGCGATTCGGACGCGCAGTCCGACGTCCGCGGTCTGGGCGCGATGCTGTACGCGCTGATCACCGCGCGCTGGCCGATCCGCGCCGGTGGGGTGACCGGTACGGCCGCCACCGTGGGCGGGCTGAGGCCGGCCGATTCCGGTCCCGACGGCTCGCCTGTCGAGCCGCGGCAGATCCGCCCGGAGACCCCGTTCGAGATCTCCGCGGTGGCGGTGCGCTCACTGGAGTCGAACAAGGGTGTGCGTACCGCCGCGACGGTTCAGCACGTGCTCGAGCAGGCCTCGGTGGTGGATCAGAAGACCGATTTCATCCCGGTGCTGCGGCTGGGTCAGCGTGCACAGGCACTGCCCGACGAATCGCTGGCCGATCCGGAACTGCTTGCCGCGGAGAAGGAACGCTCGCAGCGGATGATGTGGATCCTGGTCGGGTTGGGTGTGCTCGCGGCACTGGTGGTCGGGGTGATCATCTGGTGGTTGCTGAGCGTCTTCGCGCCGCCCACCTCCAATGCACCCCTGGACGACCAGCGCAAACTCGGTCTGACCACGGCCGCGGTGGCCCCGGCCCCCGCCAACGCGGCCACCTCGGCGCCGGCGAGCAGCGCTCCGGCCGGTGCCGGGGTGCCGGTACCGCTCACCGCGGCCACGGTGTTCTCTCCCGAGGGCACCCCCGACGATCCGAGCCACGTCTCAGCGGTACTGGACGGCAATCCGACCACGATGTGGCGCACCGACCAGTACTTCCAGCAGTTCCCGTCCCTGAAGAAGGGTGTGGGCATCCTGACCACCCTGGGCAGCCCGAGCAAGCTGACCAAGGTGAACATCAATTCGCCGAGCGCGGGCACGGTCGTCGAGATCCGCACCTCGCCGACCGCCTCGCCCACGCTCGATCAGACCCAGCTGATCGGCCAGGTCACGCTCGGCAACGGCGTGACCAATATCCCCGTGCACAGCGATCAGCCGATCAGCTACGTCCTCATCTGGATCACCTCGCTGGCCCATTCCGGCAACCAGTACCAGTCGCAGATCGCCGATATCCGCTACGAAGCCGCGCGCTGATCCGCTCTGGTTGCCTGCCCTTCGAACCTGCCGATATGATTCTCAGCGCGCTCTCAGCAGGGGAGCTTCCCGGGATCTGACGTCGCGGTCCTGGACGAGCGGTATGGGCAGATGTCCGAGACAGGGCATCGTGCCGTCGAGAGCGCTGTACCGAGGGGTATGTGTTGCCGTTTGAAGCGATCGAGCGATCCAGCGGGGGGACGTCGGAGGCGTCCGCTGTAGGTAGGCGCCCGATCGATCCGGACGCGGCCACCGATGTCGAACTCCTGGACGCCCATGTCGCGGGCGATCGTGATGCTTTCGGCGTACTTTTTCGCCGCCACTACAACCACCTGTGGCAATTGGCCGTGCGCACCTGCCGGATCCAGGAAGATGCGGCTGATTCGCTGCAGGATGCCCTGTGGTCCGCACATCGCAATGCCGCGCGGTTCCGCGGTGATGCGGAAGTACGCAGTTGGCTGCATCGGATCGTGGTCAACGCCTGCCTGGATCGTATGCGGCGCAACAAGTCCCGGTACAGCGTGTCACTGTCGGACGAGAGCGTCGCCGAACCCGTCGTGGAACGCGACGACATCGCCCGGCTCGAGGTATCGATGCTGGTCGACAGCGCACTGATGCGGCTGCCCGACGATCAGCGGGCGGCACTGGTCGCGATCGATATGGAAGGGTATAGCGTGGCGGAAGCGGCGCAGTTGCTGGGCGTCGCCGAGGGGACGATCAAGAGCCGGTGCGCCCGCGGCCGCAAGCGACTCCAACAGGAGTTGGAATTCCTGCGGAATCCTGGGAACCGGATGTAGTCGAGATGCGTCATTACTAGTGACGGGCAAAATCCCGTCAACTGGCAGGCTCCGTCGGTGACGGCGCGGCGAGTACCACATTTTTCACACGGCCCACCCCGGAGAGGCGATGGATGACAAGGGCGAAGCCGCCGAGCATCGGCGCCGAGCCGGGGTGAGCGGTTCGGACGATCCAGGAGGTTCGATGGCGGCCCGCTCAGCTCCGCGACCTCCCTTCTCCACGGATTTGCTGGCCGATTTGCACGCCGACAATGTCGCCCCCGATCTGTCCGATCAGCTCTGGCCGCAGGTCCGGCGCGACCCGGAAGCCTTGCGATTCCTGCGCTCGCTCGACGATGTCACCACCGAATTGCGGAATCTGGGCCAGGAGCCCGCGATTCTGCATCCGATGCCCACCCAGGTCACCGCGCGCTTGGACGCACTGCTCGATCAGCTCTCCTGCGGTTCCGCCGAGTCACCCGCACCGGATCCCGGCCCGACCGAGCACGTCGCCACCGTGCACCGCCTGCCTGTGGCCCGCCCGGCCCAGGAACCGCCGAGAACGCATCCCCTGCCCCTTCTGGACGCCGAGCACCCCGCGGCCGACGACACCGCACCCTCCGGCGATCCGATTCCCTTGCGGGCCGACCGGCCACGCTGGCGCTGGCTCGCCGCGGCGGCCGCTGCCATCGTCATCGTGGCCGGATCCCTGATCACGGTGGATTCCCTGCGCAGTCAGCAGAGCCCGCCGTCCGCACTACCCACCCAGCATTCCAGCGATAATGTCGAGATTTCCGACGATCTCCCGGTCTCCCAACTGCTCGGCGCGATGGGCCGCCGGGATCTGAGCGGCCCGCTCGCTGATCACGCCGCGCTGGTCGGCTGCGTCAGCGCGGCCGGTCTGGACAGGTCGATACTCGGCGCGATGAATGCCACGTACCGCGGCCAGCCTGCGGTGCTGATACTGCTCACCGGTCCGAATTCGCCGAAGATCACCGCCCTCATCGTCGGCAGGGACTGCGGCCCGGGCAACCCGCACGTACTGGTGACTCAGGACATCGGCTGAGCGATATCCGCCGAACACCGCGCGGTGCGGTCCGGCTCACACCCCGTGCGCTGGCCGTTCGGGAGTGGGAACAACAGCGTTTACCCTGTTGTTGACCCACACGCCTGTTGAAACTTTTTCTTCGGAAGGGCCTCATGAGCACGCAAGTACGCGACCTGATCATCGTCGGTTCCGGCCCCGCCGGCTATACCGCCGCGGTCTACGCCGCGCGCGCCGAACTCGAGCCGTTGCTGTTCGAGGGCACCCAGTTCGGCGGCGCGCTGATGACGACGACCGAGGTGGAGAACTTCCCGGGCTTCCGCGAAGGCATCATGGGCCCCGACCTCATGGACGAGATGCGTGAGCAGGCCAAGCGTTTCGGCGCGGACATCCGCACCGAGGACGTCGAGGCGCTGGACCTGTCCGGGCCGATCAAGAAGGTCACCGTCGGCGGTGAGACCTACGAGGCCTACGCGGTCATCCTGGCCATGGGCTCGGCGGCGCGCTACCTCGACGTTCCGGGCGAGCAGCAACTGCTGGGCCGTGGCGTGAGCGCCTGTGCCACCTGTGACGGATTCTTCTTCAAGGGTCAGGACATCGTCGTGGTCGGCGGCGGCGACTCGGCCATGGAGGAGGCGACCTTCCTCACGAAATTCGCCTCCAGCGTCACGATCGTGCACCGCCGCGAGGAGTTTCGAGCCTCGCGCATCATGCTCGAACGTGCCCGTGCGAACGAGAAGATCCGCTTCGTACTCAACTCCGAGGTCACGCAGGTGCACGGCGAGAACAGCGTCACCGGCCTGACCCTGCGCGACACGCGCACCGGCGAGACCTCCGAACTGGCCGCGACCGGTCTGTTCGTCGCGATCGGCCACGACCCGCGCAGCGAATTGGTCCGCGACCAGGTCGATCTCGACCCCGAAGGCTATGTGCTGGTCAACGACCCGAACACCTACACCTCGCTGCCCGGTGTATTCGCCGCGGGCGATCTGGTCGACCACACCTACCGGCAGGCCATCACCGCGGCCGGCACCGGCTGCCGCGCGGCGATCGACGCCGAGCGCTGGCTCGCCGAACAGGGCGATATCACCAGCAACACGCTCGACAACGCCGACAAGCCGGTCGAAGTCTCCGCCAACTGATTCACCGCTCGAGGAGTTCATCACGATGTCCGATGCCACGAAGACAGTCGTCGACGCCACTTTCGCCCAGGATGTGCTCGGCAGCACCAAGCCCGTTCTGGTCGATTTCTGGGCGGACTGGTGCGGCCCGTGCAAGATGGTCGCCCCGGTGCTGGAGGAGATCGCGGCAACGCACAGCGACAAGCTGACCATCGCCAAGGTGGACGCCGACGCCAACCCGACCACTTCGCGGGACTACGGAATCATGTCGCTGCCCACGATGATCCTGTTCTCCGAGGGTAAGGAGATCAAGCGGATCGTCGGCGCCAAGGGCAAGGCCGCGCTGTTGCGAGAGCTCGACGGCGTCATCTGACAATCATTCGCCTCACAGCGGCGGCGGCGCGGGTTAGGATTTCGTCGCCGTCCGCTGGTGGTGTGTACTGTTCGCACGGTCAGCGAGACTCCGTGGTTACGCAAAGACGCGCCACCTCCGGGGTAGGATCTCTGCACTCGCCAGAATTGCAGAAATTCGGTCCGGGTCTGAGACAATCGACCGACGTTCCGGACGTGTGCCCCAAGGGGATCGCGCCCTGGCACACCCTCGAAAGAGCTTCGGGAGTGGACGGTCCCAGAAATGGGTACCCGGGTTGGCGGAAGGAAAGGGCTCTCACGCATGCACCGACTTCGTCACGGCGATACCGGTCCAGCCGTAACAGAGGTTCGGAGCACCCTCGCAAGTCTCGGTTTCCTCCATATGCATCCGCACGGAGCGGACCGTTCCGACGGCCACGGTGAATTCTGGAAAGAGACGGACGGCGTCTTCGACCACGATCTCGATTCCGCTGTGCGTGCCTTTCAGCAGCATCGCGGTCTGCTCGTCGACGGGGTCGTAGGCCCGGCCACCTATCGCGCGCTCAAGGAGGCGTCCTACCGCCTCGGCGCACGCACCCTGATCTACCAACTCTCCGCCCCGCTGTACGGCGACGATGTGGCCACACTCCAGCGTCGTTTGCAGGATCTGGGCTTCTACGTGCATCGCGTCGACGGCTATTTCGGTCCGCAGACACATGACGCGCTGACCGCGTTCCAGCGCGAGATCGGCCTTTCGGCGGACGGCATCTGCGGTCCGGACACGCTGCGTTCGCTGGATCTGCTGGGCGCCCGCGTCACCGGCGGCAATCCGCACCGAATCGCGGAGGAAGAGGTCGTGCACCGAGCCGGCCCGCAGTTGACCGGTAAGCGGATCGTCATCGATCCGGGGATGGGCGGTCCCGACAAGGGTGTCACCGTGCCCACCGAATTCGGTGACGTCTACGAGTCGGAGATCCTCTGGGACTTGGCAAGTCGACTCGAGGGCCGGATGGCCGCGACCGGTATGGAGACGTTCCTGTCCAGGCCGTGGGGCGCCAATCCGACCGACGCCGAACGTGCCGAGATCTCCAACACCTTCGATGCGGATCTGATGATCTCGCTGCGTTGCGCGACGAATCCCAGCTCCCTCGCCAGCGGTGTGGCCAGCTTCCATTTCGGCAATTCGCACGGTTCGGTGTCGATGATCGGCCAGGTGCTGGCCGGATTCATCCAGCGCGAAATCGTTGCCCGGACATCGCTGCAGGACTGCCGCACCCATTCACGCACCTGGGACCTGCTGCGCCTCACCAAGATGCCGACCGTTCAGGTCGACATCGGCTACCTCACCAACGATTACGACGCGGCGGTCCTGACCAACCCCCGGATGCGCGATGTGATCGCCGAGGCCATCCTCATCTCCGTGAAACGCCTGTACCTGCTCGGCCAGGACGACCAGCCCACCGGCACCTACACTTTCGCCGAACTCCTCGCCGAAGAGCTGGCCGCGGCGGATTCCACGTAGAGCTGATCCGCCTCCCCGGGACTTCAGCGTGTCGTCAAGTGCGGGGAGACTCTTGTATGGGGCCGACGGTTCGGTAGCCGGGTGACTTTCTGGGCGTGTTCATTGAATTACCCATGTCCTCACGAAATCAGGCGTTGCGTGGACCGCGGTTCAGTAGGTGCCACCAAAGTTGCATTGCCGGGCTGCGGTTGGGCACGTCCACCCGCCGTCCGAGGCTCGCCGATCCACCCCCATTAGCTGCCCAGGTGCTTGGTGATCGGCGGTGCCTCGGGGCAGGGTGAGAAGGCCCCTGGGAGGGCCTGATACTTCGGACCTGCCGTGAGTAGCGAGGTATCCCTCTGGTAGATGCGCTACCGCGGCGGCCGGCGGATACAAGGCCGGGCCTGAGCTTCACGGCTTACCTCGAAAGTTCCATTGTCGACGGTGTGGCGACGAGGACGTGCGCGACCTACGGCGCGAGTTCAGTGAGCAATAGGCAGCCAGCGTGCTATCGAGTTGGGCGGGCTTACGAGTCAACTCCGGACAGGTACGGTCTTGCGGCCGTACGTGTCCGGGGATCTGCTATCGGCAGCCGACTCGGGTCGGAGTCGGGGTCGCTGCCGCGGCGGCCAGGAGTTGGTCGAGGGCACGCTCGACGTCCTCTTTCCAGAGGTGGTCGCTGTCGAGTTCGAGGCGCAGGCGAGGAAAGCGCTGGTGGGGAGCGACGACCGAGAATCCGACATCCTCGAGGAATTCGGCATCGATCATGCAGCCCTCGGGGGAGCAGGCGCCGTTGGCCCGGGAGGCCGAGGGTGTTCCGGCCGAAGGGATTCCGGTGGCGGGGGTGTCGATCCGCTCCATCAGCAGCATCGAGCTGATCGAGCGGGTGGGCAGCACCGTGGCGGCCGGATCCTTGCGAATACCGAAAGCCTCGATCGCGCGCACGCCTCGACGCATCAGATCGGCCACCACGGCCTGCATGAGCCGGTGGGCGACTCCGGTGTCCTGGTAAGGGAATTCGGCGCGCAGCGTGGTCAGCAGGACCGCGTCCGGGCTCACCGGTGAGGTGGGGAACAGGCCCGCCCGCGGCACCACACTCGGCGGTGAGTACAGCGCACATCCGGCCGGCTGGCCGTCGACGAGCGCGACCTGGCCGCACGAACCCCATTCGAGCATGACCGTGGACAGCCATGCCTCCTTCTCGAAGACCGGATCGCTGAATTCGCGCGAGTCTTCCGCCACGGCGGGGTCGATCTCCCAGAACACGCATCGGCGCGCGTGTGCCGGGAGTTTGTCGAGTCCGCCGAGGGTCAGTGCGGTCACGCTGGTCGACACCGCTCTGCTCAGCCTCCAGCTATCGGATTCATCCACACTCACGTGGCATCAATATCTACTCGCCAGCAAGAATAAGCGATCAACACGAACCGCCTCATTTCCGTCACTGCGCTCGATGACATACGCCGTCACAGTGACGTTTCGGCGCAAGGGCAATAGTCATCGGGTGCTCATGGATTTTCGCCCGCATTTTTACGGTGTCAGGGCTACTGCTGTTGCTTTTCCATCAATGTCACGATGCGTTCGAGATCGGCGAGGTCACCGAACTCGACGGTGATCTTGCCCTTCTTCTTACCCATGCTCACGGTGACGCGGGTATCGAACGAATCGGCCAAGCGCTCGGCCAGACGATCCAAGCCAGGGGCATAGACGGGTTTGCGCTCGGGGGCGGGCTTGCGCTCCTGCTCCGGATACCGGTTCGCCAGCGTCACCGCCTCTTCGGTCGCACGGACCGAAAGCCCTTCCGCGACGATCCGCTCCGCCAGCTTCTCCTGCGCCTCGGCACCGGCATCCAGCCCCAGCAAGGCACGGGCGTGCCCTGCCGACAGGACTCCGGCCGCAACTCGCCGCTGCACCGGGATCGGCAGCTTGAGCAGACGGATCATATTGGTGACGACCGGTCGGGATCGGCCGATCCGATTCGCCAGCTCCTCGTGGGTGACGTCGAATTCCTCGAGCAGCTGCTGATAGGCGGCCGCCTCTTCCAGAGGATTGAGCTGTACGCGGTGGATGTTCTCCAACAACGCGTCGCGCAGCATGGCATCGTCGGTGGTTTCCCGGACGATCGCCGGAATCGTTGCCAGCCCGGCGTCCTGGCAGGCCCGCCAGCGACGCTCACCCATGACGATCTGATAGCGAGCGGGGGAGCCGGACTCGGTCTTGGCGGGCTGACTGAGTGCGCGCACCACGATCGGCTGCATCAAGCCGAATTCGCGGATCGAGTGGATCAGCTCGTCGAGCGCATCCTGTTCGAAGACCTGACGCGGCTGCTTCGGATTGGGCTGAATCTCCTCAGCCGGGATCTCGCGGTAGACGGCCCCGGCATCGGAGTCGGCAGCCGGATCGGGGACCCGGTGCAGATATGCCTCCGCAGGATGTGGTCCGATCGGATCAAGGCCGATGACGGCGTTCGCCGCGGCACTCCCGAGTCCCTGCACCTCGGCGGGACCGGTCGGGATGAGCGCGGCCAGCCCGCGCCCTAGTCCACCCTTCTTCGCCTGACTCATCGGCTTATCGGCCCCTTTCCTCATTCACATCGCCATCCTCGGCGACCGGCGTGGCCGCCACCAGACCTGGCGCATAGGTCGCACCGACGGCGCGAGCCGCCATTTCCCGACCGGCATCCAGATAGCTCATGGCACCACGAGAACCGGGGTCGTAATCGAGAACCGTCATACCGTAGCCCGGCGCCTCGGAGACCTTCACACTGCGTGGAATGACCGATCGCAGCACCACATCACCGAAGTGCCCGCGAACTTCCTCGGCGACTTGATCGGCCAGTTTGGTGCGGCCGTCATACATCGTGAGGACCACGGTCGAGACGTGCAGTTCGGGATTGAGGTGTGACTGGACCAGGCCGATATTGCGCAGCAGCTGTCCCACACCTTCCAGTGCGTAGTACTCACACTGGATCGGGATAAGGACCTCTTTCGCGGCAACCATGGCGTTGACCGTCAGCAGGCCGAGCGAAGGCGGGCAGTCGATCATCACGTAGTCGATCTCGTAACCGGCCAGATTCGCCTCCTGAATCGCCGTCTTGAGGCGACCCTCCCGAGCGACCATGGAAACCAGTTCGATCTCGGCGCCCGCCAGGTCGATTGTGGCCGGAATGCACAGCAGGCGCTCGTTGTGCGGACTCTGCTGGATCGCATCCTGGACAGGGATCTCCCCGATGAGAAGTTCGTAGCTGGACGGAATGCCGGAATGATGATCGACACCGAGGGCGGTACTGGCATTGCCCTGCGGATCAAGATCAATGACGAGGACGGTCATTCCCTGCAATGCGAGAGCGGCGGCGAAATTGACCGCCGTGGTGGTTTTACCGACGCCGCCCTTCTGATTGGCGATGGTGATGATGCGTTGTTCGCGCGGCTTCGGAATGTTCATCGAACCAGGGTGCAGGACCTGACTCGCGCGTTGTGCCTCCGCCGCGATCGGCGTGTCCGCGGTGGAGATACTTCCGAAGGGCGTGCGGCTGAAGTCCTCCGTGTCGAAGGCATTGCCTTCCAGCATTCCGGGGACACGCGAGGTTGTTTCCCGTGAAACTTTTGCCGGACCGTTCGACATACAGGCTCCTAACCCCGAGAACTTCAGACACGTGCCGGCGTGGCTTCGGCGCCACGCGGCTCGAGTAGGCGGAGCGCCGCCTTGTTGCGAGACCGATAGCCATCCGGCGAGCTGCCGGGCACCGAGAGAATGCGCTCACACTCAACGCCACTTAGCTTGCCAGTACCGGAGGCAATACGGAAGTTGAACCGCGGCAATCCTTCTCCAACACGCCGAGAATCGGACAATTCATCTGCGCACCACGACCACGCGCACACCTTTCGCGATGTTTCACATGAAACCAGCGGCCCCCGGTCGCCAGATTTTCGACGTTCACCCGCGCCCCTCTGCCAGACCTACGCGCGCCTCCAGCTCCGCAGGCGAGGGCAGTGGTTCCACCTCCAGCCAACAACGCTCATCCACCACCGACCGACGGACTCATGCTCTGTCCGCGCATCAGACGGCCAAGCGCTGGCCACCCCTGTCCGCTCACCTAGCGGGCCGAAAAACTGTCCCGGCCAACTGTCCACCCGGACCTGTCCGCCCCCGGACTGTCCCCCGATCACTCGAATCACCTGTCCGCCAACCGCAGTCAGTCCGCGCGCCACCCGTGCCACCGTTATGGCTGTCCGGCCTTCTCGAGGGACAGCGACCTACTGGCCGGGTCTTGTTGTGGGCCGGGTCTTCTCGTGGGCCCGGTCTCGCTGTAGACCCGGTCCCGCTGTGGGCCCGGCCTCCCTATACGCCCGGCCTCCCTATACGCCCGGCCTCCCCATACGCCCGGCCTCCCCACAGGCCCGATCTCCCCACAGGGCCAGCCTCCCCGTGGGCCCGATCTCGCTGTGGGCCCGGCCTCGCTGTGGGCCCGGCCTGCCCGTGGGCCCGGCCTCCCGGTGGGCCCGATCTCGCTGTGGGCCCGGCCTCGCTGTGGGCCCGGCCTCGCTGTGGGCCCGGCCTCCCGGTGGGCCCGGCCTCCCGGTGGGCCCGGCCTCCCGGTGGGCCCGATCTCCCCGTGGGCCCGGCCTCCCCGTGGGGGCAGCCGCTGGGGGCGGACTTCTCCTACTTCTCCTTGGGGCAGGCCTCTCCCGGATCCGGCCCTTCCATCGGGGGCCATGTCCTTAGGTGGCGCATCTCCTCGGACAAGCATTCCTTTCACTCGAACGCTCTATCCGGTCCGGGGCTATCGGGGCCTGGCGCTCTGCCGGACCGCCGATCCGCCGGATTTGCCGGTCCAGCGGCTCTGGCGGTCTGCCGGTGCACTGGCTCTGGTGGCCCAGCGCTCTACCGATGTAGTGCTCTCCTGAGCCAGCGTTCTGCCCCCGGAGCTCGTAGCCAATGTTCCGGTGCGGTTGGCGGCCTTACTCAACAAGAGGTGAGGTCGCAGCTCCCGCACAACCGCTCCGCTCGGCACGATTTCCATGCGGCACATCCTCGGCCCTCAGCTCGAGCACGGCGGTACGACCCACACACGGCCCGACCGAGCAAGCCCTCCAGCCCGACCGGCCCCATCTCCCGGTCTCACAGACTTTCGGTGTCCACCACACCACTCGGCCCAGACCCTTCTTCGTGCCGAAACGCTCCCGCTGCCCAATAGACGCCCGATCCCGCAGCATCGGCCCCAATCGCCCGGATCCTTCGACCTACCCCTCGCGCCTCCAAAAGAACCCCGCGGCCGAATGATCCCCGAGCCCAACGCCGCTCAGGTCGGCATGCCCCACGCCGCTGATCGGCGCGGCGCCAAATACGGCAGCCTCCTCAGCCAGTACGGCATTTGGTTGGACGCAGCCGGTGTTGAGGTGATCGGCGGACACTCCGACTTGGTTCGTCGGCGATTCTCAGTCAACCGGTCCGCTGTCGTGATCGCGCGAGGGGGACTCATCCGCGTTTGGCAGGGGAGAGGTCACCTTAGGAAATCGCTTCCGAACCCGAAAAACGGCCACGATGCCTACCCCCTGGTCGACCTTCGTCACGGTGACGGGAGTGCCAGGTACAGCGAAAGGCCGTAGTCCAAACATCGAAGCGCGAGGCGCGAGGCGCTGTCGCGACGGCCCGTGCCCGCCGCGGTTCCGGACTGGCGGCGGCCCGAGTTCGCGAGGACGTGGCAGCCGTGCGGGCAGGCGAAGCCGGAACTGTCGCATCACGGTTTCACATGAAACATGGGAGGCAGATTGGATACGACGCCCGCGGTCCCGGCCTCTGCGCAGCGATCGGAAGGTCTCATCTCGTTGATGTGAACGCGGCCGATCGCCAGGCACGGACGCCGTGACCGACGACGTCGCTGAGCGCGATCCGCGCTCCAGGTGAGCCGAGGCTGCTACCGGCACCGGCAACCCATCGGGGCAACTCGGGTATGTGGCAACTCACCTTCCATCCCAGAGCGGCGCGGAGGTGCAGTCGCGCAGAGGCGAAGTTCGCGAGAGTGCCCAATGATTCACGTGAAACCGCACATGCCGTACAGCTGGAACCGCTACCACTCACATCTGCGGCCACTAACCGTGGTCGCGTCCCGGGCCACTCGGTTACAGCCACCGTGCGGCCTGTGATCACACCGACCGACCACCCATCGCAATCGTCTACCAACGGTCCGGTGGACCGCCCGCCGCTCCAACGGCCCCGAACTAGCCGCAGCCCCCATGAGGGCCCTCGGGGCGCTATGCACTAGCTCCGGCGCGCGCATTGGTTCGGCAGACTTACGGGCAACGACGCGATGTTTCACATGAAACGAGAAAGTCCGCTGGGGTCGCCAAACTGTGCTGACCATGACCATCGGTAACGGCGTGGCAAGCTGACATAGCGAAGACCTCCGGGTGACGTGCGAGGCTGACGCAACCCGACCGCACCGTCAGTGACCGGAACTCGCAGGCCGATAAAAGTTCCGGCGCCTTCAAACCGCCAGCCCGTGCGCGGCTACCACTTCCTGCACACCGCGATCGACCCCCTAAAACCACCACCGCGGCCACACCGCACTCAGCGGACACACCCCTGGCCAGCCGCGGCCCCACCTCTCAGTGAGCGTCTGAGAACTTGGCTACCGGGTCCTCGGGCGGGCCAGTCGACGTTCGACGCGTACGAGCCAGTCGGCGACGAGAGCGCGCAGGAGTCCCGGTTGCTCATGGGGGAGAGCGTGTCCCGCGTCGTCCATTACGACGAGCGAGGCGTGGGGGTAGTGGTCGACGAGATCGGTAGCGGCGGCATATCCGACCGTCGAATCCAGCCGTCCCGCCACGATCAGTGTCGGACCCCGGTAAGCCGATGTGGGTTCGGAGGTGAGCGCCCACCGTTCGCTGAGTCGCTCGAGCGCAGCCTGGTCGGTGAGCGCGGCAGCCGGGGCGACATAGCGTTCGTACCGTTGGAGCATCTCCGGGGTGTGGATCACGAAGTAGCTGCGGAAGACGTCGTCACCGATCTCACCCGATCCGGCGGCGACGCGGCGCTCTGGGATGTCACGCGATCCCGGTAACAACGGACAGACGAGCGCCAAACCGGCGACCTGCGCCGAGCGCCGCGCGGCCATCGCCCGCGCATAGTACGCGCCCGCCGAATGCCCGACCAACAGGTACTCGGTCGCACCGATGACCTCGTCGGTGAACTCGAGCAGCGTGTCGAGCACGTCGTCGGCGCTGCGCAGCGTGTCGGGTGCGGTTGTCCGGCCCATTCCGGGGAGGTCGGGATAGATTCGCCGCAGCTCCGCGCCGCCGTCGAAAACCGGCTCGAAACAAGCCTCAGCCTCCCGGTGGTCGACGCCGGCGCCGTGCAGCACGAGGACCGGCCGGCCGCTCCCGTGCTCCACGTAGTGGACCACTACCCGCCCCACGCCGATCTCCATCCCGCCAAGTTACCTGGGTCGTCGGGCGGGCCGGTCGGCGTGACATGGTCATGATCATCGCTATGTGGACCATGGCCTCATGGCGGGCGGGTAGCGTCTCGTAATCGCGGACACAGCGGCGCTGTTCGCATGATCCATGCGAAGGCCCGCTCGACTACCCTCAGGCGGCGAGATGCTTCTCATTGCGTCCTCTAACCTCCGCGGTGTTACCCGCCGGTGGCAGCAGCGCCTCCAGCAGAGTCCACTGCTCGTCCGTCGACTAGTCGAGCGGGGCGTACAAGACGCGACAAACCATCCCGATGTTTCACATGAAACACCACACTCGGATCAGCGCGACCTACGCACTCGGACCACGCGCCGTCCCGGACGCTCGGAGCGGGGGAGTCGTTCCACACTCAGAACGACCGTCGGAGGAGTGACGATTCCGGCGCCACATTCGAGAACCTGCGCATTACCGCCCCCGGCGCGCGTCAATTCTTCGCGATCGCGCTCCAGTTCCTCCGCGACGCTCGACCCCTTCAGCGCGAGCATGCGGCCGTGCTCATGCACCAACGGCAGCGACCATTGCGCAAGTTTGGCGAGCGGTGCGACCGCACGAGAAGTGACGACATCCGCGCCGCCGGCCTCTTTTCGAACGCCCGGTTGCTCCGCGCGACCGCGGACCACCGTCACATCCAGCCCAGCCTCCTCGATGAATTCCGCGAGGAATATCGTCCGGCGCAGCAGTGGTTCAACAAGCGTGACTCGAAGGTCGGGCCGGGCTATCGCAAGTGGAATACCGGGCAGCCCGGCACCGCTGCCGACGTCCACCACCGTGGCCCCCTCGGCGATGAGTTCACCGATTACGGCGCAATTGAGGATGTGCCGATCCCACAGCCGCGGTAGCTCTCGCGGTCCGATCAATCCTCGTTCGACCCCGGCGCCTGCCAAAGCCGCGTAGTACTTCCGGGCCAGCGGTAGCCGATCCCCGAATACCCGCGTCGCCTCAGCGGGCGGCTCTTCCGCACCGGAAGCGGGGGAGGGGTTCGTATCAACGCCGTCCGCGCCTCGTTCCACGTGAAACTTCCTTCCCGACCGATAGGAATAGATATCGGGCGCCCACCGATCGGTCCGCCCGCACTGCGACTGCGTCCGTACAAGGGTAGGGCCCCCGGTTCAGTGAACCGGGGGCCCTACCCTCACACGACACTTCTACGACGGCACAACCACCACGTGCCGATTGGGCTCCACGCCCTCACTTTCACTCTCGACACCGTCGACAGCAGCCACGGCATCGTGAACGATCTTCCGCTCGAATGGAGTCATCGCCGCGAGCGACTCGGGCTTACCGGAATCGAGCACCCGCTGCGCCGCAGCGGTTCCCAACGCACTCAACTCCTCGCGGCGCTTGGCCCGCCACCCGGCGACATCGAGCATCAAGCGGCTGCGCACACCGGTCGCCTGCTGCACGGCCAGGCGGGTCAGCTCCTGCAGAGCGTCGAGCACCTCGCCGCGACGGCCCACCAGCTTCGACAGGTCGCGCCCGCCGTCGATGCTCACGATCGCCCGATCACCCTCGACGTCCAGATCGATATCGCCGTCGAAATCGAGCACATCGAGCAGTTGCTCGAGGTAGTCACCGGCGATCTCGCCCTCCTCGATCAACTCCTCCTCGGCGTCCTCGGCGTCCTCGGCATCATCGACATCGTCTGCGGCGGAATCGGATTCGTCGGCGGCGCCGGAATCAGCCGGGCGCTGCTGCGCGTCATCGGAATTTTGGGGCGCCGTGGTCTTCGCGGCGGCCTGCTCGATCGTGTCGTTCGCGCTCAGCGCCACGGTGGCGTCCCCTCCATCGGTCTCAACAGTCATTGTTGTGGTTTCCTTCACTCCTGCTGCGAGTTATCAGCGACGTCGCTTCTGATTCGGACGGCCACGATTACCGGATCGCTTGCGATTACCCTGTCCGGTCGACTTCCCCGACGACGCCGTCGACTTACCGGACTTCGCCGCAGTGCTCTTCGGCGGCGTGGTTCCGTTCTTCGACTGTCCGGTTCCGTTCTTCGATGCCGTCGAATCGTCGGTGACGGGACCTTCGGCAGGGACATCGGAAGCATCCGCGGTCGCCTCGACCGGTGTATCGGTTACCGCGGGACCGCGTTTCCGACGGCTGTCCGGCTTGGCGCCTGGCTTGGGAGCATTCTGTGCGCGGCGCTCGAGCGCCTCCTGCTTCTTGTGTTCGTCTTCCTTCTCGATCTGTTTGAACACGAGGTGCTGCTGACCGAAGGTCCAGATGTTGTTCGACACCCAGTAGAGCAGGATGGCGATCGGCAGGAACGGGCCACCGACGATCACACCGAGCGGGAAAACGTACAGCGCCAGCTTGTTCATCAGCTCGGCCTGGTTCGGCCCCATCGGACTCGGTGAACCGCCGCCGCCCATACCCGTCGGATCCACCGATACGCCGGTCGCCCGCTGGCGGGCCACCGAGGCGCGGGCGTTGAAGTGGGTCGCCAGACCCGCGATCACCATCAACGGGACCGCGACGGCGATCATGTGCGAGATCTCGGGAATGCCACCGTAATCGGCGAACGCCTCCATCTGCGATTTGGGAGTGGTAATCGCCGCGGAGATCGGGGCGCCGAAGATCCGCGCTCGCAGGAACGACTGCACGTCGTCGACGCCGAACGCGTAGTTCGGGGTGTGCGCATTCGCATACGCGGTCATGCCACCACCGTGTCCGAAGCCGGGAAGACCACTGGTCACACCGACCCGGTTGAACGAACGCAGCACGTGGTACAGGCCGATGAACACCGGCACCTGGGCAAGCACGGGCAGACAGCCCATGAGCGGATTGAAGCCGTGTTCCTTCTGCAGCTTCTGCATCTCGAGCGCCATCTTCTGGCGATCGTTCTTGTACTTCTTCTGCAGTTCCTTGATCTTCGGCTGCAGTTGCTGCATCTGGCGGGTGGTGCGTACCTGCTTCACGAACGGCCAGTACAGGACCAGACGGAGTGTGAACACCAGGAACACCACGGACAGTGCCCAGGCGAACCCGTTGTCATTGCCCAGTGCGAGCCCGAAGGCTTTGTGCCAGAACCATAAGATCCAGGACACTGGGTAATAGATGAAATTGAGCACGGCTCTATGTACTCCCGTCGGTCGTGTCGCCGGTCGCCGCACGCGGCGACCCCTTCAAAGGCTTGTGTTCGGCCGCCGCGTCGGTCGCCGGGCTCGGCTCGGTCGCAGAGCTCCCGGACGTACCCGGATCGACGGCAGCCCCTTTCCGTTTGCGCTCCGGAACGGGGTCCCACCCTCCAGGGTGCCAGGGCGCACATTTGGCCAGACGCACGGCCGTCAGTCCGAGGCCGACGAACAGTCCTCGGGTACGCAACGCTGTCACCGCGTACTCACTGCAGGTAGGGGTGAATCGGCATACCGGCATCCGCGTGGGGGAGACATAGGTTCGGTACAGCTCGATGAGAAAGATCAGAATCTTCGCCGGCAGTGCGCCCAACGCCCGCAGCCGGTTCATGAGGACCTGCCGTATTCCGGCACATCCGTGGCCGCCCGGGTCGGCGGAGGAGGAAGAAGTTTGCGAAGGGCGGAACGCAACTGCCGATCCAAATCGGCGCTGTCGGCGGCGGCCGCCCCGGGCAGGGCGCGGATCACGACGTCCGCGGCATCGGGCAGGGTATCGACCAGGCCGGCGCAGATATGACGCAGGCGGCGGGCCACACGGTGACGTACCACCGCGGGACCCACCGCCTTGCTGACGATCAGACCGAACCTCGGCCCACCGTGCCGGACGGACGGTGTTCCGCCGTCCGCCTGTAGCGCGGGTGTGAGGTATATGTGCACGACAAGATCATGTCTCCCGATTCGTCGGCCGTGCCGCACCGTCCGGGAGAATTCGGCACGATGATGCAGCCGATACGGCTCAGGCAGCACCTGAGTGTCCGAGCACGTAACGGGTGGAAATGAGCGGACCGAACGGCGAACAGGGCATGACGCCGATACCGGTACCGATGGATCAGGCCGTGAGCTTGGCGCGGCCCTTGCCGCGGCGCGCCGACACGATGGCGCGGCCCGCACGGGTCCGCATCCGGAGACGGAACCCGTGGACCCGCGCCCGACGACGGTTGTTCGGCTGGAACGTCCGCTTGCCCTTGGCCACGGTCGACACTCCTCGAGTAGGTGGGCGCCCAGTGACGCCCGAAGCTGGTGGGTGAAACTCTTTTGTGCTCGCGACGGCGGACGATGTCCGTATCGGAGCAACTCCCATCGGGGTACGCCAGCCTCGCTACCTGGGCAGCAGGCACTCAGCACCACGTCAATGGGTGACTGTACGAGGGTACTGATCAGCTCGGACAGGGTCAAACCCGGGTCCCTGGATGCGATCCACACCACTTCCGGCAATCCGGGCGCTGCCGAAACTCGGGCCGCGCGCAACGCCCGAAGCGACCCTTGCCGTGCGGTCACCTCAGCATATAGGCTGCATAGCTAGCAGATTGCTATAGATGCGCTGGTCCTGGCGCCACTGGGGGAATGTGTACAGCGAGAGCCACCCGGACAGGGTTGTCCACATCTGTGGATAATTGTGTGGAAAGACCCGTGGAGTGGCATATTCTTATGGCCCCCAACCCATCCAGACGGCCACGTCGACGCTCATGCCACCGGGGGTTGCGGGCGATGCCGACCGTCGGCTCCTAGCGACCTGTATCGGGGAGGAAGTATACGTGGACGACGAGCAGAACGTGTTGACCGCCGTGTGGCCGGAGGTGGTCGCCGAGCTCACCACAGGATCCGGTGATGGTGCCATACCACCGGTGTCCAATGCCCAGAAGGCGTGGTTGGGCCTGGTCAAACCGCTGACGGTGGCGCAGGGATTCGCGCTGCTCTCGGTGCCGTCCTCACTCGCCCAGGAGGCGATCGAACGCGATCTGCGCGAACCCATCCTCCGATCGCTGGCCCGCCGGCTCGGCCCACAGGTGGAGGGACTCGGTGTGCGCATCGCGGCACCGGCGGCGCCGACGGCCGATCGCGCGGGCGGCCCGCCCCGTCACGCGCGGCTCACCTCGCGGCCGGATCGGTTGCGCGAACATCCGCGCGCTCCCCGCGAGCCTGTGAACTACCCCGCACCGACCGACTACCAACCGGCCCCCGACTACGCCGCACAGCGCTATCACACGCCGCCCGAATACCCGGGTCACGACGATTATCCCCAGCCCGAATACGTCACCGCGCCGATGGCCGGAGAATTGCCGAGCATCCCCAACCACGGACACGCAACCCCACAAAGACGTGATATCGATCTACCTCCGGTGCGGAACGTCCCCGTTCCGCCGGGGCAGGAATCGTTGTTCGCGCCCGATCCCGAGCCCGCACCGCAGCATCGTCCCGTGCCGAGCGAGCAGGAGGACGACGAACCGGTCGTCAACGCGCACAACTCGTGGCCGGCCTACTTCGCCAAATCACCCGAACCGGCGGCCCCGGCGCCGTCCGCGGCGGCTCCCTCCTCGGCGAGCCTGAACGCCAAGTACACCTTCGAGACGTTCGTCATCGGTGCGTCCAACCGGTTCGCACATGCGGCCGCGGTGGCGATCGCCGAGGCGCCCGCCCGCGCTTACAACCCGTTATTCGTTTGGGGCGCTTCAGGTTTGGGCAAGACGCACCTGCTGCACGCGGCCGGCCACTACGCCCAGCGACTGTTCCCCGGGATGCGGGTGAAGTACGTCTCGACCGAGGAATTCACCAACGACTTCATCAACAGCCTGCGCGACGATCGCAAAGTAGCGTTCAAGCGGCGCTACCGCGAAACCGACATCCTGCTGGTCGACGACATCCAGTTCATCGAGGGCAAGGAGGGGATCCAGGAGGAGTTCTTCCACACCTTCAATACCCTGCACAACGCGAACAAGCAGATCGTGGTGTCCTCGGATCGCCCGCCCAAACAGCTGGCCACCCTGGAAGAGCGACTGCGCACCCGGTTCGAATGGGGACTGATCACCGATGTGCAGCCGCCCGAACTCGAGACCCGCATCGCGATTCTGCGCAAGAAGGCGCGGATGGATCGGCTCGACGTCCCACACGACGTGCTCGAACTGATCGCCAGCCGGGTCGAACGCAATATCCGCGAACTCGAGGGCGCGCTGATCCGGGTGACGGCGTTCGCCTCGCTCAACGGTCAGCCGCTGGATTTGTCACTGGCCGAGGTGGTGCTGCGAGATCTGATGCCCGACACCACGACCCTGGAGATCACCGCCTCGACGATCATGGCCGTGACCGCGGAGTACTTCAACACCACGTTGGAAGAGCTGACCGGCCCGGGTAAGGCGCGTCCGCTCGCACAGGCCCGGCAGATCGCGATGTATCTGTGTCGCGAACTCACCGATCTGTCGCTGCCGAAGATCGGCCAGGCATTCGGCCGTGATCACACCACGGTCATGTACGCGGAGAAGAAGGTGCGCAAGGAGATGACCGAACGCCGCCGGGTGTACGACCAGGTTCAAGAACTCACAGCCCGAATCAAACAGCGCTCCCGCTGAGCGGATCCACAACCCCCTTCACCCCGTTGACCAGGGTGAAGGGGGTTTTTCGTATGTGTAGTCCTCGAGGAATTCTTGTGGATTCCTCGAGGATTCCACCGGTTGTCCACCGAGTTGCGCACAGCTCTGGGGAGGAATCTGTGCACGAGCTACTCACAGCAGTTAATGCACAGATTGCACACCCCGATTCATCCTCGAGGTCTGACCAGCGCCGATGGCCGATTCGGCTTGTGGATTCCTCGAGGACTCCTTGTCAGGTCCTCGAGGAATCCACCCGTTCTGCACGGAATGGTGCACATGTGTGCACAACAGGGTGATCATCATGGAAGAACTCGAGGATGGCTCGAGGATGGACTCGGGACAGATTCGCGGAGTCCACAACGACCCGATGTTCATCCTCGAGTCACCCTCTCGACATCCCCATGCCGCCACGCCCTTCCAGCAGGGGATTCGCCGGGAGTCCACAGATTCCACAGCGCCTACTACTACTTCAGTTCCTCTTCTAGAGATCTCTCTTTTAAAACAGGCGGTGTGGAAACTCGGTTCGGGACGGATCGGCACGACGGGGCTTCGTCCCCAACCCGTATCGATTGCAGGGAGAAGGCACGGAGAAGGACGGACACCCGCGAGCCGAACCTCGCATCGCGCCCGAGCGCGCGCCCTGTATCCGACGCACCGGGAGGGGTGACGTAGTCGGTAGGCTCATCCGCGGGTACGGTTTGGTGTCGGTCGCCTGTGTCACACTCCTGTGAGACGAATGCGGGAGACCGATCGAGCACCTCCTGCATCAACCCGCACTGCCGAGCCGAAAAAGATCACGACCGATCGAGACTGGGAGAGGAAATACCGGGCGATGGAGCTTGCAAGCATGAAGTTTCGGGTCGCTCGCGAGGATTTCGCCGAATCCGTCGCCTGGGTGGCCCGGAGTCTGCCCTCGCGGCCGCCGGTCCCGGTGCTCGGTGGCGTCCTGCTCGTCGCGGGCGAGGACGGGCTCACCGTGTCGGGTTTCGACTACGAGGTCTCCGCGCAGATGCGAGTAGCCGCCGAGGTCGCCGGCCCGGGCCAGGTTCTGGTCTCCGGCCGCCTGCTCGCCGACATCACCAAGGCCCTGTCCAACAAACCCGTCGACGTCTCGGTCGACGGCACCCGCGTGCTGATCGCCTGCGGCAGCGCCAAGTTCTCCCTGCCGACCATGCCGGTCGAGGACTATCCCCAGCTTCCCGAACTTCCTCCGCAGACCGGTCAACTCGGTGTGGATGTATTCGGTTCGGCCGTCGGCCAGGTCGCCGTCGCCGCCGGTCGCGACGACACCCTCCCCATGCTCACCGGCATCCGGGTCGAGATCGAGGGCACCAAGGTCGTGCTCGCGGCCACCGACCGGTTCCGGCTCGCGGTCCGGCACCTGGAATGGCAGCCCGGTCGTCCCGATGTGGAGACCGCGGTGCTGGTTCCGGCGCGCACGCTGTCCGAAGCGGCCAAGACGCTCGGCGCCTCCGACGCTCCGGTGCAGCTCGCCTTCGGCACCGGCACAGATGGTCTGCTCGGCATCGTCAACGGCGGTCGGCGCACTACCACCCGGCTGCTCGACGCGGAATTCCCCAAGTTCCGCCAATTGCTCCCCAAGGAGCACACCTCGATCGCCACGCTCGAGGTCGCGGCACTGATCGAGGCCATCAAACGCGTCGCACTGGTTGCCGAACGCGGCGCCCAGGTCCGGCTGGAATTCTCCGAGCAGGGCCTGCAGCTCTCGGCCGGCGGTGACGACGCGGGCCGCGCCGAGGAGTGGCTCGAGGCCGAGTTCCGTGGTGAGCCGCTGACGATCGCCTTCAATCCGGGCTACCTCAACGACGGCCTGTCCGCATTGCATTCGGACCGGGTGACCTTCGGATTCACCACGCCGAGTCGTCCGGCGGTCCTCACCCCGACCGGTGAGGAAGAGCCGGAGGTGCTCGACTCGGGTTCGTTCGCCGCGCTGTCCACCGATTACATCTACCTGCTGATGCCGGTCCGCCTGCCGGGCTGAGTCCGCACCGGCGATTGCCCGGGACAACTGTGGATGAATGTTGACAACTCTGTGAAAAACCAAGGGCGAGGCCGATATTCGAGGGGCCTGCCGAAGTTTTCCACAGAGTTCCCGACCGGAGCGGTGGACTGAGCGATGTACGTGCGGACATTGACGCTGCGTGATTTTCGCTCCTGGGATCAGGTCGATCTCGAATTATCCCCAGGCCGAACGGTTTTCCTGGGGGCCAACGGCAACGGGAAGACCAACCTGATCGAGGCGGTCGGTTATCTGTCCACACTCGGCTCACATCGAGTGGCCTCGGACGCACCGCTGATTCGCCTGGGTGCGCAGCGATCTCGGCTCGGAGCGACGGTGGTCAACGCCGGACGCGAACTGCGCGTCGACGTGGAGTTGAATCAGGGTTCGGCCAATCGGGCACAGATCAATCGCTCTCCGGTCCGGCGCACCCGGGAGATCCTCGGCATCCTGCAGACCGTGCTGTTCGCGCCGGAGGATCTGGCCCTGGTCCGCGGCGACCCCTCCGAACGACGTCGCTTCCTCGACGAGTTGTGCACAGCCCGCCTGCCCAGGTTGGCCGGTGTGCGTTCGGACTACGACCGAGTGCTGCGCCAGCGCTCGGCGCTACTGAAAACTGCTGGCAGACAGTCGCGTTCACGCTCGGGACCGGCCGCGGAACTGAGCACTCTGGACGCCTGGGACGGACATCTGGCCACCCACGGCGCTGAACTGCTGGCCCAGCGACTGCGGCTGGTACACGACCTGTATCCACATCTGGAACAGTCGTATCGCTCGATCGCTCCGGAATCGCGCATCGCGTCGATCCGCTATCGCAGCGGATATCTGCCCCCGGAAATGCTGGATCCGGCCCGCGATCCACAGCCCGACGACGTCGAGGTCCTGGAGGCGGTCATGCTGAGTGAGCTGGCGCAGGCCCGACCGAAAGAGCTCGAGCGCGGGGTGTGCCTGGTCGGCCCGCATCGTGACGATCTGGAGCTCATGCTGGGCTCGGCGCCAGCGAAAGGCTTTGCCAGCCATGGAGAATCGTGGTCGTTCGCGCTGGCGCTGCGGTTGTCGGCCTTCGAATTGCTGCGCGGTATGGGCACCGATCCGATCCTCATACTCGACGACGTCTTCGCCGAGCTGGATCGCCGTCGCCGCACCGCTCTGGCCGCCGTCGCCGCGACCGCCGAACAGGTGCTGATCACCGCGGCAGTGCCCGAGGACGTCCCCGCCGAGCTCGAGGCGACCCCGATACGGGTGGAAACCACTGGTGCGGCCGACGAGCGGACATCGCATATCGCGGATCAGGTGTCGCCCACCACATCTTGATGTTCGCGGATGTCACAACAAGGTCATGTGACACTCCCCGGCGTCGCGACGTGTCCCCGCACAGAACGACTAGCCTACTTATCCACAGATCGACCTTATTCACAGATCGACGAAACAAAGGACACTGATGGATTCCGGATTCGACGAGGCCGCCGCATCGTCATCCGGCGACTCCGGGCCGGAGTTGCGCGGAGTCGATCTGGCCCGCCGCGCCCTCGAGGAAGCCCGTGCCGCGGCCAAGGCCAGCGGCAAGGCGGTAGGGCAGGGGAGGGCCTCGCCGCGCAGGGGCGGGGTGCGCGCACTGCGCCGCCGCGGCTGGTCGGGCGCTCGCCCCGATGAACGCGATCCACAATTGCTCGCCACGGTCGCCGGTGCGTTGGCCAAGAGCCGAGGCTGGTCCGGAAAAGTCGCCGAGGGCATGGTTTTCGGTCGCTGGCCGAGTGTGGTCGGTGAGGATATCGCCACCCACGCGACGCCGATCTCGCTCACCGACGGCGTGCTGAGCATTCAGGCCGAATCGACCGCGTGGGCCACCCAGCTGCGTATGTTGCAGGCTCAACTGCTGGCCAAGATCAACGCGGCCGTAGGGCAGGGTGTGGTCAAGACCCTCAAGATCAGCGGCCCCGCCACACCCAGCTGGCGTAAGGGAGCTCGCCACGTGAAGGGCCTGGGGCCGCGCGACACCTATGGCTGATCCGTTTCACGTGGAACCGGGAAGTTCGCGGGGAACGGCGAGTGCGGCAACCGATCCCGCGTCGGGACCCGCATGCCGATCGGCGCAGTGGTCGCACAGCATCCGATCGGCCACGGAGGCTCACGGGACATTCGAACCTACAACCCGACCCGATGCGGTTCGATTTATCTCACTCACGACGCTGTCAGGGGTGTCATAGGTACATCCTGTGCCGGGCGTACCAGTAGGATGGTGAGGTAACTAGCGGCGATACCCTCGGCACGTTCCGTGCTGCCGCCCGCTGGACCCATAATTCTCGAGCGGTTCGACATCTCGAGCAGAGACCATCTGGGGTCCGACGTGTGCGCCTCTGGCGTCGTGCCGAGGGATCAGCAAGTAAGGAGAGCTACCGAGCAGTGGCTGCCAACGACTCCAATGCAAGCGGCTCGACCAACCCCAAGTCAGGTAAGCAGACCTACGGTGCCGACTCCATCACCGTCCTCGAGGGACTCGAGGCGGTACGCAAGCGCCCCGGCATGTACATCGGTTCCACCGGCGAGCGCGGTCTGCACCACCTGATCTGGGAGGTTGTCGACAACTCCGTCGATGAGGCGATGGCCGGCTACGCCACGCGCGTCGACGTCACCCTGCTCGCCGATGGCGGTGTCGAGGTCGTCGACGACGGCCGCGGTATTCCGACCAGCATGCACGCACAGGGCATACCCACCATCGAGGTGGTGATGACCCAGCTGCACGCGGGCGGCAAGTTCGACTCCGAGTCCTATGCGGTGTCCGGTGGTCTACACGGCGTCGGCATCTCGGTGGTGAACGCGCTGTCCACTCGCCTGCAGGCCGAGATCGACTACGACGGTCATCACTGGAGCCAGGAGTACAAGGACGCCAAGCCCGGCAAGCTGATCCAGGGCGAGTCGACCAAGCGCACCGGAACCACCATCCGGTTCTGGCCGGATCCCAATATTTTCGAGACCACCCTGTTCAACTTCGAGACGGTGTCGCGCCGTCTGCAGGAGATGGCCTTCCTCAACAAGGGCCTGACCATCACCCTGACCGACGAGCGGGTGACCCAGTCCGAAGTCACCGAGGAAGTGGTCAGCGAGCACGCCGAGGCGCCCAAGCACGCCGAGGAGGCCGCGCCGGCCGAGCACAAGGTCAAGTCCCGCACGTATCACTACCCGGGCGGCCTCGAGGACTTCGTCAAGCACATCAACCGCACCAAGCAGCCGATCCACAACACGGTGGTGGCGTTCACGGGCAAGGGCACCGGCCACGAGCTCGAGGTCGCGATGCAGTGGAATTCGGGTTATTCCGAATCCGTCCACACCTTCGCCAACACCATCAACACCCATGAGGGCGGTACGCACGAGGAAGGTTTCCGCGCGGCCCTGACCACGGTGGTGAACAAGTACGCCAAGGACAAGAAACTTCTCAAGGAGAAGGACGGCAACCTCACCGGCGACGATATTCGTGAGGGCCTGGCCGCGATCGTCAGCGTGAAGGTCGGCGAGCCGCAGTTCGAGGGCCAGACCAAGACCAAACTCGGCAACACCGAGGTCAAATCCTTCGTGCAGCGCACCTGCAACGAGCATCTGGCGCACTGGTTCGAGGCCAATCCGGCCGATGCGAAAACTATTGTGAACAAGGCGGTTTCCTCCGCGCAGGCCCGCGTCGCCGCGCGTAAGGCTCGCGAGCTGGTGCGTCGCAAGAGCGCGACGGATCTGGGCGGTCTGCCCGGTAAGTTGGCCGACTGCCGCTCGAAGGATCCGACGAAGTCCGAGATCTACATCGTCGAGGGTGACTCCGCCGGCGGTTCGGCCAAGTCCGGCCGTGACTCGATGTACCAGGCGATCCTGCCGCTGCGCGGAAAGATCATCAACGTCGAGAAGGCCCGGATCGACCGCGTACTGAAGAACAACGAAGTGCAGTCGATCATCACCGCCTTCGGCACCGGCATCCACGACGAATTCGATATCGCGAAGCTGCGGTATCACAAGATCGTGCTGATGGCCGACGCCGACGTCGACGGCCAGCACATCTCCACCCTGCTGCTGACGCTGCTGTTCCGCTTCATGCGCCCGCTGGTCGAACACGGTCACGTATTCCTGGCCCAGCCGCCGCTGTACAAGCTCAAGTGGCAGCGTTCGGATCCGGAATTCGCCTACTCCGACCGCGAGCGCGACGGTCTGCTCGAGGCCGGTCTGGCCGCGGGCAAGAAGATCAACAAGGACGACGGCGTCCAGCGCTACAAAGGTCTGGGCGAGATGAACGCCAAGGAGTTGTGGGAGACCACGATGGACCCGGCGGTGCGCGTGCTGCGCCTGGTCACCCTGGACGATGCCGCCGCCGCCGACGAGCTGTTCTCCATTCTGATGGGCGAGGACGTCGAGGCGCGTCGCAGCTTCATCACCCGCAATGCCAAGGACGTTCGCTTCCTCGACGTGTAGTCCGGCGCGAATCACCGTGCCGCAGAACAGGACTACAAAGGAGACTTCATGACTGAAACGACACTGCCGCCCAGCGGTGGTGGCGACCGGATCGAACCGGTCGACATCCAGAACGAAATGCAGAGCAGCTATATCGATTACGCGATGAGCGTCATCGTCGGGCGCGCTCTGCCCGAGGTCCGCGACGGCCTCAAGCCGGTGCACCGCCGCGTGCTGTACGCGATGTACGACAACGGGTATCGACCCGATCGCGGCTATGTGAAATCCGCGCGCCCGGTCGCCGAAACGATGGGTAACTACCACCCGCACGGCGACGCCTCGATCTACGACACCCTCGTCCGCATGGCGCAGCCCTGGTCGCTGCGGTATCCGCTGGTGGACGGCCAGGGCAACTTCGGCTCGCGCGGTAACGACGGCGCGGCCGCGATGCGTTACACGGAATGCCGCCTCACGCCGCTGGCCATGGAGCTGCTGCGCGAAATCGACCACGAGACAGTCGATTTCACGCCGAACTACGATGGTCGTTCGCAGGAACCGGTAGTTCTCCCCAGCCGGGTGCCGAACCTGTTGATGAACGGCAGCAACGGCATCGCGGTCGGAATGGCGACCAACATCCCGCCGCACAATCTGAACGAACTCGCCGAGGCGATCTACTGGGCGCTGGAGAATTACGACGCCGACGAGGAGGACACCCTCGCCGCCTGTATGGAGCGGGTCAAAGGCCCGGATTTCCCGACGCACGGCCTGATCGTCGGTACACAGGGCATCCACGACGCCTACACCACCGGACGCGGTTCGATCCGCATGCGCGGTGTGGTGGAGATCGAGGAGGACAACCGCGGCCGCACCACGATCGTCATCACCGAGCTGCCGTACCAGGTCAACACGGACAATTTCATCAACGCGATCGCCGAGCAGGTCAAGGACGGCAAGATCGCGGGTATCTCCGATATCCACGACGAGTCCTCGGATCGCGCGGGTATGCGGATCGTGGTCACGGTCAAGCGCGACGCCGTGGCCAAGGTGGTGCTGAACAACCTCTACAAGCACACCCAGCTACAGACCAGTTTCGGCGCGAACATGCTGTCCATCGTCGACGGCGTACCGCGCACGCTGCGCCTGGATCAGATGATCCGGTTCTACGTCGAGCACCAGTTGGACGTCATCGTCCGGCGCACTCGCTACCTGCTGCGCAAGGCCGAGGAACGCGCCCACATCCTGCGCGGGCTGGTCAAGGCGCTGGACGCGCTGGACGAGGTCATCGCCCTGATCCGGCGCTCGGCCAATACCGACACCGCGCGCACCGGCCTGATGGAACTGCTGGACATCGATGAGATCCAGGCCACGGCCATCCTCGATATGCAGCTGCGCCGCCTGTCGGCCCTGGAACGGCAGAAGATCGTCGACGAACTGGCCAAGATCGAGGCCGAGATCGCCGATCTGAAAGACATTCTGGAGAAGCCGGAGCGGCAGCGCGCGATCGTGCGCGACGAGCTGAAGGAAATCGTCGACAAGTACGGCGACGACCGGCGCACCCGGATCATCTCCGCCGATGGCGATGTCGCCGACGAGGATCTGATCGCCCGCGAGGACGTGGTCGTCACGATCACCGAAACCGGATATGCCAAGCGCACCAAGACCGATCTGTACCGCAGCCAGAAACGCGGTGGCAAGGGTGTGCAGGGCGCGGGTCTCAAACAGGACGACCTGGTCAAGCACTTCTTCGTCACGTCGACACACGATTGGCTGCTGTTCTTCACGAACCTGGGCCGGGTGTACCGGACCAAGGCGTACGAGCTGCCCGAGGCCGCCCGCACCGCTCGCGGTCAGCATGTGGCGAACCTGCTGGCCTTCCAGCCGGAGGAGAAGATCGCCCAGGTCATCCAGATCAAGACCTACGAGGACGCGCCATATCTGGTGCTGGCCACGCGCAACGGTCTGGTGAAGAAGTCCAAGCTGACCGATTTCGATTCCAACCGCACCGGCGGCATCGTCGCGGTGAATCTGCGCGACACCGACGAACTGGTCGGCGCGGCGCTGTGCTCGGCAGACGACGATCTGCTGCTGGTCTCCGCACACGGCCAGTCGATCCGCTTCCCCGCGAACGACGAGGTGCTGCGTCCGATGGGCCGGGCCACCTCCGGCGTACAGGGCATGCGGTTCAACACCGATGACGAACTGTTGTCGCTCAACGTGGTTCGGGACGATACGTATCTGCTGGTCGCCACGTCCGGGGGGTATTCCAAGCGCACCGCGATCGAGGAGTACACCGCACAGGGCCGAGGCGGAAAAGGTGTCCTGACTATCCAGTACGACCAGCGTCGTGGCAGTCTGGTGGGCGCGCTCATCGTCGACGATGAGGACGAGCTCTACGCGATCACTTCCGGTGGTGGTGTCATCCGGACCGCGGCGAAACAGGTTCGCAAGGCCGGCCGTCAGACCAAGGGCGTGCGATTGATGAATCTCGGTGAGGGAGATACGTTGCTTGCGATCGCTCGTAATGCAGACGAGCCCGACGAGGTTCCCGGCGCAGACGACACCAGTGGTTCCGAGAAGAAGTAGTTTTACCCGAGCAGCGGCGGCACAACGGATCTAAGGAATCCCATTGACCACTCCGAACCAGCCGAACGACGAGCGGCCCCACGCCAATGGTGTGACCGAGCGGATAGCATCATCACCGATTCCGCCGCGCCCCATTTCGAGGTCGGCGTCGACGGGTGACGGCGAGTCGGGCAGTACGCCCGAAAAGACCGATCAGTCAGCGGATTTCGCGAACAAGGAGGAATCGGGCGAGTCGGCCAAGGCGGACAGCGGCTCCCGGTTCGAGGAGGGGTGGGCGCAGCTGCCGCAGCGCGAGCCGCAGTCGAACCTGAACCGTCCCGGCCAGGCGCCGGTGAAGGGTCGGTCGCAGTCGGTGAGCCTCGGTGGTTCGGGTAATGCCCGCACCACCGCGGACCTGGCCGCCAAGGCCGCGCGCAAAGAGGCGGCGATGGTGAAGTCCGTCGGCATCGACGGACCCACCCGCAGCATCGCCCGTCCGGAGCTGGTCAAGGATATGCCGGACCTGTCCGAGCTGCGTCATCCGCTGCCGCCCTCGGAGCACCACACGGCCACGCAGCAGCCAGTCTCGCCTGCGGTCCCGCAGGCCGTGGTCCAGGCCGCGTCCACCGGTCAGCCGCTGCGCGCGACCGTCCAGTTGCGGCACATCGATCCGTGGTCGACGCTGAAGATCTCGCTGGTGATCAGCGTGGCGATGTTCTTCGTCTGGATGCTCGCGGTCGGCTTCCTGTACATCGTGCTGTCCGGTATGGGTGTCTGGGACCGTCTGAACAGCACGTTCACCGATATGGTGTCCGACAGTAATTCGAACTCCTCCGCGCTGATCGACGCGGGCACCGTCTTCGGCTACGCCGCGGTCATCGGCCTGATCAACGTCGTACTGATGACGGCCCTGTCCACGGTCGGCGTCTTCATCTACAACCAGTGCACCGACCTCGTCGGCGGTATCCAGGTAACCCTGGCCGACCCCGACTAACCCTGCCCTACCCACGGCCGGATCTGCCCTCCGCAGGTCCGGCCGTTTTCATCCGCACCCCTACGACCAGCGGTTTTGGTTGTTCCTGGGATGGTCGGGTAATCTTTGCTCTCGGTTCGGGACAACAAACCCCAGCCCACACGGGCCTATAGCTCAGGCGGTTAGAGCGCTTCGCTGATAACGAAGAGGTCGGAGGTTCAAGTCCTCCTAGGCCCACACTCCACGACAAAGCCCCCGACCAGATTTCTTGGTCGAGGGCTTTCGTCATTCCGGAGATCTTTTCGAACCGGTTTCACCGCGATGGGCGGCAACGAGGCCGCATCAAGTCGCTGGGGTGACTGTTGGTCGGCACCGGGCCGGTCAGGTGGTCATCGTTGTTTTCGATGTCTGCCATCGGTTGTGTCCGACTCGGTCCCGGCCCAGTTGCCTGTGTAACGGCGTAACTCCGCGGTCGGGTTTTCGACGCTGGCGCGTAGCCGAGCGCAGAACGCATCCAGAGACCCGTATCGGGCCTCGATCTTCGCCGCCAGGTACGACGCCGCCGCGTCCTGGACCATTCGAATCCTCTCTGCCTCGGACAACCAACGATCGTGGTTGCTTGACTGTGAACTCCCACGGCCCCGTCCGACATCGCAGCGGCTGCGCCTGTCATGCGCGGTCGGGCGGGACCTACCCTGGCGGCGATTCAACCATGTCGTCCCGGGGCCGCCAGGGCGCCCGCTACGCTACCGATACACCGGCGAGTTTCAGCAAATGCTTGGCGAGTCGCGCGGCGTGCCGTACAGGTATCGGATATTTCGGTCAGCAATTTTGCGGCGATCTCCCGGAGCGGCATCCGGGTCGGTGTAACTACGGTGCGCACACCGCTTCGACGAATTCGCCGACCTCTTGTTCCCGCAGCTTTCGGGACAGGTCGGCCTCGCTGATGATGCCGACCAATTCCTTGCCTTCGATGACCGGCAGCCGACGGATCCGGTGTGCCTCCATTGTGGCCAGCACGTCGGCGATATCGGTGTCACCGGTGACTGTGATCAGTTTCTCGCCCGCGAGCATGCCGGTGGTGGAGTGTCGCGGGTCCTGGCCAGTGGCTATACATCCGACGATGATGTCGCGGTCGGTGACCATACCGACCGGGTTGCCCTGCGTATCGCACACCGGCAGGGCGCCGACGTCCAGGTCGCGCATCCGCCGCGCGGCCTCGGCGAGCGAGGTCTGGGCGGAAATCGTCTCCACCCCGACGTGCATGACTTGCCGAGCTGTGGTCATGGTGCGCGCCTCCTCCGGGAAGATGCCGATCTCATCTTGTGCCGATCTCATCTTGTGCCGATCTCATCGTCGGCCGATAGCTGGATTGCCGACAGAGCCGAAAGTCTGTTCCCGCGACGTCGGGAATCCTGCGGAGGCAACGGCTTGGTACGGCGGGGAGGGCGCGGGGACGTTGGTCCCGGCCTATCGGGCATGATGCCTCTGACCAGCGCGAAGTACTCGGCAGAGGCTGAGTGTATGACAGCGATGCCTACGCTGCGTGACTCCCCGCAACCGATGTTCCGCGACCGTCAGGAAGCGGGTCGGGTCCTGGCCGGACTGCTCGAGCATTATCGGGGCGACACCGACGTGGTCGTGCTCGGGCTTGCTCGGGGCGGTGTCCCGGTCGCTTGGGAGGTCGCCGCGGCTCTGGGCGCGCCGCTGGACGCGTTGGTCGTGCGTAAGCTCGGCGCTCCGGGTAACCCGGAATTCGCCATCGGCGCGTTGGCGCCGGACGGCCGTATCGTGGTCAACGACGATCTGGTCCGCGGTTTGCATCTCACTGCCGAACAGGTGCGGTCCATCGCCCGCGACGAGGCCCGGGAGCTGTCTCGCCGTGAGTCGGCCTACCACGAAGATCGGCCGCCGCTCGAGGTGGCCGGACGTACCGTGATCGTTGTCGACGACGGGTTGGCCACCGGTGCAACCATGTTCGCCGCAGTCGAGGCACTGCGCGCCCAGGAGCCGAAACGAATCGTCGTCGCCGTTCCCGCCGCGCCCGAATCGACGTGCCGGGAACTCGGCGCACTGGTCGACGAGATGGTGTGCGCAACCATGCCATCGCCGTTCCTCGCCGTCGGCACAGCGTTCTGGAATTTCACCCAGGTCCCGGACGACGAGGTCCGGCGGCTGCTCGCCACCCCGACCATCGGCGCCCGCACGGCGGTGTCGGATCCGGTGGCGATATTGCGAGACGCCTTGATCGAGGCTCCCTTCGGTGTCCCACCCGACAACGTGCTCGACGACATCATCGGCGATGCGCATTTCGTGCTGATCGGGGAAAGCTCGCACGGCACGCACGAGTTCTACGCCGCCCGGGCCGCGATCACCCGCTGGCTCATCACCGAAAAGGGCTTCGATGCGGTGGCCGCGGAGGCGGATTGGCCCGACGCCTACCGCGTCGACCGCTTCGTACGCGGGTACGACCACGATTCCTCGCCGGGACACGCGCTGCGGGCGTTCGAACGGTTTCCGACGTGGATGTGGTGCAACACGGTGGTCCGTGACTTCGTCGGGTGGCTGCGTCTGCACAACGACACCCAACGCCGGTCCGGTGGCAGGCTCGCCGGATTCTATGGACTCGACCTCTACAGCATGCACCGATCCATGCAGCAGGTGATCTCCTATCTGGAGCAGGCCGATCCGGCGGCGGCGGACCGCGCGAAACGCCGATATGCCTGCTTCGATCGCACCAGCGAAAACGACGGGCAGGCTTACGGTTTCGCGGCCGCGTTCGGTGCCGGTGAGTCCTGCCAGGCCGAAGTGGTACGCCAGTTGGTCGATATGCAGCGTAACGCCACTGAGCTCGTGCAAACCCACGACGGCGAGGCGCAATTCGATGCGCTGCGCAACGCGTGGGCCGTTCGCGATGCCGAGGCCTACTACCGGGCCATGTTCGGTGACCGGGTCTCGTCCTGGAACCTGCGTGACGAGCACATGGCCGATACGCTCAACGCCCTTGCCGCCCACATCGGCCGGGACGGCAGACCGGCACGAATCGTGGTGTGGGCGCACAACTCTCACGTCGGCGATGCGCGCGCCACGGAGATGGCCGCGGACGGCCAGATCTCCCTGGGCCAGCTGGTGCGTGAACACCACGGCGGCGACTGCCGCATCATCGGGTTCAGCACGTGCTACGGCACGGTGACCGCGGCCAGTCGCTGGGACGGCGAATCCGAACGCAAGAAGGTCCGCCCCGCCCTGCCGAGCAGCTATGAAGAACTGCTGCACGACACCGGCCGCGACGGGTTCCTGATCCGCACCGGCACAGCAGGTCCGGCCGCAGACGTCCTGCGACAGCCACGCCTGGAGCGCGCCATCGGCGTCATCTACCAGCCGAGCACCGAACGGCAGAGCCATTATTTCCACTCGCGTCTCGCCGACCGTTACGACGCGGTCATCCACATCGACCACACCACCGCCCTGCAGCCGCTGAGACCCTCGAGCCGCTGGGTCGCGGGTACCACACCGGAGACCTACCCGACCGGGTTGTGAACGTCGCCGTGACGGTCGTGATAGCCGACTCGCCCGCTGCTCGACAGCGTGACCGATGCCACCGATGGATGGTAAGGGTGTGGGACGGCTCGTCCCGCTGTCCGGGAGGGGTCGTTCGTCCATGTCGCCGAGGCCAATGGCTCTGTGTCCCCGGCCGTATCGAGGGGCAGGCTGGATTCGTCCCATCGGCACGGACTCCGGTGACCCCGGTTTCTCGGCAGGAGGCTGCCATGCGATCGAACGATGTCGCCGCGCAGGAATTGCGGGAGATGGCGGACCTGATCGCGATCTCCGGCGGCGATCGGTACCGAGTGCGGTCCTACGAGAAAGCGGCCCGTGCGATAGCAGGTTGTCCCGTCGAGCTCGACACGCTGGACCGCAAAGGTCTGCTCGCGATCACCGATGTCGGCGCCCACACCGCCGACCGGCTGCTGGAGCTGCGCCGTACCGGCCACATCACCGATCTCGACGAGTTGCACGCCCAGCTGCCCGCGGGCCTGCGGGCTCTGCTCGGCGTTCCCGGGCTGGGGCCCAAGCGGGCCCACCAGGTGTATCAGGAACTGGGCATATCCTCGATGCCGGAGCTGATGACCGCCCTGCAGGCCGGCGAGCTGGCCCGGCTCAAAGGATGGGGTGAGACCAGTGAGCGCAACCTTGCGCGGGCCATCCGGAGCATGCGCGAGGCCGGGCAGCGAACCCCGATAGCGGTCGCGCTCGATCTCGCCGAGGACCTCGTCGCCCAGCTATCGGCCATGCCCGAGGTGGGCCGCGCCGATTACGCCGGGTCGCTGCGTCGCATGCGCGACACGGTCGGCGACATCGATCTGCTGGCGACGGCCGACCCGGCCGACGCGCCCGCGGTGATGGACCGATTCTGCGGTCTGCCGCTGACGGATCGGGTGCTCGCGCACGGCCCGACCAAGTCCTCGGTGCTGACCACAGCCGGTATTCAGGTGGATCTGCGGGTCGTTCCGGCCGCCACGTGGGGCGCCGCGCTGCTGTATTTCACGGGCTCCAAAGCCCACAACATCCGCATCCGCGAACGCGCTGTGCACGCCGGATACAAACTCAGCGAATACGGGCTGTTCCGGGTCGAGGACGACCGGTTGGTGGCCGGCACCGAGCGGGATATCTACGCGGCCCTCGGACTGCGGTGGATTCCGCCTACCCTGCGCGAGGACCGCGGGGAGGTGGAGGCCGCGGCCGGCGGCGGGTTGCCCGAGCTGGTGCGGGTGTGCGACATCGTCGGGGACCTGCACGTGCACACCGACCTGACCGACGGGCTCGCCTCGGCCGCCGACATGGTCGCCGCGGCCGCGGCGCGCGGCTATCGGTACTGTGCCATCACCGATCACGCGCCGGCGCTGGCGATGCAGCGCATGACTCGCGCCAAGGCCCTGGCACAGCGTGCCGAATTACGCACGCTCGCACAACGTTCCGGTATAACGGTGCTACACGGTTCGGAGTTGAACATCGCCGCCGACGGTACTCTGGACTGGGACGACGAGTTCCTGTCCGGATTCGACGTGCTCATCGCTTCACTGCATTCCCATTTCGACCAGTCGCCCGCGGTGCTCACCCGTCGCCTGATCACCGCGATGGAGAATCCATACGTCAAGATCATCGGTCACCCCACCACTCGCATCCTCGGTCGCCGGCCCCCGGTCCAGTTCGACGCCGATGCGGTATTCGCCGCGGCCGCCCGCACCGAAACGGCATTGGAGATCAACGCCTTTCCCGACCGGCTCGACCTCGACGACGAACTGGTCCGTCGGGCCCGCCGGTACGGGGTGGTGTTCGCCATCGACACCGACGCCCACGCCGTCGGCCATTTCGACCACATTCGCTTCGGGGTGGCCACCGCCCAGCGTGGCTGGGTGGAACGCGACGAGGTGATCAACACCTGGCCGCTGGATCGGCTTCGCCGGTTTCTCAGGGCATAGCAGCGGCGTTTCCAGGCGGCCCTCGAGCCGTCCGTCCCCGGAAGCCGCGACTTGTGGCACTTCCACCTGTCCAGTCGTGCGGCCGAGACTGAACCGATCACCGCCACCCTCCTTGGAGGCACCATGAACCAGCCAACGGATCTCGGCCCGGATCAGCGGCAACTCCTCGTCCGGCGGGCCCTGGACGACCGCGACCACGACGTGCACGTTCTGCTGCGCGTGCGCTGTGGACGAGGCCACCATGTGGCAACGGTTTTCGGCACCGTCGCAGGCGCGGTCTACGAGTCGTGGGTCGGTATGCACGCGCACGGCCGCCGCGACTTCGTCGACGAAGCACATCACGCTCCCAGGAAGAGAACCCGGTATGTCGACCTGCTCGACGCGGGCCGGGTCACCGACGATGTGGTACCCGCCGGCTGCGAGTGCGGCGGTCATGGACTGTCTCGCGCCGAGATGCGTGGCGCCATCGATGCGCATACCCACACACTTCAGCTCCGCTGACCGGCCGTCGGCGCGAGGCGATGCGAACTGCGGCCGCGGTGATCCAGGTGTCGAGCGGGCGGCGGGTGTGACCGACGATCTGGGGCTGACACCAGCCGCGCGTGCCGTGTTGGCCGAGCGGTATCTGCGGCGCGATGAGCGCGGGCAGGTCTGCGAGTCTCCCGGACAGATGATGGATCGCGTGGCGCGGTTCGTCGCCCGGGCCGAGGACACCTACCTGCCGGGCAGCGCCGACAGTTGGGCTACCCGGTTCTCGGCACTGCTGCACAACCGCGAATTCCTACCCAACTCACCGACACTGATGAACGCCGGCACCGGGTCGGGCGTGCTGTCGGGTTGCTTCGTGCTACCCATCGACGACTCGCTCGAGTCCATCTTCACCACCCTGCGCACCACCGCCCTGTTGCATCAGGCGGGCGCGGGCACCGGATTCTCGTTCTCGCACCTGCGGCCCCGCGGCGACGCCGTGTCCTCCACCGGCGGGACCGCCAGCGGCCCGGTGTCGTTCATAGACCTGTACGACGCTGCGGCACAGGTGATTCGGCTCGGTGGACGCAGGCGCGGCGCCAATATGGCGGTGCTCGACGTTCACCATCCCGACATCGGAACGTTCGTCGACGCCAAGGCCGATCTCGCCGCTCTGCCGATGTTCAACCTGTCGGTCGGGATCACCGACGAGTTCCTGCGCGCCGCCGCTGCGGACCGCCCGCATCCGTTGATCGATCCGCGCACCGGCCGTACGGTCCGCGAGATCTCGGCCCGTGCGCTCCTGGACAGGATCGCGGCGCAGGCCATGCGCACGGGAGAGCCGGGAATGCTGTTCCTGGACACGATCAACCGCGCCAACCCACTGCCCGCGATGGGTCCGCTCGAGGCCACCAACCCGTGCGGCGAGGTGCCGTTGGCGCCGTTCGAATCCTGTAATCTCGGGTCGATCGCCCTGCCGCGGTTCGTCGTCGGCGACCGGCTCGACGAGCAGCATCTCGCCGAGGTAGTGCGGGTAGCGGTGCGATTCCTCGATGACGTCATCGATGTGGCGGACTATCCGGTGCCCGAACTGGCGGCGGCGGCGCACAACACCCGCAAGATCGGCCTGGGCGTGATGGGGCTCGCCGAAACACTTGCCGCCCTGGGCTTTTCCTACAAGACCGACGCCGCCGTGCGGTTCGCCCGGCGGCTGATGTCACGCATCACACAGACGGGACACGAGGCATCGCGAGAGCTTGCCGCCGAGCGCGGTGCTTTCCCGCTGTTCGACCGCAGCCGTTGGGCCGGACATTCGTCACGACCGATGCGCAATGCCCAGGTCACCAGTGTCGCGCCGACCGGAACCATCTCGCTGCTCGCCGGGACGTCAGCGGGAATCGAGCCGCTGTTCGCGCTGTCGTATACCCGTCACCTCCTGGGGCGTGACTTCACGCAGGTCGAGCCGCTGTTCGCGCGCACAGCCACGGAATACGGCATCTGGTCACCGGACCTTGCCGCGCGAGTCGCCGCCTGCGGAACCGCCGCTGTCGACGGTGTCCCGGATGACCTGCACCGCCGCTTCATCACCGCATACGAGATCGAACCGAGGTGGCACGTCCGGATGCAGGCGGCCGTGCAGCGGCACACCGACGCCGCGGTCGCCAAGACCGTCAACCTGCCCGAGAGCGCCGATGTCGACCAGGTCCGGGATATCTTCGTGCAGGCCTGGCGGGCCGGCTGCAAGGGGATCACCGTCTACCGGTCGGGCAGTCGTCACGATCAGGTCTTGCGTTATCCGAGCCCCGATGACAGCGAGGGCAGGGTCGACGTGCACGGTACATACGCCGGCGGCGCACCTGTCGCCGACCGAGCGCCCTGAGTGTCTCGATACGATTCCGGCTGCCACCCGCCGGTCCGCCCGGTCGGCTTCGCCGGCACCAGCAACGTGCGAAAACGCCCACCGCCCCGGCCTGCAACCCGCGGGGACGATCGAGTCCACCGCCGAGCGTGCTATCGCACCACGATCACCGGACAGTCGACCGACTGCACCACTGTGGCGCTGGTGGAGCCGAGCAGCATGCCGGTGAATCCGCCGCGGCCGTGGCTGCCGACGACGACGAGTCCAGCGTTCTCCGATTCGTCCACCAGTGCCCGAGCGGGCCTGTCCCGCACCAGAATTCGTCGCACCGGCACATCCGGGTAGCGTTCGCTCCAGCCCGCCAGGCTTTCCGCCAGTAGCGCGCCCTCCGATTCGTGCACGGTCTCGTCCCATCCCAATAGCGGCACATCGCTTCCGGCGATGTCGGTCCAGGCGTGCAGGGCTACGAGTCCGACCTTGCGCAGGGATGCCTCCTCGAACGCGATGTCGATCGCGGGCACGCTGTTCGGAGTTCCGTCCACGCCGACGAGTACCGGCCGATGCGCCGAGACGGCGTCGGTGGACGACGAATGCACGACCGCGACCGGGCACTGTGCGTGCCGCGTCATCGCCGTGCCGACCGAGCCGAGAAGTTCGCGCCGGATCATGCCGAGCCCGCGGCTGCCGACAACGAGCATCCGAGCCTGCCGTGACCGCTGGTGCAGGCGGGCGATGATCGGTTCACGGGTCACCTCGGTACTGATTTCCAGTGCCTCGCCCGGCGCGGCGGCCCGTGCGACGCGATACGCCTCGGCGATGACTCGTTCTGCTTCGACCTCGAGCCAGCTCAGGTCGTCATCGGTCAGCACCGGAGTCCGACCGAAACCGGTCGACACGACGAGCGAGGTGACCAGTAGCAGGCCGCAACCGTGCAGAGTGGCCTCGACCGCGGCCCACGCCGCACCGCGATACGACACCGCTGAACCGTCGACAGCCGCGACGACCGGCGGATTCCCTTCCACTGACCGGGGTTCGGGCCGATCTGTCATCGCGCACTCCCGGGATGTCGGCGGCTGGTTACTTGTCCTGTCCGATCGGACGGCTCAGCAGGCGCCATTCCCGCGCCCACATGGCGTGGCGGTGCCCGTCGAGAATCCGAGCCGCCAGCACTACCACAACGGCAGCGCCACTCCAGATTCCGAGCAGTGCGCCGACGCCGGTACCGACGGCTCGGATAGCCGCCGAATCCGAGGGAAACGGAGGCGTGGTCGGCCGGCCGCGAGCGTCCAGCCACAACGACATCCGGTCATGTAGTTTCGTGCCGCCGGCGACCGCCGCGGTCGCCTGACCCACGTGTCCGTTCTCGTTCCACGACACCAGCGCGTCGAACCGGTCATCGGACACCGCATATGCGGCCACTGCCGAGGACACGTGGGTCACGAGGACCGGGTTTTCGGTGATCGTCGCGGTGACTTCGACCTTCGTCGCGTTCTCCGCACGAAGTTGCGCCGCGGACGAGGAATACACGGCAGTGCCCAGAGCCCCCGCCAACGGAATTGCCGCCAGCATCGCGACGACTGCCACGATACGGACAACCCCTTCGATTCGGTCCGGCATTCGCATCAGCGGGTTCGTGTTCCACGGCAGTGCCCGCCATATTCGAAGCGTCGCCGTCGGTAACCTCACCACCTCGATCACCTGCTTCTCACTCGTGGCGACGCACAGCGCGCGAACGACATGTTCCGGTGGGCGCCACCGATAATCCATACGCTCCTGCCACTGAGCGCTCCGGACTCGTCCCGCTGGGCTCGACGATCCGTATTCAGCATCGCGCGGCGGCGAACCGCGCCGAGACTGCCGAAAGTCACCGGGCGGCGGGCCATCCGGCAGCGAGTAGCGCGCGGGCGAGGTATGCGGCCACCGATCTTTCGGGACTACCGACTCGCCCGGACGAACCGAATCCACCATGAGAACTCGATCGCCGGACGTCACTGCGGCCTTGGACACGCGCCGATACGACACCATCGGCCCGCCCATGGGGGCAAGCATGGCGATGCCGCCCCGACGGCCGGCGGTGTCGTTGCGGCCTTTTCATGGTGCGGACAATGCGGGGCCCGGAATACCGCGCGGTGGTGTGGTTGGAGTTCCAGCCGAATGGCGGGCGGCGGGTCGTGCTCTCGCCCTCGGATGCGCCGACGTGGTGATCATGCCGCGCGGACCATGCGGTTGGCGAAGGTGGACATCGTGTAGGCGCCGATTCCCAGGACGATTTCCAGGGCATTGCGTTCGGTGTACCCGTGCGCCAGCAGAGCATCGAGGGTGGCGTCGTCGACACCTCCGGCGGTGGCCAAGACGGCCAGCGTGAAGACTCTGATGGCGTCGAGTCGCTTGTCGGACAACGGTTTTTGTTCTCGCAGCGCGGTGATCAGGGTGGGCTCCCCGCCGACGGCGCGGAGTCTGGCGGTATGTATGCGGACGCAGACGTGACAGTCGTTGCGGACCGCGAGGACCATGATGACGACCTCGCGGGCCAGCGGGTCGAGGGTGCAGTTGTCGAAGCTGTGGCTCATTGCCAGGAATCCGTTCAGCAGTTCGGGTGCGTTGGCGAGCTTGGCCACGGCATCGGGCAGTTTGCCGCCCCATTCTGCGGTGACCATCCGCATCGCCTGTCGGGATGCCTCCGGGGCGGTGTCGACGGTGTGTGCGGTGAACATCCGGGTCCTCCTAATATGGACAACATGGTTGACGATAAAAAGGTAAACCAGGTTGTCGATTTCGGCAAGAGCGGACCTCCGGGCTACGAACTGCCCCTGCTGCTTTTCGCGGGATTCCGGACGGTGATCGACGAACTGCACGCTGAGCTCACCGAGCAGGGGCACCCGGACATGCGTCCGGCGCACGGGTTCGCCATGCAGGCGATCGGCCCGGAAGGTTCGGCTGCCAGCGATATCGCCCGCCGCCTGGGGGTTTCCAAACAGGCCGCGGGCAAGACCGTCGATCGCCTCGTCGCGGCGGGATATGCCGAACGGGCCACGGATCCCGCCGACGCCCGCCGCCGGATCGTCCGGCTGACACCGCGGGGGTTCGATGCGCTGGCCCGCTCGGCCACGATCTTCGATCGGATTCGCGCCACCTGGAGTGATGTGCTGGGCGAGAGTCGCTTGCGGGCCATGGAGGACGCCCTGCGCACGGTCGCGGCGCCTACCGCATTCCGGCTGGACGCGGCAGGGTGGCTGGGCGGCACGAACTGATTGCGCTTGCCGATCAACACGGTTTGCCCGCATCCGCCGCGAAATCCCTTGAAGGCCTTCAGCAACCATGTAGCGTCACCGATGTGCCATATCTGGAACACGAGGGAGACGTAGCAGTCCTACACTTCGGCGAGTCTCAGCACACTGCTGGCAGCGATCCGGAGAACAGATTCCATCCCGAGTGGATCGCGAGATTCCACACGCTGCTCGACGAGATCGAGGCGCAGGACGGGCCACGGGCGCTGGTGACGACCGGGTCGGGGAAGTTCTACTCGACCGGCGCGGATCTGCGGTGGGCCGCCGAACATCCCGACGAGGTCGACGGATATCTCAGCGAAATTCAGCTGTTGTTCGCCCGGCTGCTCATCGCGCCGCTGCCGACGGTCGCGGCGCTACAGGGGCATACGTTCGGCGCGGGTGCGTTCCTGGCGCTCGCCCACGATCGCGCTGTGATGCGGACGGACCGCGGGTATTTCTGTCTGCCCGGCATCACCATCGGAGCGTCCTACGCGCCCGGAACCGTCGCGCTGGCCTCGGCCCGGCTGGCACCGCGTGCGGCGCACGAGGCGCTGGTCAGTGGCCGGCGGTACGGCGGTGCGGCGGCGTTGGCGCTGGGGCTGGTCGACGAGATCGCGGCGGAGAACAAGGTGCTCAGCGCCGCAGTCGAATACGCCAAGAATGTGGCTCATACCCGCGGGCCGGTGCTGGGTGATATCAAGTACCGGCTCCACGCGGAGGCAGTGGCGCGATTGCGCACTCCGGTGGCCGGTTACAACACGCTGCTCGCGGCGAAGCCTTCCGGGTTCACCGTTTGACGCCGACACCGCCGAGCCAGTCCAGGTACCTGGTCTCCTGCGGTGCGTCCGAATCCGGCCGCCACAGCGGGACCTGGACGATACCGGGCTCGACGAGTTCGAATCCGTCGAACAGGGCGGTGATTTCGGCCGCCGACCGCGGTCGGCCCGGTGTGGTCGTCGATCGGGTCAGTTCGAGCAGTTCCTCGAGCCGCTCCTGCGACCAGCCTTCATTGGTGAAATGCGAGATCGCCAGGTGACTACCGGGGCTCAGGCTGTCGCGCAGACGACCGAGCACCCCGTGCGGATCCATCTCGTCGCCGACCACGTGCAGAATCGAAAGTACCAGTACGGCAACTGGTTTCGTGAAGTCGATACGGTGTGCGACCTCCGGCGAACGCAGCAGCGTGTCCAGGTCGCGGAAGTCGCCGCGAATCGCCGTCGCCCAGGGGATGCCGGCCAGGATTCGACGGCCCATCAGGAAGGCGACCGGATCGTTGTCCACGTACACGACCTGGCCGTCCACGCCGAGCCCGGTCAGGATCTCGTGGATATTGCCCGCGGTCGGGATGCCCGAGCCGATATCGAGGAACTGGGTGATACCCGCCTCGACGCAATAGGTGATCACCCGGCGCAGGAATGCGCGATTCGCCCACGTCGCCCGCGTGATACCCGGCCATCGGCGTTCCAGATCGTCCGCCCACTCCCGGTCCACCGCGAAATTGTGCGATCCGCCGAGCAGATGATCGTAGATGCGCGCGATACTCGGCACCCGAGGATCGATGTCATCATCCGCCCAATCGGGAAGCTGTGGCACAGTGGACATTTCAGCTTCACTCCATAACTCGCCAACCCGGAACCGAACGCTCCAGCGGACCCGTGACGCTCCCCGACGGTACCCCACCGCCGTCCCGACGCGCTACAGAACACAGCACAATCCGTATGCACGCTTTCACTCACGATCAACTACCGGAGCGACGCCACATCGTGTGTTTCGATATTGTTGTCCGGCAAGGAGATCGAGGGCACGCCTGGCTATGTGAGTGGCCCCGGGCGCAGCCGAGCGGAGTCAGCCTCCGGTGTTCTCGCGGTGGGTGGCATTGAAGCGCCCCTTCTTCTGGCGATTCCCGCACGTGTTCATCTCACGCAGCGGGTCCTACTTCGGCTGGTGTCGAAGAATGCGGCTCGGCAGGCCGACGACGCGCACAAGGCCAATTTCCCGTCTCGTCGCCCGAGATGATGACTCGGCGAGCAAACGCGGGGAGAGCCTCTCGGATCACGGCGGCGTGAATCGATTCCCTCGGTCCCCGGGCGAGTTCGAACTGGGCGGTGGTGATCGGTGAACGCGGTGTTCGAGCAAGGCCGCACAATAGCGAGTCCGCAGGTCGATGACCTGCGGACTCGCTATTCGGTGGAGCCTAGGGGAATCGAACCCCTAACCCCTGCCGTGCGGCTGAAAGCCGCTACTACGGGCAACCATAGACTGTCAATTCGACACGGAAAGATGCCTTGAACAGTCAATACAGCAACTCTGGGCAACTGATTGAAATCGAATGTTAGTTCGATCAAGCTAGGTGATCGAGGATTTTGTTGGGACTTAGTTGGACGGGCCGATGTCCCCCGCTCGGCGTGTCGAATCCGGACGCGCCGAATGAACAGATCAGTGGTAACCAGTTAGCTACCGCGCAAAAGGGTGGCTGGCTATCGGGGCAGCAAGGCCGGGACAGGTAGGCGTGTGGGTTTGTGGCAGGCCGGGACTTCGCGGTTATGTCAAGCGACGTTCGCCGACCAGATGTACGAATCTTCCACAGTCAGGGATCCCAGAAGGCCACGCGGGAAGTTGTAACGGTCGGGTCGGTTAGGGCGATCCCTCGGAGCGATGGTCCGAGATCTTTGAGGCGACTAATTTGACGGAAATGAGATTGAAATGTGTCGAATAATATACCGGCGCTTCCGGAAACAATCGATGTCAATCGTTGATGTGCCCACAGTTTATCTGCCCGACTGAGCAATGGTGATTTCGATGGCAAGCCCCGAAGGGGTGCGGCAGCATAATAAGTCCGACCTGGCCTTCGCTGATAAGTGTGGAACGGATGAAGGGGGTAAGAACACATGGTTGAATTAAATGATAAACCGCCTTGGACGGGCAATCAGCTGAAACGTCTCGGAAAGGCCATTAGAGCTAATCGAGAGCATGAAGCGCTAGAAGTATCCTACGATAATGTCTTACTGTGGTACGGAGAGCTTGCTTCTGTCGTCGAATCGTGCATAAAGCGGATGGAGATCGTATCTGCTACCGGAATCACGCACCTTGATGTAACCTCGCGTCCGAAAACCATACACACACTGCGGGATAAGCTGATCGCTGCTCCGGAGTTGCAATTGCCAAGCGTAGTCGATATAGCTGGCGTTCGAATTGTATCCGATATGGATCTCCACCAACAAGACGATCTAGCAAAGCTGGTGGCGGCAAAGTTGGATCAGGAGTTCGATCAGGTGATCAGCGACACTCGGCGCGCACCGCACAGCGGTTATAGAGCTCTTCATCTCCGTGTCAAGCTCCCTGCTGGTAGGGTTGAAATACAAGTCCGAACATCATTGCAAAATGCCTGGGCTAATCTCTATGAGGCTCTTGCTGACGTGATAGGACGGCAAATTCGCTACGGAACGCTTCCGAGTAACCCTCAAGATCGCCGTAAGGTTGAAAGTGCGTTTAGGACGTCCGAATCGTTAGCTGACGTGGAGGAAAAGAAGGACGCCTTGAGAACGAGACGCAGAGAGCAAGACAACGCTTACCAGGTACTTCAGGATTCCATCGTTCGTGTGATTGATTTGCTGCCTGAGAGCAACGTAATCGAGCGCAATGAGTATGCAGCGAAACTGGAGAAGTGTAAAATAGACTGGGAAGCCGAAATTCAAAAACGAAAAGTAGATGACAGCTCTAATAAAAATAATGATTCCGAGCTGATTCGGCAAATGAACTCGATGGAAGAAGACCTCCGTCGGACACGTCAGAGAGGTGCGTAGCGCATGGCTGGATTTCTTGTAATATACGAACCAGAAACAGGCGACTATCAAGTCATCGAATACAGCGGGGATACGGGGCAAAGGGCAGCATTGCAGAAGCGATTGAAACTCGAATCTGAACGTAGATTTGAGGGCGAATCGATAGAGATCACTGCACTATCCGCTGACTCGCTTGACAGCATTAAAAAGACTCATGCGCGATACTTTAAAGGTAGACAGGCTACCTTCATTGAACCTGATTAGCCAAGGGCGAATGGGTGATGCTGGCAAATTTGCCGATTCCTTCGTTGGGGGGCTTCTATCCTGGTTCTGCGCCGGGGTGCCCGCCCGGGAGCGGAGCGGTAGGGCGGGCGCACCGGGCGGCGCGCGCATGCGCGCCGCTCTTGATTCTGTAGAGGGAAATTCGGCAAGTTCTTTCTTGGGGTTTTCTTCTTCTTTTTTCTCTTTTCTTTTTTCGGGGTCCCCAATCTTCCTGTCTTCTACATGGGTCATCAAGCTTGTGGCTCAACACTTTTCGCGGGATTGTTCGGTATTCCCGCCTGATCCGCGACGCACCCCGGCAAGCACGCCCGTACGCAGGGTTCCGGGAGTGGGGCGGCCGAATCCGGCACGATGACACGATCATCCGACGGTATCGAGTCTGGGATTGCGAAAAGTCCCCCGCTGCTCGTGGGTTCACGGCGTGGCGGGGGCCTCTACCTTCTAATGCTTCATCGGTGGGCTGTCGGGCTTGACCCTAGCCAGCCATGTCCCTTAATGGCCTGACTTCCCGGTACAGTCGTCCGCTGTGCACGCCGGTATAGACATGCCCGTGTCCGCAACCGATACACCAGAAGATTTCTGGACTCGCCCAGGATGGCATTTTTACGTCCGGTTCGTAAACGGTGATCCCCCAGGGTCTTCCGCACACTTCGCACTCGTAGCCGTTATCGCTTTCGGTGCAGGCCAGAATGCTGCGCTGCTTGTCCGTGATTCCGGTGATCGAGAACATTCGCTTTTCCGGTGAGGCAGGGTCCGCGGGCACTGCCGGACGGATCACGGCGGCGGTCCTGCGGGCAACGACGTCTGAGTGGCCGCCCTGGCAGTGGTGAACCTCGAGAGTCAGCCACCATGGCAACAATCCATCGACTCGGTATATCGATACAGTTTTGAATTCGGCGTCGGTCTCGCCGGGGCAGGTGGGGCATGGGCGGTAGGTTTCGCTGAGGACACCGTCGAGTCGTATATCATCGCTGTGCCATTGCGGCATCATGAAACTGAGGCGCGAACCGTCCTCAACGTTGGTCAACGCTGTACCTCGATCAGCGGTTTCGTGTATCTCTGCCTTTCTCCCGCATCTGGATATGCGTGCATGAATGTTTCCCCCTATTGGAGCGTGTGGCATTGTTCAGAAGCGAAGTTCGGGAATGGTTTTCAGATCTATTCCGTGGCGGGTGTAGATTTTGATCGTGTTCTCGCCGGTGAGGTCGGATTCTGCGTAGCCGAGTAGTTCGGCGAGACGGATTACGTCTTCCTTTGTGGAGGCTTCGATCTCCAGATATGACGGAATTCGGGGCCATGTGTCGATTTCGAGTTGCGCGCCGTCGAGTGTGAAGCTGATCCGCTGGTTTTCCTGGTAGGAATTCGCGGTGAAGCCCAGCTTTCCGAGCATGGTGTGGGTGGTGGTGAAGTCATCGACGGTGATCTCTGTTTCGTGAGTGCCGTCGATGGCGTCGCTGGTGATCTCCTTGACAGCGAGAGTGGTTGTATTTCCGTTGTCGCGCAATCTGATCCACTTGCCCCTGGACGCCGGGGGTGATGTCGTAGACGTAGCGGCGCATGAGCTGTTTGCCGACCTTTCGGCCGCCTTCACCGAGGATGCGTTGCTCGACGGTGGCGGGGTCGATGTCGAGAATTTTTGCTTCGTGCTCGATCGGCACGGGGGCCTCCCTTATGCGATTGGTCGATGAGTTGAGGTTATCCGGCTTGCCGGGTGGCGAGCCGCTGATACTCGTCGTTACGGAGGGCAAGGATTTCCCTGCGGAGCGGGCTGGCCACGAACTCCGCGAGCGGCAAGCACAGGTCCATGCGTTGGATACAGACGCCGACCTGGAAACCGCTGACTCGGTCGTAGTAGAGCCGGACCCCGTAGAAGCCTTCCTTGCAATCGGTGTCGTTGTTGAACCGGCATCCGGTGCATGTATCCGGCATCCGGACCATGCGGAACTGTTTGAAATACACTCGCCGTCCCTCGGGGAGCCGGTACGCGGTGCTGGTGCCCGAGACTCCAGCGGTGGTGTAGTGAGCCTCGGGAACCGCGCCACGGTCGGCGAGGATGCGTTCGTTCGCTGCCATCGAGGTAGCGATGTCATCGAGGGAGTTGAGCAGGCGCACGCTCAGGTGTGGGGAGTACTCGTCGAGTAGCCGATGCACGCGCGGGGCGTGACTGTAGTCGGGCACAACGATATTGGCGCAGGGTTTGACTCCGTGTGTCTCACAGGCGGCGATCGAGCATTCGAGGGCGTCGATTTTGCGTTGGGCGAGAACCGGATTGCGGTAGCGGGCGTGCTGGACCTCGGCGAGTTCGGCTGCGGTGGTGCCGAAGATCGAGAAGTTGATCCTGTGCAGCCCGGCGGCTGCGCATTCGGGGATCACGCGCTCACCGCGTTCGCCGTTGGAGGTCATGGCGACCCGGTAGCCGGTGTCGACGGCGATCTTGGTGAGCCGCGCGACGGATGGATGCGAGGTCGGTTCACCGCCGGTGAAGTGAAGTTCGTTGAGCTCCAAGGCATCTCGCAGAACGGCAATCGCGCGAGCGAACTCCTCATCGTCGGGCATCGGGGCAGGCAGGAACGCGGCCCCGTTGGTCGCGGCGTAGATCGAGGCACGGCCACTGCCACCAGAGGTGACGAATTCACCTGGCGAACGATGCCGGTTGTCGATCGCTACCGGCGTGCCCTCGTTATGACAGAACGTACAAGTCAATCCACACGCATCATGGATCTTCACGCGCAAAGTAGTGTCTTTGTAGACATGGACGGGGATTCCGACACGGTGCATGGCCGTGCCCCCTTCGTTTCAGTTGTTGGACGGGTGCCGACAGCGGCAGGCCGCTGCGCGGCTCGATAGACCGCCGATATTCAGCGGTGACGATCGTGCAATGCGGGGTGAATGATGTTGCGGGGGAGACTAATTCGAACCAGAACCGATGCCGGTCCGTTTCAGCGGGGCCGCTTCCATCTTTCGGTTACCGACATCCGGGCGCATTGAGGTACGCCTCCCGGGTCGCATTCAGCTGATCCATGATCGGGCCTTCTTGGGGTTGCCCGAACAACTCCCATTTGGTGGCAGCGGCTTGAAAGGCCCTGAGAGCTTCGGCGCGTTGCTGCCGTTCCTCCGGTGTCAGCTTCCGGGGCACAGGATGGGGCTCTATGTCGCCTGAACTCACTCCCGCCACCAATCGAACGAACCCACGCGGATACGCTCGGGCATTGGCTCATCCGCTACCGCTGCGCTCCTGACGCGCTTCAGCCCTTCCAAAGCCCCATACACCACCGCCAACGGAACCGGTTCGAACTTCTCTCCCGTGTTCAGTTGCGGGACCATGTACGAGCCGGGCCCGCTGCGCTGCTCGAGGTTCATCGTGTGCTCACCTCAGACGGAAGCCATCGCTTCGCCGCCGTGTGCTCGCGCATGAACTCGATAGGCACCGACAACACCCGGCCCTCTTGCAAATCCAGCTCGGAGTCCGCACCGGTTGCACTTGAAATCATCTGTGTAGCAACGGATCTGATCTCTTGCTTCGTAATGGCGAATGACCACAGCTCGACCGCTGGCACGTACACCAGCCACCGGGAGCCGCAGCAGTGCACCCGCACCAGGTATTGCCGCATCTCGCCCTCTCTCGGTCGTGGAAGGCATCCCCCGCCCTGCGGCCCGAGCCGGACAGGCGGGGGAGCCGGTACCGACGCTACGAAGCGGCCTGCTCACCGAGCTAGGAGTTTGATAAAACTTGCTCATATTAGGCGAACAGGTGGCCTGGTCGGCTAGTTCGAGGGATCATCGAGTAACGCACGGAAAGTCCGTGCACACATGTAGACAAGGAACAAGATCATGCTCTTGTATTTCCTCGGTAAGGGCGGCTCGGGCAACAATGATTGCCCGACGCTGTACGCCACTGACCAGAGCACATACGTAGTCATCGGGTGGGTAACCGACATTCCGGGAGTGGTGGAGATTCCTCATCTGCTGTTGGGCTTCCTTGAGCCGGACACCTTCATCGGTGCCGCGCTCACGGACACCGGCAGGGGCACCTTCACCCTGTCCGGCCGACCGGTCACAGACCGTGACACGCTGGACCAGATGACCATGGAGACCTACGAAACGGCTATCGAGGTCCCGAAAGAAGAGAGGACGTTCTACGGTGCAACTGCTTCGCGGCAATCCGTGGCCTGACCTGTTCGGGCAGTGCCAGCGGGAAGCATTCCACCTCGAGGTCAGGGACGCTTACGCAGTGCCCAACGAGTCGGAACCGCTGCGACGCTTCCTTGACGGTGAGCCGGACGACAACTTGTGGTTCGAACCGTGGGGACAACTCGTGCGAACCACAGCCAGCAGGGGCGTTGCTGTCACCCGCGTTCGCGTTGTCACGGTGCCGCATGTCGATTATCAGCGGTGGTTGCTTACGCTAACCGCGCTGAATGCAGAAGCCGGGGAGGACATTAGGTACTTGCCACGGCACGAAGCCGGGGATGTGCCGTTGGACGACTTTTGGTTGTTGGACGATCAACGAGTCGTGTTCAACCTCGTAGATGAAAACGGCCGGGCCGTTGGTGCGTCAGCGATGACCATAGACCCCCGGATTGCAGAACAGTGCCGGCAGGTGAAAGAGCGCCTGTGGAAACTGGCGACGCCGTACGCCGAGTATGTGGTAGACGCTCGGAGGTGAGTAACGGCGTTCATGAGGCCCGGCAGGCGCTCGGGCAGCGGCTCAGGGAGATCCGCCGCAGGGCGGGTATTTCTGGCCGTGAGCTTGCTCGCCTGTCCGGGTGGCATGAATCCAAGATTTCCAAAATAGAGTACGGGCGCGTAAAACCATCTGATGCCGATATTCGTGCGTACTGTAATCATGCTGACGCGAATGATCAGCTCGAAGACCTTCTGGCGACAGTTCACAATATCGACGCTGCGTACATGGAGTACCGGCGGCAACATGCGGCAGGGTTGAAGCGGGGACAACAGAAATCGGTCCGACTTGCTGAGCGATCGAAGTTGATGCGTATCTATCAACCCAATGTCATTCCGGGTATTCTCCAAACCGCCGAGTATGCTGAAGCTATATTAAGACATTCCGTAGACTTTTACCGACTCCCTGACGATATAGACGAAGCCGTAGCTAAACGTCTGGAACGACAGCAGTATTTGTATCGGGGCGAACGACGATTCCATATCCTGATTTCAGAACAAGCGATATGCGCATCAGTAGGAACCGATTCCGTAATGGTTGGACAACTGGATCGCCTCATGGCGGTAATCGGTTTGTCTCGGGTATTATTTGGGATAATTCCGGCGCATGCCGGTCCGCCGATGCAAACGACGAACTTCGTAATATTCGATAATCGCATGGTGACCGTCGAAGGCATCACTGCAGAGCTGACGATTACGCAACCGCGAGAGATTTCAATCTACAGCCGAGCGTTCGAACTACTCGCCTCGCTGTCTGTCACGGGTGACTCTGCTCGCGGATTGATCCGCCGGGCACTCGAGTCCCGGCAGAGCGGCAACGCATAGAAACGGGCAAGTATTTCCTTACGGATTCGTGCATGACGACGCTGACGGAGGGGGCTGAACGCCGGTTACGGCCGAGCGGCCCCAGGGCGGCTACACATGGCGGGTATGGGTCCGCCCGGATGCACCGAGGTGATGGGCGGGCGCGAGCGGGGCTTGCACACGGAGCGTTGATGGTAGCGATCCAGACGAACTGGCTGTGTTGATATGGGCCCCTGTGATCCAGTCGGATCCGGCCGGCGTGGGGGAGCATGAGGATTCGCCATCCCACGCCCGACGTTCGACTCGTCGGCGTGAGGACGCACCGAATCTGCCCCGCAACGCTGTCTCCGATCGCACGGTGGGCCGGGAGTTCGGCGGTCACTACTCCTCGATGTTCGTCACGCTCACCATGGACAGCTACGGCAAGGTCTTCGGCGACGGGGGCCGCCCGCGACCCGGACGCGTACGACTACGAGCGGGCGGCGTGGGATGCGGTCTGCTGCGCCCGGTTGTTCTCGCGCTGGATACAGAACCTGCGGCGGGTGGTCGGCTGGAACGTCCAGTACTTCGCGGTCGTGGAGCCACAAAAGCGCGGCGCACCACACCTGCACATCGCGCTACGCGGACACATCTCCCGTGAAGTACTGCGCAAGGTCACCGAAGCCACCTACCACCAAGTGTGGTGGCCACCCACAACCCAGATGCACTACCCCGGCGCGGACGTACCCGTCTGGGATGAGCGACGCGGAGGGTTCACCGACCCAACAACTCGAGCACCGCTGCCGGACTGGGACCAGGCCCTCGACGCGATCGGCCCCGAAGACGCTCCGGCACATACGGCGCGGTTCGGGCCTCGCCTGGATATCCAAGGCCTCGCGGCGGGTACGAAAGCTGCTCATGAGGCGGTGGGATACCTGTGCAAGTACCTGACCAAGTCCGTCACAGAGGTGCTACAAGCACGCACCCCGCGCCAGCACGACCATTACGACCGGCTTCACGGGGCACTGTGCCGCACGCCGTGTAGTCCGCGGTGCGGTATCTGGCTGCTCTACGGCGTCGTCCCCAAGGGCGCCACCGCGAAAACCGTGCCGGGAGTGTGCAAAGCGCGTGCGCACCGACGCGAAACCCTGGCCCTGCCGGGAAACCGGGTGCTGACCTCCGAGCGATGGACGGGCAAGACCCTCGGCGACCACAAAGCGGACCGGATCGAATTCGTGCGCCGCAAGCTCGCCCTGGTGGGCATCGACAAACCCGCCCGTGACCCGCGCCGGTTCACCTGGACCACCATCGCCCCCGGTACCCGCGTGCCCCCACGAGCACAACTGCTCATGTCCGCAATCGCCGAACGCATCGGCTGGCGAGCGGAATACGACCGCGCCATGCTCGCGGCCGAACAATCCCCACCCGACCCGGACAACCCAACCACCAACGGCCACAGCTAATCTGGAGCAATCAAATGAGTATTGATCTTCCTGCCGGGTCGGGGTCTGCTGAACACGCATCATCACGACCGGTTCGACGGTGGGCCACCACCAAAGCCGCTGCGGCGCACATTTGTGTACACCCTGAAGTGTTGCGGCGCTGGAATCGGGAATCGGACAAGCACCCGTGGCTACCCAAGCCCAAGCGGGTCGGAAAGGACTTCCGTTGGGACCTGGACGCTTTGGACGCAGCCCTGGACGCACAAGGCGCGGACTGACTCACCCCGGACCGGTGGACCGATGACCCGGGGCAGACCGGCCCGCCCGATCGGTGTCCCCGGCAGGCCGATGCTGACCGAACTGTCTCCGGGGCATTGGGTAGCACGTCTTTTGGTCCGTGATGCCTCGGGCCGTCGCCGAGACATCAAGCGAGTCTCACCGGTCAAGATCGACGCACGCGGGCGGAAGATCCCGGACCGCAACGGGGCTCGGGCGCTGGACGCGGTGATGGCGGCTGCCTCGGCGGTCCGGGTGGATCTCGGCGGGGAGCTGTCCGAGTCCACAACTGTTCGGCAACTGTGGGACCTGTACCGCAAGTACCTGGAAGAACAGGAACGGGCTCCGGGCACAGTGGAACGGTATGACCTGGTGGCCGAGTTGTTCAACAGTGCTTTCGGCGAGCGGCGCTTGCTGGAAGTCACCACATCCTCGGTGGAGATATTCCTGACCAACCTCGGCAAGTCCAAGGGACCGGCGTTGATGCGGACAGGGCGGCATGTGCTGTCCGGCATGTTCAGGTACGCAGTCCGCAAGGATGCGCTGTCCGTGAATCCGGTCCGGGAGTCCCAGTTGGCCAAGAACATCGAGGCCAAGGGGCGGACAGGCGGTGCCCGGGATATCACTGTGGATGAGATGCGGTTCATCCTGGCGGCGGTCCGGACCTCGCAGCTGCCCTGTCCGCGCAAGCTGTCCAAGGCGGAACGGACTCGGGGGCGGCCCGTGAAGTCCTACACACCGCCGACCGTCGCGGACTACTGCGAGAGCGCCGATCTGGCGGACTGGGTGACCCTGCTGGCCGCGACAGGATTGCGCCGCAGTCAGGTTCTCGGCCTGCTGTGGTCGGACATCGATCTGGATGAGCGGACATTGCGGTTGAGTGGGAAGGTCGTGCGGACCAAGAGCACGGGCCTGGTCCGAACCGAGAAGGACGACGATCCGAAGAACCGTAAGACGGTGATCGCGCTGCCGGAGTTCGCGGTGGAGATGTTGAAGCGTCGCAAGGCTGCCCTGGCGGCTCGTCGGCTGAAGTCCCCGCCCGATCCGACAGCGGACGTCTTGAACCTGGTGTTCCCCTCGGCCGCGTGGACACTGCGCGATCCTCAGAACGTCGGGCACGAGTGGCAGCGGGTACGCAGTGCGCTGGACATCCCCGATGACGTGACCGTCCACAGCTTCCGGGGTGCGGTCGCGACGATTCTGGACGATGCCGGGTTGTCGGCGCGGGTCACCGCCGATGTCCTCGGGCACGCCGATCCCTCGATGACGCAGCGGCGGTACATGGCTCGCGGGCGAACTCATCAGGCGGCGGCTGATGCGCTGAACACCGCCGTGACGGGCGAGGCTCGTCAGAGCAATTAGTTGGGATTTAGTTGGAAGATCGGCCGCTTTCCTCGCTCGCGTGTGATGAGAAAAGCGGCCCTGACCTGCTGTCGAAGTGGAGCCTAGGGGAATCGAACCCCTAACCCCTGCCTTGCAAAGGCAGTGCTCTGCCAATTGAGCTAAGGCCCCAGAGAGTGGTGTCCGTGCGGACAACCTTGAAAACGGTACCCCTCGGTAGGTGGCGGGGTCAAAACGGGACGCACCGGCAGGTGTCGGCACGGTCCGCGTGGCCACCCGGCGGATCGCAGGCGGAAATACCTTGGGTGGTTACCGCGCTCGCCGGTGCAGCCCGAAACCTCGCTCGCCCGAGTTCTCCAGCCCGGGGCGCAGGTGCAGGGACGGCAGCTCGTAATCGCCGCCGTTCTGCGAGCGATAGGGGATCGGCTCGGTGTCGGCGAGGGTGCGCAGGCGTTGTTCCCAGGCCTTCGCAGCATCCGAGAAGTCTTCTGCGGAAACATGATTCGTGCTGTGCATCAGGAACGGCGGCAGGATGTCCATCCCCGCGTAGTACAGGATGCCGTGCTGGATCGGGAAGAGCAGATCCTCGATCGGGCCGTTGATCCCGCGGTCGCTGTAGTGCGATTCCTTGCCCCCGATCGTCACCGACAGCAGTGCCCGCTTACCGGCGAGCGTGCCCTCCCCGTAGCGGTCGCCGTACCGGTGCTCGTTGTGTTCCCCTACGCCGTAACCGAATCCGGCGGTGAATACGCGGTCCACCCAGCCCTTCATGATCGCGGGCATCGAATACCACCAGAGCGGGAACTGCAGGATCACCGTATCGGCCCAGCGGAGTTTGTCCTGCTCGGCGCGGATGTCGGGTGACAGCGTCCCGGTCCGGTACGCGCTGCGGGAATCGTGCACCACAGCGAGCGGATGCGTTGCCGCGGACCCGAAGTCGTCCGCGTCGACGGTTGCCTTCCAGCCCATCGCGTACAGATCGCTGACGCGCACCTGATGTCCAGCACCGGTGAGCGTGGACACCGCGATCTCGGTCAACGCGCCGTTCAACGAGCCGGGTTCGGGATGCGCGTGGACGATGAACACCTTCATGACTGCCTCCTGGAAGATCGGTTGCTCTCGATGGTGGCGGCCGAGGCGCGCGGTGTTCAGGGGCGCGCGAACCGTCGGACCGGAGTTCCTGGTATCGGCAGGACCACCCGGTGCCCTCTGCGGCGTGGTGATACTGGAGATATGGACGATCTCGCCGATTTCCTGCGCACTCGCAGATCACGGATCGATCCGGCGTCGGTGGGGATCACACCCGATGCCCGTCGGCGGGTCACGGGGTTGCGGCGGGAGGAGATCGCGCATCTGTCCGGGGTGAGCGTGGATTATTACGTCCGGCTGGAGCAGGGACGCGCCCGGCAGCCGTCCGAGCAGATCCTCGACGCACTGGCCCGGGTCCTCGGCTTGAACCGGGTGGAACGTGCGCACCTGCATCGGCTCGCACATCGTCCGCGGCGCGCGCCCGGCCGCGAGGCGGCCCGCGGACCGGTTCGAAGGCCGGAACTGTTGCGGGTGGTCGAGCTCATTCCGGACAACCCGGCCTTCATCGCCGATCAGCATCTGGACGTGATGGCCGCCAACCGGCTCGCCGAACTGCTCTACGGCCGACGCCCGATGTGCGGAATGAATATCGCCCGGCACATCTTCCTGGAAGCCGACGCCCGCGAGCTCTACGCAGACTGGGAGACCTGCACCCGTGACACCGTGGGCCAATTGCGCCTGGCCGCCGGCAAGGATCCGGACGACCCACAGCTCACCGCCCTGATCGGTGAACTCGCCGTACACAGCGAGCGCTTCCGCAAACTGTGGGCCCAGGCGGATGTGCGCTGCCGCTCGCACGGCCGCAAATTCTTCGCGCACCCGCAAGTCGGCGACCTGGAACTACATCAGGAGAATTTCATGGTCCCGGGCGACAGCGGCACCGAACTGGTCATCCTGTCCGCCCAGCCCGGCAGTAAGGCACACGACGGTCTGCGGCTGCTGGCCAGCATCGGCGCCACCGACGATCGGGACCGGTCGATTCCGCGGACGCGGCCATCGGCCTAGCGCCCGGGACACGGGTCCCGATCGCTGCCGGCCCGGCCCGCGCCGCCCGGCGACTCGATCCCGGCGGCCGAGCCGAGTGCGACGACGGGAAGGCTTGCGCCAGAGGAACTTCGGCCCCTCCTGGGCGCGGTTCGGCGATGACAGTAGGGTGGGCTTCATGAAACTTCTTCTCACCCTGGGTGTCGTCGTCGGTGTCATCTTCGCCATCAACAAGTTCCGTCAGCGCGGCGATGCGGATCTGTGGCACGAGGTGACCACTCGCTGAGCGTATTCGCGCAGCGTGCCGGTCGGGCGTGCGGTCTCGCGGGCGGCCGCACCACCCTCGACCGGCGGAAAGTAACCGGATTACTTGCGTTTGTCGGCGGTCAACTCGCCGCCGACCGCCCAGCTGTCGGCCGGGACCTCGTGAATCCAGACCTGTACCGCGTCGGCGGGAATCTGCAGGGCGTCGACGAATGCGTCGGTGATGCGGCGCACCAGATCACGCTTGAGTTCGGCGGTGCGCGGGCCCTGCTGCACGGTCACGATGGGCATGGTTGTCTCCTCGGGTGAAAATGATTGCCCTACAAGCCGTTCAGACGCTTCGGGGCGTCTTTTCCGGGGTTCCGGCGGCCTGGGACAAGTTCACCGCGGCCGACGCGGTGGACCAAGGGCCAATCCGTGCGCGCAGCGATAAGGGTTCGTTATCGATCCCGGTCGATGGCGAATTCGCCCTGTTCGAGGAGGGTGCGCAGGAGCGTCAGCTGAGGTGGCGCGGCATCCGGGCGCACGGCCAGTCCGACGGGCAGGGACAGCTCGTGCGCGAACGGCCGGAACGCCACCCGCGAATTGCGCACCTGACGGGCGTTGACCGCGTACACCACCGTCCACATCGGCGAACCGCTCCCGATGGCGGCCAGCGTGTCCTGCAGTGTGCTCGATGCCGGGGCCGGGACCGGGTCGAATCCGGCTTCTCGACACGCGGCCAGGACCAGATCGACAAGTGCTGGATGATTGCGCCGCTCGGTCAGCCGCAGTGGCAGTGCGGCCAGCTCGGTCAGCGCGATGGTCTCCTGTTCGGCGAGGGGATGGCGGGCCGGGAGCGCGACCATCAGCGGATCGTCCCAGGCGGGCAGGAACTCCAGGTCGGGACTCTCTCGCGGCACGGGCGCACGCAGGAACGCGGCGTCGAGCCGACCGTCGGATACCTGGGCCAGCCGTTCGCGCACCGGCAGGGCCACCAGTTCGACGCGCAGACCCGGCAACCGGTCGGCGAAACCGTCCAGGATGACGTCCAGGCGCTCACCGAGACCGGTGATCGTGCCCAACCGCAGCACCTCGGACCGGCCTCCGGCCAGATCGGCCACCACCGCGCGGGCCTGATCGGCGGCCGCCAGGACGTTGCGCGCGGCGGGCAGGAAACGCAGCCCGGCCTCGGTCAACCTGACCCGGCGCGGCGAGCGGTCCAGCAGGTCCACCTTCAGCTCGCGTTCCAGTCGCCGCACCTGCTGGCTGACCGCGGGTTGGGCGATGTGCAGGCGTTCGGCCGCGCGCCCGAAGTGCAACTCCTCGGCCACGGTCACGAAATAGCGCAGCTGGCGCAGTTCCACGCGCGGACTCCTCGATCCTGCTGTGACGATGGCATCATCCAACCACTTCCGGCCTGTGCGACCTGCTGTGACGTTGTGACACAGCACTATCGGGTGGGGCTGGACGAGGTATCGCCGTATGGTCGTTGACCATGGACCGCGCGGAGTTGTCGGCATTGGTGCAGTCGGTCGTGGAGCCGTATCTGCTGGACGGCCCACGCCGGTACGACCGGGCCGAAGTGGTGCGCCGGTCCGGGGTTCCGCAGGAGCTGAGCGCGCGACTGTGGCTTGCGCTGGGATTCGCCGCTGATCCGGACGGGACCGCGCACGAGTACACCGACGCGGATGTGGCTGCGGCACGGGACTTTCGGAGTCTGGACGCGCTGAGCGCCGCCGATGTCCGGCGGCAGTCCGCGGCCGTGCGGACCATGGGGCAGTCGATGGCGCGGCTGGCCGAATGGCAGGTCGATCTGGTCGTCGAGGAGATCATCAACCGGATCGCCTCGATCACCGCGCAGGATCCGGATCTGGACCCGCAGGTGGTCGCGACGGAGGCGACCGAGGAGGTCGTCGGTACCCTGCAGCGGTTGCAGGCGTACGCGTGGCGGCGGCATCTTGCCGCGGCACTGGCCCGGTCGCTGGCCGGCGACGGGGCGGGGGAGACCGTGCGCGACCTCGCGGTGGGTTTCGCAGATATGGTCGGCTACACCCGGTTGACGCGGCATCTCGATCACGACGAGCTCTCGGATCTGCTGGAGACGTTCGAGACCGTCACCACCGAGGCGATCACCGGCAACGGCGGATGGGTGATCAAGAACGTCGGTGACGAGGTGATGTTCGCCGCCGAGACGACCGTGGTCGGCGCGCGGATCGCACTGGACATCCAGACCGCCGCGGCGGCTCGGACCCAGCGCGGTGAGTCCGACGCCACCACCATGCCCGAACTGCGTGTCGGTCTGGCGTACGGGCAGGTGCTGCAGCGGTTCGGCGATCTGTACGGATCGACGGTTAACGTCGCCGCGCGGCTGACGGGTGTGGCGCGGCCGGGGACCGTGCTGATCGATGACGGCGCCGCTACGCAGCTGGCCGGAGGATCGGAATTCGCGATGCGGCATCTGCGCAGTGTGCGGGTTCGGGGAATCAACCGACTGCGCTCACATGTGTTGCGCCGCAACGGACGTGGGTGATTCTCGCCCGGTTCGCCGAGGCCGTTCACGGGAGGCTTCCGGGGGGCCGTGGCGGACCTGCGCCGGGTATCGGACTACCTGAAAAATTAGGAGCGGGCCTCGGCGAAGGGGGGGAGTTTGCCGAGGCCCGCGTAGGGTCGGCCCGGGGGGGAGGGGCCGACGTGAATGATCCTACGCGACGATCGGCGATTGTGTGAGTATGAGGGCTGCCACTTTTCGAAAGTTTTTCCAGTGGGCGTGTCGATAGGGCTGCTGGACCGTCGCCGCTGAACTCTTCGCCCATCCTCGAGATATTGAAATCTGTTGCCGGATGCGCATTTTCGATGAACTCGGCACATGCTTACCGGTTCGCTGGATGGTCGCTGTCGACCGGTCGGTATGCGAATTCGCGACATGGTCGCAATTGAGAAGTGCATATTCCGGGCGTGTCCGGGAGTGGCGGGCCGGGCGGTCGAGTAGCGGTTTTCGCGGAGTCGGGTAGCGCGGTACTCACGCATATCGGACGGCCGGACGAGACGATGACATCGGTCGCATCCCGCCGGCACCCCCGAGCACCCGCCGGACCCCGGGGTGCGGCCCCCGACCTTCCGCCCGCGTCGACCGGTCCGCCGAAATATTCCCTGGCAGGGGCGATATTCGAAGACTTTGTCGGTGGTCTGGGCAATACTTGCCGCGAGATCCGCCGATCCGGTCCGCGGCCGGTGGGAACGTCAGGAGAGCTCATGGCCGATGCCATCATCGCCGAGGGCCTGGTCAAGAAGTACGGCCGCCTCGTCGCCCTGGACGGGCTGGATCTGCGCGTCCCCGGGGGCACCGTGACCGCGCTGCTCGGCCCCAACGGCGCGGGCAAGACCACCGCGGTCCGGGTGTTCACCACCCTGCTGGCGCCCGATTCCGGTCGCGCCACGGTTGCCGGAATCGATGTCTTGCGCGAGCCGCGGCGACTGCGCTCGCGCATCGGGGCATCGGGCCAGTACGCGGCCGTGGACGAATATCTCACCGGTTTCGAGAACCTCGAGATGGTCGGCCGGCTGTACCACCTCGGCGTGACACGCAGCAGGCAGCGGGCCCGCGAACTGCTCGCGCGGTTCAATCTCGCGGATGCGGCCGATCGCCCGGTCAAGGGCTACTCCGGCGGTATGCGGCGGCGTCTGGATCTGGCCGGGGCGTTGGTAGCCAATCCGCCGGTGCTGTTCCTGGACGAGCCGACCACCGGCCTGGATCCGCGCGCCCGGCTGGATCTGTGGGACGTCATCGAGGAACTGGTCGCCGCCGGTACCACCCTGCTGCTGACCACGCAGGACATGGAGGAGGCGGATCGGCTGGCCGATGCGATCGCGGTCATCGATCACGGCTCGGTGATCGCCCGCGGTACCGCCGACGAACTCAAGACCATGGTCGGCGGCGATCGCATAGAGCTGACTGTCGACCATGTCGACAGCCTGGACGTCGCGCGAGAGGCCCTGGCCGGACTGGCGGTCGGGGAGATCCATGTCGAACCGGGCCTGCGCCGGATCGCCGTGCCGGTCAGCGATGGTTCGCAGGCCCTGGTCGACGCGATCGGGCGGCTCACCGCCCGTGAGGTCAAGATCCACGACGTCGGGCTGCGCCGCCCCTCGCTCGACGATGTCTTCCTCACCCTCACCGGGCACGAAGCGCGGGAATCCGGTGTGGGCGAGGGCGATCCGGCGGTCGGGGACACCACGGAAGGATCCGCACGATGACCTCTGTGAGAGCCGTTACCGGCGATCCCTCGCTGCTCGAGCGCGCGCGGATGATGATCAGCGACAGCGTGACGGTCACCAAGCGCAACGTCATCAAGATTCGGCGAGTGCCCGATGTGCTGATCTTCTCGACGCTCGCGCCGATCATGTTCGTACTGCTGTTCGCGTACATCTTCGGCTCGGCGATCAAGGTCACGGGCACCTCCTACCGCGAGTTCCTGATCGCGGGCATCTTCGCGCAGACGGCCGTGTTCGGTGCGACGTTCACCGGGTCCAGCCTGGCCGAAGATATGCAGAAGGGCATCATCGACCGGTTCCGCTCGCTGCCCATGGCCCCGGCCGCGGTGCTGATCGGGCGCACGGTCGCCGATGTGGTGATCAATGTGGTGAGCCTCGTGGTGATGTCGATCACCGGACTGCTGATCGGCTGGCGAATTCGCGGGTCCTTTCTGGACGGTGTGCTCGGCTATGTGCTGCTTCTGCTGTTCGCCTACGCGGTGTCGTGGATGATGGCCGTGGTCGGTTTGCTGGTCCGGGCGCCCGAGGTGTTCAACAACGCGAGTTTCATGGTGATCTTCCCCCTGACATTCATCGCGAACACCTTCGTACCCAGTGGTCAACTGCCAACGCCGCTAAGGGTTTTCGCCGACTGGAATCCGGTGTCGGCGGTGACGCAGGCGACCCGCGAACTGTTCGGCAACACCAGTTCGCTCACCCCGCCCCCGGATGTGTGGTCCATGCGGCATCCGGTGCTGACCACCCTGATCTGGGTGGTCGTCCTGCTGGCGGTGTTCGTGCCGTTATCGCTGCGTCAGTTCGAGCGGACCGTCAGCCGGTGATGCCACACCGGGGCTGAGCAGCGCACACTGCGCGAAGGGCGCGGCTGTGACACAGTGTTCGTATGCAGTTGGGCAGTTCCCGCAAGAGCCGGTTGCGCAACCGGTTGATCGTCGCAGTTCTGGCCGCCGTCGCAGGCGGGGCCGCGTGGCGGGTCGCCACCCGTCGCCCGCAACTCCCGGCACCCGCTCCCGAGCCGCCCCGCCTCGGCTACAGCACCAACGGCACACACCCCCAGCACGCCATCCAGTACTGACCGGCCGGCCCCGGACAGCGGACCGAATAACATTGCGGGACAAAGAGTCCGCAAGGAACCGCACCCGCGCATAGTCTCCATCGACAGTTGCGCAAGCCGCCGAGGAAATATCGCGGCATCCGTCGCTGGCACTGGCAGATCGGCAGCTTGGCCGCACACCTGATCGGGTTCGTGCACGTCGCGTACGGCGGTGCGGCAGAGTTGGCTGCCAATGTGCACCGCCGGAGCGTCAGCCTTTGCAGGTACGGAGCCATCGAGCCCGAGACTTTCGGAAGCGCTCCAACCGTGACGGGCAACGCGTCCTGCGGCAGTGTCGACCGATCCGATTTCGCGCGCATCGACCCTCGCGTCTACATGGCACCGGCTGGGCACGTGCACACGCAGAGGTGGCCACGTGACTCGGCACCGCAAGTCGCGTGGCACCGACCGTCCGACGCCTACGCAACGACGGGTTTCAGTGGCACACGGGTGACTCATCGGGTTCGCCCGGAAGGGGAGTGCCGGTCGACGGTGAGTCCGCAGCGGAAATTTCGTGGCACCTACCGGTGCGCTGAATCGCGGGTAGGCGGGGGAGCTGTGCCAACATGTTCGGCGTGACTTCACCGAATCAGACCTCCGTGGCAACGCTGCATACGAACCACGGTGATATCAAGATCTCGCTTTTCGGTAACCATGCTCCGAAAACGGTGCGCAACTTCATCGCTCTGGCCGATGGCAGCACGTCGTACACGACGCAGAACGCCGGCGGGAGCACCACCGGCCCGTTCTACGACGGCAGCACCTTTCACCGGGTCATCGAGGGGTTCATGATTCAGGGTGGCGATCCGACGGGAACCGGTCGCGGTGGCCCTGGGTACGAGTTCGGTGACGAATTCCACCCGGAACTGCGTTTCGACCGCGGCTATCTGCTGGCGATGGCGAACGCCGGGCCGGGGACCAACGGTTCGCAGTTCTTCATCACCGTCGGCCCGCAGCCGCACCTGAACCGCAAGCACACCATCTTCGGTGAGGTGCTGGAGCCGGATTCGCGCAAGGTCGTGGACTCCATCGCGACCACCGCCGTGGATCGCAACGATCGGCCGAAGGAGCCGGTGGTCATCTCCGGCATCACGCTCGACTGATTTCCTTCGCCCGGGATGAGCGGTCCGATTTGCGAGGGTAGCGTGCAATTACTGCCCTCGCGCCGCTCGAAGTCGATGAACACGGAGTTTCGTGAATCCCCAACCGCCCGCACCGACCTGTTTCCGCCATCACGACCGGACCACCGGTCTGGCATGCACTCGGTGCGGGCGGCCCGCCTGTCCGGAATGTCTGCGCGAAGCGGCCGTCGGACAGCAGTGTGTGGAATGCGTGGCTCAGGGACACCGTGACGTGCGGCAGGCGCGCACACCCGTGGGCGCCCCGGTTCCGACGCGGCCCACGCCGTATGTGACCTATGTGCTGATCGCACTGAACGTCGCGGTGTTCGTGATCACCGCCATCCAGGCGCACAGCGTGGCCGCCAACAGTTCCTCGAATCTGTTCTACGACTGGGTGCTCGCGCCGCGCGCGGTCGCCCAGGGCCAGTGGATTCGCGTGGTCGGGGGAGCCTTCCTGCATTACGGCCCGCTGCATCTGGTGGTCAACATGTTCGCGCTGTATCTGCTCGGGCGCGATGCGGAGACGGCGCTGGGCCGGTGGCGTTATCTGGCGATCTATCTGACGTCACTGCTCGGCGGCGCGGCCGCGGTGATGTGGCTGGCCCCGAACGATGCGACCGCGGGTGCGTCGGGAGCCATTTTCGGGCTGTTCGGCGCGCTGACCGTCGTGCTGCTGCGACTGCGGCGCAGTCCCACGCAGCTGCTGGTCGTGATCGCGATCAACCTGATCATCAGCGTTTCGGTGCCCGGTATCTCGCTGTGGGGGCATCTCGGCGGCCTGGCCGCGGGCACGCTGGCCACGGTCGGGCTGCTGTACGGGCCGCAGTGGTTGCGGGTTCGCACCCAGCGAACGGGACTGCGGGCCGGGTGGGCCGCCGTGGCGCTGGTTGCGGTGCTGGCGCTCGTGCTGATCGGTGCGGCGGCGGCCTCGATCGGTTCTTGACCCGGCGGGTCAGTGCGCGGCCAGGCCGTGCGCTACGAGTGCGTCCATGACGTCCTGGGGATGGACGCCCAGATCCCAGCGACCGAAGATGAGCAGCCGGTCCTCACCATTGTGCTCGACGTCGATTTCCAGATTGGGTGATTTGCGCCCGAGCCGCCGGAAACTCACCACCCGGGCTCGCAGGATCCGCTCCGGCGGATACTCCACCGCACCCAGCAGCCCGCGCACGACCAGCACGGGGCGTTGACCGGGAACGATGGTGATTCGCGGGCGTTGCCGCAGTCCGAGCGCGGCCAACCCGAGCAGCAGTATCGCCGCGAGACCGACCAGCAGGCGGCTCGGCGCGTCGCCGGTGAACACGGCGGCCGCGGCCAGCACGATTCCGCCCACAGCGGCCGTAACCAGGGCCAGCGGCGGAGTGGACCATTGCAGCCGGGACACCGGCTCGGATGCCGTCACGATCCCCAATCGCTCCTCGAGTTGTCCACAGGCTCATCCACAGGTGTGCATGAATAACACAGGTGTAAGCACGCTTCGCGCGAGGTCAGCGCCACCGCATCGTCATGACCAGGCCGACGACCATGAGTCCGAAGCCGATCAGGAAGTTCCAGGCGTCGAGGTTGGCCATCCAGGTCAGCTTGTCGCTGGCCAGGTAGTACACGATCAGCCAGGCCAGCCCGGCCAGCATGAAGCCGAGCATGATGCTGACGTACCAGACCGAGGAGGGGCCGCCCTTGATCTTGACTGGGGTGCGACTGGCAGGGTTGATCGTATGATCGGTCTTCTTGCGGACCTTCGACTTGGGCATGACGTCCTCGTATTCGGGTGCGGGTCGTACCGGCGGGGGCATGCGCGCGCGACGCCCGGCGTCGCCGGTCTGCCCTCAGGCTATCCCAGCTGGGTGTACGCGCGTGGCTCGCGGTGCTCGCGAACAGCTCGCCGGGGCGTCGACGGGGCGGTGCGCCGGTATTCGCGCGACGTCGGATCAGGCACCCCGTAGGCTTGCGCCATGCGTGTACTGGTCGTCGACAACTACGACAGCTTCGTGTTCAACCTGGTGCAGTACCTGGGCCAGCTGGGCGTCGAGGCGACGGTGTGGCGCAACGACGATCCACAGGTGGCGGATCCGGACCGGGTCGTCACCGAATTCGACGGCCTGTTGATCAGTCCCGGGCCGGGAACCCCGGATCGCGCCGGCGCCAGTATCGAGCTGGTGCGCGCCTGCGCTCGCCATCGGGTCCCGCTGCTCGGAGTGTGCCTCGGGCATCAGGCGATCGGCGAGGCGTTCGGCGCGACGGTCACCCGCGCCGCAGAGCTGCTGCACGGCAAGACCAGTTCGGTATTCCACGTCGGAGCAGGTGTGCTGGCCGGACTGCCGGATCCGTTCACCGCGACCCGCTACCACTCGCTCACCGTCCTCGAGGACACCCTCCCGGAGGAGATCGAGGTGCTCGGCCGGACCGAGAGCGGCATCGTGATGGCCATGCGGCATCGCACCCTGCCCATTCACGGCGTGCAGTTCCACCCCGAATCGGTGCTCACCCAGGGCGGGCACCGGATGCTCGCCAACTGGCTCGAGATCTGCGGTGAGCGTCCGGCCGAACCGCTGATCGAGACGTTGGAGGCGGAGGTCGCGGCGCTGGTGTGAGCGAACCATCGGCACAGCGCGCGCCGCGCCGGACGGGTTCGGGTGCGAGCGAGACGAGGTCATGAGCGACAACGGCGGCAAGCGACCGTATGTGCTGCTCTCCGCGGCGGTCAGCCTCGACGGTTATCTCGACGACGCGAGCCCGGATCGGCTGCTGCTGTCCAATCCCGCGGATTTCGATCGGGTCGACGCGGTGCGCGCGGATTCCGACGCGATCCTGGTCGGCGCGCAGACCCTGCGCAGCGACAACCCCCGGCTGCTGGTCACCGATGCGGATCGCCGCGCCAGGCGGATCGCCGTGGGGAAGCCGGAGCACCCGGTGAAGGTCACCGTCAGCGCGAGCGGTGACCTGGACCCGGCCCTGCGCGTCTGGCATCACGGCGGCGACAAGCTCGTCTACACCACCGATGTCGGCTCGAGCCGGCTCACCGACCGCCTCGCGGGTCTCGCCGAGGTCGTATCGCTGGGCGCCGCAATCGATTTCGGTGAACTACTGGAGGACCTCGGCCGCCGCGACATCGCCCGCCTCATGGTCGAGGGCGGCGGGCAGATCCATACCGCCTTCCTGTCCGCCGACCTCGCCGACGAGCTCCTGGTGGCCGTAGCCCCCATCCTGGTCGGAGATTCCAGGGCGCCTCGCTTCCTGCACCCGGCCCCCTACCCGGGCGGTTCCGGACGCAGAATGGACTTGGCCGGCGTGACCCGCGTCGGGGATATCGCTGTGTTGCGCTATCTACCCAAGGGCCACAAAGCCGGTACCTGAAACTGCCTCGCCGTCCGCGGCCGATGGGCCGATGCGTGGCGCGGCCGATGGCCGATGCGTGGCGCGGCCGATTCCAGGTGGAGGCCCGCGGTCGGTCCCGGCATCTCACCCGACCGCCTATCCGGTCGTTTTGCGGAGCAGAATGGAGGCGGACGATGGTCGGTCGGCGGTATCGCCCATCTGCCGATGACATCTGAAGCAGTCGGCTGCTCGAAGGGAATTGCCAGCGTGACAACCGATTTCGTAAGGCGGGTAGGCAACGTCGGGAGGTGCCGACTTGTCCGGTGAAGATCAGGCGCGGCGGGCTCGGATGCGGCATGCCATCGAGCTGGCTCGGTTGTGCCCGAAGAGTCCGGGGGCGTTCTCGGTCGGGGCGGTGATCGTCGACGAGGACGATATCGAACTCGCGCACGGGTATTCGCGGGAGACCGATGCGAAGGTGCATGCCGAGGAATCCGCGTTGAACAAGCTCGGCGACGATCCCCGTCTCGCGCACGCGACCCTCTACAGCACGCTGGAGCCCTGTTCGCAGCGGGCCTCCGAGGATCGCGCGCCGTGTACCGATCGTATTCTCGCCGCCGGAATCCGGCGGGTGGTCATCGCCTGGCGGGAACCGTCCACCTTCGTCGCGGACTGTGTCGGGGTGGAGAAACTGCGTGAACACGGCGTCGAGGTGATCGAACTGGCCGATATGGCCGAGGAGGCCATGTCGATGAACCGCCACCTCGAGCTGGGCTGAAGCCGGTTCGCCCCGGCTGAAGCGGATTGCGCGCGAGTCACTTTCCCCCGACCGCGGTCAGGGCGGGCCCAGCACCCCCGTGACGATCGTTATCGTCGCATCCTTGGAGATCGTCGAATTCGCCTTCGGCTGCTGATCGACGATCCGCCCGACGCTGCCCGCGTCGAAGGTGCCTTGGGTGGTCTGGCTGATCTGGCCGACGCCACCGGTCCACCCGGCCGCACGCAATTTGTCCACGGCCTGTGCGGAGGTCAGTCCGGCCAGATTCGGCATGGTGATCTGATCGCTGGACACCTGCACCGTCACCGTCGAACCCTTGTCCGCCATCGACCCGCCCGGCGGATCGGTCGCGATCACCTCGCCGCTCGGCCGCGACGAGGGCACCCGCTGCACGACCACCTTGAAACCGCTGCTGGCGGTCAGATTCGGCTCGGCCACGGTGAGCGACTGACCCACCACCTGCGGCACCCGCACCTGATCCGGGCCCTTGCCGAGGGAGATGGTGACCTTACTGCCCGCATCGATCTTCGAGCCCTCGGGCGGATTCTGGTTCACCACCTTGTCCTTGTCCTCGACGCTGGACGCGTCGTGACCGATATTCGGGTCCAGTTGCAGCCCGAGGGCGGTGAGTTGCTGTTCGGCCTGCTGCTGGCTCAGCCGGGCCAGCCGGGGTACCGGGATCTGCGCCGGACCGGTGGACACCTGCATGGTGACGGTGCTGCCCTTCGGCGCGCGCGAACCGCCCAGCGGCTGCGTCTCGATGACGTTCCCGCTCGCGGTCCTACCGTCGGACTTCTGCTGAATGGCCACCGAGAATCCGGCCTTCTGCAATTCGTTCTGCGCCTGGGCGGCCGGTTTGTTCGCCAGATCGGGGATGCCGACCTGATTGAAACTGCTTCCGGGACCGAGGAAAACCCAGTACAGCGCCGCCAGCACCACCACGACACCGGCGGCGATCCCGCCGATCAGCATGGTGCGGCGTGGATCGCGCGGACGGGGAGCAGCGGAGTCCTCGGAATCCTGCTCCGGACGCGGTGCGTCGACCGCGCCGAGGAATGTCGTGCGATCCTCCTCGGTCATCACCGTCGGCGCCTGCGGCTTCTGCCCGCCCAGGACGCGGATCAGATCCGAGCGCATCTCCGCGGCGGACTGATAGCGGTTCGCCGGATTCTTGCTCATCGCCTTGAGCACGACCGAATCCAACTCGCGCGGCACGCCCGCGTGGACGTTGGAGGGCAGCTGCGGATCCTCCCGCACGTGCTGATACGCCACCGCGATCGGCGAGTCGCCGGTGAAAGGCGGTTCGCCGGTGAGAATTTCGTACAGCACGCAGCCGACCGAATAGACATCCGAGCGCGCGTCGACCTGTTCGCCGCGGGCCTGTTCCGGCGAAAGATATTGCGCCGTACCGATGACCGCCGCGGTCTGGGTCATCGGATTGGAACTGTCGGCGATCGCGCGGGCGATGCCGAAGTCCATCACCTTCACCGCGCCCTGCCGGGTGATCATGATGTTGGCGGGCTTCATATCGCGGTGCACGATGCCGTTCTTGTGGCTGAAGTCCAGTGCCGCGCACACGTCCGCGATGATCTCCATCGCACGTCGCGGGGCCAGCGGGCCGCCGCCGCGCACCATATCGCGCAACGTCTCGCCGTCCACGTACTCCATCACGATGTACGGCAGCGGACCGCCGTCCACCTCCGCCTCGCCGGTGTCGTAGACCGCGACGATGGCGGGATGGTTCAGCGCGGCGGCATTCTGCGCCTCACGTTTGAATCGCAGGTAGAAGGTGGGGTCGCGGGCGAGATCCGCGCGCAGCACCTTGATGGCGACATCGCGGCCCAGCCGTTCGTCCCGAGCCTTGTGGACCTCGGACATTCCGCCGAATCCGATGATCTCGCCGAGCTCATAGCGAGAAGACAGATTCTTCGGGGTGGTCATGGCAGTCCTTGTGAGGAGGTATCCGGCGGGCTGACGTCGGTGTACTGGTTGTGCGAGTGGTGGTTGGAATAGCTGTTCTGGCTGTAACCGTTCTGGCTGTATCCGTTGACTCCCGGAACGCCCGGCAACGATGGTATGTCCACCGAGGGGTATGTCGAGTCATCCGTGGCCCATGGCGGCAGGTTGGAATGATGCCGCCCGCTGGTCGTCGTGGTGGGCCCGTCCGCGGTCGTGGTGACGCCGGTGGTCGTGGACGGCGGGGTCGTCGTGGTGGACGGGGCCGTCGTGGTGGTCGCGACCGGGGGGGCCACATGCCTGGTCGTGGTCGGTTCGTCGGTGGTCGTGGTCGGTTCGGCCGTGGTGGTCGTCACCGGGGCCGTGGTCGAATGGGTGACCGCCGGCGTCACCGACTGCTGCGGTGGGCTGCCGCTGAGCAGGACCCACGCCGCCGCACCGCCCAGCAGCAGCGCGCCGATGCCCAGGCCGAGCAGCCATTTGGTGGTGCGGCTCATGCCGGGCTCGTCCTCGTACGGCAGGCCGTCGTCCGGGTGACCGGGCATCGCGGTCGTCGCGCCCGCCGGACGTGCTTGCGGCCGTTGGGAATTCGAGTAGCGATCCTCGTAGTCGCGCGGCAGGACCGTGGTCGCGCCCGTCGGCGGCGGCAGTACCCGCGCCGCGCCGCCCTGCGGCGTCGAACCCATGGCGCGCGGCATCGGGGGACGTCGCCCGGACCGTACCGCGGCCACGGCGTCGGCGAACTCCCCGCCGCTGCTGTAGCGCAGTGCCGGATCCTTGGCCATGGTGATCTCGATCAGCTCGCGCACATTCGGCGGCAGATCCGAGGGCATCGGCGGCGGGGTGTCGCGGACGTGTTTCATCGCCACGGTCAGCGCGCCGTCACCGCTGAACGGGCGATGCCCGGCCAGCGCCTCGTACCCCACCACGCCCAGGGAATACACGTCACTGGACGAGGTGGCGTCCTCGCCGGTGGCCTGCTCGGGCGCGATGTACTGGGCCGTGCCCATCACCATGCCGGTCTTGGTCACCGGTGACGCGTCCACCGCCTTGGCGATGCCGAAGTCGGTGATCTTCACCTGACCGGTCGGCGTGACCAGGATGTTGCCGGGTTTCACGTCGCGGTGCACGACGCCCGCGGCATGCGCCACCTCGAGTGCGCGGCTGGTCTGCTCGAGCATGTCCAGGCCCTGCACCACCGACAGCCGGCCGAGCCGGTTGAGCACCGCGTTGAGCGGTTCGCCCTGGACGAGTTCCATGACCAGATAGGCGGTTTCGCCGCCCTGCGGGTCCAGGGTTTCGCCATAGTCGTAGATTCCAGCGATACCCGGATGGTTGAGCTGTGCGGTGGTCTTAGCCTCGGTCCGGAATCGGTGCCGGAACGTCGGGTCGGCGGAGAATTCGGCTTTGAGCACCTTGACCGCCACCCGGCGGTCGAGCCGGGTGTCCAGCGCCTCCCACACCTGGCCCATACCGCCGGTGGCGATCAGGCGTTGCAATCTGTAGCGGTCCGCAATCATCGCACCGTTGGTCAGCATGGGAGCCCCCGTAGGCCTTCTTCGACAGGGCCGCAGCGGTGGTCGCACACGATGATGCGGGCGGCCTCCTCCAGGCCCCGGCCACTCCGGCAGGTGTACTTGGTCATCGTCGTTCAGCTCCCCTGCAGACCGGCCTCGAGCACGGCTCGTCCGACGGGGGAAGCCACGAAACCTCCGGTGCCCTTCAGGCCCATGTTGCCGCCGTTCTCCACGACGACCGCGATGGCGATCTTCGGGTTCTGCGCGGGTGCGAATCCGATGTACCAGCAGTGCGCCGGTGTCGTGCCGGGATTGGCGCCGTGCTCGGCAGTGCCGGTTTTGGAGGCGATCTGGAACGGAGTGGTGTTGCCCTGGTACGTGTTCTTCTCCGAGTCGATCATCATACTGGTCAGCGTCGAGGCCACCTGGGGGCTGATCGCCTGCCCGACCGACACCGGTTTGGTCTTGGACAGCTCGGACAGGTCCGGGCCCTGGGTCTGATCCACCAGATGCGGTTCCATCCGCACGCCGCCGTTGGCGACGGTGGCCGCGACGACCGCGTCGTCCAGCGGGGTGATGGCCACGTCGCGCTGACCGATGCTGCTCTGCGCGAGGGATGCCTCGTCCGGGATCGTGCCGACGGTGCTGTCGGCCACCGGCATCGGGATACCCGAGTGGGTGCCGATACCGAACGCCGCCGCGGTGTCCTTGAGTTTGGCCGCGCCCACCTTCATGCCGATCTGCGCGTACGCGGTGTTGCAGGACAGGGCGAAGGCCTCCTCCATCGTCGCGGTGGCGCCGTTGCCGCAGTGTTCGCCGTCGAAATTCTCCAGCGTCGTATTGGTGTCGGGCAACGTGATTCGCGGGTCGGCGCTGAACTGGTCGGTGGTCTGAATGCCCGAGGCCAGGGCCGCGGCCGAGGTGATCACCTTGAAGGAGGAACCCGGCGGGTAGGTCTGCGAGATGGCGCGGTTCAGCAGCGGCTGCTTCTGATCGGAGCTGAGCTGCTCCCATGCCTTCGTGCTGCTCGCGCCGTCGTGCGTGGACAGCTGGTTCGGGTCGTAGCTCGGCGTGGACACCATGGCCAGGATGCGGCCCGTACTGGGTTCGATGGCGACCACCGAACCGGTGTACCCGTTCTTGGTCAGCTGATCGTAGGCAACTTTCTGCATCACCGGGTTGATGGTGGTGACGACGTTGCCGCCGCGGGGATCACGGCCGGAGATGAGGTCGATCAGGCGGCGGCCGAACAGCTTGCTGTCCGATCCGTTGAGCACCGAATCCTCGGCGAGTTCGAGTTCGGTGCGGCCGTACTGCATCGAGTAGAAGCCTGTCACCGGCGCGTATGCCATCGGATCGGTCGGGTAGGTGCGCAGGTACTTGTACCGGTCGTCGGTGGAGACCGAACTGGCCAGCACCGTGCCCGACGCCGAGATCTGCCCGCGCTGGCGTGAGTATTCGTCCAGCAGCACACGGGAATTGCGTGGATCGCTGCGCAGGCTGTCGGCCTTGATCACCTGGACGTAGGTGGCGTTGAGCAGCAGAGCGACGGTCATCAGCATGACAGCCATGGCGACGCGGCGCAGTGGTGTGTTCATGCCGGTTCCCCCTTCGCCTGGTGGCTCGAGTCGGTACGCAATATCGCGGTGGGTGGATTGCCGATCGCCGCGGGTTCCTTCCTCCGGCTCGGCGCCGGTGCGCGAGCCGCGTCGGAGATCCTTATCAACAATGCCAGCAACGCGTACTCGGCCAGCAGCGCGGATCCGCCGTACGACAGAAAAGGCGTGGTCAGGCCGCTGCGCGGAATCAATTTGGTGACGCCGCCCACAACTACGAACACCTGTGCGGCAATCGTGCAGGCGAGTCCGGCGGCCAGCAGCTTGCCGAAACTGTCCCGCACCGCCAGCGCCGTGCGCAGACCGCGCACCACCAACATGGTGAACAGCACCAGTACCGCGGCCAGCCCGATCAGTCCGAGCTCCTCGCCGACCGTGGCGATGATGAAATCGGTCTCGGCGAAGGGCACCTGATCGGGACGTCCGTTACCCAGGCCGGTACCGGCGAGCCCGCCGGTGGCCAGTCCGAACAGCGACTGCGCGATTTGGTAACCGGTGTTGTTGTAATCCGAGAAAGGGTGCAGCCAGGTGTGCAACTGCGCTCGCATCGGTACGAATGTGTTGTAGGCGAAGACCAATCCGACGATCAGAAGTACCCCGCCGACGACCAGCCAACCCACCCGTTCGGTCGCGACGTACAGCAGTGCCAGCACGGTGCCGAAGATCAGCAGCGAAACGCCGAGATCCCGTTCGAACACCAGCACCGCGACGCTGACGACCCAGACCAGCACGAGCGGGCCCAGATCGCGCAGCCGCGGCAGTTCGATGCCGAACGCGCGCCGTCCGGCGGCGGTGAACCAGTCGCGTTTGGACACCAGCAGCGCCGCGGCGAACACGACCAGCAGGACCTTCGCGAATTCGCCCGGCTGGACGGTGAATCCGGGCAACCGCAGCCAGATTCTCGCGTGGTTGGTCGTGGTGAACCGTTCCGGCAGTACCGCGGGCAGCAGGAGCAGCACCAGGCCGAACGCCCCGAGCGAGTAGTTGTAGCGGGCCAGCGCGCGATAGTCGCGCAGCACCACCAGCACGGTGGCCAGGATCAGAATTCCCGCCGCGGTCCACAGCACCTGGCGGTCGACATCGGGAGAGGGGACCGGGAGCGAGTTGGTGCGCGCGGTCTGTGCCGCGGCCAGATCCAGGCGGTGGATCAGCACCAGGCCGAGGCCGTTGAGCAGCGCCGCGATCGGCAGCAGCAGCGGATCGGCGAACGGTGCGAAACGCCGCACGGCCAGATGGGCGACCGCGAACAGCGCCAGATAGGCGAGGGCCAGTTCGGCGCATTCCCAGGAGACGCCCTGATCCTGAGCGGCCTCCACCAGAACCAGTGCGACAGTGGTCACGACCACCGCCGTCCCCAGCAGCAGAAGTTCGACGTTACGACGAGTCGAGGGCGGTGGCGCAGGGGCGAACCCGCCCGGAGGACTCGGGAAGGCCCCCGCCGACAGCGGTGCCGGAGCGGACATCAGTCCGCCTTCCTGCAGTTCTCCCCCGGAGTCTGCGGGGCCTGCGACGCGGTCGTCGGCGTGGCGGGCACGGTGGTGGTCGGTGCGGGCGCGCCGGGACGTCCGTCGCCGCTGGCGGGGGCGGGCGTGGCGGGCGTCGGCGTGGAAGCGTTCGGAGCGGCGGGTGCGGGAGTCTGCGTGGGCTGCGGCGTCGAGGCCGGGGTCGCGCACGCCGGCAGCAGATCCTGCTGAGCGAGCTTGGCGAGCTGGCGGCGAGCATCATCGAACGCGCCCGGGGGCAGGCCGTTGTTCACCTTGTCGCGGCCGGTCTGTTCGAGGTCGGCGACCTGCAACTGCCTGCAGCCGGAGGGAAAGCTCTCGCCCGGAGCGGCCAGGCCGAGCTCCCCGTCGCGCTGCACGCACGCGATCTGGTTCACGTCGTGGATCGAGTAGCCGAGCACCGATCCGGGCAATCCGCGCACGATCACGACGTTGCCGTTGTCGGCGCCGACGTAGTAGTTGTTGCGAATCATCTTGTAGCCCACCACGAGTCCGACCGCGACGGCCGCGATCAGCGCGAGCGACAGCAGGATCCAGCGCAGTTTGTGACTTTTTCGGGGCTCGGGCGGCTCCTGGGCCACCGTGGCGCGCCGCGGGGCCGCCCGCGGTGGGCGCATCGCAGCGGCGCGACCGGCGGCGGTGTTGGGCGGCGGGGTGTCCTCGTCCTCGCCGGAGGCGGCGCCGGCCACGATCGGATGGCTCTGGCCGTAGTCCAGATCGATGACGTCAGCGACGACGACGGTGACGTTGTCCGGGCCGCCGCTGCGCAGGGCGAGTTCGATGAGGCGATCGGCCGCCTCGTCGGTGTTGCCCTCCCGCAACGTATTTCCGATCGTCTCATCGCTGACCACGTCGGAGAGGCCATCCGAGCAGAGCAGATAGCGATCGCCCGCCCGCGCCTCCCGCATGATCAGTGTGGGATCGATCTCATTGCCGGTGAGCGCCCGCATGATCAGTGACCGCTGCGGATGGGTGTGTGCCTGTTCGGGCGTGATCCGCCCCTCGTCCACCAGCGACTGGACGAACGTGTCGTCGCGAGTGATCTGGGCCAGTTCGTTCTCGCGGAACAGGTACGCACGCGAATCGCCGATATGCGCCAGGCCGAGTTTCTTGCCCGCGAACAGGATCGCCGTGAGCGTGGTGCCCATGCCGTCCAGTTCGGGCTCTTCCTCGACCTGGTCGGCGATGGCGGCATTACCCGCGTGCACCGCGCGATCCAGCTTGCCGAGCAGATCGTCGCCGGGCTCGTCATCGTCGAGATGCGCGAGTGCGGCGATCATCAGTTGGGAGGCGACTTCACCGGCGGCATGGCCGCCCATTCCGTCGGCCAGCGCCAGCAGGCGCGCACCGGCGTAGACGGAATCCTCGTTGTTGCCTCGGACGAGTCCGCGGTCGCTGCGCGCCGCGTAACGGAGAACAAGTGTCACGATCGCAGCTCGATCACTGTCTTACCGACACGGACGGGGGACCCGAGCGGAACCCGCACCGGGGTGGTGACCTTCGCGCGGTCGAGATAGGTCCCGTTGGTGGAACCAAGATCTTCGACGTACCAGTCCTCGCCTCGCGGCGAGAGTCGCGCATGCCTGGTCGAGGCATAGTCATCGGTGAGTACCAGCGTGGAATCGTCGGCACGCCCGATGAGCACCGGTTGGGCGCCCAGGGTGATGCGTGTGCCGGCGAGTGAACCTTGAGTCACCACTAGATACTTGGCGCCCTTCTGGCCACGGCTGAAGGATGGCAGCACCGCGGAACCGCGTGCGGCCCGGGGCTGGATCCGGATGCCGGATGCCGCGTAGATGTCGCTGCGCAGGGTTCGAAGCACCGCCCATACGAACAGCCACAACAGCAGTAGGAACCCCGCACGGGTCAATTGCAGGATGAGTCCCTGCACGGTGCTCCACCTCCTATTCCGGCCGATGTGGGTTCGACGGTCCGACCCCCAACCGGCTTGCTGGTCAGCACGGACCTGCTGCCGACCGAGGGTTGGCAGCATCATAGGGCCGATGACCGGTTGCGATCACGATAAGGGTGAGTTTTTCGCGCCGCATCGTGACCTGCATCGGCGAGCTTACGGGATCAGACGATTCGGATCAGGATCTCGGAATGTCCGGCGCGGATGATATCTCCGTCGGCGAGTTGCCAATCCTGTACCGGCGAGCCGTTGACCAGCGTTCCGTTGGTGGAACCGAGGTCCGAGAGCATCGCGACCTGACCGTCCCACCGGACCTCGATGTGGCGCCGGGACACCCCGGTATCGGGAAGCCGGAAGTGCGCGTCCTGGCCGCGGCCGATGATGTTGCTTCCCTCACGCAGCTGATAGGTCCGGCCGCTGCCGTCGTCGAGCTGCAGCGTGGCCGAGTACCCCGAACCGCCCGCGGGCGCCTGGCCGGGCGCGGCGTAGCCGGGCTGCTGGCCGTAGCCCTGGTCGTAACCGGGCTGCTGGCCGTAGCCGCCCTGTTCGTACCCGCCCTGCTGCTGGCCGTAGCCCTGTTGGTAGCCCTGTTCGTAACCCGGCTGCTGGCCGTAAGCCTGGTCGTATCCGCCCGGAGTCTGGCCGTATGCCTGCTGTTGTCCGTAGCCACCCTGGTCCGCGTAACCCTGCTGTTGCCCGTAGGCCTGGTCGCTGTAGCCCTGGTGGCCCTGGTCCGCGTAACCCTGCTGGCCGTACCCGCCCTGGTCGTACCCGCCGTGCTGGTCGTAGCCCTGGTCGTACCCGCCGTGCTGGTCGTAGCCCTGCTGCTGCCCGTAACCCTGCTGGTAGTCCTGGCCGCTCTGATAGTCGCCGTAACCCTGCTGCGCGTCGGGCGCGGCGTATTCGCCACCGCCCGGCGCTTGGTAGCCACCACCCTGCGGCGCCTGATAGCCACCGCGGCCGTAGTCGTCGTAGCCCTGCGCGGGGCGGCCCGCCGGCGGCGGCGCGTACCCGCGGTTGCGTGGATCGGACTCCGCGGGCTCACGACTCGGGTCGTAGCCTGAGTTCTGCGTCATGGGGCCAGCTCCTGGTTGCGGGTTTGCGGGTCTTTGTCGGGGTTGTCCAGGTCGGCCGGGTGAAGGTCCGCGGGCCGCCGGGTTTCGGCGGTCCGCATCGGGATCGACCCGACCGCGAGTCCTGAACTGCCCGGTGTGCAGCGTAGGGGATGGTTCGAATTCGACGTGTACATCACCGTAGGTCTGCCACCCCTGATCGCGGATGTAATCCTGCAGGTGTTTGGCGAATGCCCGGGTGGTGAGTTCATGATCGGCATCGAGTTGCTGCAGGTCCGCCGCATTGATGGTGATGGTATAGCTGTTGGGAGCCAGCAGATGGCCACCCTCCAGTTCGGTGACCTGATCGGCGGCCTCGCGCTGCAGCGCCGCCTCCACCTCCTGCGGGACCACGCTACCGCCGAAGACGCGTGCGAACGCGTCCCCGACCGCGCCTTGCAGGCGGCGTTCGAAGCGGGTCACGAACCCCATCTCTGCCTCCTCCGGTGCACATGCGTCAGATCGTCGTTCAGGATTGGCGACACGCCGATAGCGCGTGTCGACGTAGGGACACGGTCATTGCATGATATCCACGATCGTCCACACCTGTAACTCCCGGCGGTTCCCCAGGGTTCCCAAACCCGCCACACCGCCGTGTAGGCCCGTGAACAGGCGATTTCTTCTCGTCCCCGCGCCCGTGCTACTGTCTTCGAGTCGCTCGGGCGAGTGGCGGAATGGCAGACGCGCTGGCTTCAGGTGCCAGTGTCCTTCGGGACGTGGGGGTTCAAGTCCCCCTTCGCCCACCAGAACGAGGTAGGGCCGGAGTTCAACTCCGGCCCTACCTCGTTTTTCATACCCCGACAACACTGTCGATTCCGGCGGGTGTCGCGGTCGTTCCGGCGGCGCCGATCCGGCCGGCCGGCCGTCGATTGACCGACCGGATCGGCTTGTCGGTAATTTCACACACTTTCGCGGGGTGCGTTTGTCATCGGCGACAGGTGGTGGCGCGGTGGGGTACCGGGTCGACGCCGGTGTACTTCGACCCGTGGGCCGGCGCGGATTACACAGCCATCGTCGACAATGCCGCCGGCGCGGCGCATCTGCTGGTATTCGTTTCCGGCACAGGGCAGTTGGTGTGCTCGCAGCCGGTTCTCACACATGGCGGGCCGGGCAGTGAGAACGCTGCGATCGGGGCACAGCCCGCTGCCGGGCACGATCGCGGAGGATCCGTTGCAGACCGCGCCGCTGACCACCCGGGATCGCCGGGTGCGGCAAGGCACCCCGAGCGCGATCGCGCGTATCGGTCAACGCACTCGGCTGCTGTTATCTCCCGCATCTGCCGAGATCAGGGTGTGATCTTCGCCGCACTCCCCGCCGCCACCGAGGCGTTGGACAGGCTGTTCGGTCTGATAGCGGGCCGATCTGAAACGATCGTGGATCAGTGTCCGGGGTCGAATAATCGGGTGCATATGCGTCGATTGACTGTAATTGCTGGACGGCTTTCCGGAACGCGCCGGAGATAACAAACTTCAAGTTTGTTTACTGTCTGGCTACCTTTTCTTCATTTTCTATTGATGTGACAAATGTGCAGGTAAATGCACGTTTTCAAGTCGAGTGGGCAGTCGGTGAACGGAATCGGCAAACCCTACCTCGAGGGTGGTCAAGGTTATCGATCTCGGTGATTCGGAGTAATGGGAGAGTTCGGGCGAATACCGGAACCGCAGGTACCGTCAACTGCATTGATGGCGACGCTGCGCGTTTGCGGGAGGTGTCGGACATCGCGCTCGACGTGCGGTTTTCGAGCTGTGACACATACGCCGGAACCGCAGAACGGAGGTTGCGTCGGGATAACGATTGTGTAGAGTTGACGGTAACGCTGGCCGCAGCTGAGCTGGACTCGCTGCGGCCAGTGGCTCTCAAATTTCCCGCCTGGATCGTCCTTCCGGACCCGCGGAATCCGTTCCTGTTAACCGGCTGTGCGCCCGCTGGTAACTGCCGACTCCCGCGCCGCATGCCGCCCGGCGCCGAACACATAGGTCAGGAAGGCCAGTTCGGCCACCACGCCGATGCCGATCCGCGCCGGGGCGGGCCATCCACTCGGGGTGATGAAGCCCTCGATCGTTCCAGCTACCGCGAGCACGCCCACCAGGCCCAATGCCACTGTCGCCGAGGCTCTGCCCTGCCGGGCGAGCGCCTGTGCGCGAGCGAACCGGCCCGGGTCGATCAGCGTCCAGCCCAGTTTCAGGCCCGTGCCGCCGGCCACGAAAACCGCTGTCAGCTCCAGCATTCCGTGCGGGAGGATGAATCCGAAAAATGCGTCCAGGCGGCCCGCGCCGGCCATCAGACCCGCCGAGATGCCCAGATTGAGCGCGTTCATGAACAGCGCGTACACCGCCGGGAGGATCAGCAGCCCGGTGAAGAGGGCGACAGCGGAAACCCAGGCGTTGTGCGTCCACACCTGCGCGGCGAACGCCTCGTGCGGGTGCTCGGAGTAGTAGGTCTCGAATCTGCCGCCCGGTCCGGTCAGATCGCGGGTATCGCCGGAAACGCCCAGAATCTTTCGGGCCGAACCGGATCCGGACACCCAGACGCTCAGTCCGGCGGTGATCGCCAGGAAGACCGCGGCCACGCCGAGCCACCACGGCCAGACGCGATACAGCGCCGCCGGGAAGGTGTGCGTGAAGAATCGTCCGACCGCGCGCCATGCCTCGACCCGCGTGCCGAGCACCCGACCGCGAGCTCTGGTCAGCAAGGCGCTGAGTCCGCCGATCAATTCCGGATCCGGGGAATGCGACTGCAATCGGGACAACTGCTGGGAGGTACGGCGGTACAGCGCCATCAACTCGTCGGCCTCGGCGCCGGACAGGCGACGCTGCCGGGTCAGCTGATCCAGCCGATCCCAGGCAGGCCGGTTGGTATACGCATACGCGTCCACGTCCATCGGATGCCTCCCGTACCGCCGATTCCGGCCGCTGATCGGATATGAGGCTAGCCTGTCGCGCCGACAATCCGTTCCCGACCGGGGCGACCGGGGCGGGCCACACCATTAGGCTGTTGAGATCATGGCCGTATTCACCACCGGCGAGGCCGTCGCCCTCGACCTGCCCATCGCGCGAATCCCCACGCGGGCCGCGGCGATGCTGATCGACCTGCTGTTGCAGGCCTCGCTCGGCGCGATGCTGGTCCTGCTCATCGGTGTGGTGATCACCGAGTTCGAGCCCGATATCGCCTGGTTGCAGACCGTGGCGCTGGTCGTTTTCGTCACGGTCCTGGTCGGATATCCGGTCACCTGCGAGACCCTGCTGCGCGGCCGCACCGTCGGCAAGATCGCGCTCGGTCTGCGTGTGGTGCGCGGGGACGGCGGGCCGATCGATTTCCGCCACGCGCTCACTCGCGGCCTGACCTGGGTCATCGTCGACTTCTGGAGCCTGGGCGGTTTCGGCGTCATCGCGGTGCTCACCTCGCTGTGCTCACCTCGCGCCCGCCGCGTCGGCGATGTGCTCGCCGGGACCGTCGTGGTACACGATCGCGCCCGAATTCCCATGCCCGCCTTGGCCGTCGCCCCGCCCTGGCTGCAGGACTGGGCGCAGCACCTGGACCTGTCCGGCCTCACCGAGAACCTGGCCCTGCCCATCCGCCAATACCTCACCCGCTACCCGACCCTCACCGTCGAGGTACAACACACCCTCGGTGTCACGCTGGTCAACGCGGCCTGCGCCCAGCTGCGCATCGCCCCGCCCAGCGCCTACCCACCCCTGCAAATCCTCGGCGCCCTGATCTCCGAACGCCAACGCCGAACCCTCACCCGCCCCCAACCCCACACGGCTACCCCACTTCTCGTCGGCGCGCCCGCGCTCACTCCGCCGGCCCCGGGACCGGTCGATACCGCTTGGCGCCCTACCGCCTGAATCGACGAGGGACGCCCATCCGGCAGTCGCGCCCGGACGGATGAATGAATCGCGCCACGCCTTCTCCTACCGCGATAATCGGGGAGGTATCGGCCGGGCTTTGTGGAGGAGGAGGTCGCGGTGCGGGAGATGGGGTGGCGGCCATCGGGGGCGCGCGCCCGAGTCGGCGAGCGGCTGTTCTCCGATCTCGTCCGACTGGCCCGCACCGACCGCCCGGACCGCCTCGTCGATTCGGACTCCTACCGCACTTGCCGTGTCGGGCGCACTGGCACAACGGAGTGCGGTAGCAGCCTCGATGGCGGCTCGAGCACCCACTCGTCACCCATTCGGTAGGCCGTCGATGCAGGGGAGACAGACGCCGCGGGCTGTTCTGACGGCTGGTTCGCCGGATCCGGCGGACTACATGGCTCCGGACTTCTTCAGCTCGAGGTATTCGTCGGCCAGGGCCTCGGGGAGACGGGCGGGCGAGGTGGCCACCACATCTATTCCCTTGCGGCGCAAGGATTCCTGGACCAAGGCGCGTTCGGCGAGGAGGTTTTCGGCGGCGGCCGCGGTGTAGATCTCGGGAGTGGTGGCGCGGAGGGTGGCGGCCGTGGCGATATCGGGGTCGGTGACCGAGACGAGCAGAACCCGGTGACGTTGGGCCAGGACGGGCAGGACCGGCAGGAGGTTCTCCTCGACCATCGCGCCGTCGAGACCGGTGAACCAGACGACCAGGCTGCGGCGGCGGGTGCGCTGGACCGCCGCGCGGACCATGGCCTTGGTATCGCTGTCGACCAGGGCGGGCACGATACCCGCCAGGGCGTGCATCAGTTTGGGTTGCAGGCCCTGACCGCTGCCGGTACGCACCTCGGCCCGGACCTGGCGGTCATAAGCGAGCAGGGCCACGGTGTCTCCGGCCGCGGCGGCCAGTCCGCCCAGCAGGAGTGCGGCCTCGATACTGGTTTCCAGGCGGGTGGCCTCGGCGCTGCCGGAGGTGCCGCCGCCGACCAAACCGGCGCTGTATCGGCCGGTATCGAGTAGCAGCAGAACATGCCGATTACGTTCCGGACGCCAGGTGCGCACCAGGACGTCACTCGCGCGGGCGGTGGCGCGCCAGTCGATCGCGCGCACGTCGTCACCGGCGACATACTCACGGAAGGAATCGAATTCGGCGCCCTGGCCGCGGATGTTCACCACATTGCGGCCCTCGAGCTGCTGCAACTGCCGGACCTTCGAGGCCAGGATGCGTTCGCTGCGGAACGGCGGCAGGGCGCGCACGCGCGCGGGGACCTGCTTGCGGATCTGCCGCCCGGCCAGGCCCAGCGGGCCGAGCAGGCGCACCGTGACCGGTCCGGCCACGCGGTCACCCCGGCAGGACGGGGTCAGGGCGGTGACGAGCCTGGTGCGCGTGTTCGGGCCGAGCTTCAGCCGATGGGTACGCCGGTCGGCACGGACGCTGTCGGGCCAGTCGTCCCAGAGCATGCCGCGCGCCGTGCGGCGGCCGCGGTTGGTCACCGTGAGTTCCACCGCGGCCGCACGGCCCACCCGCACGGTCGTCAGATCCGCACGCGCGAACTCCAGGTCCGCGCCCCGGGCCGACGCACTCGCGTCGATCGCGATCAGCACGGCCAGCAGCGCGGTCATCACGACGACGCCCATCCACGAGGGCAGGGCGACCATGACGATCACTGCGGCGACCGCCGCGATCGTGGCCAACCGGCCGGTGACAACCATTGCGCTACACCGGAACCGGGACCGACAGCAGCAGCGAGGACATCACGGCCTCGGCCGTCACTCCGTCCAACTCCGCCTCCGGCCGCAGTTGCAGCCGATGACGCAGTGCCACTATCGCGACGAGCTTCACATCGTCGGGGGTGACGAAACCGCGTCCGTTCAGCCAGGCCAGGGCGCGCGAGGCGGCCAGCAGCGCGGTCGCGCCGCGGGTAGAGGCGCCGTGCTGCACCGCGGGGGAGGTGCGGGTCGCGCGGCACAGGTCGACGATGTACGCGAGCACCTCGGGACTCACCGTCACCTGCGTCACCGCGGCGCGCGCCGCGGTGATGTGCGCCGGCCCGGCCACCGGCCGCAATCCCGCCGCGGTCAGATCGCGTGGATCGAATCCGGCGGCGTGACGTTGCAGAATGCGGAATTCGTCCGCACGTTCGGGCAGTTGGATGTCGACCTTGAACAAGAACCGGTCCAGCTGCGCCTCCGGCAGCGGATAGGTGCCCTCCTGCTCGATCGGGTTCTGAGTGGCGATGACCACGAACGGATCGGGCAGCGACTGTGGCGTGCCCGCGACGGAGACTTGCCGCTCCTCCATCGATTCCAGCAGGGCCGATTGGGTTTTCGGTGGGGTTCGGTTGATCTCGTCGGCCAGCAGCAGATTGGTGAAGACCGGCCCGCGGCGGAAGGTGAATTCGGCCGAATGCGGATCGTAGATCTGTGATCCGGTGACATCGCCGGGCATCAGGTCCGGGGTGAACTGAACCCGCGAGTGCTCGAGTTCCAGGCCCATCGCCAACGCTCGGACCAGCAGCGTCTTGGCCACTCCCGGAACACCTTCCAGCAGGACGTGTCCGCGACACAGCAGGGCCAGCACCAGGAACATGACGGCCTGGTCGTTGCCGACCACGGCCTTGCCGATCTCGGTGCGCAACGCGCCGAACGCCCGCAGGGCGTCCTGCGCGGTCGGAGCGTGTGTGGTCTCGGCCTGTGTCATGCGATCTCCGACTCGATTCGGTCCAGTTGTGCGGCAATCATTTCCAGGGTCGCGTCGTCGGCCACCGGGCCGAACAGAACCGCGCCCAGCAGGTTCGGGTCCGTACGGGTGCGGGTGCCGACGGCCGCGATCACCCGGTCCGGTGGTGCGTCGGCGGTCAGGCCCAGGATCGGGCGGATCCGGCGCATGGTGGCCGCGCGCAGTTTGGTCGCGGTGTGATCGCGATCGGAGGATCTGCGGTACAGCGCGGCCTGACCGGCGAGCAGTTCATTCGCCGCGACCTGGACCGGACGTGGTTCGCCGACCAGTGCGCCGCGTCGACGGGCCCGCCACCACACCACGATGGCGGCGCAGATCAGCCATTGCAGGCCGCCGTAGGCGAGCCAGTGCGGCAGCCGGTCGAAGATCGAATCGTCGCCCGCGTCGTTCGGACTCGGCGCCGGCGGTGGCGGCGGCGGTTCATCCGGAAACGGATTATGTTGCGGCGGTCGGGGAGTCGGAGGAGCCTTCGGCGCGCCGGACAGGTGCAGCAGGGCATAGACGATCAGCGCCAGCACCAGGACGCCGACCACCGCCGCCCAGAATTTGGGGTTGCGCAGCAGCTCGGGCAGGGGCGGGATGCGCCATTGCCTCGGGTGACGCTCGCGGGTGACCGTCTCGACCGGCTCGTCCTGGGGCGGTGGTGCGAGCGAATAACGATCGGCCTGTTCCAGGCGGCGGTATTCGGCCTCGGTGGCGGGTCGGCCACCGTAGACGACCTCGTCGAAATCGCGTGCCGCATCGGGAAGTTCGGTCGCGCGGGCGTTGGCCGCGGCATTCGCGGCGGTCTCCTGCGCGGTGCGGGAACGCTGGATCTCGAGTACGCCGCCCTGTTCCAGACCGCGAACCACCGCGCGGAACCGCTCACGCAACGCGGTGCTGAAATCACTGCGCAGGGCGGCGTATTCGGCGGCGCCGCGATGTGCGCCGGCGGGGCCGAGACGCGGCGGCGGGGGAGGAGCGTCCGGCTCCGGTCGTGCGGAAACGGTTTCGGATGGCGGAACCGGAGGCAGATCGCCGCTGCTCACCGAGCCGTCTCCGTATTATGGTGTGCCGGAGCGGGAATCCGCACGTCCCACGCCTCGCGGCGGCAGCGGCGGTCGATGTAGGTGACCACGCTCGTCGTCGAATCGACCACCTCGGCGAAGGCCGCGATCAGCAGGACACTCGCGGTGGACAGCACGATCACCGCCCAGCGGTGGGTGCCGGAGAAATTCGAGACGAACAGCGGGAGTCCGAGCAGCGGTACGGCCACCACCAGCAGCAGTGCGCGCAACGACAGCCAGAGTCCGGTCAACCGCCATTCCGCCCCGGCGGCAAGGATTTTCGCCCTCCCCACGGCACCACGATACGATGCGGACTCGGCGAACAGCGCCGGGACCACACACATCCGCCGGGCCCGCAGCCAGCCCACCAGCGGTACGGCTCCGAACAGCCCGACGAACGCCAGGACCACGCCCACGGCCGGAATCAGCACGCCGATCACCGTGTACAGCAACCGATCGAGGATCAGCGGGCCGAACCTGCCGCCGAATCGCCGCAGTGCCGCGCGCCAGGTCAGCGAACCGCCCTGAATTCGTGCCACGCCGACCGGCACGGTGACCCCGCGCAGGAACAACCGCAGCAGCCAGGCGGTGACGGCCGTGGAAAGGATTGCCGACCAGGCGGTTCCGGTATCGGACCCGTCGGTGAGGATGGAGAATCCGGACGTTGTCGCGACGACCAGGTCCTCGGCCAGCACCAACCCGGCGACGACGAAGATGATCAGCTTGCGGATATCCGCCTGAATCACCGCGAACGGCAGATCCACCGATTCCCGCAAGGACAGCGGCCGCACCGGAATCGATTCGGGCCCGTCGAGCCCTGAAACCGGCGCCGCCGAGACCGCACTCGACCCGGCCCGGCTCGTGGACGGGCCGGCGTGATCGGCGGTAGCTGCGGGAAACACGCGCCCGAGTCTATCCGCCTTTCGCCTGCTGAAAACCCTTCCGCCGTACCCGCACCCTCTACCCGAATCCGCACCTCTTCCAAGCCACAACCGCACCCGTTACTGGTTCGCCGTACCCGCACAGCCGGCCCGCTATTGCTCTGCTCGCCGTCGATCACCGAGAAGCATGGTGATCGGCGTCCCCTGTCTGCGACGGGTTCATCAGGCGGGTAACGACCCAGCGACAGCGATCGGGGTCGGTCGATGACAGGCCCAGGATGGCGCGGGGGTACACCAGCGCCGACGAGGCGGACGATCTGCGCGAGAACCGGCTCCGGCAGTCATCGCCTGGCGTGCCGCGAAACCCGCCGACCCGTCCCGGATCACGCCCAGCTCGTTACCGAACTGCCCGCCGGGGCCACAGAACACGTGAACCACGTCGACATCGATCACTTGATCAGTCAACCGCAAAAAGAATGCCGATCAAACGAAACGATCGCACCGCGCTGTTCAGGCCGCGGAAATTCGCGACATTCCGGGTGAGGCGGTACTGATCGCAGACCCACGGCTGGGAGGGGCCGCGCAACCGCACGCAGGCCGAGTCGCTGTCCGCGGTCGACGCGTGCTCACCCCGAACCGGCGGAAAACCGGTCGGTCATCGGCGTGTGGTGGTCTCGATGGCGTCGACGATTGCGTAGGTACCGGTGAGGGCGGTCATGCTCAGGGCGGCTCGCCGGGGGACGTTGTGGCGGAGAAGGTGGATCGCGCCGGTGATGGTGTCGCTGGTGTCCACTGCGAGGAGCAGTGGTCGCCAACGGCGGCGTTCTGCTGGAGACGCGGTCAGATATCCCAGTCCGAGCGCAATCGCGCGGGCACCGAAAATCCTTGTCAGATAGGTGAGTTCCGGGGTGGGGGTGACGCCGACGAGCGTGGCGAACCGCCAGGGGAAAGCCAGAGCGGCCCCGCCCAGGACGATTCGACCGGCGGCGAGCAGGTCGAGTGCGTTCGTGCCGGCGGTAACGCTGCGACCTTCGTGGCCGCGCGGAGTTGCTGCGCGTTCGGCTCCGGACGAGATGAAGCGGGGTAACAGTCGCAGTGCGCGAAGGGGATGGGTGAGCAGGGGCAGGGCGAGCGGCGTCGGATCGAAATAGGTGTCCACAGCGGCGATCCGGCCCTCGTGCAGGACGAAGCGGTCGACGATATCGATGCTGACGTTGCGGTGGCCGAGAGTGCCCGCGAGGGTGAACTCGATCAGCACCCCGTCGTCGGTGGGAGCCCAGCGGTGCACCGTCCCGCGCAGGTCCGGGACGGCCGCGAAAACGGCGGTGAACAGACGACGGAATCCGGCCTGACCGCGTCCGCGGCGGGAAAGCGGCTGCCGTTGCGATGCGTCGGGAAGGACTCTCGGCATGAAGTGTTCGATGAACTCCTCGCGGTTGCCCTTGGCTATTCCCGCGGTGAAGAACGCGACGAACTCCGCTTTCTCGCGGTACGGCGCGTCGGGTGGGAGATCGGCCTTCGGTACGGCATCGGTGCTGGTCATCAGGGCTCCTTCGCCATGTGCGGTGTCGAGGGATCGTGATTCGAACACTAACATAAGAAAATGAAGTAAGCTACAAATTTATGATGCATAGTGCAGAATCTGGTGTTCTCGCTGGTAGTCTCGGGCCATGACGCGACGTTCCTACGACCAGTACTGCGGCCTGGCGCACGCACTCGACGTGGTCGGGGAACGGTGGACGCCGCTGATCGTGCGCGAGTTGATGTCGGGCCCGAAGCGGTACTCCGATCTGGAGGCGGCGCTGGGCGGAATCGGGACGAGTCTGCTGGCCGCCAGGGTCAGGCAACTCCAGTCCGACGGGCTGGTGAGCCGACGTCTGCTGGATCTCCCGGTGAACGCCGTGGCCTACGAACTCACCACTGCCGGAAGGGAACTCGGCCGTGCCCTGGCGCCGCTGGCGTTGTGGGGCGCACGATACTTCCTGAGTGAGGAAGGCGCCGCTGCCGAAGAGTTTCGCGCCGAATGGGCGCTGGTATTCGTAGCCGACGGTCTCGACCCCGCAGCGCTGCGGAATCTCGCGGCCGAGTACGAATTCCGGATCGATGACAGCGTTGCCCGCATGCGCATCGGTGACGGCCGTGCCGAGATCCTCACCGGTGCAAGCGAAATCCCGCCCACCGCTGTGCTGCGAACGGACGCCGCCACCGTGGGCGCGATCGCGGGTGGGCGCCTCACCGTGAGGGATGCGGTCGGGCACGGCCGCATCCAGCCCGAGGGAGACTCCGAGGCACTGCAGACGCTCCTGACATTGCTCGATACGCAGGTGAAATTGTTGGTCGGCTCGGCCGGAGGGGCCGAGCGCAGCGGTACAGCCTGATGCGCACGGCCTCGAGCGCCCAACTGTTTTTGCCGCCGAGGCGCCGCCGCTGATCGAAAGGTCGTCGTCGACGATGTGGTCCGCCCGAACAGGTCGTTGTCACCCCCGGCCGGCCGGGCCGGGAGTTGCGTGGCGCGCCGCACAGGATCCGGTGGGTTCCATCGCCGTCCGGGCGATCCCGCGTCTTCGCCAGGAATGCGGCGCGCACACGCTGCGTATGAATTGGTGTTACGCAATTACCTGATTACAGCGATGGATCACGATTCAGCGTGGGAAGGTGCCGAGCCGATGACGCTTCGTCAATACGAATACGCCCTGGCCGTCGCGGAGGCGGGGTCGGTGACGGCAGCGGCGGAATTGTTGCATGTCGCGCAACCGTCCATGTCCCAGCAGATTCGGGGATTGGAGCGGGAGCTCGGTGTGCGTTTGTTCGCGCGGACACCGACGGGGCTGGTGCCGACCGTGGTCGGACGCGCGTTCCTGCGGGAGGCGCAGGTGGCGGTGAGTGCGTCGCGGCGGGCGCGGGCGACGGCGCGCGCGGCCGCCGACGAGCTCGAGGGAGAGTTGCTGGTCGCGGTGCAGATGGGATTGGGCACGCAGCAGTTGCCGCGGGCGTTGAGGGCGTTGCGCGGCCGGTTTCCGCGGTTGGAGGTGACCGTTTTCGAGGAGCCGAATCCGGCCGAGTTGGAGCGGCTCGGTCGACGGGGCGTACTGGATCTGGTGCTGGTTGCCGCGCCGTGCGAGGAGGGCGCGGCGCAGGCCCATCACCTCGGGGACGAGGAATTCGTCGTGGTGCTGGGCGAGGGGCATCGGCTGCTCGCGGCCGACCGGGTCGAATTGCGGGAGTTGGCGGGTGAGCCGTGGGTGCGGTTCGACCGTGCCAGCGCGCTGGACGGTGTGTTGCGAGACGCATTGCGGGACAACGATCTTGCCCCGGTGACGGTCGCCCGGGTGTCCCAGGCGGCGACGGCGGTGCGCTGGGCCGCACATGGCATGGGTGTGACGCTGGTCCCGGCTTCGGCTGTGCCGCATGGCTACTGCCATCTCGCGCGGCCGGTTTCGCCGGTCGTATCCCAGCCCGTCGTCGCCGCGGTTCGACGTGATCCGGGTCCGGCGGAGCAGGCATTGCTGGAACTTCTGCTGCGAGAGGATTGGTGCAGAACCGTTCCCGAAAGTGCACCCGACCCGACTTCCGGTGCCACGGCCGGACGCGCGAACCAGCACAGCCCCGTCCGTATCGGATGAGCAACGGCTTTCGTATTCGTGCGCGGCTGTTCCTCGAGGCGACGGCCGCGGCCGGCTTCACCGTGCCGGTACGCCCGGGGGCCGACCCGCGCGCGACCGGTCGTCCGCTCGCCTCGTTCCTGTATCGAATTCGGCTGGAAGGTCGTGCGCGGGACGATATCCCGTGTGAATACAGCTATCTGTCCGGGTGGGAGGACACGCCGTTCATCGAGGCGCACGAGCGATTGCGCAACGACCCGAAAACGGTTCAGAGTTGGGTGGCGCCTCCGTCCACGACAAGTTCCGCGCCCGTGGTGTACGTGGCATCGAAGGCGAGAAACGCTGCAGCCCTGGCGATTTCAGCAGGAGTACCGAAACGTTGCATGGGGTTGCTCGCTACCACCTGCGCCTTGAATCGCGCGGCGGCTTCTGCGCTCATACCGTTCTCCAGAATTCCTGTGTCGACGGGACCGGGGCTGATCGCGTTGACGCGGATGCCGCGCGGGAGTAGCTCGGCAGCGAGGGTCCGGGCCATCGAACGCACCGCGGCCTTCCCCGCCGAATAGGCGCTGGTCGCCGGCAGGCCCATGACATTCGCATTCGAGGTGGTCAGGACGATGCCCGCACCCGTGCTCAGCAGCGGGGCGAGCTTCTGCACGGTGAAGAACGCGCCCTTGACGTTGATCGCGAACAGTTCGTCGTATTCCTGCTCGGTGGTGTCCGCCAGGGGTGCGCTGCGGGCGATGCCGGCATTGACGAAAAGTGCTTGCACTGCGCCGAATTCGTGCTTCACCCGGTCGGCCAGAGCGTCCAGATCGGATAACGTGGCGACGTCGCCTCGGACCGTCATCACATTCTCGCCGAGCTGTTCGCGCGCGGTGTCGAGTGTGGTCGGGGAGCGTCCGGTGATCATTACGCGAGCGTCGTCGTCCACCAGAAGTTTCGCCATCGCGAAACCTATCCCGCTGCCGCCTCCGGTGATCACTACATTGCTATCGCTGTATCTGCCCATATCGATTACCCGCATTCTTCTTTCGGAATTCGGTGATGCTGCCGGAATTCGGTGATGCCTCGGTTCGTTATCGGGGGAATTCGCCGCCGTCCACGACGAGACTGCTCCCGGTCAACCAGCTTGCGCGGTCGGACAGGAGGAACAGAACCGCCTCGGCGATATCGTCGGGGTGGCCGTCGCGACCCAGCGGTACGGCGGGTATATCGTCCTGACCCGGTGCGGTCGCTATTCGCGCCCATTCCTCCCGCGTCTGCTCGCCGCCGGGAGTCGCGGTCCGGCCGGGCGATACGGTATTGACGCGAATTCCGAAGGGGGCCAACTCCGCCGCCAGTCCTCTGCTGTAATTCTCCAGGGCCGCCTTCGCAGCCGTATAGTGCAGGAACGGCGCCACCGCAGTGGGGACCGCCGCCGAGGAGATGTGCACGATTCCGCCCGATTTCCGATCCCGCATTTCCGGTGTGAGCAGCGCGTCCAGCCGCACGGCCGACAGCAGGTTCAGTGCCAGCGCGTCCTGCCACTCCTCGTCGGGAATGCTCGAACTACTCGAATGCGGCCGCGCACCACCGGCGTTGTGAACCACGATGTCCACTCCGCCGAGTATTTCTCGCGCGGCCGCGGCGAGCGTGTCGGCTCCCGCCCGTGTCCGGACATCGGCGGCTACGAAATTCGCTTGTTCCGGAAGTGTGCTCGTCGCCGACCGAGCCGTTGTGAGCACCTCGGCTCCCGCATTCAGCAATTGCTGCACCACGGCCGCGCCTATTCCACGAGAACCCCCCGTCACCAGAGCTCGTTTTCCAGCGAGTTCCTTTGTTGCCGAACCATTCCCGATTGTGGTCATGCCACGGATCCTCTCGATCGCACAGTCGTCCGTCCGACGAAAGAGATGAATTCGCGCCCATTGTGAATATTCGCATTTCTCAACGGGCATCTCGTCGAACTGTTTCACGGTAAGTCCTGCGAAGAACCCGAAGCAAAGACCAAATATCAGTAGGAGCCAGAGGAGCTGCCTATGCCGCCGACACCGCGATCCGGCTACGGCGAGCTTCCCGCGTCGCGGGGGATCCGCCGACCTCGGCCGGGGCGTGACGGCTATTGCCGTGATCTACTGTGCAAGCGGGTCGAGCCTGCATCGCGGGGGTGGGACGGCGGCACGGGCGCGGATGCGCCCGCTACCGTTGACGAATACGCGGACTGGCTTACCGGGGCCCGATGACCGCTGTGGGCACGAGGTATTCGTAGCAAGCTGCCGGAAGACGTTGTGGTAGTCCGGGTTTCGTCAGGATTCCAGCCGTCGCGTCGATTCCGGTCAACTGCGAGCCGACTCGGCGGGTTTCGGTATGCTCGCCGAGAAACGTTGCGGTAGTAGAGGTTTGCCGGTTCAGCGGGAGCCCGGAGGGAGCCGGCGAGAATCGCGGGAATCGAGCTCGGCGGGGGCCGGGGCCCCGGCCATGGGGGTGAGGTGGTCGGTAGGGCTCAGGTCGTATGTGGTGGATTGGGGAGAGGGGGTCCGGGCGGCGGCGTCGACGACCGTGGCGGGGAGCTGGGGATTCGAATCGGACGAGTCGACGGTGACCTTGCGGGTGCGGCGGAGGGTGAAGGTTATCTCCTCGGTCTCCTCGAAGACCTGGCGGACGGTGCGCAGCGGGTGGGTGGCGGTATCTATGGCGTCGGTGACGAAAGAGGGCACCAGCGGACGGATCCACCGGGCGGCGGTGTCGGTGAAGGGGACGGTGCCGACGATGGGGAGTTCCAGGCCGCCGGATTTCGGAGCGGGGGCGACCGCGTCCCGGGGTAGCGGGGCGGGGAGGTTCGAGGGTTGAGACATGGTGTCCTCCTGGGAGTTCGGCGTCGGGCCGGCCGGAAGTTCCGCCAGTGCTTCGAATTCGGCGACCGCGCGGCGCTGTGGCGCGGTGACGCCGATTTCCATCGCACCGATCGAGGCGATGACGCGGCGACGCTGGTTTTCGCGATCGATGACGGTGTCGGCGTGGACGGCCAGGCGTGCGCTCGCCAATTCCTGTTCGGCGCGCAGCTTTTCGGTCTCGGTGCGGACCTCGGCGCGTTTGACGGCGATGGCGGCCTCGGCGTCCTGCTCGGCGCGATCGGCAACGGCCCGTGCCGAAAGGCGGCGGTCCAAGGCTGTCTCCCCGCGCCACCAGCGTGACAGCAGCGGCAGTAGGGCCAGGGCCAGGGCGATCACGAGTGTCGCCAGGCGCAGCAGGAATGCGCCCGCATGTCCGAAGGTATAGCCGTTCAACGCGATCCAGCGGGCGCCGAGTCCGCGATCGCCGGTCCGCAGGGCGGCCGCGCGAGCCTGATCCAGTGCCTGCTGCCGCTGGGTGACGCGATCCTGGGTGGGCTGCACCTGGGACTGCGCGGTGGCCAGACGGGCGCGGGCGTCGTCGAGCATGCTGTTGTCGGTGCGGGTCTCCGGACCCTGGCCGGGAACCCCGGTGATCTCGTTCTGCGGACATTCCGGGGTCGGGTTGTACTCGCAGCGGGCGACGATCAGCGCCCGCTGGATATCGGATTGCGCGCCGGTGATCGTGCGGGTCAGTGCGTCGCGGTCGGATTTCGCCTGATCCAGGGCATTACGAGCGGTGACGACCGAGGTCGCGGATTCCGCGTCGCGCCCGGCGTTCTCGTCCAGGCGGTGATCGATCGTTCCGCCGAGCAGGACGGTGCTCGCGAGTTCGGCGACGACCACGCCCGCCAGGGCGGCCACCGCGACGCGCCCGATCAGCTCGCCGCCGAAGCGAATTCGCGAACCGTCGCGTCCGGGCAGCGGTGCGGTCGCCAACACGCGCGAAATGGTTCCGATCAGCAGCACCGCGAGCACCGCCACGATGATCACGACGATCCCCGCCCAATCGGCCGCCGCCGCCAGTGCGACGACCGTGCCCGATATCACCGCGAACAGCAGCACCAGGGCGCCGGTCACGGCGTACCCCGACCGTTCATGGTGCTCGGGCATCCTGGCGCCCGCGCCACCCAGCCACGCCAGCAGGTCGGCGGTCCGAACTCCGGAGGACGCGTCCTTGCCCGACCGGACCGGGTTGGTCGGGCCGTGATCCATCGGGTCCGAGATGTGGGGGGTGGTCATGGATTTCACATCCTCTGCATCCCAGGCGGTTTCGCATCCGGCGACGTCGTCGACATTCGTGATCGCCGCAGGTGAACGGCGGCGAGACGGTCGGGGTGGGCGGATTCGACCGCACGAATCGGCTCCAGCGTGACAGGCCGACACCGCTCGCGCCGAGTCCCGTCCGCAGGTTGTGGTCAGCCTCACAGCGATGCGCGGGCCGGACGTGAATCGTCGGCGCGGAAACGAAAATTCGGGTCGGAAATCCGATATTCGCTCGTTACCGTGGTGAGGTGGCGCTCGTCTTCGCAGCGGCGAGACGGGTGGCACGCGTTCGCATCTCCGCACAACAGCCCGTCAGGAGTGTCTCCAGTGCGTACGTCCGTGTTGATGGTGGCGGCCGCGGTCGCGATCGGGGTGATGTCGGTTGAGGTGGTGCCCATGACGATCGACCCGGCGGTTTCGGCCGCCCGCGCGCAGGCCCCCGCCGATGCCGCCCCGGTGAGCTCAGATCCGCTGATCGCGCTGTTGCTCGAGCGTCTGAACACCGCCGATGCTGTGATCGCGGCCAAATGGGTGGGTGCGCACGGCCAGCATCCGGTGATCGACGATCCGGTTCGCGAACAGGTGGTCTACGACTCGATGAGCCGGGCGGGAGCCGCGCTCGGACTGCCGGAGAGCTGGGTTCGGCAGGTCTTCGCCGGGCAGATCGAGGCCAACAAGATGGTGCAGCGCGGACTGCTCGCGCGCTGGCGGCTGGATCCGGGTTCGGCGCCGCGGACCTCGCCGGATCTGACCGCGGTCCGGCCGACCATCGATCGGGTGAACGGGGAGATCCTGCGGCAGCTCGCCCAACGGCGGGCCGAACTGCGCGGGCCGACCTGCGCGGAACGGTTGTCGACCGGGGTGTTCGGCGTATTCACCAGTGGCCGGTCCGACGCACTGCACCAGATGGCGTTGGTACGCGCGGCCGCCGCGGTATGCGGATGACCCATGCGCTGTGACATACCCAACACAACCAGTTTGCTGAGGGTGTGCCAAAATGTGAGATTGCTAATGAGACCGTACGGTCTGAACATTGCAATGGCTCGTAGTCTTCGTGTCCGTGGGGTCTCCGCCGTGTGTCCGGAAAGTTAGCCGCACAACAGTCGGTTTGTCCGGACGCGGGCTTGGGAATTCTCTATCGATGCAGGTTAGAGGGCATCTAGCAGCCTACGTGCAGGATGCGCGGGCGCGAACCGGACGCAACGGGCAACAGTGGCATACGCGACTGAGCGATCACCGATCTCTGCTTTACACTGGTGAGCGCGTAGTTAGTGGAGGACCGATGGAGAAGCCCAGGTAGACGCTGTTCTTAGGGAACCTGAGTTGGTTGGGCGCAGGTCCTGACTTATCGTTTGCTCTTACGCCGGGTACGAAATGCCCGGCTGACTCGCCCGATTCGCCTCGAGTGCCGAGGGTCGCGGAGACCCTCGGGCTCGCACAGCCGGACCGAACGGGCGACGCGGGCACGGCGGGTGGAACACGGAAGGGCTCCGCAACCGCCGAGCACCCGACTACGAACCGGAGCGGGTGGACAACTGGAGAGTTGACTGCACGAGACGACCATCAGCGTCGCTGGTCTGACGAACCCTCCGGGGCGCAGTCTAGACGGAGGCGTTCGACGAAGGCCATATTTCTTCGAAGGCCTGATTTTGAAGGCAGAGGCATGACGCAACTACCTGGCCACAGGTCACCGGGGTCCGATCGATTGCATCGCAATCCGGGACCCACCGGTCTCTATGACCCGGCGAACGAACACGATGCCTGCGGTGTCGCGTTCGTCGTCGACATGCACGGCCGCCGCAGCCGCGACATCGTCGACAAGGCTATTACGGCGTTGCTGAATCTGGAGCACCGCGGCGCCGCCGGCGCCGAACCCAACAGTGGTGACGGCGCGGGCATTCTGATCCAGCTCCCGGACAAGTTCTTCCGGGCCGTGCTGGCGGAGAGCGGAGCCTCCTTCGAGCTTCCGCCGGAAGGCTCCTACGCCACCGGTATCGCCTTCCTGCCGCAGGCCCGCCGCGAGGCCGCCCGCGCCTGCTACGGCGTGGAACGCATCGTCCGCGAGGAGGGCCTCGCGGTTCTGGGCTGGCGTGAGGTGCCGATCGACGAGACCTCGCTCGGCGCGCTGGCCCGCGACGCGATGCCGACGTTCCGGCAGCTGTTCATCGCCTCGCCCAAGGATTCGGTCGAGCAACTCTCGGGTCTGGACCTGGACCGTCGCGCCTACGTCGTGCGCAAGCGGATCGAGCACGAGCTCGGCCAGTCCGGTGCGGGCGAGGGCCCGGTCGGGCGCGAGACCGTCTACTTCCCGAGCCTGTCCGCGCAGACCTTCGTCTACAAGGGCATGTTCACCACCCCGCAGTTGCGGGCGTTCTACCTGGACCTGCAGGACGATCGGGTGGAGTCGGCGCTGGGCATCGTGCACTCGCGCTTCTCCACCAACACCTTCCCGTCCTGGCCGCTGGCGCACCCGTACCGGCGCGTCGCGCACAACGGTGAGATCAACACCGTCACCGGTAACGAGAACTGGATGCGCGCCCGCGAGGCGCTGATCAAGTCCGAGGTCTTCGGCGTCGACGAGCAGGGCCGCAACCGGCTGGAGAAGATCTTCCCGGTCTGCACCCCCGGTGCGTCGGATACCGCGCGCTTCGACGAGGTGCTCGAACTGTTGCATCTGGGCGGGCGCAGCCTGCCGCACGCGGTGCTGATGATGATTCCCGAGGCATGGGAACGGCAGGAGGCGATGGACCCCGCGCGCCGCGCGTTCTACCGCTACCACTCCTTCCTGATGGAGGCGTGGGACGGCCCGGCCTCGGTGTGCTTCACCGACGGCACCGTGGTCGGCGCGGTGCTGGACCGCAACGGCCTGCGTCCCTCGCGGATCTGGGTGACCGACGACGGCCTGGTCGTGATGGCCTCGGAGGTCGGCGTGCTCGATATCGAGCCGTCCAAGGTGGTCAAGAAGGCTCGCCTGCAGCCGGGCCGGATGTTCCTGGTGGACACCTCGCAGGGCCGGATCATCGGCGACGACGAGATCAAGACCCAGCTGGCCACCGAGCACCCGTACCAGGAGTGGCTGGACGGTGATGCGGGTAGAGCAGGCCCGGTCAAGCTGTCGGACCTGCCCGAGCGCCCGCATGAGCACATGGTGCACGACCGGGTCAAGATCCGGCAGCAGATCTTCGGGTACAGCACCGAGGATCTCAACATCCTGATCTCGCCGATGGCGACCACCGGCGGCGAGGCGCTCGGCTCGATGGGCACCGATACGCCGATCGCGGTCCTGTCGGCGCGGCCGCGGCTGTTGTTCGACTACTTCTCGCAGCTGTTCGCGCAGGTCACCAACCCGCCGCTGGACGCGATCCGCGAGGAGGTCGTGACCAGCCTGCGCAGCATGATCGGACCCGAGTTCGATCTGCTGCATCCCGGCCCGGAGTCCTGCCGGCAGATCACGCTGACCCAGCCGATCCTGGACAACGACGAGCTGGCCAAGCTCGTGCACATCAACGACGACGGCTCGCGCCCGGAGCTGCGGTCGGTGGTCGTGCACGGTCTGTACCCGGTGCGCAAGGGCGGCAAGGGGCTGCGCAAATCGCTGCAGGCGATCAACGAGCAGGTCTCGGCGGCCATCGCGGGCGGTGCGCGGATCATCGTGCTGTCCGACCGCGAGTCCAACGAGAAGCTCGCGCCGATTCCGTCGCTGCTGCTCACCGCCTCGGTACACCACCACCTGGTGCGCGAACGCACCCGCACCAAGGTCGGGCTGGTCGTGGAGGCCGGGGACGCCCGCGAGGTGCACCACATGGCCCTGCTGGTCGGCTTCGGAGCGGCCGCGATCAACCCGTACATGGTGTTCGAGTCGATCGAGGACATGCTCGAGCGTGGCATGTTGAAAATGCCGGGCAGCAGTGCTGGAATCAGCGGCTCCGCCGCCGATGGCGTGGTCCGCGACGCCTACCACACGGCGGTGCGCAACTACAACAAGGCCGCCGGTAAGGGTGTGTTGAAGGTGATGTCCAAGATGGGCATTTCCACCATCGCCTCCTACCGGGGCGCGCAGCTGTTCCAGGTGGTCGGGCTCTCGCAGGAGATGTGCGACAGGTACTTCACCGGCCTGAAGTCTCCGCTGGACGGTATCGGCCTGGACGAGATCGCCGACGAGGTCGCCGCGCGGCACCGGATCGCCTTCCTGGAGAACCACAACGAGCGCGCACACCGCGAGCTCGAGGTGAGCGGTGAGTACCAGTGGCGGCGCGAGGGTGAATACCACCTGTTCAACCCGGACACGGTGTTCAAGCTGCAGCACGCGACCCGGACCGGTCAGTACAAGATCTTCAAGGAATACACCAAGCTGGTCGACGATCAGTCCGAGCGGCTGGCCTCGCTGCGCGGTCTGTTCAAATTCCGTGGCGACGAGCGCAATCCGATTCCGATCGATCTGGTCGAGCCGGCTTCCGAGATCGTCAAGCGGTTCTCCACCGGCGCGATGAGCTACGGCTCCATTTCCGCCGAGGCGCACGAGACGCTCGCCATCGCGATGAACCGCCTGGGCGGACGCTCCAATTCGGGTGAGGGCGGCGAATCGCCCGCTCGCTTCGAGCCGGAGGAGAACGGCGACTGGCGGCGCAGTGCGATCAAGCAGGTGGCCTCGGGACGTTTCGGCGTCACCGCGCACTACTTGAGCAACTGCACCGATATCCAGATCAAGATGGCCCAGGGCGCCAAGCCGGGCGAGGGCGGTCAGCTGCCCGCGCACAAGGTCTACCCGTGGGTCGCCGAGGTGCGGCACTCGACGCCGGGCGTCGGGCTGATCTCGCCGCCGCCGCATCACGACATCTACTCGATCGAGGATCTGGCGCAGCTGATCCACGACCTGAAGAACGCGAACCCGCAGGCTCGGATTCACGTGAAACTTGTCGCCGAGCCGGGAGTGGGGACGGTTGCGGCTGGAGTCTCCAAGGCGCATGCCGATGTGGTGCTGATCTCCGGCCACGACGGCGGTACCGGTGCGTCGCCGCTGACCTCGCTCAAGCATGCGGGCGGCCCCTGGGAGCTCGGCCTGGCCGAGACTCAGCAGACCCTGCTGCTCAACGGCCTGCGCGACCGCATCGTGGTGCAGGTGGACGGTCAGATGAAGACCGGCCGCGACGTCATGATCGCCGCGCTGCTCGGCGCCGAGGAATTCGGTTTCGCCACCGCACCCCTGGTCGTCTCGGGCTGCATCATGATGCGCGTCTGCCACTTGGACACCTGCCCCGTCGGTGTCGCGACGCAGAATCCCGTGTTGCGCGAGCGGTTCACCGGCAAGCCGGAATTCGTCGAGAACTTCATGCTCTTCATCGCCGAGGAGGTGCGCGAATACCTGGCCTCGCTGGGCTTCCGCAGCCTCGACGAGGCCATCGGCCGGGTCGATCTGCTCGACACCACCAAGGCCAAGGAGCACTGGAAGGCCGCCAAGCTCGATCTGTCGCCGATCCTCGACGACGTCGAGACCGCGTTCATGTACCAGGACCGGCGCAACACCAAGGGTCAGGACCACGGTCTGGACCGGGCGCTGGACAACCAGCTCATCGCCGAATCGGCCGATGCGCTCGAGCGCGGCAAGCCGGTCAAGTTCGAGACCCGGATCACGAACGTCAACCGGACCGTCGGCACCATGCTCGGCCACGAGGTGACCAAGCTGTACGGCGGCGCGGGCCTGCCCGACGACACCATCGACATCACGTTCACCGGTTCGGCGGGCAACAGCTTCGGCGCGTTCGTCCCGGCGGGTATCACTCTGCGAGTGTTCGGTGACGCGAACGACTATGTGGGCAAGGGACTTTCGGGTGGCCACCTGATCGTGCGCCCGCCGCTGAACGCCCCGGACGAATTCGTCGCGGAGCAGAACATCATCGCGGGCAACGTCATCCTGTTCGGCGCGACCAGCGGTGAGGCGTTCATCCGCGGTGTGGCCGGCGAGCGGTTCGCGGTGCGCAACTCCGGTGCGACCGCGGTCGTGGAGGGTGTCGGCGATCACGGCTGCGAGTACATGACCGGCGGTAAGGTCGTCATCCTCGGTGAGACGGGGCGCAACTTCGGCGCGGGTATGTCCGGCGGCGTCGCCTACCTGTACAACCCGAACGGAACCTTCGAGAAGAACATCTCGCCCGAGCAGGCCGACGCCGTCGAGCCGCTGTCCGGTGACGATTTCACCTGGCTGCACGATGTCGTCGTCCGGCACCGCGACCAGACCGGTTCGGCCGTGGCCGAGGCCATTCTGGGTGATTGGTCGCAGCAGGTGACGCACTTCGTCAAGGTTATGCCGCGCGACTACAAGAAGGTCCTGCTCGCTATCTCCGAGGCTGAGAAGGACGGACGCGATGTCGACGCCGCCATTATGGAGGCCGCGCGTGGGTAAGGCGGCTGGGTCCGAGTTGATGTCGACGCCGCGCTGTGACTATTCAAGGCCGCGCGTGGGTAAGGCGGCTGGGTCCGAAATGATGTCGACGCCGCGCTGTGACTGCTCGACGCCGCGCGTGGCTGGAACTGTGGTGCGACGCACCGGAATTGATAGGTGCGCCGGGCCGGCGCTGACGTGTGGAGTCGAGAATGGGTGACGCACAAGGCTTCCTGAAGCACACCAAACGTGAGCTTCCCGAGCGGCGGCCGGTGCCGTTGCGGCTGATGGACTGGAAAGAGGTCTACGAGGAGGGTTTCTCGCACGAAACTCTGCGGACCCAGGCCAGCCGTTGTATGGATTGCGGAATTCCGTTCTGCCACAACGGTTGTCCGCTCGGGAACCTGATTCCCGAGTGGAACGATCTGGTCTACAAGGGCCAGTGGCGCGAGGGTATCGACCGCCTGCACGCGACCAACAACTTCCCGGAGTTCACCGGGCGGCTGTGCCCGGCGCCGTGCGAAGCGTCCTGTGTGCTGGGCATCAACCAGGATGCGGTGACCATCAAGCAGGTCGAGGTCGAGCTCATCGAGAACGCTTTCGACGAGGGTTGGGTGACCCCGGTCTATCCGACCCGGTTGACCGGTAAGAAGGTCGCCGTGGTGGGTTCGGGTCCGGCCGGACTGGCCGCAGCCCAGCAGCTGACCCGGGCCGGTCACACCGTGACGGTGTTCGAGCGCGACGACCGGATCGGCGGTCTGATGCGTTACGGCATTCCGGAATTCAAGATGGAGAAGCGTTTCATCGATCGTCGTCTGGCGCAGATGGAGGCCGAGGGCACCATCTTCCGACCGGGCGTGAACGTGGGCGTGGACATCACCGCCGAACAGCTGCGCGAGCAGTTCCACGCGGTGGTGCTGGCCGGTGGTTCCACCATCGCGCGCGATCTGCCGGTGCCCGGCCGGGATCTGGACGGGATCCATCAGGCGATGGAATTCCTGCCGCTGTCCAACCGGGTGCAGCTCGGCGATCCGATCACCGACGAGGACGGTCTGCCGCCGATCCACGCCAAGGACAAGAAGGTCGTCATCATCGGCGGCGGCGACACCGGCGCGGACTGCCTGGGCACCTCGCACCGTCAGGGTGCGGTGAGCGTGCATCAGTTCGAGATCATGCCGCGTCCGCCGGAGGAGCGCGCCTCGTCCACTCCGTGGCCGACCTACCCGCTGATGTACCGGGTCTCCTCGGCGCACGAAGAGGGCGGCGAGCGGGTCTACTCGGTCAACACCGAGCGGTTCGTGGGACGTGAAAACGAGCAGGGGCAGCAGGTCGTCGCAGGCCTGCAGGCGCACGAGGTGCAGATGGTGAACGGGCGTTTCGAGAAGATCGAGGGCACCGATTTCACGCTCGAGGCCGATCTGGTGCTGCTGGCAATGGGTTTCACCGGTCCGCAGAAGCCCGGTCTGCTCGAGGATCTGGGTGTCGGCTACGACCAGCGCGGGAACGTCAAGCGGGACAAGAGTTTCCAGACCACGGTCCCCGGTGTGTTCGTCGCGGGCGATATGGGCCGGGGTCAGTCGTTGATCGTGTGGGCCATCGCCGAAGGACGTTCGGCCGCCGCCGCGGTGGACACCTTCCTCGAGGGTGAATCGGCGTTGCCCACGCCGATCGTGCCGACCACCGTCGCGCAGCGCTGATCGGTCCGGACGTACAGCTCGAGAGCAGAGCGCCCGCGAACATTGTTGTTCGCGGGCGCTTTTCGTCTTTCGCCCGAATTTCCGGCCGATCCGGAACTGAAGCCGGACGTGTATGGGACGTCGAATGGCACTGGCGCGCCCGTCCATCTATTCTTGACCACGGTGCGGTGTCGACGGGCAAACGTTCTGATATCGGACTCGCGAGAGTTCGGTAGTTTGTTCGCCCACGGTTAACCAAACTGCAATCCGGCTACCACACCATTGTCTGGAAAAACTTGGGATGCCCAGTCCTGGGCAGGCTGAAACTGGAGCGGTATGCGGTTGAAAAGGGTTGCTGCGGCTGCGGCCGCGGTTGCGTTGTCGGGATTGTCGGGTGTGATCTTCGGAAGTGGTTCCGCGACAGCGGCTCCCGCGTGCCCGAACCTATACGTCGTGGCGATTCCCGGTACCTGGGAGACCGGTCCGGACAAGGCCGAGCACATGCGCGGCCCCGGCATGCTCGCTGGTGTCACCCGCAATATGCCCAGCGGCACGCGGGTCGACTACGTCAGCTACGCCGCCACCGCCTTCCCGTGGGAGGGTGACGTCTACGGTAAGTCGAAAGCCCAGGCGGTCAACAACGCTCGCGGCATGATCAAGGCGATGGCCGCGCGATGTGCGGCGACCAAGATCGCGATCATCGGTTACAGCCAGGGCGCGGACGCGGCCGGTGACGTGGCCGCCGAGATCGGCACCGGCATCGGGGTCGTGCCGCCGAGCCGCATCGCGGGCGTCGGCTTGATCTCCGACCCGCGTCGCTCGCCCACCGATGTCCAGGTCGGCCCGCGTGCCGGCGGCGCCGGTGCGAGTGGTCCCCGCCCGGGTGGTTTCGGTTTCGTCAGCGACCGGGTGCGCACCATCTGCGATCCGCAGGATCTGTACTGCTCCACCAAAGCAGACGACTTCGTCACTCGTTTCGCGGGTTTCCTGGCCGAGACCTCGGATCCGAACCCGGCGAGCATGTGGCGCTACCAGCTCGAGGCCGGTTCCATCGTGGGCGATCTGATGTCCGCCGGCGGTATCGGAACGTTGGGGACCCAACTGAGCGAGGGCGCGAACAAGAAGCGCGTCCAGCAGTTGGAGAAGTTCTACGGATCCGGTGCGCACACCTCGTACGGCAGCTATTCCGTCGGCGGCGGTCAGACCGCAGTGTCCTGGATGCACGGCTGGATCGCCGGAATGGCCTAGCGGCACCGGCGAGTTCGATTCTTCGACGAGGGCCACTTCCCGTAGCGGAAGTGGCCCTCGCCGTGTCCGGGGACGATCAGCCCGCGGAGCCGGTCGACGGGAGGAACTGCTGCGGACCCTGCGGGAACTGGGGGAACTGCGGTCCCTGCGGCCGGGGACCGTCATGGCGGTGGTCGTCGTCACCGGGACCACGATGGTCCGGGCCCTGGTTGTGCCAGTCGACGGCGCTCGCGCTCGGTGTGGCGGCGAAGGCGGGGACGGCCACGGCCGCCACGGGAACCACGGCCAGGGCGCCGGCGAGGGCAACACGGCTCACGATGCGACGGGTGCGGGTTGTCTTCACGAAGACTGCCTTTCGGTAGATTTCCGGCCACCTTCGCGGTGGCCATGCAGTCCATCGAAACGTCCGTCACTGGGTGCGTGGTATGTCCCAGCTGGCAATCGGCTGGGATTGCGGGCGATTGCGGTTCATCTGCCGGAAACGCGCCGCACCGGGGAGCGAATCGAATTGTTCCATGCCCCTGGTGAACTCGCATCCGGGCAGGCGACGAGGGCCACCCCCGCGCGGGAGTGGCCCTCGTTCACCCGGTGGCCGTGTCGTCGGCGGTCACCGAGGGAGTGTCAGCCGGCCGAGCCGGAGGGCGGCGCCCACGGGCCTTGGTTCCAGCCGTGGTTCCAACCCGGGAAGCCGGGAAGCCGGTGATCCCGGTCGTGGTGGTCCCAGTCGTTATCCCAGGGCCCGTGATTCCCGTCGTGGTCCCAGTCGTGGTGCCGATCGACCTGGATGGCCGAAGGGGATGTGGTGTCGGCCAGGGCCGGGCCGGCCATCGCCGCGAGCGGAACCGCGGCCAGGGCGCCTGCGACGGCGACGCGGGCCACCAGTCGCCGGGAACGTGTCGACTTCCTCGTGGAGAGCAACGAACTGCCTTTCTCTAAAGAACATGACCGCACATCACGTGCGGTTCACGGTGTCCCATCGAACGATCGATCATTGAGACGAGCATCCGATAAACCTCATAATCGGCTGAGAATTTCACACCGACTGTTCGGCCGCCATGGTACGGGCATAATCCGCACACCGAGCGCGCCAGGAGACAATGGCGCAAATGTGACGTTCGATGTGCGCGTGGGGAATTGGCGCGATCGCAGAATAGTCGATGGGGCGCGCGGCCGCATGTCGGCGAGTGATCATGTACGGCGTGCGCGGCGCATCGTGCACCACGATCTCGTTCGTGCCCTGAATTCGATTCGAGCTCGATTGTGTGCCAAAGGTTTTCGTCTCTCGGCTGCTTTGCGCTCATCCGGGCGCTGCACTACGCTCGGCAGTCGAGCTGTCCACCGTTAGGGGATTCCCGGACCCATGACCGACTCCGCGTCACCATCGACGTCTCAATGGGTTGTCCAATCAGTGCCGCCCGAGTGGCAGCCGCCGCAGGGGCTGATCGATGCCGCGGCCGTGAATTCCGGTGGGTCGGTGATCGACATCGATCCGGCCTGGGTCGACGACCCCAACGGATTCGTGCCGCCCGGGGCGGTGCGCGGCTTGTTCCCGGTGGACGAGCAGGGCCGTCTCATCCGGGAATATCACCGCAATACCGCGCACACACCGCCGCGGGACGACTTCCGCAATCTGTACGTGGACAACGAGGTTCCGTTGCTGGTGCTCGGCGACGATCCGGAGGCCGCCGTCCGCACGTACCTGACGAATACGCTGACCTCGCAGGTCGAGGGGACCGAGGTGGACTGGATCTGGGTTGCGGACGCACCGGGCCACCAGGTCGCCGGGAAGCCGATCGAGAACGATCAGGTCGCCGTCACCCGGGTCGCGCTGGGTATTCCGTTCGCCATGTCGGTGCGGGCCCCCGGACGCGACCGGGAGATGCTCGCGGGGACGTTCACCATCATCTGGGCCGGTCTGGACGAACCCGAGCGTCGCATGCGGCTGTGGCTGGATCTCGGGGAGCCCCTGGAATGGGCGGTGGAACAATTCCCGACCCGCATGCACGAGGTGTAGCGGGCGAATTCAGCGGCCGGGCAGATTCCGCGGCAGCAGATCCCAGACGTGGCCGTTCTCGTTGATCGTGGCCACCGTGCGATTCCCGGTGCGGGAGTAGAGGATGCGCGTGATCGAACAATAGTCGATCGGAAAGGTCAGCGGACGCTCCAGACCCAGGATCCGTTGCGTCAGCACATTGATCACCCCGCCGTGCGCGAACGCCACCACGGTATCGGCATGATCGGCCGCCGCGACGATCGCATCGATCGCCGCGGAAACCCGGGCGAAGAATGCGGCGCCATCGATCTGCTCGGGCAGATATCCCGCCTTGATCCGCCGATACACCGCGGCGAATTCCGCCTGCGCGGAATCGGATTCGCCTGAACCACCGGAGCCCTCGGCGGCCTTGCGAGCGTCCTCGATCGGCAGGTAGACCGGCAGGTCCCGGTCGTATTCGGCGAGCCCGTCGAAAATCTCCACCGGCAGACCGAATTTCGCCGCACTCGCCGCCGCCGTCGACCGGGCCCGGCGCTGCGGACTCGACACGATGCGCGCGATGCGGTGACCGCCGCCCTCGAGCCGGGCCAGCGCGCCGGGCACCCGCGCGGCCTGATCGAGACCGATATCGGTCAGATCCGGATCGGCGGGACCGTCGACGGCGACCAGACGGTCCGGTTGGGCGTGACGTACGAGTACCAGCTGCACGTCATTACTGTGCCGCATGGGCGCGCACCGCCGTCATCCCGGCATCCCGCGACGGCGGCACGCAGCTCAGGTACGTGGTTTGACCAGCGGGAACGGCAACGTCTCGCGGATACTGCGCCCGGTGATCAACATGACCACGCGGTCCACGCCGACGCCCAGGCCACCGGTCGGGGGCATGGCGTGTTCGAGGGCCTGCAGGAAGTCCTCGTCCAGTTCCATCGCCTCCGGATCGCCGCCCGCGGCCAGCAGGGACTGATCGGTGAGCCGCCTGCGCTGCTCGATCGGATTGGTCAGTTCGCTGTAGGCGGTGCCCAGTTCGACGCCCCAGGCCACCAGATCCCAGCGTTCGGCGACGCCCTCGATGCTGCGGTGGGCGCGGGTCAGCGGGGAGACCGAGGTGGGGAAGTCGATGTAGAAGGTCGGCTCCTCGGTGCGGTCCTCGACCAGATGCTCGTACATCTCCAGCACGATCTGGCCCGAGTCCCAGCCGCACTGGTACGGCACTCCGGCCTTGTCGCACAGCGAGCGCAACCGTTCGACATCGGTGTCGGCGGTGATCCGCTCGCCCAGGGCCTGCGAGATCGCATCGTGCACGGTCTTGACCGGCCAGTCCCCGGAGATGTCGACCTCGGCCAGCGAACCGTCCGGCTGCGGGCGCATGGCGACCATCTTGCCGTTCGCGGCCAGGGCGGCGTCCTGGATGAGCTGACGGCAGGCGTGCATCATCCGCATGTAATCGCTGTGCGCCTCATAGGCTTCCAGGATCGTGAACTCCGGGTTGTGGCTGTAGTCCACACCCTCGTTGCGGAACACCCGGCCCAGTTCGAACACCTTCTCCATACCGCCCACGCACAGCCGCTTCAGATACAGCTCGGGTGCGATCCGCAGATACAGGTCCAGGTCGTAGGCGTTGATGTGGGTCTGGAACGGGGTGGCGTTCGCGCCGCCGTGCACCTGTTGCAGCACCGGGGTCTCCACCTCGAGAAAACCCCAGCCGTTGAGCGTGTCCCGCAGCGAACGCACCACGGCACTGCGTTTGGCCAGCATCTCGCGGGTGTCGACGTTGATCGCCATGTCCACGTAGCGCTGCCGCACCCGGGCCTCGGGATCGGACAGGCCGCGCCACTTGTCCGGCAGTGGATGCAGGCATTTGCCGATCATCCGCCAGTCCTGTGCCAGCAGCGACAATTCGCCGCGGCGGCTCGCGCCGATCTGTCCGCTGACCTCGATCAGATCGCCCAGGTCGAAGAATTCGTCGAATTCGTGCGCCCGGTCCACGCCGACGCGGCCGCGGTCGATCACCAGCTGGATATCGCCGGACCAGTCCCGCAGCACCGCGAAGATCACCCCGCCGTAATCGCGGATGCGCAGCAGTCGCCCGCACACGCGCACGGTCGTGCCCTTCGGTGAGCGGCGCGCGTCCAGGACCGAATGGGTGGGCGGATAGGCGACCGGATAGGAATCGATCCCGGCGGCCTCGAGCCGGGCGACCTTGTCCATCCGCACCCGTACCTGTTCCGGGCGGCGGGGACCGCGCTGCTCGAGTTCCGCCGGGGGCAGCTCCGGCGGGCTCCCGTCGGCGTGCAGGCCGGTCATGGCCGGCGGGACGGCCGAGCGAATGCCGGTGTGCCGCATGGGATCCGGCTGTTTACCGAAGCGCGGCAGGAAACCCTCGGCCAGGGCGCTGGCCATGGCCACCCGGACCAGTTGGCGGCGTTCCTCGAACAGGGAGAACCGAGGCACCCACTGCGGCTGATACTTCACATTGGAGCGGTACAGCGCCTCGAGCTGCCACCAGCGCGAGAAGAACATCAGCACACCGCGCCACAGCCGCAGCACCGGACCCGCGCCGATTCGCCCGCCCTCCTCGAAGACCGCGCGGAACACCGCGAAGTTCAGCGAGACCCGGGTGATGCCGTACTGCTCCGAACTCAGCGCCAGCTGGGAGATCATCAACTCCATGACGCCGTTGGGACCCTTGGGATCTCGCCGCATCAACTCCAGTGAGACACCGGTGCGGCCCCACGGGACCAGCGAGAGCATGCCCAGGACGCGTTCGGCCGATTCGGGCTCGCCGTCGCCGGATGCGGGATTGCCGGAAGAGATGGCCTCCACCAGCAGGCAGTCGCCGTCCAGCGGATCACCCAGGCGGCCCAGCGCCATGGAGAATCCGCGTTCGGTCTCGGTGTCGCGCCAGGCGTCGGCGTTCGCGATGACCCGGGAGAATTCCTCGGGGGTGAGTTCGCTGTGCCGCCGGATGCGCACAGTGATGCCCTGTTTGCGCAGGCGGTTGGCGGCCTGACGCACCTGTTTCATCTCCGGGCCCGCCAGGGAGAACGTGCGGGTCTCCAGAATCGCCTCGTCGCCCAGCCGCAACGCCGACAGTCCGGCCCGGCGATATGCGGTCGCGCCCAACTCGCTCGCACCCATCACCGCCGGAGCCCAGCCGTACTGATCGGCCAAGCGCAACCATGCGTCGATGGCCTGCGGCCAGGCTTCCTTCGGTCCGATCGGATCGCCCGAGGCCAGGCAGACGCCCAATTCCACGCGATAGGTGACCGCGGCCTTACCGCTGGGCGCGAAGACGACCGCCTTGTCGCGGCGGGTGGCGAAATATCCCAGTGAATCCTCGACGTCCGAGCGTTCGAGCAGTCCGCGCAACGCCGATTCGTCCAGTCCGGTCAGTGCGTTGGACGCGCGCTGGGAGCTGAACAGCACCATCGCCGCCGCCATCACCGCGAGGAATCCGAAGAAACCGAGCAGCAGATCCACGAAATGTCTGGGGTGACCGTCGAAGCTGTCGGTGCTGACCAGAATCGCCGCGGTCACCTTGGACACCGCCCAGGCCGGGCGTTCCAGACCACGCGGCAGCGTCCCCGGTAGCAGTTCCACCAGTCCCCAGCCGAGCAGGAATCCGGTGGCCAGCCCGCCTGCCAGGACTCCGAGCGCCTTCCACACCGCCGCGCGGCGGACCTGGGTGTAGAACTCCGGCCAGGCCGCGATCAGCAGTCCGATCACCAGGACGTGCACGATCAGCGCGATCAGCGAACTGATATTGCGTTCGTCACCGAATTCGATGGCGTTGGCGGCTGCGAACGAGGCCATATAGGCCACCAGCAGCCACCAGGCGATGCGTTTTCGGCTGGCGGTCGCGCCCGCGAGCAGGCCGATCATCAACGCCCACACCAGCGAGGTCTCCGGGGCGTCGAAGTAGTAGTCGTCGATGTAATGCCGCGGCACCTGTGTGATGAACCGCAGACCGGGAGAGATGCTCCACAGCATGCACAGCACCGAGAAGGTGCCCAGGACGAGTCCGGCCAGATGCGGAACCTCACTGAGCCGTCCGTGCGCGCGGTGCGGTACCTCCGGAGATCGCGCGGTGCGCTCGGCGGTGTGCCGACGGTCGGGTTTGGAGCGCCGGCGCTCGGAAGGCGCTACGCCGGATGTCGATGTCACCGAACCAGTGTGAATGTTGACCTCGCTCGAATGCGGAACGTCGGCGTGCATGTCCGTACCCAGTGTGTGCGCGCCGAGGTCGCCGCGGGGGGTGGATGCACCGCCGCGGGCGCGAAAGGTGAAGATGTTACCCATGTCGGATCCAGTCGATGTGCCGATCGATGACGAGGTCATTCGACTCGGGCAATTCTTGAAGCTGGCCAACCTGATCGACAGCGGCTCGGAGGCCAAGACCGTGATCGCCGCCGGTTTGGTGCGCGTCAATGACGAGGTCGAACTGCGGCGAGGCCGTCAGCTGCATGCCGGTGACGTGGTCACCATCGCCGGACACCGGGCCCGGGTCGGCAACGGGGCCTGACGCCGCGGAGCGGGCTCATTCGGCGCGCACGACGATTCCGTCGTGATCGCTGTAGAGCATCTCGCCGGGAACGAAGGTGACGCCGCCGAATTCGACGGGCACATCGCGTTCGCCGGAACCGGTCTGGGTGCTCTTGCGCGGGTTGGTGCCCAGGGCCTTGAGACCGATGTCCAGGGTGCGCAGGATCGCGGAATCGCGGACCGCGCCGTTGACCACGACGCCGGACCAGCCGTTGCTCACCCCGCGCCCGGCGATGATGTCCCCGACCAGTGCGGTGTGCACGCCGGCACCGCCGTCGACCACCAGCACCCGGCCCTCGCCCGGTTCGCCCAGGGTCTGTTTGACCAGGAGGTTGTCCTGGAAACAGCGGATCGTGACGATGCGGCCCGCGAACGCCTCGCGACCGCCGAACTGCGTGAACTGTGTGTCACAACTGCGGATCTCGGGACCGATCTCATCGGCGAGGTCTGCGGTGGCGACGGTATTGGCTGATTCGGTCACGGCTGCAAGCTTGCCATGGTGCCTGTCGGCGTTCCCTGAGACCTTTCTGCGAGCTTCGTCCGGGGCGCGCGGGCGGTCGGTGCGCAGACCCGGTGGCCGGGATCCGCACACCCGGCCGGGCCTTGCCGAACGCGGACTCGGACCGGGCCAGGCCGGGTGTCCGGATGAGCCGGGCCCTGCGGCCACGGCATGCCGGAGCCGACTTCAGGTCGCGTGCTGAACTCGTGGTGTCCGGGTGCGCCGTGTCTGCGGCCGAGTTCCCGGACCGGCGTTCTGCCGGACCGGGCGGACCGGCGCTCAGGCCGTGACGGACAGGGTGGCGGCCAGTCCGAACACCACCGCGATCGCCACGACCTCGATCACCGCGCGACGCAGCGAACCGTCCGCGGACAGGCGATGGTCCCCGGCCGCCGGCACCCAGCTGCGGCGCCACCACCAGCCCAGGACCAGCAGTCCGCCGAGAAGGACAGCCTTCGCCAGCAGGATCCGGCCGTAACCGGTGTCCACCAGGGGTGTCAGTCCGCCGACTTTGACCAGTCCGTCGATGATGCCGCTGGTCCCGACCGCGGCGACCGCGGGCAGCGCCCAGGCCGAATATCGCGGCAGCACCCGGGCCCACTCCCCGCGCGAACGCAGTACCAGGGCCAGGGCCAGCAGCAGCCCGAACCAGGCCGCCGCGCCCAGCACATGCACGGCCGCGAAGACCGCGCCCAGCGGTTGCTGAGCCATATGCCCGGTGATCGGCCGCAACTCGAGGGTCACGGCCGCGAACATCAGCACCAGGTCGACGGCGGCCCGGTCCGGCTGCCGGTGGGCCAGGGCGCAGTATCCGGTCACCACGGCGGTCCCGACCAGGATCGCGATGCCGACCTGTCCGCTGCTGACGTGGGCCAGATACGTGCCGAACTCCCCGGTGCCCAACCGGCTCACCGGTACCCCGACGACCTGGGCGGCCGCACAGGCCAGCACCACGAATTCCAGGACGGTCCAGATTCCGCCGACCACGGCCAGTTGCCGCCACGGCGGATCGATCCTGCGGTGCAGCCGTGGCAGCGCGGCCAGGCCGACCACGGTGGCCCCGGCGCAGTCCGCCAGAGCGCGGACCGGCGCCTCGGACTGCAGCGGGTCCGGCGCGGCCAGCGCCCAGGCCAGGACCGTGCCCAGCACAGCGGCCGGGACGACCAGCAACAATGCCGACCGCAGGGCGGGTGAACCGCCGCCGGTCGTCTTCCCGCTCACCGCTTACTCGTCTGTCTCCGCCGACGCCGTACGCGGGGCCCGCCGTGGTTACCCGAGCCGCCTCCTCCGGGCCCGTTGCTCCCGGCGCGCTTCCCGCCGAGCAGTGCGAAGGCCAGTCCGCCGCCGAACAGCACGATCGCCCCGACGATGAACACCCAGACCGGAACCCCGCCGGACCCGCTACCGCTGCCGGAACTGCTCGCGTTGGCCTTCGGTCCGGGGGTCCCGTGACCGGCCGTGGTGAGGGTGAAGCTGCGGGTCCCGCTGACCGGATGGCCGTCCGCGGAGGTCACCCGGTAGGCCATCGTGTACTTGCCCGCCGGACCGAGTTCGCGGACCGCGATGCTGACGCGCGGACCGTCCACGACGGGCTGCCCCTCGGACCACAGATTGCCGTCCGGGCCGACCACGGTCACCGACGGGAAACTGGGCTGCAGATTCTCGTTGAACGTGAACGTCGCCCGGGCCGGTCCGGCGGACAGCTGCGCGCCGTCCGCCGGATCGACCGAGACGAGGACCGAATGCGCCGCGGCAGGACCGGCCCCCAGAACGGCCGGTCCGGCGGCCAGCAGCGCGATCACGACCGCGCCGAGCGTTCGGCGGATCATGAGCGCCGACCCCGGATCAGCGCGCCCAGACCCAGGGCCGCGCCGAGCGCGCCCAGGGCGAGTCCGATGCCGCCGAGCCAGCGGGCGGTGGAATCGGACTCGGATGTGGTGGCCGCCGCGGTCGCGGCGCTCATCGGGTGCTCGTCGTCGGATCCGGCCGCGGCCAGGCTCAGCGTCGGAACCGGATTGTCCGGCTCCTTGCCGTCCGGCCCGGTCGGCTGATTCCAGCTGACGACCTTGCCGTCGCTGTAGGTCTGCACGGCCGGGAATTCGGCGTGATCCTGTTTGGGCAGCGGAGCGACCAGCACTGTGAACTGCTGGAACTGATTCGGCGCGATCCCCGGGGTGCCGGGGTCGGCGGTCCAGGTGACGGTCGTGTACTGATTCTTGTCGTTCTTGTCCAGTTTGGCGGTCCAACCCGGAAGCGGCTGGGTGCGGGCCGCGTCCACCGCGGGCAGGGTGACCGCGAGGCTGGTCGTGGACGCGGTCTCGGATTCGTCGGGGACACGGAAGGTCAGGACGGCGTCGCCGCCCTGCGTCGCGCCCGGCGACGTGACGTGGACGTGGGCGGCGGCGGTGCCGGTCCCGAGTAGGGCCAGTCCGGCCGCGGCGCCCGTCGTGAGCAGGGCGCGCGAAATTCCGATGGGCATGAGGGTGTGTGCTTTCTGCGTGGAAAGGGTGATGGGGGAGTGATCCGCGGTGATCAGACCGGCATCGGCGGGGCGCGCGAGCCCAGGGCTCCGGCATGCAGAAAGCGGTGAACGTGGGAGGGCTCGTCGAGCCAGCGGGGCGCGCGAGGTGCGGGCGGCAGCGGTTGCGCCGGTCCGATCAGGGTGCGGACCGCCCGGGAGACCACCGTGTACAGCCGCTCGGCGGCGGCGATGAGGATCGCGCAGACCAGCGTCGCGAGCGCGTGCGCCGCGGCCATCGGACCGTTGGGCAGACCCGCGGTGGCCAGGAATGTGCCTGCCACACCGCAGGAATCGCGGCCCGCGGTCATCGGGTCCGGCCCGGCCGGGACGGACAGTGCCAGATGCGCGGCCAGCTGTCCGGCGGCCAAGGCGGCCAGAAGGGCTGCGCGCGAGGGGGTTCCGGCCGGAACCGGCAGCAGGGTCGCGATAGCGCCGACTCCGGCGGCGGCGCACAGCAGCAGGGTCAGCGGCGCGGATCCGGGCCAGGCGCCCCCGGCCAGTCCGTGCGCGGCCACGGCGAGGGCGGCGACCGTCGCGCCGACGAGCACACCACGAAAGGGTCCGGCGGCCGGTCGGCCTCCGGACCCCGGTGCTGGCGTGCGACGCATCGCCGGTCGGTCGTTCGGTGTACGGGTCAGCGCACGCCCAGGCGTGCGAGCACGTCGGATTCGACGCCGGACAGCTCATTGGAGATGGAGGTGTGCACCGCGCGGCGGCGGGGGGCGGGCATCTGCTCGGCGGTGCGGACCGCGGCGGTCAGGCTGTTCAGCCGGTCCCGCGAGGCGGTGACGAACCGCTGGGTCTCGGTGTCCTTGGCGGAGGAGTCGGCGATTTTCGACAGCGCCGACTCCGCACCGCTGATTCGCGCCTGCAGGCGCGCGCCGTGTCCGGAGAAGTCGCCGAGTTCGTCCAGCCCGATGCCGAGGCGCTGAGCGCGGCGGGCGTCGATCTGCCCGCGCAGGAAGGTCGCGGCCCGGTAGGCCAGCGGTGCGAGCACCGGGATCAGCACCCGGGCCACGCCCAGATATTTCTTGACCTGTCCGGCGCTGAAAAGGTCCCGCTCGGCCTTCTCGGCCGTCTTCAGCGCGGCCTTCTCCTCGGCCTTGAGTGTCGAGATCTGCTGTTTGGCCACCGCGCGCTGAGTGCGGGCCTCCTCCCGATCACGTTTGCGCTCGTTGCGCGCGGAGAGTTTGGCCTCCAGCCCGGCCTTGTGCTTGAGGGCCTTCGCCTCGGCTTTGCGGTCCGCGCGCCGCTTGCGCTTGGTGAACAACCCCATTGCAGCCTCCTGAATTCTCGGCCTCCGCTTCGCTACGGCGGGGTTCGCGGCCCCCGAGGCTTGCCGTTCCGGGGCCGCCGCTTGCTGCTTCGTCGCATGCGCGGCGCCCCCGGAACGGTGAGCCGGCCGCAAACCCGTTGAGGTTGCGCAGTGCCGTGTCGCCGTTGGTTCGCGGTGGCCTACCGGCCAGTTTTGCGTGGTACGTACTCGTGAAATGTATACCCGACTCGGGTCGTCGTAGCACTACAGCATGCGAGTGGGTGTGCGCTCGCCGCACGCGGCGCACCCGCGCCCTGGAACGCCAACAAGTGACACCCAGGCCCGTTTCACCGTGGACCACGTCAACCCCGAAGGCCGCGGCCCGGGTCGATTCTGGACTGACCGGAGCGGAGGAGCGAAGCGGGGGAGCGGAGGGAGGGAAGAATCGGCCCCTCGGGGGCCGCGGCCCGCCGGAGCGAAGCGGAGGCCGAAAATAGAGCCTGTCGGTGGTGGGGACCATACTGCTAGGTGTGGAATCGGGCAGTGGTGACCGAGAAGGTCTCGAGGACAACGGTGATCCGGCGCGGCGGCCAACGGCTTCGGTTCGAGGTGGCGGGTCCGATTCCGGTGTGTCGGATGGGGAACGGAGTGGGCGGGCGGCCTTTCTGGACGCGCGGTCGCTGATCGGGTGCCGGCATCGATTGCATCTGACGGCCACCCATCCGGAGGTGCTGGCGGGGGTCGCCGAGGATGTGGGAGTGCGGCAGCGGCGTGATGCGGCCGTCGCGCATCGGGAGCATGTGCGCGACACGTTGGTCGCGGCGCAGCCCGAGCGGTGGGTGGTGATCGATCCGGCGCAGCCCGCGTCGGTGCGCGCGGAGGCGACGATTCAGGCATGCGGCCAAGGGGCGCAACGTATCTGGGGTGCGGTAATGCCCCAGGAGTTCGACACCGGGCGGCGCGGGGGTTCGGAGATTCTGCTGCGGGACGAGATGCGCGGCGGGTACATCCCCGTGATCGTGGTCAATCACAAGGTGACCGATGCGCGTCAGCCCGATCCGGCCGACCATCATCCGCTGACTTCCGATCTGTACCAATGGAATCCGCAGCCGGATCGGCATGTGCGCACTCGCCCGCAGCCGCGCGACCAGCAGCGCCTCGCACATCTGTATCGCATGTTGCAGCGGCACGGCCTGGCCAGTCCGGCCCTGGTCGGTGGGGCGATCGGCCTGGCCTTCGATCGCATTCTGATCCACGATCTGGCCGGACTGCTCGACGATTACGACCACCGCTACGCCGACCGGATCGCGGTGATCCGCGGCGAACTGCCCACGGTGCCGTCCAAGGTGCCCGAATGCCGTCAGTGCCCGTGGTGGTCTCGTTCGGGTACTCCCGATGATCGCAGTTGTGAGCGCTGGCTGCTCGAACATCACGACGTCAGCCTGGTCGCGCCCGGCTCCCGCGCGGAACTGCTGCGCCGGCACGATGTGGAGACCGTCGAGGATCTGGCCGGATGGACCGGGGAGGAGCCCGAGGACTGGCAGTACGAGCCGTTCGCGGAGGCCGTGGTCACCGCTCGCGCCTGGATCTCCGGCGCTCCGCTGGTCCGGCGGGTCGAGCGGTTGCAGGTGCGCCGCGCGGACGTCGAGGTGGATGTGGATCTGGAGAGTTATCAGGAGTACGGCGCCTACCTGTGGGGCACCCTGCTGGACGGGGTGTACCGGCCGTTCGTCACTTGGGATCCGGTTCCGACGACCGATGAGGCTCGCTCGTTCGCCGAATTCTGGACCTGGCTGATGGCCCGGCGTGCCGAGGCCGCCGCGACCGGGAAAACCTTTGCCGCCTATTGCTATTCGCGTAACGCCGAGGACAAATGGATGTACGAGTCGGCGCGCCGGTTCGCGGGTATACCGGGCGTGCCCACCGAACAGCAGGTGCGCGAATTCGTGGACGGCCCGGAATGGGTGGATATGTTCCAAGTGGTCTCCGAACAGTTCATCTGCCCGAACGGCAAGGGTTTGAAGAAGGTCGCACCGGTCGCCGGATTCGCCTGGCGCGATGCCGAGGCCAGCGGTGAGGCGTCGATGAGCTGGTACCGGCTCGCGGTCGGTTACGACGACGGCGCGATCGATCTCACCCAGCGCACCAGGCTGCTGGAATACAACGAGGACGACGTGCGCGCGACACAGGCGCTGCGCGAATGGATGGTCCCGTCGGCGCCCGGCGGCCGCAGCGCCGAGGCCGAGGTGCCGAGCATGGCGGACTTTCGCGAGCCCGATCGAGCTCGTCGTACTATCGGCACGTGACTGAGCATGTCGAGAAACTCGAGTTTCAGGCCGAGACCCATCAGCTTCTGGAATTGATGATCCACTCGGTCTACTCGAACAAGGACACATTCCTGCGGGAACTGATCTCCAACGCCTCCGATGCCCTGGACAAGCTGCGCCTGCTGTCCTATCAGGACAAGGATCTCGAGGTCGACACCGCCGATCTGCACATCGAGCTGGAGGTCGACAAGGACAACCGGATCCTGACCGTCCGTGACAACGGCGTCGGCATGTCGCGCGCCGAAGTGGTGGATCTGATCGGCACGCTGGCCAGGTCCGGTACCGCCCAGCTGCGCAAACAACTGCTCGAGGCCAAGCCCGACCAGGCGGCCGAGGAGCTGATCGGCCAGTTCGGCATCGGTTTCTATTCGACCTTCATGGTGGCCGACAAGGTCGTTCTGACCACTCGCAAAGCCGGTGAATCCGAGGCGACCCGCTGGGAGTCGGAGGCCGGTTCGTCGACCTACACCATCGAGACCCTCGACTCCGCACCGCAGGGCACCGCGGTTTCGCTGCATCTGATGCCCGCCGACGAGGACGATCACCTCTTCGATTACACCCAGGAGTGGAAGCTCCGGGAGATCGTCAAGAAGTATTCGGATTTCATCGCCTGGCCGATTCGTATGCAGGTTGAGCGAACGGTGACCGAGGGTGACGGGGAGGAGAAGGAAGAGAAGACGATCCTCGAGGATCAGACCCTCAATTCGCAGAAGGCGCTGTGGACGCGCCCGCGCAGTGAGGTCTCCGACGAGGAGTACAAGGAGTTCTACAAGCACGTCTCGCACGCCTGGGACGATCCGCTCGAGATCATCCCGTTCAAGGCCGAGGGCACGTTCGAATACCAAGCGCTGCTGTTCATTCCGTCGCAGGCGCCCTTCGATCTGTTCATGCGCGAGCATCAGCGCGGCGTGCAGCTGTACGTGCGTCGGGTGTTCATCATGGACAACTGCGAAGAGCTGATGCCGGAGTACCTGCGCTTCGTCAAGGGTGTGGTCGACGCACAGGACCTCTCGCTCAACGTTTCCCGCGAGATCCTGCAGCAGGACAGGCAGATCCAGGCGATCCGCAAACGGCTGGTGCGCAAGGTGCTCTCGACGGTCAAGGATCTGCAGCAGGCCTCGGGGGAGGACACGGCCGAGACTTCCGCCTATCAGAAGTTCTGGGCCGAGTTCGGGCGAGTTCTCAAGGAGGGCTTGCTGTCCGACTTCGACAATCGCGAAACCCTGTTGCAGGTCTCGTCTTTCGCCTCCACGCATGCGGAGGACAAGCCCACCACGCTCGCGGACTACGTCTCGCGCATGGCCGAGGGCCAGGACAAGATCTACTACATGACCGGCGAATCGCGTCGGCAGATCGAATCCTCGCCGCATATGGAGGCGTTCAAGGCCAAGGGCCTCGAGGTACTGGTGCTCACCGATCCGGTCGACGAGATGTGGGTCGGTCAGGTCCCCGAATTCGACGGTAAGGCGTTCCAGTCCATCGCCAAGGGTGAGGTGGATCTGGAGTCCGAGGAGGAGAAGAAGGCCTCCGAGCAGCTGCGCGAGCAGCAGGACAAGGATTTCGGTGAGGTCTGCGACTGGTTGCGGAAGACCTTGGACGACAGCGTCAAGCAGGTCCGGCTCAGCTCGCGGCTGACCACCTCGCCCGCCTGCCTGGTCGGGGACGTCTTCGATTTCACCCCGCAGCTCGAGCGGATGTATCGCGCGTCGGGGCAGGCGCTTCCGGAATCCAAGCGGATCCTGGAGCTGAACCCGACCCATCCGCTGGTCACCGGACTGCGCGAGGCCTATGTGAAGGACAAGGAGTCCGCTGATGCCGGCGACTCCGCCGAACTCGCCGAGACCGCCGAATTGCTCTATGGCACAGCGGTTCTCGCCGAGGGCGGGGAATTGAAGGATCCGGCGCGTTTCGCCGGAATCCTCACCGACCGGCTGACTCGCACACTGTAGATATTCCGTACGCACGGGCTCCCGTCTCGACGGCGGGGCCCGTGCGCCGAATATGTGATCCAGATCACTGTCTTGGTGATCTCGGGAACTCGGCCCGCGACCAGGGGGTTGTACATATTGGTCGCAGTTTTTGTGTGCTCGTGTTTCAACATGCTCGCGCGGAACATTGTGCGGGCGTCGCTTCTCCTTGCCGGGCAAGTAGTAGTCGCCGTCTCGATGCGACCACCCGGTCATCGCGGTCCGCGGCGATCGGACAACACCTCGTCAGGAGAAATAATGGTTCAGGGAACCGTGAAGTGGTTCAACGCGGAGAAGGGCTACGGCTTCATCTCCCACGACGGCGGCGCCGACGTTTTCGTGCACTACTCGGAGATCGAGGGCAACGGATACCGTGCGCTCGAGGAGGGACAGAACGTCACCTTCGAGATCACCCAGGGCAAGAAGGGCCCGCAGGCTTCCGGCGTCCGCGCCCAGTAGTCGTCGATCCCGGACGTCCGGCCCGGGATCCGACTGCGTGTCGCGCGGTCGAACGACATCAGGCCCGCACCGGATTTCCGGTGCGGGCCTGACGTTTTCGGCATGATTACCGTGGCGCCATGCGTAGTGCGCCGTCCATGCGGAAGGTCTCGCCGTTGAGGTAGTCGTGCTCGGTGATGTACTGCGCCAGCTGCGCGTACTCGTCCGGTCGACCCAGCCGCGAGGGGAAGGGCACACCGGCCTCGAGGCCCTTGCGGTACTCCTCGGTGACACCGGCCAGCATCGGAGTGTCGATGATGCCGGGGGCGATGGTGTTCACCCGGATGCCGAATTGTGCCAGGTCACGCGCGGCCGGGACGGTCATCCCCGCGACGCCGCCCTTGGACGCGGAGTAGGCGATCTGGCCGATCTGGCCCTCGAAGGCCGCCACCGACGCGGTGTTGATCACCACACCGCGTTGGCCGTACTCGTCGACCGGCTCGGTCTTGGAGATCGCGTCGGCGGCCACGCGCATCACGTTGAACGTACCGAGCAGGTTCACCGTGATCACCGTGCGGAACAGCTCCAGGTCGTGCGGGCCGTTCTTGGACAGGATCCGGCCCGCCCAACCGACCCCGGCGCAGTTGACCACGATGCGCAGCGGGACGCCGGATTCGACGACCGTCGTGACCGAGGCGGTGACATCCTCGCCGCTGGTCACATCGGTGGGAAGCAGGATGACACCGGCGGGCACGCTGTCACCTGCCCGTTCGATCGACTGCTGCAGATCGAATCCGAATACGGTCGCGCCCTGGTCGGCGAACCGCTTGGCGGTCGCGGCACCCAGGCCGGACGCAGCGCCGGTGATGATTGCGGCAGAGCCCGAAATCTCCACGGTGTTTGGTCCTCTCGTTGGTGACGGCCCTTCGCTGGCCTTTCGTCAATAGGCACAGTAACCGCCCTACCTACCGGTCTACTTTCGGCCTCCGCTTCGTCGGTGCGGAGCTGCCCGGCGTGCCAGAACACGAACATCAATCGTCGACCGGTTCCGCTCACCCCGGATGACGCCGCCCCTTGGCCGCGGCCCGCCGGAGCGAAGCGAAGGCAGAAGATACTGTAGGAAAACCGCTCGTGAGCAACGGAGTCGCATCGATGTCAGACCCGGCCGTGACCAGCCGACAGCTGCCCCGGGGCCGTCACGGCCTGCCGAGGGAGACGGTGATCGCCTCCCAGCGCGACCGGATTCTGAGCGCGATGGCACATGCGATGACCGAAAACGGTTATGTGGGAACGTCTGTCGCGACGATCATCAAACGGGCCGGCGTATCGCGGGAGACGTTCTACGAGCAGTTCCGTTCCAAGGAGGACTGTTTCGAGGCCGCCTACGAGCGAGCCGCCCAACTTCTGCTCGAACGGATCGTCGAGGCGACCGGAACGCTGCGGGACGTACCGGTCACCCGCGAACAGCGAATCGAGGCGATGCTCGGCGCCTATTTGAGCGGGCTGGCCGCCGATCCCGCCGACGCACGCCTGTTCCTCATCGAGGTCTACGCCGTCGGCCCCGCGGCCATCGCTCGACGGGGCGAACTACAGGAATCGTTCACCGCCATGGTCGCCGACATTCTCGACGCTCACACCGCGGAACAGTATTTCGCCTGCCAGACCCTGGTCGCAGCGGTCAGCGCGATGGTTACCGCCCGAGTCGCGGCCGATGATCTGGACGGTTTGCAGGCGTTGCACGGGCCGCTGCTCGAACTTCTGCGCCGCAGCGGAGATCTGTTCGGGTCCCCGGAGACCTCCCGCTAGAAGACAAATCCGGACAACTGATTTCAGCAGTACCTGGGTAGCTGAAGTCGCGGAGAGGCGGGGGAGCATCTCACCGAGTACGCCCAGAAGGCTCCTCCGTATTCGACCGTCGGCCCGAAGTGTCGGTCTCCACGCACTCGACGGCGCGCTGAAGGCGCGGAGAGGCGGAGGAGCTCAGCATCCACAGCACCGCGCCCGCCAGCGCGGGGGCCAGCAGGGAGATCGCGTATTCGGTCAGCCGACCCAGGTCGGGGGCGAAGGTCGAGAGCAGGGTGGCCGCGGCGATATAGAGGAACAGCAGGCCCGAGCCGATCGCGATGGCGCGTTCGGGGACGTGCTTGCCGAGCAGAATGCCCAGCGCGATGGCACCGCCGCCCGCGGCCACCATGCCCACGACCGAGCCGATCCACACCGCGACCCAGTTGTGGTTCGAGGCCAGGGCGATGATGGCGAACATGGTGCGGTCGCCCAGCTCGGCCAGCAGGAATGCGGACAGGACCATGAAGAACACCCGCACCGGGGAGCGTGCGCCGGAATCCTTCTCGGCGAACTCGGCGGCCTCGTCGGCGTCGGCCTGAATTGTTTCGCGCAGGGTCCACAGGCCGACGGCGAGCAGAACGACCGCGGTGATCACGGCGATGGCATTGGTCGGCAGTGCCGCACCCAGGAAATGTCCGACGCCCACGGCGATCAGGTTGACCGCGATGCTGGCCGCGGTGATTCCGGCGAGCACGACCCACCACTGATGGCGCAACGCGAAAGTCAGGGCCATGAGCTGCGATTTGTCGCCCAGTTCGGCGAGGAACAAGATGCCGAAACTCAGCAATATCGTGGCGATCATTCTCTGTGCTCCCAGGTCTCCGGCCTGCCGGCCGCAGACGGGACGTCTCCGGCCGGCAACGCACCCGAAATTTCGGTTGGTTGGTTATCGGCCGAAGGTCTCGCCCACCGGGCGGGCGGATTCCCTGCACCGCCGCGACGCCGGTTCACGTGGCCGGACCCGGTTGGATCAGTATGTCGACCACGCGATTGGGGGCTACTCCCCTTCGCTGTGAGCAAGCCTATCCTAATCTGCCCTGGCTGCCAACCTCCTGTAATCGAAATCGCAATGGGCGCAATAAGTTTGGCGATCCTGTCCGAATTTTTCGGTTACCCTCACGCGGTATCCAGGGTGGCCTGACCGCTCCTGTGGTCACGCGCGCTGCCGCCTCCGCGCCTGACCGCTCATGCTGTGTCCGACGTCGGCATTCCCGGGGCGCTCTGTGGTTACGCGCGCTGCCGCCTCCGCGCCTGACCGCTCATGCTGTGTCCGACGTCGGCATTCCCGGGGCGCTACGTGGTTACGCGCGCTGCCGCCTCCGCGCCTGACCGCTCATGCCGCGATCAACATGGCCAGAACCGCGGTATCGGGGTCGCTGATCGGGTCCACGCCGACCCGGCTGACCATCGAGGTCACCGTGCCGTCCGACTCGGCCTCCACCCAGGCCGCGCGATGCTGCAGCCCCAGATGCGGCACCCCGGGCAGCAGTACGCAACCCGATGCCGCCCCACTGCATTCGGGCAGGGACGGGCTGGTTTCCGAGGGGGGATGCAACATCATCAGCGCGGGCGGCACGTGCCGGGCGAATCGACCGGGCTCGAGCGCCTGCTCGCCCAGCACCGGGCCCTCGGCCAGGACCAAGCCGACCGTGCCGGGTTCGGGATCGTCGGGAAGATCCTCGCGAGCACCGAAAACGGTAGTGGTGGTGAGAATGCCCGGCAACGTCGCCACCCGTACGGCCAGCACCAGCAGTTGCGCCCACTCCTTGGTGGTATCCGGCCAGCGGCCCCCGATGAGAAATCCCCGCAGTGATCCGTGCGCCTGGAATGGCGTGACTCGAACCTGATCGTTCGTGTGCATCGTGGCCTCCCGAATCTGTCCGGGATGGCTGCCGGAATAGCGAGCCGTCCTGAAGTTGTGAGTACCCGAGAATGGACCGAACAATGTCTGGCACACAAGTACCAGAGAGTGCTAAGGCGCAGGTAACAGCGCTGAAACATGAAACGGGCCCGCGAACCGAATGGTTCGCGGGCCCGTACGTGAGGTGTGCGCCGGAGTTCCGGCAGCCCGATCAGCCGAAGACCAGACCCTTGGCCTGGGCGGTCGCCCGAGCGAAACGCTCCTGCACGTCGGCCCAGTTGACCACGTTCCAGAACGCCTTCACGTAGTCGGCCTTCACGTTCTTGTACTGCAGGTAGAACGCGTGCTCCCACATGTCGACCTGCAGCAGCGGGATGATGCCCAGCGGCACGTTGGCCTGCTGGTCGTACAGCTGGAAGGTCAGCAGCTTCTGGCCCAGCTGGTCGTAGCCCAGCACGGCCCAGCCCGAACCCTGCAGGCCGTTGGCCGCGGCGGTGAACTGCGCGCGGAACTTGTCGAACGAGCCGAACTGGTCGTCGATGGCCGCGGCCAAGTCGCCGACCGGCTTGTCGCCGCCGTTCGGGGACAGGTTCTTCCACCAGATGGTGTGGTTGACGTGACCGCCCAGGTGGAAGGCCAGGTTCTTCTCGTTCAGGAAGATCGCGCCGTGGTCACCGGACTCGCGGGCCGCCTCCAGCTTCTCGAGTGCGGCGTTGGCGCCGGCGACATATGCGGCGTGGTGCTTGGAATGGTGGAGTTCGTTGATCTGCCCGGAGATGTGCGGCTCCAGAGCGCCGTAGTCGTAATCCAGATCTGGCAGCGTGTACTCAGCCACGATGTCCCTTCCGTCGTATGTCAGGCCGTCTGCACCCGGACTTGCCGAGCGCACCCAACCATCATTCGTACACCCGCTTCTGTGCAACCGGCGGCCGTGCCCCCGGAATTCCTGATGAACGGAAGATTCCCGGCGATCGGAATCGCTTGCGGCGCTACATCGGCGGTGCGACGTCCGGCAGCATGGTGCGTGGATCGCAAGCGTCGTGCGCCTTCCACCAGCGCGCACCACCGGCGATGAACTCCGCGAGCGGAATCTCGCGGCCGTCGGAGGTGGCGATCGAGACGCCCTCGAACCAGATCCGCACATCCAGCTCGCGCGGGTCGATACCCTCCTGCTGGGAGAACTCCAGCAGATGGCTGCCCGGCTCGGCGCTGATGGTGCTGTCGAAGCTCAGCAGCTCGCGCCACAGCGCCCAGCCGCTGTCGTCGGCATCGACGAAATCCCAGCCGTGCAGGGCGCCGCCGCCGAATCCGGCGATGGCCTCGCCGAGGGTTTCCAAGGTGAGTGGGAAGACCTGCGGTTCGGCATCGTCCCAGCGCTGCATGCGCAGCGAGGCGGCGATTCGGCTGACGCCGGTGAGTGTCAGGTACACCCGGTGATCCGTGGGCGGTGGCCCATCGGTGGGGAGGGTCAGCACCTCGAGTTCGAGTCGAACCCGCCCGGCCTCGGCGTCGGGCACGAGGCCCAGACAGGTGCCTTCGGCGAGTGCTGTGTTGAGTCCGGCCGTATCCAATCCGTCGAGTAACCCGCGGGTCGCGTCCATATGATCAAGGCTACCGATACCCGGGGACATGTCGGGGATTTCGGCTCGTCACAGGTGTTGCCGGGATTTTTCGAAACCGAGGGAACCGAACGCCGGTGCGCTCCGTCCAAGTAGTTGTCGGGATCTCCCGGCCGCGGTCCCGCCCGCCGGTTCTGCGTGCCGCGGCGGATCCCGTAGAAGGCGGTGGGCGACCGCTCCGGCATGAGGAGGGGAGTTTCGGATCGGTCGCCCACATGCGCTTCTTACTGGTCAGGGGGTTCGGATCGAATCGGTCCGCACGACACTCTCGACCTGTGGATGAGGCTGTGGATATGTGGATAACTCGGCCCAAGTTATCCACACTCTCCACCGGTCCGGGTCCCGTGGCAGGATCGAACACGTGACGAGCCCCGAAATTCCATCGGTGCCGGTGGATGCCGTACCTGCCGAATTCGATGATGCCGGGACCACGCCGGCCCTACTGCTCGACGTCCGGGAGGACGATGAGTGGCAGCTCGGGCACGCACCCGGCGCCGTGCACATCCCCATGGCCGCTATCCCCGCGCGCGCCGACGAGTTGGACTACGAGCGGGAGATCTACGTCGTCTGCCGTCAAGGCGGGCGATCCCTGCAGGTCGTGCGGTATCTGATGCATATCGGATTCGATGCGGTGAATATCTCCGGCGGCATGGTGGCCTGGCAGAAGGCCGGTCGCCCGCTGACCACCGAGGGCGATCACGAGGCGACGATCTACTGATGAGAGGGGGACCGGCATGGCGGTGAGTACGGTGGTACAGCCCTGTGCCCGCTGCGGTGCGCGGTGGGCGGTACAGGGCAGACCCATGCACTGGTGCCCGCGCTGCCGCGGTGTCCTGCTGTCCCCGGCTCCGGTGGACGCCCCGCCGCAGCGGCGTAACTACCGCTGGGTCGCCCGGCCCCCGGGACGTCGCCGACCGCGCGATACCCGCCCGTCGTCCACGAATCTCGCACCCGCTCCGACACCGCGCTACACCGAGATTCCGCGCTGGGGACTGCACGACCGGCCGTACCAGCCGGCGTCGGCCACCCGGTCACGGTTGGCTCGGCTGAGTGATCGGGTCGTGCGGCTGCTGACGACCACGGCGGTGCTGTTCGCCTTAGCCGCGGCCGCCGAATTCGCGCGATATCTGCTGCTCATGCGGAACCGGACGCGATTGATCGAACCGATCGTGGTCTACCTGTCCGACTGGTCGGTGCGGGTCTTCGCCGTGCTGGCCCTGGTGTTCGCGCTGGTGACCGCTGTCGCGCTGGTGGGCTGGCTGATCGAGGCCCGGCGTCGGGCCTACGCCGCCGACGGGCAGCGCGATCCGCGCGGGATGTGGGCGCTGCTGCTGGGCTGTGTGGTCCCCGTGGTGAATCTGCTGTGGCCCGGTGTATTCCTGATCGAGCTGGCCCGCCGGCACGACGATCCGCGCGTGCTGCAGACCGTGCGGATCTGGTGGTCGGTCTGGGTGATCAACGGCGTGATGGCCGTGGTCGCGTTGGGCTTTCGGAGCGCCGATACCTTGCAGGCCCAGGCCAACGGGGTGATTTTCACCGTCTACACCGATCTGGTGGCAACGGCCGTCACGGTCCTGTCGCTCTGGGTGGTGCGCTCGTGCGAGGGGCAGGATCTGCGCGGTCGTCGCCGGTCGGCGCGGCGCTGGGTGGCCACCGGCGGTCCGGTCGTTCCGGTCATCGAACCGGTGCATCCGGCGACTGCGGAGGCCGGATCGGCGGACGCGGATTCCGCCTCGGCCGCGGATGGTCCGAGCGGGGCGGCGGCGGCCCGGCGCGCGGTGGATCCGGAGGTCGTGCAGGATGTGCGTGCGGAGGCCGTGTCGATTGCGGAATCCGAGCCGCAGGAGGAGGTCATGGCGAAGTGAACCAGGACAGTCGTGCGCCGTTCGTCGTCGCGCATCGGGGCGCCTCGGCGGCACGTCCGGAACACACTCTCGCCGCATATGAGCTGGCCCTGCAGGAAGGCGCAGACGGCGTCGAATGTGATGTGCGGCTGACTCGCGACGGCCATCTGGTCTGTGTGCACGACCGCACGGTGGATCGCACCTCCTCGGGGTCCGGGCTGGTCAGCGAGATGAGCCTGGAGGAGTTGCGGGCCCTGGACTTCGGCGCCGACGGTGCGTCTTCCGCGGTGCTGACCCTGAGCGAGTTGATCTCGCTGGTGCTGGATTGGCGCAGTCGGCCGACCAAGCTGTTCATCGAGACCAAACATCCGGTGCGGTATGGCGCGCTGGTGGAGAACAAGGTCCTGGCCGAACTGCAGCGGTTCGGTATCGCGACGCCCGCCTCGGCGGCGCATTCGCGGGCGGTCGTGATGTCCTTCGCCGCGACGGCGGTCTGGCGAATTCGCCGCGCCGCGCCGCTGCTGCCGACGGTGCTGCTCGGTGAGTCGTCCCGCTACCTCGGCGGCAGTGCGGCGACCACGGTCGGCGCGACGGCGGTCGGACCGTCGGTGAAAACCCTGCGCGAACATCCCGACCTGGTCGACAAGGCCGCCGCCGCCGGACGTGCGACGTACTGCTGGACGGTCGACGATTCGGACGATGTGAAGCTGTGCGCCGAACTCGGCGTCAACTGGGTCGCCACCAACCATCCCGGCCGCACGAAGGCGTTGCTGGATGCGCTCGGCCCCCTGCCCGATTCGCAACCGGGCCAGTGAGAGGCCGATAGCTGGGTCACGGCGTGGGCGGCAGGCAACTTCCCGGCGCTCGACGGCACGGTGAATCGCGATCAGGCCGTATCGCGCTGTAGGTTCTGCGTTCGTGGGTAAGAGTAAGCGGAACAGTCCCAAGCCCGACAGCAACCGGGCCCAGCGTCTCGCCGAGCGGCGAGCCGAGCAAGCCAACCGCGGCGTGACGCGTCCGTTCGCGGGTCTGGCCGCCGAATGCGATCTGGTGGCGCTACGGGAGTTCGTACCGTCGGCGACCGCGACGTTGCCGACCGCACCCGGATTCGCCGCGAAACGTCCGGTGACCCTGGCCACGGTCCTGCCCGGCGCGGTGGCCGCGCTGGTGCGCGCCGCCGCCGAACCGATCGGCTTCGTAGCCGCGCAGGTGCAGTTCCAGTCCGAGAATCCGGCCGCCGATCTGGCCACCGCTATCGCCTGGACGCAGACCACCGAGCCCGGCGAATCGCTGAACAGCGCGGCCGACGCCGACGCGACGGCCGCGCCGCTGACCGAGGTGATCGATCCGAACGCGGCCCTGGACCTGACCGTGCATCAGGACTTCAACTGGTGGGTGCCCGAGGGTGTGCAGCCCGATCCGCAGGTGGCCGCCACCATCGAACAGGCGAATCACGCGATCATGCCCTCGGATCGCCTGCACTTGGACGCCGACGCCATCGGTGCGGCCTGGTGGGTCGACGCGGGGGAGAAGGCGCATCTGCGCTGGGTCCGCCCGGAGGACGAGGACGCGCTGATGCTGGCGCTCGCGCGCCTGCACGCCTCCGGTGGCCTGCACCTCGGTGAGGGTTCCCGCTTCGCCGGTTCGTTCCGCACCCACGGCCTGCTGGTCCCGGTCTTCGATCTGGACCGCGAACGGCATGCCACCGAATGGGTGAAGCCCGCAACGGAATTCGGCGCCCGCCTCGTCGAGGCCCTCGCCTCCGACGCCCCCCTGACCCCGGACGAGCGACGCTCCCGTGACGGGTTGCGCTCGCGTCAGATCACTTTGCGCTGATCCGGTGCACTCGGCGGCCGAATGCTGCGACTTGCGTGGGGTCTCGGTACTCGGCTGAGTGCGTCCGGGTCAGGTTGGGTCGCGCTTGCTGGGACGGTCGTCGATGATGTTGGCCCGCAAGGGATATCGGCTTGCTCAGGTGGGGCCGTTCGTCTCCGGCGGGCTACTGCTTCGGACGAGCGAGGTCGGGCCACGGGGCCGGCTGGGCAGGTGAGCCGCGTCCGTCCACCACGGACTCGGCTCGTCGGCAGCCGGATGTCTACCGGGCCAACTCATTTGGTGAGTAGATCGTCCGGGATCGGCTTGTCGGCGGCGAGGTCGGCGAAGAACTGGCCGGCCTGGGGCTTGTCCCAGAGCAGGACGTTGCCGCTGCCGTCGACGGTTTCGAAACCGCCGATGGGCACGGTCGTCGCGACGGTGTTCGCGTGCAGTGCCCAGGCCAGGCGGCCCAAGGCCCAGATGTGGTCGCCGTTGTCCACCTGCAGTGTGCCGGTGATGCCGGTCGCCAGCGGCCACAGTTTGAACGGGTTGGCCAGGGTGCTCGCGCTGGTCGCCTTCTTCAGCAGGGCCGCGAGGAACATCCGCTGATTGTTCATCCGGTCCAGATCCGCGCGCGGGGTCGCGCGGGTGCGCACGAATCCGAGGGCTTGCGGGCCGCTCAGATGCTGGCAGCCCGCGGGCAGGTGGAGCCCGGCCTTCGGGTCATTGATCGCATTCGGCAGACACATATCGATACCGCCGACCGCGTCCACCATATTCGCGAAGCCGCCGAAGCCGATCTTCGCGAAATGGTCGATATGCAGACCGGTCGCGGTTTCCACGGTCTGAGTCAGCAGTTTCGGGCCGCCCTCCGCGAAGGCCGCATTCAATTTGTCGCGACCGTGGCCGGGAATGGGCACATAGGAATCGCGCGGAAGGCTGACGATGGTGGTCGAGCCCGACTGCGGAATGTGCACCAACATGATGGTGTCGCTGCGCTCACCGCCCGCATCGGCCGCATCGCCGGTGGACAGCTGCTGTTCCTGCGCCTGGGTCATCCCTTCGCGACTGTCCGAACCGGTGAGCAGCCAATTGGTTCCGGCGGTCTGCCCCACACGTCCGGAGTAGGCGGCCAGCGCGTCGATTCGGTGCAGCGAACTGTCCAGATAGATCCCGGCCGCGATCGGTGTGATGATCAGCACCAGCAACAACGCCAGAAACCAACGCCCCCAATGCCGCCTGCGGCGCACCCCGGGTTGACGCGGCGGAGGCTTGCGACGTCGCGTGGGTGGGAGGGGCGCAGGCGGCGACCCGTCCTGATACGGCACGGGGCGCTGCGGCGGGGCCCAACCCCGATCCGGCCCCGGCCGCGGACCGCGGCCACGCGGCGGCGGAGGAGGAGACTGCGGACCACCTTCCGACCAGGCCAGCGGGGGTTGTCTTCCGTCCCGGCGCATGACCTGGGTGGGTTCGATTCGCGGCGGATCACCCGGCGTCGGGGGTCGCCCACCGGGGCCCTGCGGCGGCACCCGGCGCATCCGTGGATCCCGCGGATCGTACGGGGGTCGCTCGCGGTTCATCTCCGCGATAGTAACGGGAGAAGCTGTGTGTTTCAGGGGAGCCAGGTGACATGGCCGTGCAGCAAGGTGTAACCGATATAGGCGACCGAGTCGATTGTGGCGTGCGCCACTATCAATGGCCACAGTCGATTGGTGCGCTGCCAGAACCCGCCGAAGATCAAGCCCATCACCAGATTCCCCAAGCCGCCGCCGAGGCCCTGGTAGAGGTGATAGCTCCCGCGCAGCAGGGCCGAGGCGAGCAGGGACCGGTTCGGCGACCAATCCAGTTGCCGCAGTCGGGTGATCAGATATGCCACCACGATCAGCTCCTCGGCCACGGCATTGGCCACGGCCGACAGGATCAGCGCGGGCAGCCGCCACCAGTGATCGCCCAGGGAACTGGGCACGATGGTGACGCTCAATCCGAGTGCGTGCGCGATCAGATACAGACCGAGGCCCGGTAGCCCGATCACGGCCGCGAGCACGAGCGCGGGAACGACGTCGCGACGCAGGCGAATTCGCGCCAGGCCGATGAGTCGCAATCCGAATCCGCTGCGCCACAACAGATACAGTCCCAGCGCACCCCAACCCGCCAACCGCAGCACGCTCAACAGCTGGAACAGCAGATCGATGGTCGACTGCGTGGCCCGCGACGGATTCAGCGCCACCGACTGCCCGCCGATCCCACCCGGCGCCAGCGCACTTTCCAGCAGCGACAGCGCCGCACTGGCTCCGCTCAGCCCGAAGGTGACGACCAGAACGACCACAATCTCGATCCGGATCGCCCGCCGCTCCCCGTTGGAGGCGGGCACGGGCCACACCGGAACAGCATCAGCAGCCGAATTCACTCCGCCAATCTAATCCGGGCGCGCACGCCCTGGCCTTCGCCCAGGGCGCAAACGCGCAGCGGTGACCGGCCCCCGCGAGAATCACCGATCGTCACCGCGGTTGCGCGGGTCTGCGCCTCCCGGTTCCTCCGGCGTTCCGATTTCCGGACCGCGATGCTGCCCGGCGTGGCGTCCCGAGCCGGCTACATCCGGCGCATGCCGTGCAGGAATGGGCAGCCGACGAGGATTCGAACTGCGCGACTGAGGGATTGGATGTCCTCGACCGGGGTCTGGAAGGGCAGGCGCACGTCGTGGTCCTCCTCGTCGGTCTCGATGCGCAGGCTGATGCCGTAGCGATCGATCGCGAGGGGGTGGATCGCGCCGCCGCGCAGGCGGGTCGGCAGGTGTCGGGCGAGCTGGGCGACGACGTCGGCGTGGTCGGCGTCCATATGCTGCAGCCAGGCCGCCTCGAGCTCCCAGAACGGGTCGGGTCGCGCCTCGCGCAGATCCGCATGGCAGACCGATTCCGCGCCGGTCGAATCCGCCAGCACCGCGGAATTGATCATCAGGCGCAACAGGGTCGTGGTGTGCCCGACGTCGAGCAGGGCCGGATGCGGGTGGTCCTCGGCGACGGCCGAGGCGAGCAGGCGCTGTGTCCCGGCCGGGACCGTGCGCACGCGCCCGCGCAGCCAGACCAGCGCCCGCACCGGCTCGCGCAACGGCAGCGGCGTGCGATCGGTGAGTTCGAGTACGGCCTGGACGCCACCCGCACCACCGCGCGCCGCGGCGGCGACCGCGGGTGAGCCCATCGGCACCGCGACCACGGCGTCACCGCACTGGCGCAGGTGGTGGACCGTGATGGTCGCCGGGTCGATTCCGGGCAGGGCCAGCATCGCGTGATCGGCATGTGCGCAGGCGTTGCGGATCCGTTCGGCGGTCGATGGCGCGAGGGTCGGATTCGGTCGCATGCATTACCTCCAGGGCTGGTCCCGGCCACGGCATATCAGTTAGGTAAACCTAAGCTAAGTGAATATGGCCGGTTGTGCAAGCATTTCGATCGCTACGGTGGAAATGTGCCGCACGATTCCACCGCCGCCGAACCGGTTCCGCTGACGTTGTCCATGCCCGCCGCATCCCGGGCCGATCTGGCGGAAGGGCTGGTCCGGCCACCGTCGGAGGTTCCCGAAGCGCCGGTGCTGGACGCCGGACTGCCCGATGTTCAGGTGGCCGAATTCCTCGTCGTGGCCGCGCACTCCGCCGGCGGATTCATCGCTCGCACCGATTCCGGGGAACGGGCCGTGGGCGTCGTCGCCGCGACGGTCGCCGCGCTCTGCGGCGAGGACATCCGCCGCGCACTGATTCGTCCGGACCTGGAGTTCCTGCGCGGCCTGGGACCGGCGGCGGTGGAGGCGCTGCGCGGTGTGCTGCTCGCGATCGAGTCCGAAACGCCGGACGCCGTCGTGAAAGCCCTGGAAGTGCTGCAAACTCCGAGCCCACCGGCAACCGGTCGGTAATGTCGTATCCGTGCCGCGTATCGCCTATTTCGGACCATCGGGAACGTTCACCGAGATGGCCCTGGTCCAGCTCGAGTCCACCGGTGTCTTCGACGAGCCGGTCGAACGGGTCGCCGCGACCAGTCAGGGTGCGGCGCTGGAGCTGATCCGGGCCGGTGCGGTCGAGGGTGCGGTGGTACCGATCGAGAGTTCGGTGGAGGGTTCGATCTCGCCGACGCTCGATGCGCTCGCTCTCGGGCCGCGGCTGCAGATCGTGGCCGAGACCGAACTCGACGTCGCCTTCACGATCGTCGGCCGGCCGGGCGTCGCACTCGACGACGTGCGCACCGTCGCCGCGTATCCGGTTGCGGCGGCCCAGGTTCGGGGCTGGCTGGACGGGCATCTGCCGCAGGCCGCGATGTACACCTCGGCCTCCAATGCCGCGGCCGCGGAGGACGTCGTGGCCGGACATGCCGATGCGGCCGTATCGACCACATTGGCCGCGGAACGGCTCGGGCTGGCGGCACTGGCATCCGGAGTGGCCGATCATGATCAGGCGGTCACGCGATTCGTCCTGGTCACCCGGCCGCGGCAGGCCCCGCCGCGCACCGGCGCGGACCGAACCTCGCTGGTCGTGCTGGAACTGGCCAACGAACCGGGTTCGCTGATGCGGGTATTCGCCGAATTCGCCACGCGCGGAGTCGATCTGACCCGTATCGAATCCCGGCCCACCCGCACCGGGATGGGTACGTACCGGTTCTACCTGGACTGCGTCGGTCATATCGACGACATCGCGGTTGCCGAGGCGCTCAAGGCATTACACCGCACCGCGGGGCGGATCCGCTTCCTCGGTTCCTGGCCCGCGTGCTCGCCCACCGGGGCGCCGCCGCCGCCCGACGAACCCGCCTCGGCATGGCTGGCAGATCTGAAGAAGGGAACGGCCGACCTATGAGCGGCAGACTCGTTCTGGTGCGGCACGGTGAGACCGAGGGGAATGTCGCCAAAATTCTCGATACCAAGGTGCCGGGTCGACCGCTGACCGAACGCGGTGTGGCACAGGCGAAAGCGTTCGGCGCCGCACTGGCCGCACCGCCGCGCAAACTGTTCTGCTCGCACGCGCTGCGGGCACGGCAGACCGCACAGCACATCGAATCGGTGACCGGGGTGCCCGCGCAGGCGCTCGATGGCCTGTCCGAGGTATTCGTCGGTGAGCTGGAGGGAAGCGATTCCGAAGCGGCGCACGAACTCTTCCAGACGACCTACAGATCCTGGCATCTGGGCGAATTGGATCGGCGGGTGCCCGGCGGCGAATCCGGCCACGATGTACTCGACCGGTATCTGCCTGTGCTGGAAGAGCTTCGGCGCACCTATCTGTCCTGGGGCGAAGACGGCGACATCCTGGTGGTCAGCCACGGCGCGGCCATGCGGCTGGTCGGTATGACCCTGGGTGGTGTAACCCCGCCGTTCACCACGAACAACCATCTCGACAACACCGAGACCATCGAGCTGCTACCGCGTTACGCCGGAACCGAATTCCTGTCCTGGGAATGCACGCGCTGGGGCCGGTTCACCCCTCCGTTCCTGTACGAGGCCGAGCCGGACACCGACAATCCGATGGGCTGAGCACCCACGGGATACACCGGATGCGGGCGCGCTCGAACCGGATTCAGATCGCGCCCGCGGGTGGATTGAATTCCGCCCGCAGCGGGAGCTTGTCGATGAGGTCCTTGATGGCCGTGCGCAGCCGCCCGGCGGTGCCCGTCGCCAGCGAGGTCCACTGCACGTCGTCCTCGGAGCGGGTGGTGGTCGTGATGAACCGGCCGTTGCGGGTGTTGAAGACGGCGATCGCGCCATCCGCGATATCGCGGCTGCCGTCACCGTAGATCACGCCCACGATCGAGGCGTGCGAGGGCACCTCGACCAATGCCGCGGCCAGGGTCTGCGCATCCCGGGGCGGGCGGCCCACCCGGCTCAGCCGCTGTGCGGTGGCATTGCTGTCACCGGCGTCGCCGAGAATGGGTTGCAGTTCCTCGGTGAGTACGGTTCATACCGTCGAGTTCGAGCGGATCGGCCGGGCCGAGTGCGGCGAGGATGGTGCCGGGCAGGTCGTGCGAGGCCTCGCTGATGACGTAGGTGTCGGGCCCACGCAGGGCGACGACCTCCATCTCGTCACCCTTGGCGATGCACATCCGATTCACCAGCTCACCGACGTACCAGCGCACGGCGATGGCCCAGTGCGGCCGGTCGAGTGCCCGCAGCCGGTCTTCCAGATCCCGGTGAACGAATTCACCGTCCAGAAGATCGCGCGCCGCGAGCGACTCGGCGGCCGCATCGAACGCCTCTTTGCGACGGACGTCCGTGTCGTACCGGGCGAAAGTGTCCAGTACGACCGGAACCTGGCTGATCTGCAATTTATCCAGCAGGAATTGCATCTCGTCCAGTGTCAGCACGACAGATTCGAGCATGGCCCCACCCCGTCCGGCGCCGAGAACCGTCACCTAGCGGACTCCGCATTGGGATCGCCGCCGATGACACCCGCCGCGATGATCCGGCCGTCGTTGAAGTATTCGCCGTGTACCAGTTCGTTCTTGTGCTGGAGATCCTCGTCGTCCTCTTCGACCTGGTTGCCCAGCAACGGATTTCCGCTGCTGACCGGACGGGTCGAGGCGGGTTGGGTGGCATTGGCGCTCGTCGGAGCGGTCGGCGCGACCTCGGGCACATTGGCGGTCGGGAAGTTGGTGCCCAGCCCGGCGCCCCAGCCCTCCGGGATCTGCAAATTGCCCGCGCCGTTACCGATGCCGACCGAGCCGCCGCCCGCGAAGGACACCGCCCGCGTGGCGATGGCGCCGCCGCCGAGACCACCGAGTCCGCCGATCATGGTCGTGGACATGCCCGGAGAGGCGGTGGAAGTGGTGGTGGCCGCGGAGATCGTGCTGCCGACGGCATCACCGACGGTCGGCACGGCCGAGGTGGCCACGGATCCGGCGACGCCCGCGACCTGGGTCGCGGCATCGGTGCCGCCCGGGCTGGACACCGCCGCCTGCGCGGCGGAGAACGCGTTGGCGACCGGGTTGACATCGGCCTGCACGGCCTGGGCGACATCCAGTGCGCCGCCGACGGTTCCGGCGCCGACCGCGATCGGCGGCGGCATCATGAAGGCGGCGGGGGTGGCGACCATCAGCGACGTCGCGGCCTCGTAGGTCTCCATCACCAGTGCGGCGCGGATCTGCACCTCCAGATAGGCGGCCTCCGCGGCCTCACCGGCGCCACAGAGGTCACCGCCGGTGGTGTGCGCCGCGACGCGGGCGGCATCGACGGCCGCGATCTCCGGCGGGCTCGGCATGACCAGCGAGGCAACGGTATAGGCGGTCGCGTTCGCGGCGGCTTTGGCGCCCATCGCGGCGGCCATCGCGGTCTGCTCGCCGCACCAGCCGGTGAAGGCGGTGAGCTGGGCCATCGCGGCGATACCGTTGATACCCAGCAGGCCGACGCCCAGTTCGGCCATCACGCGGGTGAGCGTCGCGGTGGCGTCGGTCCACGCCGCGGTCAGACCCGCCCAGGCGGTACCCGCGGCCGCGATCGGGACCGCATGCGCACCGAGATTCAGCGTGGCCGAGTTGATTTCGGCCGGACGGGCTTCCCAGACCACGCCGGTGATTCCAGCAACCATTGTTCTTTTCCCCTGTGGTCGACGTTGAAGTAGTGGTCTCGGGTCAGAGCTCGAGTGCGGTCTGGACGGCGGTGATGCCCGCTGCGCGGACGGCGTCCTGCGCGGCGTACTCGGCTACCTGGATCCGCAATGTCTGAGCGGCATTCCGCAATTCGACGATGCCCTGCGCGATCGACGCGTCGTGGGTGACCGCGCCCTCGTTGAAATGGTTGGCGGCCACGAGGGAGACCTCTTCGGCGCCCGACGGGATGACATGGGTGGCAGGTGCGCTCAGCCCCTGGGCCGCGGCAAGTCGATCGGCCAGCAGGTCGAGCTCACCGGCGGCCGCGAGCACAATTTCGGCGTCGACGTGAACGAGATCTACCATGACTCGAACTCCTTCTGGTGGCAGCTAGTCAACTGTAGGACCGGCACGGGCCGCCCCTTCGGTGGAACCACGAGAATTCCCCCTACGAGTTCTTGGACGCGGTGACCCGCGATCCGGTTCCCTCGAGTCCGAAGTTTACGGGTTCGAATCCCCCCGCGGACAGGACTATCCCCATCCCAGCTCATGCAGCCGGGCTTCGTCAATGCCGAAATAGTGGGCCATCTCATGAATTACGGTGATCGCCACCTCGTTCACAACCTGCTCAGCGGTATCGCAGATGCCGAGAATGGGTTCCCGGAAGATCGTGACGGTGTCCGGCAGTGCGCCGCCGTACTGGCTATCGATTCGATCCGTCAGGGCGATGCCCTGGTAGAGACCGAGCAGATGCGGATCCTCCGGATTGCGCGATTCGATCAGCACCACCACGTTATCGATGGCCCGGGTGAGCTCGGGCGGGATCAGATCCAGTGCGTCACCGACCAATTCCTCGAACCGCTCCGGTGACATCGATACGCTCATCGCGACCGGTCCCGCGGACTCACCGGACCGGCGGGGCCGCGCCGGGCAGCGGGGCGGGGGTGGACCGGCCGGTATTCGGCGGCGGCACCGGAGCCTGGCCGTCGATGAGGATATTGCCCTTGGCCGATCCGGTGATCGAGGAGAACCCGTCCTTGGTGCCCTTGCCCACCAGGCAATTCAGCTTGTGACTGCCCACCAGCCAACTGCGGGCGTCGATGTTGTCCCAGAAGATGGTGAGCGTCTTGTTGATCAGAGCCTTCGGCCCGCCGAGGTAGGAATCCGCGACGCGCGAGCACTGATCCTGCATGTATTTGTCCTGATCGGCGTTCGCGGGCGTGCCGCTGCCGAACTGCTGGCCCAGATCGACGCTCGACATCACCTCGTAGGCATGGGGTTCGGAGCAGTCGACCGGTTCGTTGGTCGGCAGGTTCTGATTGATGCCGATGCAGATGCCGGAATCGAAGATGCGCGACTGATCGCTGTCGCGCACCCGCCCGACGGTCTGCTGGGTGGCGTTTCCGGTGGCGCTGACCAGTTGCAGTCCGCAGCGCACCGTGCGGTCACCCTTGTTCCACGCGGGCTCGCCGGGATTGATCATGCCGACCACGAAACGTCCGCGCGGGTCCAGGCGTCCGCCCAGATAGGCCTGTGCCGCGGTGGCACAGTGCTCGTCCCGCAGTTCGGCGAAACGCAGTGAGTCCGGGAAGCGGGTGCCCGGACCGAATTCACGGCCCGGATAGTCGCTCAGATCGATGTCGGCGGTGACCTCGAACAGATGCTTGTCCGCGCAATTGACCTTCGACAGATCCAGGGTCTTGGTATTGGTCCAGGTCAGGCAGTCGCCCGACCTCGCGGTACCGAATACCGAATTATTGCGGCCGGCCGGGCCCCCGCCACCCGGATCGCGCGCCTCGAGGCCGTGCGAGGAGCGGAATCCGGAGATGGACAGCGTCACGATGGCCGCGACCAGTGCACCCACGGCGACCGCCAGCAGCCCCCACCGCATCTTGTGCGCGGGCAGATGTACCCGCCTGCCCGCGTTCGGCGCGGCCGGGTCCGGCTCGGCGGCGGTGTCGTCCCACTCGGAAGCCGACTCGGCCCACTCGGGGTCGGGTCCGTTCTCGGGTGCGCGCGCGGGCGCATGTTCGGAGGACATCGCGGTCCATCATGGCACGGTGCCTTCGGCCTCCGCTTCGCTGCGGTATTTTCCGCCTGCGCTTCGCTCCGGTGTGTCAGCGGCCCCCGAAGTCGCACTGTTCGGCCCCGTGCCGGGCACTCGTGCTTGCGACCGCTACGCGTCCGAGCGGCGAGACGGCCCGCGAACTGTGTCCGATTGCCGCCGCTGCGTTCCGGCTGTTCGCGGCCCCTTCGGGTCTCGCCCGTCGGCCGTGTGCCGGGCAAGCGTTCCTCGCGCCCGCTACGCGTCCGAGCGGCGAGACGGGCGGCGAACCTCGGAGTAGGCGTAGTGCGAGGTCATGGAGCCGGGTGTTCGGCGCGTCTGCGTTCGATCGGTTGTCGCCGGTGTTCGCGAGGGGGTGCGGACCTGCGGAATATGGGTGGACTCGGCCCGATAGGCTTGGTCCTCATGATCGACCTCCGATTCCTGCGTGAGCAGCCCGATGTCGTCCGCGCGTCACAGCGGGCGCGGGGTGAGGACCCGGCGTTGGTGGACGCCCTGCTCGAGGCCGACGCCGCGCGGCGTGCCGCGGTGGCGAACGCCGACTCCCTGCGCGCCGAGCAGAAGGCGCTGGGCAGGAAGGTCGGCAAGGCGTCCCCGGACGAGCGGCCGAATCTGCTGGCGCACGGGCAGGAGTTGTCGGCGAAGGTCAAGGAGGCCGAGGCGGCGGAGCACGCCGCGAACGCCGAACTCGATGTCGCGCAGCGCGCGCTGTCGAACGTCGTGCAGGACGGCGCGCCCGCGGGCGGCGAGGACGATTTCATCCTGCTCGAAACCGTCGGTAGCGCACCCGAATTCGATTTCGCCCCGAAGGACCATCTGGAGCTGGGCGAATCGCTCGGGCTGATCGATATGGAGCGCGGGGCGAAGGTGTCCGGCGCGCGGTTCTACTTCCTGACCGGATACGGCGCGCTGCTGCAGCTGGGCCTGTTGCAGCTGGCCGTGCAGCGCGCCACCGCCAACGGGTTCACCATGATGATCCCGCCGGTGCTGGTGCGTCCGGAGGTCATGGCGGGCACCGGCTTCCTGGGGCAGCACGCCGCGGAGATCTACCGGCTCGAGGAAGACGACCTGTATCTGGTCGGCACCTCGGAGGTTCCGCTGGCGGGCTACCACTCGGGCGAGATCCTGGATCTGTCGGCCGGGCCCAAGCGCTACGCGGGCTGGTCGTCGTGTTTCCGCAGGGAGGCGGGCAGCTACGGCAAGGACACCCGCGGCATCATCCGGGTGCATCAGTTCGACAAGGTCGAGATGTTCGTCTACTGCAAGCCCGAGGACGCCGACGCCGAACATCGGCGTCTGCTCGGCTGGGAGAGGGAGATGCTCGCCGCACTGGAGGTGCCGTATCGGGTGATCGATGTGGCCGCCGGTGATCTGGGCAGCTCCGCGGCGCGCAAATTCGACTGCGAGGCCTGGGTTCCCACCCAGCAGACCTATCGGGAACTCACTTCGACCTCGAATTGCACCACGTTCCAGGCGCGTCGGCTGTCGGTGCGGTACCGCGACGAGAACGGCAAACCGCAGATCGCCGCGACCCTGAACGGCACGCTGGCCACCACACGCTGGATCGTGGCCCTGCTGGAGAACCACCAGCGGGCAGACGGGTCGGTGCGGGTGCCCGAGGCATTGGTGCCGTTCGTCGGTAAGGAGATCTTGGAGCCGGTCTAGGGTACGAGGTCACCTACCTCCGGGAATCGGTAGCTAATGATTTGCGAACGAATTCGAAAGAGCGCCCGCATTTTCCGACTCGCCGGGGGAAACCGGGGATGTGGGGATCAAGAGCAGACTTTGCTCGGCGATTCCTGCGGATGTGACGACTGCCCGGGACAACTGTGTCTAGGCTAGGGACCGTGCGCGGAATCGGCTCGCGCGTCGATACCCGGACGCGGGTGCGGACGGTTTCGGCGCTGGCGACGGCAAGAGTGATGGCTCGGACCACCGGGGCGTTCTATGTCATGGGCGGGGCACTCGGTCTGTTGCTGACCGCGATAGCCCCGGGCTCGGAAGGTAACCGGCCGCTGGTGGGCGCGGCCGCCGCGGTGGCAGTGCTGCTGGGCGTGAGCCTGCTGATCTGGGGCCCGCGGCTGCCGCACTCGATCCATCACGGCTACGTCGCCCTCGCGACGGTGCTGGTGACGATCGCGGTGCACTGGTTCCCCAATACCGTCGGGGCGATCGGGCTTTCCGCGTTCTACGTGTTCGTCGCCTGCGATGCCGCGATCTTCTTCGGCTGGCGATGGGTCGCCGCCCATGTGACGTTCGCGGTGCTGCTGTGCCTGTGGGTGGTCCCCTCGCGAGAGCTGCCGTGGTGGGCGGGAGTGATTCCGGCCGGGGTGACCGTTGGGGCCGGCATCGTGGTGGGCATTCTGACCCGAATGGCCTCGGACGCCGATATCGATGTGCTCACCGGATTGCTCAATCGGCGCGGATTCGATCGCACGCTGAGCGATGCGATCGTGCACGCCGCGCGCAGCGGTCAGGGACTCGCACTGGTTTTGGTGGATCTGGACCGTTTTCAGAAGATCAACGACCATCTCGGTCATCGCGCGGGTGATGCGGTCCTGCAGCGCGTGGCCGATACCTGGTCGAAACTGCTCGCCCCGGATCAGCAGCTGGCCCGGTACGGCGGTGACGCCTTCGCCCTGCTGTTGCCCAACACCACCGAACAGGCCGCGATTCTGCTCACCGAGCAGCTGCGGGCCGCGGTCACCACCGGATGTTCCGCGGGCGTGACCTCCTGGCAGTCCGGCGAATCCGGATCGCTGCTGGTGAGTCGCGCGGACGTCGGCCTCTACCGGGCCAAGCAGGCCGGTCGCAATCGGACCGTGCTGGAGTCCTCCCGGCAGCTGCCGCTGGCGGTGGAGTTGCGCGAGGCCATCGATAAGGGCGCGCTGGATGTGCACTACCAGCCGATCGTGAGCCTGAGCGAAGACGGTGCGGGCCGGGCGGTCGGGGTGGAGGCGCTGCTGCGCTGGTCCTCGAGCGCGCAGCCGGATGTCACCACCGAGGGGCTGATCCGCGTTGCCGAGGAATACGACCTCATCGCCGATCTGGACGAGCTGGTGCTGCGCCGGGCCTGTGCCGATGCCGCCCGCCTGCAGGAGACCTTCGCCCAGCTCGATCTGACTCTGAACGTCAATGTGAGCGGCCTGGAACTGGCCGAATCCGATTATGCCGACCGGGTTTCGAACATTCTGACCGATACCGGCTGGCCCGCGGATCAGCTCGTGCTGGAGGTCACCGAGAGTGAGCTGGCGGCCGAATCCCAGACGGCCATCGGCAATCTCAGCACGTTGCGCGAACGCGGCGTGCGCATCGCCATCGACGATTTCGGCACCGGATATTCCTCGCTGAGCCGCCTGGCCACCATTCCCAGCGACATCCTGAAGGTGGACCAGTCCTTCGTCGCGGCGATCCGCTCCGATTCCCCGGCCCCGCCGCTGCTGGGAGTCATTGCGGCACTGAGCCGATCGCTGGATCTGCAGGTCATCGCCGAGGGCGTGGAGACCGAATATCAGGCCGCGGTGCTCACCGAACTCGGTTTCGCGCTCGCGCAGGGATATCACTACAGCGATTCGCATCCGGTGGCCGATCTCATCCACGACCTGAACGATCAGCACGGTCTGGTCGGCGCGGGCGTGCCCGATCACGAATTCTCGGCCAACGGCTGGATTCCGATGGAGACCGGCCACGATTCGGGAGCCTTCGGCGGCGAGTAGCGGGGCGGATCATCTTCCCGGCGTGGTCGTTCAGCGGGATATCGTTTCGTACCGGACAATCGCGGGTGAACCGACGCCGCACGAGTGACGGCCGGAGCGAAAGGCAGCTGGATGGCGGAATTGGGTGTGGCCGTGATCGGGTTCGGGCTGGCCGGTGCGGTGTTCCACGCGCCGCTGATCGCCGCGGAGCCCAGGATGCGGGTGGCCGCCGTGGTCACTTCCGCCGCCGAGCGCGCGGAGCGGGCGCGCGCGACGTATCCGGGTGTGCGGGTGGTGGCCACGGCCGATGAGCTGTTCGCCGATCCGGACGGTATCGATCTGGTCGTGATCGCCACACCCAATCCCACGCACGCACCGTTGGCTATTCAGGCGCTGAACGCGGGACTGCCGGTGGTGGTGGACAAGCCGTTCGCACTCACCGCGGATCAGGCGCTCGAGGTGATCGCGACGGCCGAGCAGGCCGGGCTGGCCTTGTCGGTTTTCCAGAATCGCCGCTGGGACAGTGATTTTCTGACGTTGCGCCGATTGATCGAGGCCGGGGAACTCGGACAGGTGCGCCGCTTCGAATCCCGATTCGAGCGCTGGCGGCCGGTCAGCAAGGGGAGTTGGCGTGAGGTGGGCGAAGCCGCGGACGGTGCGGGCATCCTGTACGACCTGGGTAGCCATCTGATCGATCAGGCGCTCACCCTGTTCGGACCGGCGACCGAGGTCTACTGCGAATTGGATTGTCGCCGACCGGATGTGCGGTCCGACGACGATGCCTTCATCGCGCTGACGCACGACTCCGGCGTCCGCTCGCACCTGTGGATGAGTGCGGTCACGCCCCGGCTGGGTCCCCGAATGCGGGTACTCGGTTCGGAGAGCGGGTTTCTCATCTTCGGGCTGGACCCGCAGGAGGACGCGTTGCGTGCGGGGCGGCGACCCGACGACGGACAACCCTGGGGCACAGTGGATTCGGAAAACTGGGGCTCACTGGGCACCCTGGACGACATCCACCCGGTGCCCGCCGAGCCGGGGAACTATCCGGCGTTCTACGCGGATATGGCAGCCGCCCTTCTGGACGGCGCGGCGGTCCCGGTCGATCCGAACGACGCGGTGGCCACCTTGCAGGTGCTGGAGGAGGCCCGGATGTCCGCCGCGGGCGAGTGATCCCGCGAGAAATTCGCTCTCGGAACGTATTCCGCGTCGAAGCCCGCCGCCCGCCGAGGGCGGGCGAGACCCTCAGAGCTTACGCGAACGCAGCTCGTGCCCCTTGGATGTCTTGCACCGCCCCGACTCCAGGTCCCACTGCCAGCCGTGCAGATTGCAGGTGAGGGTATTACCCTCCACCACACCGAATTTCGACAGATCGGCCTTGAGGTGCGGGCAGCGGCGCTGCACCTCCCACCCGGCCAGTTCGGTCGAGGCCGAATCGTCGTGCGCCTCGGCGAACCAGCCGTCCGCGTAGGCGATTCGCTCATCGGTGAGGCATTTGAAGAACGTGTAGAGGAATTCGTTGTAGCCGCCGATGCGCCACGCCTGGAATCGCGTGGACAGGAAGATCGTGTTCACCCAATCGGGTTCCTGATCGCGCAGCACCGTGCGAACCAGCTGGGGGTCGATCCGGAAACCGTAGCGGTACCGGCCCTCGCCCTCGATCGGCTCGCGCACCGTCCGCTTCGGGAAGTCCAATACGAAGGTCTGCTCGCCGAGCACCAGGCCGACCGGGTAGCCGATGCCGTCGCAGATCAGATCGCTCTGCGCCATGATCGGCTCGAACAGATCCTTCAGTTGTGGCAGCAGCGGTTCGTCGCCGGTCGCCCAGGTCGCCTTCTCCGCGGCCAGCGCCGGCGCCATCCGCTCGGCCATCCGCTCGATGTATTCGGGCTTGTCCCCGTAGATCTCGTCCGGATCGACCGGATGGGTGAGCTCGAGTTCCTTGCCGCGCACGTCGGCGACCGAACCCGGAATCATCAGCACGCCACCGGAATTGCCGTGGATCCGCATCTGCTCGAGGAAGACGATCTGGTCCGGGAAGATGTTCCCGTTCTCTTCTGAGAAGCGGTCGCCGCGATCGTCGTTGAGGTAGCGCAACTCGTCGTCCAGAAAGACCGGGGGACCGGCCGAGGGGACCACCCAGGTCGCCCCGACCTGCTCGATATAGCTACGCGCCCGGTCCATCCCGCGCTGCCGCTTCTGCTTACCGAAATTCGACTTGGTGCGCGCGGGGATGTCGTAGACCATCGGGTACCAGATCGCGCCCGAATACTGGAGCAGATGGATGTCGATGTGCCCGAACGTCTCGTGCAGGACGTCCATGTCGACCGGGCGGGCGTCGTTCATGTTGAAGCACACCGTCTCGCCGTCCGAGACGACCAGCCCGGAGTCGCCGATCGGACCGTCCGCGGGGGCGCGCAGCGCGATGATCATGATGTCCATCTCGCCGCCCGGTCCGGTGATGGTCCGCTTGACCGAATTCTCGGTTTCGATGAACTTCGTGAAGCCGAGTTTCTCCAGTTCGCGACGCAGATCCGGGACCGGGTAGTCCGGCAGCAGAACGGTCGTGTCCTTGCTGACGTGGTCGGTCAGGTGCTTCGCGTCGAAATGGTCGCGGTGCAGGTGCGAGACGTACAGGAAGTCACAGTTGCCCAGTTCGTCCCAGTCCAGTCCGGTGTTGTCCGGGAACGGGAACCACGATCCGAAATACGCCGGGTTGACCCAGGGATCACACAGGATCGTCCCGGCCGCGGTACGGATATGGAACCCGGCGTGTCCGACGCTGGTGATCTCCACGAACTTCCCTCCTGAACGTTGCCGGTCACCCAGGGTACCGACTACGAGGAGACGTCGCCGATGCAGTAACCCTGCTTGCCCGACTTCAGGGTGAATGTCCGGGTCTGCTCCACTCCGTCGGTGGTCAGGACCGAGGCCGAGACCGTGAGATACGGCCCGCGCAACGCCGCCGAGGTCAGCGACCGGTCGACGAAGGACTGCACGTCGTCGACCTTGCCCGGTTCGGCGGCCAGCGGCGGGGTGGTGGCCCGGCCGGTGCCGGTGGGGTCCCAGGTTCCCGGGGTGGCCGCGCAGCGCAGCGGGTGGGTGGACTCCTTGTCCGCCGCGGCGAGCGGCGTCCCGGTGACGCGGTCGAGGTAGCGGCGGACGGTGTGCCGGGCGTCGGCGTCGTTGAACGTCGGTGTCGTCCCGGCCTGGAAGACCCGCGGACAGGCGTATCCGGTGTCGATATCGGTGCGTTGCGCCACGACGGTGACCGCCCCGCGGCCGGCGCCCTGCCAGGTGATCGCGGTACCGTCGTCCACGCCAGGGCGCGCCAGGGCGCTGAGGATGGCGTTCTTGTCGGTGTACATGGACTGCACGTTCTGCGGAGCCACGGTCCAGCATTTGGCCTGCAGCCGGGCCGGTGAGACCGATTGCAGGTCCATGGCCCAGCGGGTGAGCGCGTCGGCGGCGGCGGAATCGCGTTTGGTGAGCGAGACGGTTACCGCGAGTTCGCCCGGCTTCGGCTTCGGCAGGGCCGGCGCGGCCGCCGCGGTGGCCGCCGCCGTCGTGGGCGATGCGCTCGTGGACGAGGCCACCGGGGCCTGCGGTTCGTCGGCGCGGTAGTCGGTGCCCTCGATACCCACCCGCGAATCGCAGCCCGCGACCAGTCCGGTCGCGATCAGTGCCAGCCCCCCGGCCAGTGCGTATCGGAGACGTCCACGCGAAGCCGGTCGGGGAAATTTCACTGCGGTGAACCTCTTTCCTGTACGCGTGTTCCGTTGTCTGAGCGGCGTGTGTGTGGACTGCGACACACGCCTGGGTGTAACCCGATGTGCCGGGGACTACGCTAGCGGAATTGTGGAACCCGTCTACCGGTCGATCATCGGCCTGGCCCGCACCGTCTTCTTCGCGCAGGGGCTGAAATTCGATGTCCGAGGGGCCGAGCGCATCCCCGCCGTCGGTGGCGCGGTCATCGCCATCAATCACACCGGCTACATGGACTTCACCTACGCCGGGCTGCCCGCACGCACCCCGAAACGGTACATCCGGTTCATGGCCAAGAAGGAGGTGTTCGACAGCGGCGTCTCGGGCCCGATCATGCGCGCGCTGCGGCACATTCCGGTGGATCGCTCGGCCGGGGCGGATTCCTACAAGGCCGCGCTGGAATATCTGCGCCGCGGTGAGCTGGTCGGGGTGTACCCGGAGGCGACGATCAGCCGCAGCTTCGAGATCAAGGAATTCAAATCCGGCGCCGCGCGCATGTCGATCGAATCCGGCGTGCCGATCATCCCGATGGTGATCTGGGGTGCGCAGCGGGTGTGGACCAAGGGACATCCCAAACGTCTGGGTCGCACCAACACTCCGATCCGGATCGCGGTGGGCGAACCGATCGCGCCGCCCGTGGTGGGTGACGGGGACGTCGGTGAGGCGGCCGCGGAACTGACCAAGCGCCTGCGCACGACGATGCAGCAGATGCTCCAGGCGTTGCAGCAGGGGTACCAGCACGAACCCGGCGCGTACTGGGTTCCGGCTCGACTGGGCGGCGGTGCGCCCACACTGGAGGAGGCGAACGCGATGGACGCCGCGGACGCCGCCGCCAAGGCCGAACGCGCGGCGGCGAACCGGAATTCGGCCGGTGGCGAACCGGATCGGTAGTCCGGCCGCGAGAGTGGATGCACAGGAGTTGTGAATATGGCGCGCGAACCCGTATTCGACGTTCTCACCGGATTGGTCCGCAGTGTGTTCTGGGCCCAGGGACTGCGGGTCGAGATCACCGGGCAGGAACATATTCCGCGTTCCGGGGGTGCGGTGCTGGCCGTGAACCACACCGCCTACCTGGATTTCATGGAGGTCGGGTTGGTGGGCCGCAACTCGGGCCGCAACGTGCGCTACATGATGAAGGCCGAACTCGAGCACGGCATCGTCGGCTGGCTCATGAAGCACTGCAAGGCGATCGGCGTCGATCGCAGCCACGGCGCGGAGTCGTACGAGCGCGCGGTGGCGGCGTTGCGGGACGGTGAGATCGTGGTCGTCTATCCGGAGGCGACGATCAGCCGCAGCTTCGAGCTGAAGGAATTCAAATCCGGCGCCGCGCGAATGGCGATCGAATCGGGTGCCCCGATCGTGCCGATGACGATCTGGGGCGCACAACGCGTCTGGACCAAAGATATTCCGAAAGAACTGGGCCGCAAGCGTTTCCCGATCCACATTCGGATCGGCGAGCCGATCGCCCCGCCGCCCGGTGAGCTCACCGCCGCCGGAGTGGACGAGCTGACCGCCGAATTGCGTTCCCGCATGGCCGATCTGCTCGAGCTGGCACAGGCGGGATACGAGATGCCCGCGGGCGCGCCCTGGGTGCCCGCCCGGTTGGGCGGCAGCGCGCCCACCCCGGCACGTGCGGCGGTGCTGGACCAGGAGGAACTGGCCCGCCGCCGGGCCGCGGCCCAGCGCAAAGCGGTGAACTGAGCCGCGGAACGGTTCGGCGGCACCGGGGTTCGGCGTTGTCCGGCGACGTGAACCTGTAGGGCCTTCGAGGCGTTCGGTGAGTCGTGCTGCGCGGGCCGGATCGCCTGTCGCCGTGGGTGATCGGGCTCAGTGCGGGGCCGGCTCGGGGTGTGTGTCGCCGCGCAGGGTTGCCGCCGCGCCGACGACGCCGATGGCGGCGGCGATCCAGAAGGCGAGGGGAAACCCGGTGGTCACCGCACCGGCCACGAGGGCGGCGGCGAGTTGGCTGCCGAAGGCGCCGCCGATCGTCCGGGAAACGGTGTTGATGCCGTTCGCGGTGGCGGATTCGGCCGGGTCGACGACGCGGTGCAGGTACGCGGGCAGGGCGGCCATGACCAGGCCGGTGCCGATGCCGATCGGGACGGCCCCCATCGCGAGTTCCCACAGACCCGCGTGGGCCAGGGCCAGGATCGCCGCACCGGCGGCGGCGACGATCAGGCCGAGCGTCAGCGGTAGGCGTGGGCCGCGCCGGGCGATGAGGCGTCCGGCGACGCTTCCGGCTGGTAGTACGACCAGTGTGGACGGCAGCATGATCAGTCCGGCGGTGGTGACGGAGGCGCCGAAACCGCCTGCCGTGACCGGTATTTCGGACAGTTTTGGGATCAGCACGTAGTAGATGAACTGCACGACGCCCAGCGCGAACGCGGACAGATGCACGATTCCGGTGGAACGGTGCAGCACCAGATCCATTCGGATGAGCGGGAAGTGCAGGCGGCGTTCCAGACGCACGAACCCGATCAGCAGTGCGATGCCCGCCACCGCGCAGGCGAGCACGGCGATACTGGTCCAACCGCAGTTCGGGGCGAGGGTCAGCGCGACCAGGATTCCGGACAGGCCGCCCGCCAGCAGGACCACACCGGCCGGATCGAGCCGCCCGCTGGATTCGACCGGGCCCTCGGGCACGGCGACGTACGTGAGAATCAGTGCGGCCGTCGCCAATACCGCGCCGATGGCGAAAAGCCAACGCCACGAGGCGTGGTCGACGACCAGTCCGCCGATCACCAGCGCGATCCCCGCGGCGCCGCCGACCAGCGCGGACAGGAAGCCCAGTCCGCCGTGCACCCGGTCGGGCGGAAGCACCGCCGGTACCGAACCGAAGGCCAGCGGCAGGATCGCCATGCTGACGCCCTGGGCCGCGCGGGCCGCGATGAGCACCCCGATCTGCGGGGCGGCCATGGCGACGAGCGTCGCGATCAGATAGATCCCGAGGACCGCGAGCAGGGTCCGGCGGCGGCCGAATCGGTCTCCGATGCGGCCGAACAGCGGCGTCAGGATCGCGCTGGCCAGTAGCGGCGCGCTCAGGACTGCCCAGGTCGCGGCGGTGGTGCTGGTGTGCAGCGCGTGCTGCAGGAAGCCGATGATCGGCACCAGCATGGTCTGCATCAGCGCGTACGACAGCACGCCGATGGCCAGCGCGGGCATGGCGAGGCGGTGGGTGGGTGGTGACGTCCGGGTGGTCACGACGGGCTCCTTTCGTGCGAACAATGTTCGCATTAGGTCACCCTAATTAATTGCGAACGCTGTTCGCAAGAGGTCGTGCGGTAAATCGGTGTGATGCCGGACGCCCACATCAGGACCGCTCGTTCGGCTCGATGAGGGTGTCAATACGCTCGCGTTCGGCAGATGGAAGGGAGTCGGGTGCGCGCACAACCGCTGAACAGGGCCGTCATCGTCGCAGCCGCCCGTCGCGTGGCCGACGCCGAGGGGCTCGCGGCGCTGACCCTGCGCCGGGTGGCCGCCGAACTCGACACCGGGCAGGCGTCGCTCTACCGGCACATCACCGACCGCCGCGAACTGCTGGCCCTGCTCAACGAGGACCTTGCCCTCGCCTTCCCGGTCCCGCGCGGCGGCACCGCCCGCGAACGCCTGACCTCCCAGTGGCTCGGTACCCACCGGGTGATGCTCGACCACCCCTGGGCCGCCCAGGTCGTCAACGAACCCACCTCGGTCACCGCGACCTCCCTCCCGTTCGCCGAGGCCGCGATCGCCGCCTTCCTCGAGGCCGGTCTCGACGAGTCCGCGGCCGCTCGCGCTTACCGCGCCACCTGGCACCTGCTCATCGGCCAGATCGTCAACGACCACCCCCTCGGCCACCCCGGCTTCACCGTCGACCCCGCCGACTACCCGGCCCTGACCGCCGCCCGCCCCCACTTGTCGCACCTGGACTCCGCCGCGGAATTCGAATGGTCCCTGCACCAGCTCCTGGCCGGAATCCTCGGTCCGGAGTAAGGATTCAGGTGCGGAAGGCCGTGGCGCAGGGGGTGGCGGCGGGAAGGGCGCCGCGGAAGTAGGCGGAAGGCGCGGTGCCCATGAGGGTGCGGAATTCGGCGTTCATGTGGGACTGGTCGTAGTAGCCGTGCGTGGCGGCGGTGGTGGCCAGGGGATCGGGGCTGGGATCGGCCAGCACGCGCCGGATACGGCCGATGCGAGCGAATTGCTTGGGGGACAGGCCGATTCCGGTGGCGAACAGGGTGCGGAGTTGGCGCTCGCTGATGGCGAGGCGGGCGGCCACCTCGGGGACGGGGATCGACTCCTCGGCCAGGGCCGCGGTGGCCGCTTCCAACAGGCGGCGCTGGCGGTGGTGCTCGGGGGCATCGGAAAGTGACTGTGGCAGTGCGTTTTCCAGGATGCGCAGCGCTTCGTCCGGAGTGCTGTGCAGCAATCGGTCCTCGAATCCGGCCAGCGGGCCCGGGAAATCGGCCAGGGGGCGCACGCGGTCGGTCAGTTCGACCGCGGCGACGCCCAGCAGCGGCCGTACCGCGGCGGGGGCCAGGCGCAGCCGCTGACATGCCGCGGACTCCTCGGCCTGTTTGTACGTCGCGCGGGTGCGCGGCCCGATCACCGCGACGTCGCGGCGGCCCGAGCGCTCGACCCGGATGACCACGGTGGTCACCGCCTGCGGGACGTGGGTGAACGGCGTGGCCAGATCATCGAGGAACGGGATGCGGCCGACTCCCGTGAGCCACGGCCGCAGGGCAGCCGGAACCGGGAGCGGGCGCTCGAACTGCTCGGTGGTGCGCACGGGCGCGATGGACAGGACGCTCACCACATCGACTGTAAGCGCGTTCGACGCCGAGCGGTCCTGCCGAAATTTCCTATGGCGGAGGGTCCGGACCACGCCAGGCTGAGCTCATGATTCTGGTGACGGGTGCCACGGGCACCATCGGCGGTGCGGTGGTTCGGCAGTTGGCCGAGCGGGGCGAGAAGGTTCGCGCGTTCACGAGGAATCCGCGGTCAGCGCGGGTACCCGACGGCGTGGAGGTGGTGGGCGGCGACTTCGCCGATCCGGCCTCGATCGACGCGGCGATGGCGGGTGTGCGGGCGGCATTCCTGGTCAGCGTGCCCGGCCCGGACAAAGCCGACACCGACACCGCACTGGTCGCCGCGGCGCGGGAAGCGGGTGTGCGGCGGCTGGTGAAACTCTCGGCCATCGGCACCGGAGACCCCGCGCTGCGGGACTTCGCGAACTGGCATGTGCCCGGTGAGCAGGCGGTGCGGGAGAGCGGCCGGACGTGGACGATCCTGCGCCCCAGCGCATTCGCCTCCAACACGCTCGCCTGGGCCGAGGCGATCCGGACCGGCGAGCCGGTGCCGATCCGCACCGGGACGGGCGGTCAGGGGGTGATCGACCCGCGGGACGTCGCGGCCGTCGCGGTCGAGGCACTGGTGTCCGACGAACATGCCGGGCAGGTGTACACGCTGACCGGGCCCGTGGCGCTGTCCGAACCGGATCAGGCCAGTGTGCTGGCCACCGAGTTGGGCCGCCCGGTGACGCTCGCGCCGCTGTCGCAGGATGCGGTGCTCGCGCATCTGCGGGCGCGCGGGCTGTCCGAGAAGTACATCGATGTGGTGCTGCAGGGTTCGGCCTTCATCCGCGACGGCGGAAACACCACGGTCACCGGCGATGTGCTGCGGGTCCTCGGCCGCGCCCCCCGGACGTATACGCAGTGGGTGCGCGACCACCTCCCGGCGTTCACGGAGGACAACGGCGGCGCAATCGAGTCATAACGGACTGGACGGGTGTACCAACACGCGGCGCGGCGCGCCGTATCCTCCGGATGACAGGGCCGCAACCTGCCATTTCATGGCGCATGTCGGACCGAATGGATACGGTCGGAGATCATGACCCGCTATGTGATGCCGGCCGAGTCCGCGCCGCATGCTCGGACGTGGCTGGCGTGGCCCGCCAAGGAGTCCGTCTGGGAGGATCTGCTGCCCGAGGCGCGCGCGGATGTGGCACGGCTGGCCCAGGCCATCGCCGTGCGCGAACCTGTCGCGCTGCTGGCGCGGCGCGAACATGTCGAGGATGCCCGCCAGGTCGTCGGTGACGGCGTCAAGGTGGTCTCGGCCCCGCTGGACGACTTATGGGTACGCGATACCGGCGCGACCTTCGTGACCACGCCCGACGGAGGGGTGGTGGGTATCGACTTCAACTTCAACGGCTGGGGGCAGAAGGCCGAATACCATCTCGACGCACGGGTCGCGCGAAAGATGTTGGAGTACGAGGGAATCGAGCGGGTGGTCGCGCCGATCGTCGCCGAGGGGGGCTCACTCGAGGTCGACGGCGAGGGCACGCTGCTGGCGACCGAGAGTTCGCTGGTCAATCCGACCCGCAACCCGGGCAGCGACCACGACGAGATCGAACGGGCGCTGGGCGATCTGCTGGGCGTGCGAAAAGTGGTGTGGCTGCAGGGCGTTGCGGGTCGAGAGGTGACGGACTGCCACGTCGACGCGGTGGCCCGTTTCGCGCGGCCCGGCGTGGTCGTGGTGGACCGGCCGGTAGATCCGGATCGCGACGACGTCTTCGCCCGCGCCGCGGCCCGCGCCTGCGAGATCCTGCGCGACGCCACCGACGCCGCGGGCCGGAGGTTGGAGATCATCGAACTGCCGCAACCGAACCGGGCCGATATGCCCGGCACTCGCGGTGCCGAGTTCCTCTACACCTACGTGCACTTCTACGTCGGCAACGAGGCGGTCTACATGCCCGCCTACGGTGACCGTCACGGTGACGATCGCGCGGCGGGCATCCTCGCCGACGCGTTCCCTGGCCGGGAGGTCGTTCCGGTGGAATTCAATGCCGTCGCCGAGGGCGGCGGCGGAATCCACGCGGCCACCCAGCAGCAACCTGCCTGAGCCGCAGGCAGATTCAGCTGGGGTCCGAGCCGCGGATCGCGGAGAACCACACGGCCACCCCGGCGGCGACCGTGACGGCCCCGAGGAACGCGGGGAAGCCGCCACCGGCGACGTAGACCCACAGCAGTGCGGCGAACGGCGCGACGACGACGTATTGGCCGTCGAGCAGGAGGCGGCGGGTGAATCGCGACGCGTCGGCGGCGTGGGCCGGGCCGTCGGGATCGGGGCGAGTGGGGTTGTCGTGCAGGCGGCCGATGGGTTCACGATCGCGTACCGGGCCCGAGGGGTACAGCCGTACGTTGTCGAAAAACACTGTGCCGTCTCGGAATTCGACCGTCGAATCGGTTGCGGTGACCAGGAAGGGATCGAAGTACACCGGCAGCCAGCGGGTTCGGCCGGCTGCGGTGAGTTCGAGCCACGATCTGCTGAGCAGCCTGTGCTGTTGCCGTATTCGGCGGCAGCGCGGTGCGTTCGCGCGTCCATCGGTGGACTCGGAACCGGATGGTCCGGAGTCCGCCGGCTCGGTGTCCCTCGGTCCGGAATCGCCCGGCTCGGTCTCGGTCGGCGCGGAGGATATTCCGGGATCGGTGTGCCAGGGCAACACCCCGGAAGCCACCATCAGCCGAAATGTGCTGTAAACGAGCACGACCAGCGCGACCGCGCCGACCATGCCCAACTGCTCCGAATCGGCGAACGGCATCCAGGCCAGACAGATCGCCACTGTACCGACTGTCGTCAGAACCGGATAGGCCAGCGGGTGGCCGGAGTCGAAAGTCACAGGAGAGCCGCCGCGATATCCAGTCGTTCACGGTAGGCAGGCATGAAGTTTGCCTGTGGCGCATAGTTTTTACTCAACCTGGGCCTCTCTGTAAACTAAATGCTCGTGAGGACCGCGTACAAGGTCCGGGCTTATCCGGACCCTGGACAAGCGGCGCTTTTGCGCCGCACATTCGGTTGTGTACGTGTCGTCTGGAACAAGACCCTTGCCGGCCGCCAACGTCTCTACACCCTCGAGCGAAAGTCGACTTCCTATAAGGAAACCGATGCGGCGCTGTCGGAGTGGAAACGCACGGAGGAACTGGCGTTCCTGTCCGAGGTGAGCAGCGTTCCCCTGCAGCAGACTCTCCGGCATCAACACGCCGCCTTCGCTGCCTTCTTCAAAGGTCTCGCCCGCTACCCGCGCTTCAAGAACCGACACGGCCGCCAGTCGGCGCATTTCACTCGCTCGGCCTTCCGGATCAAGGCCGATGGATTGTGGTTGGCGAAGACCGCGATGCCGCTGCGAATCGTGTGGACATGGCCGGATATCGACCTCGCCTCGCTCGACCCGACGATGGTGATCGTCTCCCTGGAGCCTGATGGCCGCTGGTTCGTCTCCTTCGCCGTCGACCGGACCAACTCGCCTGCGGCGGAACCGGTCGGGAATGCGGTCGGTGTAGATCTCGGCATCAAGGACTTCGCCACTCTCTCCACTGGAGACAAGATCGCCAATCCTGGGCACATGACGCGGCATGAACGTGGTCTGCGCCGTCACCAGAGGCGTCTGGCGCGAATGCGAAAAGGGTCTGCCAACCGTTCGAAACAACGAGTTAAGCTCGCGCGCAAATATTCTCGTGTTCGTGATGCCCGCCGGGACTTCCTTCACAAGATCTCCACCGGTCTCGTGCAACGGTTCGACATTATCGCAATCGAAGACCTTGCACCGAGGAACATGGTCCGCAACAGGAGTCTGGCGAAGTCGATCAGCGAAGCCGGATGGAGCGAGTTTCGGGCCATGCTCGAATACAAGGCCGAGCGTGTCGGCAGACGCTTGGTGGTGATCGACCGCTGGTATCCGAGTTCGAAAACTTGTAGCGCATGCGGACATCTGTTCGCCGCGCTTTCGCTCGGGACACGGCAGTGGTCGTGTCCCGGCTGCGGCACTCGGCACGACCGGGACATCAACGCCGCCAAGAACATCCTCGTCGCCGCCGGGCTGGCGGAGACTGTAAACGCCTGCGGAGGTGATGTCAGACCGCAAGAGGTATCTCTTCGGCAATCGCTGGCGAAACAGGAACTCCCGGATGTGAGTCCGGGAAACTCCATCCTACGGGTCGGGGAATAGTCAATTCAGGAAGCCGACTTTCGTCCAGTCGGCTGTGGCGAGGCCGAATGCGCCGATGTTGGCGAGGTTGGCTCGGGTCGCATAGGTGCCGGCGCTCTGGAACAGCGGCAATGAGTGGACCTCGTCCCAGATCATCTTGTCGCATTGATTGGCGAGCTGTATGGCTTTGTTCGGGTCGAGCTCGGACAGCGTCTCGTTGATCAGCGTATTCAATTCCGGCGAGCCGATTCGAGCGTGGTTACTTTGCTGATTATTGGGATCCCAGGCATATATCTGGCCCAAGGCGCCGAGCGGGAAAATGCTGCCACCCCAGGCGTGCTGCGCGAGATCGAAGTTGCCGGGATTGATTATATTGGTGAACAGTCCCTGACCGGGGATGGTCTGAATATCGACCTGCACGCCGATCTTTGCAAGGTCCGCCTGAATGATCTTCGCTACACGTACCCACGGATCGAACTGGTACATGACATCACGGAGTTCGAGCTTGCGTCCGTCCTTCTCTCGGATGTTGCCGTTCATCTTCCAGCCCAGGGCATCCAGCTCCTTGGCTGCCTCGTCGAGATTGTAGGTCAGCGGCCCAGAATTATCCTGATAACCTTTCTGGCCCTCCATGAAGATGTGGTTGTTCAACACGCGCGGACTTTTTACAATGCCGTTCAACCAATTATCGGCGAGCGTCTGGCGATCGATCCCCTTGGCGATTGCCGCCCGCAGCTTGGGATCGGAGAGGATTGCGCCGGGGGCACCGTTGAACGTGATGACGTCGAAGGACGGCTCCGGTGCTTCGTGAACGACGACTCCTGGACTGTTCCTGGCCGTCGTCACATCCGACAAGCCCGTGACCTGAGTGTAGTCGAGCTCGTTGTTCTGGATCGCGGCCACTTCCGCACTGTTGTCGAGCACGTTGAAGGTGATGGTGTCGAGTTTCGGCGTGTCACCCCACCACTTGGGGTTGCGACCCAACGTGATTCGGTTCTGGGTGCGGTCGATGTTCGTGATAACGAACGGGCCGGAGCTGATCGGCAGGCCATTTCGGGCGAAATCACTGAATGCCTGGGGGCTTACGGTGACAGCCTTGGGATAAAGCGGGCTGAACATTCCCTTCCACTCGGCGTACGGTTTGTTGAAGGTTACGACAGCTTGCCGGTCGTCGACTCCGCGTTCGACCTTTGCCACTCGGTCGAATCCGGAGGTGAAGGCTACGAGATACCGGTTGTCCGCTCCGCTCAAGGCGTTGGCTCCCGATCGCAGATCTTCCCAGGTGATCGGGGTGCCGTCGGACCACACGGCCTTGGGATTAATGGTGTAGGTGACCTGCTGCGGGTTGGTATTCGTGAGTTTGATGTCGGTGAAATAGTTGTGATTGATCGAAATCTCGCCGGCAGCGTCGCTGACAACGGCTGAGGGGAGCAACGGGTCGATGACCGCGGCGGTGTCTTGGTCGTCGCCATCAACATCCAAATAGTTGAAGGTCGCCGGGATCTTACTGAGTGATAGGCGCAGGTTCCCGCCCTCGCGCAGTTCGCTGACAGGCTTCGGGTTGATGTCATTGGTAATGCCGATATTGGTGTTGCTGGTCTGCGAGCGGGTGCCGGAACTACACCCCGACACCACCAATCCGACGGCGAGCGCCGGGATCGCGAGCGGGAGCAAGGTCGAACGAATCCGCATGGATCGATCCTTCCGTCGGGGCGGCCTCATCTTTCGAAGCCGATTGCGGTGTAGTCGTAGGTGGCCAGGCCGGGTGCGCCGATATTGGCGAGGTTGGCCCGGGTGGCCCAGTTCCCCGGGTCCTGGGTCAGCGGCAGGGAGTGACCTTCGGCGAAGATCTGGGTATCGACCTGATTCGCCAGCGTGATGGCCTTGTCCGGGTCGAGTTCGGACACCGCCTTGTCGATCAGATCGTTCAGGGCGGGCGAGCCGATCCGTCCGTAATTGCCCTGCACATTGTTCGGGTACAGGCCGTATTCCTGCGGAATGCTGTTGAATACGAACACATCACCCGACAGGACGTATTGCGACGTGTCGAAGTCGCCCGGAATGATCACATTGGTGAAGTAGTCCTGCCCGGGGCGGGTGTCGATGGACATCTTCACCCCGATCTTCGCCAGGTCCGACTGGATCATCTTGGCGATGGAGACCCAGCCCGGATCGTTGTACATCACATCGCGGAACGCCAGCTCCCGGCCGTCCTTCACCCGCACGTCGCCCCGCAGTTTCCAGCCCAGGCCGTCCAACTGCCGCGCGGCCGCGGCCGGGTCGTAGCCGACCGGAGCCGAATTGTCCTGGTAGCCCTTCTGTCCCATGACGAAGATGTGATTGTTGAGCACCTTCGGATGGTCGGTCAGGCCCGCCAGGCTCGTGTCGGCGATGGCCTGCCGGTTGATCGCCTTCGCGATCGCCACGCGCAGGGCGGGATCGGCCATGATCGAACCGGGCGCGCCGTTGAAGGTCAGCCAGCGCCACATGTTCATGGGCGCGTGCCGCAGTTGCAGTCCCGCGGTGCGCCGGATCAGCAGCACGTCGTTCAGACTCGCCATGCGTGCGAGGTCGAGTTCGTTGTTCTGCAGGGCCGCGGCCCAGGTCGACTGGTCCAGCACGCTGTAGGTGACGGTATCCAGCTTGGGTGGCGCACCCCACCATTTCGGGTTGCGCGCCAACACTATCCGGCGCTGCGTGCGGTCGATCGACTGCACGACGAACGGTCCCGCGGACGGTCCCATGTGGTCGACCAGGCCGTGATTGAAGGTATCCGGGGTGCCGGTCACCGATTTCGGATAGAGAATCGAATTACCCGAGTACTGACCGCGCCAATCGGCATAGGGCGTACTGAAGGTCAGTACCGCCTGCCGATCGTCGACGCCCCGCTCGACCTTCTCGACCCGGTCGAAACCGTTGCTGATGGCGTACAGGTAGCGCTTGTCCCGGCCGTTCAACGCCTGCCAGGTCGCGGCCATATCCTCCCAGGTGATCGAGGTGCCGTCGGACCACACGGCCTTCGGATTGATGGTGTAGACGACCTGCTGCGGATTGGTGTCGGCCAGCTTGATGTCGGTGAAGTAGTCGGTATCGATGGTGAGCTGTCCGGCGGGATCGGCCTTGAACGCTCGCGGCATCGTCCATCGGATGAGATCGGCTGTCTCACCCTCGTTTCCGTCGACGCACTGCACATTCCAGTTCGATGGGATCGAGGTGATCGCCAACCGCAGATTGCCGCCCTCGCGGACGTTCTGGCGGGGCTGCGGATTGATGTCGTTGACGGTGCCCAACGTCGCCGAGCCGGTCGAGCCGGTACCGGACGAACACGCCGCCGCCAGCGCCGATACCGATGCCGCCGCGACGACCTTGCCGAATGTGCGCCTCTTCACGACTCTGCTCCTACCGGGCGACGACGGGAATGGGAACCGCGTCGATGAGCGCGCGGGTGTACTCGTGCTGCGGATCGGTCAGAATCTGTTCCGCCGGACCGATTTCGACGATCTTGCCGCGATACATGACCGCGATGTCGTGCGCCAGATTGCGCACCACCGAAAGGTCGTGCGAGACGAACAGATACGACAGCCCGCGCTCGACCTGCAAGTCGCGCAACAGATTCAGCACACCGGCCTGAATGGAGACGTCCAGTGAGGACACCGGCTCGTCCAGCACCAGGATCTCCGGATCCAGGGCCAGCGCCCGCGCGATATTGATACGCTGCTTCTGCCCGCCGGAGAAGTCGGCCGGATACCGGTCGACGTGCTCGGCGCGCAGGCCGACCTGTTTCAGCAATTCCGGTACCCGCGAGCGGATCTCCGCACGCGGACGTCCGGCGATGCGCAACGGTTCGGCCAGGGCGTCGAAGATCGGCATGCGCGGATCGAGCGACGCGGACGGGTCCTGGAAGACGATCTGCATCTTCGCCCGGATCTCCCGGCGGCGGGCCTTGGTGAGCGTCGCGACGTCGCTGCCGAGTACCTCGATCGTTCCGCTCTGCGGCCTGGCCAGCTCCATGATCTCGGTCAGCGTGGTGGATTTGCCGGAGCCGGACTCGCCCACCAGCGCCAGTGTGCGGCCCGCGCGTAGTTCGAAACCGATCCCGTCCACCGCGCGCACCTCGCCGGTGCGGCGGCGCAGGATCACCCCCGAGGTGATCGGAAAGATCTTCGTCAGGTCCGAAACCCGCAGGACCACATTCGAATCCGTCTCCGCCGCGGGTTCGGGTTCGGTGATCTCCCGCCGATAGGCGGAGAACAGTTCCGCCGAGCCGATTTCCGCGGTTCGGATGCAGGCCGCGCGATGTCCCGGCGTGATGTCCTGCAAGGGTGGTTCGGCCGCACGGCACTCGTCGATGGCGACCGGGCAGCGCGGTGCGAACGGGCAGCCGGGCGGCAATGCGTGCATGGCCGGCGGGGATCCCTCGATGGGGATCAGCGGCGTGCGCGCCGGACCGTCCATGCGCGGGATCGAGCCGAGCAGCCCCACCGTGTACGGCATCCGCGGGGAACGGAAAAGGTCTGCGGTACCGGCGGTTTCGACGATCTTTCCGGCGTACATGACCGCCACCCGATCCGCGATGGTCGCGGCGATACCCATATCGTGGGTGATCATGATGACGCCCGCGCCGGTGATATCGCGCGCCGTGCGCAGCAGTCCGAGGATCTGCTGCTGCACCGTGACGTCCAGCGCGGTGGTGGGCTCGTCGCAGATGATCAGTTCCGGGTCGTTGGCGATGGCCATCGCGATGACCACGCGCTGGCGCATACCGCCGGAGAATTCGTGCGGGAAGGCGCGCGCCCGCGTCCGCGGTTCGGGAATCCCCACCAGGTCCAGCAGTTCCACCGCGCGAGTAGCGGCCTGCTGCTTGGACATCGAGCCGTGTGCGAGCAGCGCCTCGGCGATCTGATCACCGATCCGGTATACCGGGGTCAGCGCCGAGAGCGGATCCTGGAACACCATGGAGATCCGGCTGCCGCGGTAGTCCGACAGGGTCTTGTCGTCCATGCCGAGCAATTCCTTGCCGCGCAACCGGATCGAACCGCGCACTCGCGCCTGATCGGGCAGCAGCCCGATCACCGCCAGCGAGGACACCGATTTCCCTGAACCCGATTCGCCCACGATGGCGAGCACCTCGCCGTCGGAGACGGAGTAGTTCACCCCGCGCACCGCGTCGATGCGGCCCTCCTCGCCGGGGAAGCTCACGTGCAGATCCGAAACCTCCAGCAGCGGAGCGGTCGTGGTCTGCTTCGGGGTCTCGGGTGCGGTGGCTGATGTGTCGGTCATGACGGAGTCTTCCGCTCGGTCTGCTTCGAGGCCTCGAGGGTCTTGGATGTTTTGCGCCGGGCCCGCGCACGGGAGGAACTGGGGTCGAAGGCATCTCGCAGACCGTCGCCGACCAGGTTGGCGCAGAGCACGATCGCGATCAGAAAACCGCCCGGGAACAGGAACAACCACGGAAAGGTCAGCGCCGACTGGGAATTCGCCGCGATCAGCGTGCCCAGTGAGACATCCGGCGGCTGCACGCCGAATCCCAGGTAACTCAGGCCGGTTTCGGACAGCACCGCCGCGCCGAGGGCCAGGGTGGTGTCGATGATCAGGAACGACGCCACGTTCGGCACGATGTGCGTGACGATCAGCGATCGCGTCGACGCGCCCATGTACTTTGCGGCCCGGACGAATTCGCGATCGCGCAGACTCAGCGTCAGCCCGCGTACGATGCGCGCGCTGATCATCCAGCCGAACGCTGCGAGCAGGATGATCAGCAGCGGAATCGACCCGCTGCCCTTGGTGCGCGGGGAGAAGATCGCGATGATGATGAAACTGGGCACCACCAGCAGCAGGTCGACCAGCCACATGATCGCCCGGTCGGTCCAGCCGCCGAGCAGTCCGGCCACCGCACCCGCGGCCACCGCGACGATCGAGCCGAGAATCGCCACGCAGAAGCCGATGATCAGCGATTTCTGTAAGCCGTGCAGGGTTTGTGCGAGCAGATCCTCACCGCTGCCGTCGGTGCCGAACGGATGATTCGGGCTCGGCGCCTGATACAGCGCCGCGTAATCCATGTGCCGGTAGTCGTAGGGCAGGATCGGCGGCAGCGCGAACGCGGCGATCACGATGAGCAGCAACACGATCGCGCCCGCGATGGCGGCCTTGTTCCGCAGGAACCTGCGCCACACCAGTTTCCGGCGGCCCGCCGCGGTGGGCTCGGGCGCACCCTTGCTGATCAGTTCGACTTCGGTCACGCCTCCA
>NZ_BDCC01000006.1 GCF_001613305.1 Nocardia vaccinii NBRC 15922
TCGGTCACGAAACACGCACCCTGGGATCGAGCATGGCGTAGACGATGTCCGAGAGCAGGCCGGACACCAGGATCACCAGTCCGGCGAAGGTCGTCACGGTGACCACGATGTACAGGTCCTGCCTGTTGATCGCGTCGACCAGCCATTCGCCGACGCCGTGCCAGCCGAAGATCTTCTCGGTGAACACCGCGCCGGTGATCAGACCGCCCAGACCGTAGGCGAACAGCGTCGCCATCGGGATCAGGGCCGTGCGCAGGCCGTGTTTGTACAGCGCGCGTTTTCGGGTGAGCCCCTTGGCGCGGGCGGTGCGGATGAAATCGCTCTGCAGGACGTCGAGCATGGCGTTGCGCTGGTAGCGGCTGTAGGCGGCCATCGAGCCCAGGGCCAGGCCGAGCGTGGGCACGACCATATGCTGCAGCCGGTCGACGATCTGATTCCACAGCCCGTCCACGGCGGTGGCCGAGGTCTCGCCGGTATAGAGGAAGATCTGCTGACCGGTTGCCGTATTGAGTTCCAGCGCACCGTACTTCAGTAGCGTCGCCAACAGGAAGATCGGTGTGCTGAGCACCAGCAGCGAGATGATCGTGGTGAAATAGTCGCTGAATCTGTACTGCCGGATCGCTCCTGCCGCACCGATCAGCACGCCCAGCACGGTGCCGATCACCGAGCCGATCACCAGCAGCCGCAGACTCACCCCGATCCGGCGGCCGAGCTCCTGGCTCACCGGCTGGCCCGTGAGGGTCTGACCGAAGTCGCCGTGCACCACCACGTCTTTCACCCAGGTGCCGTATCGCGGCAGGATCGGCTCGTTGAGATGCAGTTCGGCCGCCTTGGCGTCGATCACCGATTGCGGCGGGCGGGGATTGCGCTGCTCGAGACTGTCCAGCGGGTGGAACGTCAGCGACGCCAGTGCGAAGGTCAGGAACGAAGCGAGCACCAACAGCACGACATAGTTGAGCGCACGTCGTAGCAGAAAGCCGGTCATCGGTCCCCTCGGGTCGGTTACTAGCCCCTGATCATAGGGATAGATATTCCGGCGAGCGCGTTACGCACGACGACCTCACTTTCTCTCGCGAGATATCGTGCAGAGAAGGTTTCAACGCCGTCGGGTGGTCCGGCGTCGAAGACAGGGGGCGGGTCGTGAGTTATCCCCAGTATCCGGGCGGCTATCAACCGTACCCACAGGGCCGGAGCATGGAACCGAGTGGCGGGACGGCGATGGCCGCCGGTGTGCTTGCCGCGCTCGGCGCGGTCGGGCAAATTCTCGGCGGGGTGCTGGACATCGTATTGGCCAGCGCCCTGCCCGATTTCGGCGACTCCACCGTGGCGCTCAACTCCTGGTTCGCGGGCTTCCTGATCGTCCTCGGGGTGGTCGGTCTGGTCACCGGAGGTTTGCTCACAGCGGGTGCGGTGCTGATGTTCCGGCGCAGGCCGCTCGGGCGGATTCTCATCGTCGCCGGATGTGTGGCCACGATCGTCGCCGGTGTGGCCTCGTACGTCGTGCTGTATGCCGGAGATCACGGTTCGGTCGGGCTGATGGGCGGATTCGGCGGAGTGATCGGGCAGGTGTTTCCCGTCACCACCGCGATCCTGGCCTTGGTGCCCGCGACCGGGCGCTGGCTCACCCACGTTCCCGGGCAGGCGACGGGATACCCCGCACCGTACCCGGGACAGGTACCCCCGGGGTACCCGGCGCCGGGCGTGCCGTACGTTGATCCGTTCCGGCCGGGTCCCGCGCCCTATCCGGGGCAGTCCGGCACGCCATATCCGGGACAGCCCGGCCCCGGAGCGCCGTACGTGGGGCAGAGCGGGCCCGGCACGCCGGTCGGTGGGCCCGGCCCGGCGCCGCAGTCTCCGCCTCCCGGAGCGATGCCGTATTCGAACGAGCCGACCCCGTTCCCCGAGGTGCCGCCGCTCGGCGCGGCCGAGGAATCGTGGCGGCGTCCGGGAAACTGATTACTTCGGCACGAGCATTTCGGGCAGGATGGAATAGGTGACTCGCCTGAACTCGCCCAAGCCCAGACTGGTGGCCACCGATGTCGACGGCACGTTGATCGATCGGGCCGAGCAGGTGAGTCCGCGAACCCGGGCCGTGGTCAAGGCGCTCATCGACGACGGTGTGCATTTCATCCTCGCCACCGGGCGGCCGCCGCGTTGGATCGATCCGGTCGTGGACGGTCTCGGATACCCGCCGCTGTGCGTCTGCGGGAACGGTGCGGTCGTCTACGACAGCGCCACCGACCGGATCTTGTACAGCAATTCGCTGGATGTGGACACGCTGGCCTGGCTCGCCGGACTCGCCGAACGCGTCCTGCCCGGTTGCGGTCTGGCGGCCGAGCGCGTCGGCGAGACCGCGCACGATGCGGCGACTCCGCAGTTCGTGAGTTCGCCCGAATATCAGCACGCCTGGCTCAATCCGGACGATACGCAGGTCGCGCGGCGCGAGGTGATCGCCGCGCCCGCGATCAAGATGCTGATCCGGCTGCCCGGTGCGACCAGCGCCGATATGCGTGCCGCGTTGGAGCCGCATCTCGACAACCGCGCCGACCTCACCTATTCGACCGACAAGGGCCTGATCGAATTGTCCGCGCCGGGCGTCACCAAGGCATCGGGCCTGACCATCGTCGCCGAACGCCTGGGGGTCGAACACCGCGACATCATCGCCTTCGGCGATATGCCCAACGACGTCCCGATGCTGCGCCTCGCAGGTCACGGCGTAGCCATGGGCAACGCCCACCCCGAAGCCATCGCCGCCGCCGACGAGATCACCGGCACCAATTCCGAGGATGGCGTCGCGCACGTCCTGGAACGCTGGTGGGCCAGCTGAATTCGCGTTGCCCGGATCGAATCCGCACCGGCCGGAACGCATTCGCGTCGCCGCGTGGTCTGCTGCGGAGTGGTCACGCCACGTTGCGGGTGATCGAGCCGCCGACCGGTGATCGTGTTCCGCGTCGCCGAGGGCCTATGGGTGGCCCGGATTCGTGACCGCGTCCGGCGTTCTCGAATAGGCCGACCTGCTGGATTTCCTTGCTGAAGAGGGCCGATCCGCTCCGTCCGGGAGCCGGATTCCGTCTCGATGGGGCCGGTTCGCGTCGCCCGGACGAACCGGCCGACGCGAATGTGACGGGCGTGCACCCAGGGCGGACTCGTCGAATTCTCTGTGCGACAAGCTATCGCTGCGCGTCCGAATGTGGTGATGCGGGAGCGAGTGTCGGCATGGGGGATGTCGTATCGCGTGTGGGTTCGGGACTTGTCGATGGCTCGGAATCCGGAGTCGATACCGCGGCGTTCGGGTCGGAATTGGACGGTGCGGCGCCGCTATTCGCGGATTGCTCGGAATTATCCTGTGACACGGCATTATTCGCCGGTTTGGCGGATCCGGCCGAGGAAGCGGTCTGCGCGGCTATTCTGCGGATGCGGTCCATCCGGGCATAGGCGGCGTTGCCTGGGCAGGTGGTCTTCCCGACGTCGCGGTGGGCGAAGATCGTCGGGAGCTTCACCGCCGCGCCCTTCTTGTACTTGGTGTAGCCGGTGCCCTGGGAGTACAGGGTGGTGTTGCTCAGCGGGTTCAGCCCGGCCATCCCGGCGCGCCAGCCGATGAAACGTCCCGCGGCCTGGATCGCCGCGTCGGTCGGCGGCTGGGACTGGAAATCGCCCATCAGCGCGACCCCGGCGGTGTGCTCGTTGAAGCCGCCCGCGTGTGCGCCCTGCACGGGTTTGTCCAGGCCGCCGGCGCGGCCCTCGAAGATCTGGCCGTACTTGTCGACCAGGGCGTTGTAGCCGATATCGCACCAGCCCAGCGTTTTCGCGTGATAGGTGTAGATCGCGCGGACGATGCCCGGCGATTCGGCCGCGGTGTAATCGTTGCGACCTGCCGTGTGGTGCACGGCGATTCCGCTCAGGCCGTCGTCGACGGTCGGCTTGTCGCACAGCAGCGAGGGGTCCGCGCCCCACTGTGCGCGGGTGATCACCTTGGGACCGCCGTTGGCCAGCGGTGCGGCGATGGCGGACAGCGCCGCGTCGGACGGGCCGTGACCAGGGTCGATCAGCACGGCGGACAGGTCGGTCGCGCCCTCGGTGTGGTCCGCCGCATCGGCCTTGTGCGTGAGCAGGACCTGCACATCCTTGGTCCTGCCGACATAGATCGGCTCGGTGCCGGCGCGATCGGCCGTGGTCGCGTCGGTGGGCCCGGTTTCGATCGGATCCGCCGAATACCAAGCGCCCCAAGCGCCGTCGGCACCGCGCGCCCGGATCATCGCCGTCGTCCCGTCCAGATCCTTCGCGGTGAGCGCCACCATGCTGAACGGCGTATCCCGCGTGACCTCCTTGACCTGTGCGCCCACCTGTGCCGCCACCTCCGGCGAGACCGCCCCGGGCGCGAGCGCCGGTGCGGCGGGGTCGGCCCCCGGCACCAACGCCGGATCACTCGTGGCCGCATCCGGATTCGCCGATGCCCTCGGCGCAGCGGAGGTCGGGGAGGGTTCCGGCGCGGCCGGCGACGTCGGGTAGTCGACCGGCACGACCACATGTCCCGCGCCGGACCGCACGGCCCCGGCGGGTGCGCTGCTCGCGAAGTTCTTCCTCGAATCCGACGAAATGTATTGCGTCGCCGCGGATCGCGATGCCGTCGGAACTCGGACCGGCGCGGGTCCGGGTACGACCCGTGCCGCACCGGCCGATGGCCGGGTGAACCGCGTGATGGCGGCGGATTCGTCACCGGTGGAGGGGGATTCGGCTCGTGGCGGGGTCGGGACGCGGAAAGCGGCTGGGGCCTGCGGTGTCGCTGGTTCGGCCGGAGGCGGAGGTGCAGGCTGCGCCGGCGTCGCCGGGGCCTGCGCCTGAGGTCCCGAGGGGACCTGCGGGGTGTAGGGGAGTGGCGCCGTGGTCGACGTGGGCTGAGTGTCGGGGACTTGCGGGGAGAGCGGCGCCTGGACGCCGGGTTGGGGTGTCGGTGCGGCCGATCGGGCTTGTGGTGCTGTGGAGGTGGTCTGCGGATCACCGAGTTGGGGAAGAGGGATTTCGGCGGGGAGTTGGAGGCCCGGGGGGAGGGGCAGGTTCGGCGGTATCGGCACAGAGCTGGGGAGCGGGAGGCGGCGTAGGTCGGAAAGGTGCAGGTCGGGGAGGTTCAGGCCGCTGAGTTCGTGCAGCGGCAGGACGGCGTCGGGGGCCGAGGACAGCACGACCTCGGCGAAGCGCGCTGGGATAGCGGAGAAGTCGCTGTTACCTGCATTTCGATAGTCCGGCGAGCTCTGTAGTGCGATCGCGGACAGCGGTGCGATGACCGCGAGCGTGGCGACGACGGGAAGAACATATGACCTCTTGGGTCTGTGATACGGCACGAGCTGCTCCATTCAGGTAGAACCGGCGACCGTCAGTCGGGAGGTCATGGTTGATTCCTGACGGATCAAGCGTCACACTGGTCCCAACTGTTGCAAATCTAAACCTTTGGTAGAGGATTAGATAGCAATAGCTTGAATGTAGCTTTCCGATAGAAATCCAGCGGGTAGGCAGGCGGGGAACGCCCCGGCCGGCCTGTTCGCGGAATCCGTGGGAGTGCGTGATGACCAGCTCGAAACGTCCGAGGATCGTGCCCATCCGCCGTGGCACTCTGTCGCGCAGACGCCGTCGTCGGCGTGTCGCGATGGCGGGTGGGATGGTCGCCGCGCTGACCGCGGGTTCCGGCGTTCTCTACTGGGCGTGGCCCGATGCGCCGCCGTACCGCACGACCGCGGGCGTGGACGAGGGACATGGCCGTGGAATGAGCCAGTTCGGCGCGTTCGACCAGGCCAAATCCGGGACGAATGCGATCGGCATTCTGCAGCGCTACTATCCGGGCGCTCAGCTGGCCACGATCGCGCCGACCACGGTCCGGGTGCGGTTGATGGGACAGGACAACAAGCCGCTGGACGTCTACTCCGATTCCGGGCTGAGTGTCGCCGGCCGGCACGTGCTGCCCGGGCAGGTCGCCCATCTGACGCCCACGTCCGGCGGCGCCGATGTCACCATCCTGTCCGGCTGTGGCGGGGACGTGTTGTGGCAGGGGGCGACCTCCGATCCCTGGGCCTATCCGATCGCGCCCGGTGGCAACCGTCCGGCGGCCGAACAGCTCGAGATCTGCGGTTCGGGCGGATATCGGGGTGCGCTGGGCGTCGCGCTGGACGGCCAGGAGATCCGTACGGTCGATCGCGTCGACACCGAGGACTATCTGCGCGGCGTCGTGCCGACCGAGATGTCCGCGGACTGGGCCGATCAGGGCGGCGGCGAGGCGCTGCGCGCCCAGGCGATCGCCGCTCGTTCCTATGCCCTCGCCGAGACCCGCTATCCGTACGCGCAGACCTGCGACACCCAGGACTGCCAAGCGTATTCGGGAACCAGCCGGGAAGATCCGCGCACGGATGCGGACGTCCGAGCGACGGCGGGCCAGGTACTGCTACGCGATGGCCACTTGCTGCGCAGCGAATACTCCTCGGCCCCAAACGGTGTGCACCCCATGGACGCCGGCATGTTCGAAATCGGCCCCACCCCGGCCGAATTGACTCCCGCCGCTCCACTCGCCCCCGCCGATCCTCCCGCCGCCCCCCAACCCGCGCCCGCCCCGACCGCCATCGACACCAAATATGCCCGAACCGGCGGTCCCACAGGAACTTTGGGAGCAGCGCTGGGCCCGGAATCGCTCCTCCCCGACCACGGCGGCACATACCGGCTGTTCCGCAACGGCGTCATCATCGCCACCCCGGCCCTGGGCACCAAGGTCATCGATTTCACCACCCTCCTACAACTGGCCCCCGGTGTCGCCACCCCGGGCGTCGCTGCCAACTCGGGCGCTCCGGCCAACCCGGACACCTCCGCCGACTCGGGCGTTTCCGCGAACCCGCGCACCCCGGCTGCCCCGGTCCCTTCCGCGAACTCGGCCACTCCGGGCGCTTCCGTCGACTCGGGCGCTCCCAACAACCCCGGCCCTTCCGCGAACTCGGGCTTGCCCGCCACCCCGGGCTTGCCCGCCACGCCGGGTGTTCCCGCTGTCCCGGGCGTTCCGGCCACGCCGGGTGTTCCCGCTGTCCCGGGCGTTCCGGCCATCCCGGGCAGCCCGACCAACCCGAACGCCTCCGCGCCCGGCGGTCCCACACCCCCGCCTGCGCTCAGCGGGACCAATCAGTCGGCCCAGACGCCCCGAGCCCCACAACCAGCACCGGCCCCGAACCAACCCGCGCCCAATCCAGCCCCACCGGCCCTCGCCCCGGATGCCGCACCCCCGGCAGCCGCACCGGATGCGGCATCGGCTCCGGCCTCCGCCGCCGCGCCGGCCCCGAGCGCAGCGGCACCGGCTTCGGCCGCAACAGCGGGTCCGGCGACCCCCGCCGCTCCGACCTCCGCCGCTACTCCGCCTTCGGCGGCCCCGACTCCGACACCGGACAATCCCGCAACTCCGGAACAGACCACGCGAACTCCGTCTCCGTAGCACTCGGCATCCAGCACAGCCGGTGCGGACGTCGGTACTCCGTCTCGGCAGTGGTCCCAGCTCCGATCGCGAGTTCCAGCTCCGATCGCGCGAGTCGCGGATGCGGCGTCGGCCGCGGCATCCACATGGGCTCGGTCACCTCGATCAGCGATTTCCTGGGCGTCGGAACCTCGGTAGGTTTCGGATCGGGGTGGGTTTCGAGTCGAATGAGACCGCCCCGCGCGGGAGTTCGGTGGGCTTGCGGAAAGAGCCTTGACCTTGACGTAGCGTCAACTTGCATGCTGGGCGTGTCGATGCGATCAGGGGAAATGGGAGGTGCGGGCGTGGGTGAGTGGTCCATTCAGGAGTTGGCTCGGGCGGCGGGGACCACCAGCCGGACGCTGCGGCATTACGGGCAGCTCGGATTGTTGCCGCCCAGCCGGGTCGGGGCCAATGGTTACCGGTATTACGACCAGGATTCCCTGATTCGGTTGCAGCGCATCCTGTTGTTGCGCGAGCTCGGCCTCGGCCTGCCGGTCATCGCCGAAGTGCTTGCGGGGGAACAGGATACGGCGGCCGCATTGCGAACGCATCTGGAACTGCTGCGTCAGCAGCAGGACCGGATCGCCCGGCAGATCGCGTCGGTGCACACAACATTGCGCAAGACGGAAGCAGGTGAACCGCTCATGGCGGAGGAGACATTCGATGGATTCGACCACACCCGGTACAAGGACGAGGTGGTCGAACGCTGGGGTAAGGAGGCGTACGAGCGCAGCGACGCCTGGTGGCGTTCGATGAGCGAGGCGGATCGAAAGGCGTTCGGGCAGACCCACCTCGACATCGCCGCCGATTACGGCCGGGCGCATGCGGCTGGTCTGGCACCGGACAGTGCGCAGGTACAGGCGATCGCGCGACGTCATTACGACTGGATCGCGATCGGTTGGGGAGGCAGGCAACCGGATGCCTGCGCCTTCACCGGCCTCGGCGATATGTACGTCGCGGACCCGCGTTTCGCCGCGAACTACGACAAGTACGGCGAGGGGACGACCGAATTCGTCCGGAACGCGATGTACGTCTACGCCGAATCCCATCTGCGGTAGGGGATTCGGCCTTCGACAGCAGTGCGGAGCTGTCGAGTCACCCGGACACCTCCGGGTGGCTCGACCGTGCGTCTTCGGTCATCACAAATCCGAACCTTCTGAACGACAAAGGGTTTCGCGCTGCGCGGGTGGTGGCCGACTCTTCGTGGCAGCATCCGGTTCGAGCTTGCCTGGAGGAAGCTTCCGCGGCCTACGCTGCGGCTGCGTGGGAAGTTTTCGGGTCGCCCGGGGACGGACGTGCGGGGTAGAGTTCGCGCCCAGATCAGGGGAGGAAAGGAAAACCCGATGAGCTACCCATACGGCCAGGCTGGTTACGGCGGCGGTCAGCCTCAGCCCTACGGCCAGCAGCCTTATGGTCAGCAGCCGGGATATCCGCAACAGCCCGGATATTCACAGCAGCAAGGCTATCCACAGCAGGGCTATCCGCAACAAGCTGCGTATCCGCAGCAGCCGGGTTATCCCCAGCAGCCGGGTATGCCTCAGCCGCCGGGTTTTCCACAGCAGATCGGTAATCCCCAACAGTTCAGTAATGCCCAACAGTTCGGTAATGCACAGCCGTCCACCGGCGGCGGTACGGCGATCACCGCGGGTGTGCTGGCGATCGTGCTCGCGCTGCTGGCCATCGGCGGCATCGTCTACACCGTGCACGCCATGAGCGTCGCCAAGGAGGCCATCGACAACCTCAACAGCACGGTCGATTCGATGAACAGCCAATACGGGACCAGCATCTCGGCCTCGCACCACGATTTCGACGGGGGCGGTTACTACTTCGGCATGGTCCTCGAGGCGGTCGTCGCCGTGCTGTACCTCCTCGGCGGATTTTTGCTGCTCAACCACAAGAACGGCGGCCGGATCCTGCTGATCACCCTGTCCTGCCTCGGTGCGGTCGGCGGTCTGATCGGCATGATCGTCGGCTTCGCCTCGGGCGTCCCGGCCTCGGCGGTCTTCTCCATCCCCGGCCTGCTGATCGTTGCCGTAATGCTGTTCTCGACCCTGTCCTCCGCCACCAAGCGCTGGTGTGGCGTGACCCCGCCCCAGGCCCCGCAGATCAATTACGCGCAGCCCCAGTACCCTCGCTACTGATTGACAGGGCAGCGAATTGCCCACTCGGGCACAGGATTTCGATCCTGTGCCCGATTTGCGTCCGGTGGCGGTATCGCGGCGCGGCCCGATCCGCAGTCGCAGTGTCGGTGCTGCGGAATATGCTTCGACGGCATCGATTCGGCGGCCGGTGTGGTGTGATCGGCGCGTACAGTTCGCATTCGAAGGCGAGAAAGGGGGGAGACCATGGGATATCCATACGGGCAGCCCGGAAATTCGGGCTACGGACCTTATCCACAGCCTGGATACGCACAGCCAGGTTATCCACAACCGGGTTATCCACAGCCGGTCGGACCGGTGCGAAAGCCCGGTGGCGGCACCGCGATCACCGCTGGAGTGTTGGCCACCATCCAGGGGGCACTGGGTTTGGTGGTGACGGTCGTGGGCACCATCGGAACCCGTGCGGATCGGCACGAAGGCTACGACAACAGCAGCGGTGATGTTGTCGCATTGATCGTCGTGGCGACCTACACGGGTCTGTATCTCACCGCGGCGATACTGTTCTTCTTCCGCAGACGCGCAGGTCGATACATGATCATCGGGACGAGCGGGCTGACCTTGGTCGGTGGTATCGGCGGAATGATCTATTCCCTGGTGGTGAACCCCCTCACGCAGGGGGACGTGATCGGTCTGCTCATATCGATACTGATCGTGTTCGTCATCGAGTTCTCCACTCTGTGCTTGGCGGCGGTGAGCCCGACCCGGCGCTGGATCGAGGCACGTACGGCCGCGCCGACCCCCCTGGGTCAGTACCGGCAGCCCGCACCGATGTATGGCCCGCAGCAATACCCGCCCTACTGATGGGACAGGTCGCGCCGAGCCGCGCGGCGACCGCATCGATCGCGGGCGTCGCGGCGATCCTCCTCGGCCTGTTGGGCGCCGGAAATCTGCCGGTCGTGCGGGTCGATAGGAGGCAGTCTGCTACTCCACCGGGCGTCTTCGCGGACTTCCGATACGCTGGGCACCCGTGACCGCCGCAACGCCCTTCGATCTGATCATCGTCGGCTCCGGATTCTTCGGGCTGACCATCGCCGAACGTGCCGCCACCCAATTAGGTAAGCGGGTGCTGGTCGTCGAACGCCGCTACCACCTGGGCGGCAACGCATATTCCGAGGCGGATCCCGAAACCGGTATCGAGGTGCACAAATACGGTGCGCACCTGTTCCACACCTCGAACAAGCGGGTGTGGGATTACGTCAACCAGTTCACCGAATTCACCGGCTACCAGCACCGCGTCTTCGCCATGCACAAGGGGCAGGCCTACCAGTTCCCGATGGGGCTGGGCCTGCTCTCGCAATTCTTCGGCCGTTATTTCACCCCCGACGAGGCGCGCGCGCTGATCGCGGAGCAGTCCGCCGAGGTGAACGCCGCGGACGTGTCCAACCTCGAGGAGAAGGCCGTCTCGCTGATCGGCCGCCCGCTGTACGAGGCGTTCATCCGCGACTACACCGCCAAGCAGTGGCAGACCGATCCGAAGGAGCTGTCCGAGGGCATCATCACGCGCCTGCCGGTCCGCTACACCTTCGACAACCGCTACTTCAACGACACCTACGAGGGTCTGCCGCGCGATGGCTACACCGCGTGGCTGGAGAAGATGGCCGAATCCGAGCTCATCGAGGTCCGGCTGAACACCGACTGGTTCGAGGTGCGCGAGGAGATCCGCGCGCAGAGCCCGGACGCCCCGGTCGTCTACACCGGTCCGCTGGATCGCTACTTCGACTACAGCGCGGGCGAATTGGGCTGGCGCACCATCGATCTGGAGACCGAGGTGTTGAACACCGGTGACTTCCAGGGAACTTCGGTGATGAACTACAACGACGGCGACGTGCCGTTCACTCGCATCATCGAGCCGCGCCACTTCCACCCCGAACGCGACTACCCCACGGACAAGACGGTCATCCAGCGCGAGTTCTCGCGCTTCGCGCAGACCGGCGACGAGCCGTATTACCCGATCAACAGCGCCGAGAACCGCGCGAAGCTGGTCACCTACCGGGAGCTGGCCAAGGACGAAACCGCTACGGCCAAGGTCCTTTTCGGTGGACGTCTGGGCACCTACCAGTATCTGGACATGCATATGGCGATCGGCAGCGCGCTGAGCATGTTCGACAACGTTCTGCGCCCGCACCTGGAATCCGGCGCACCTCTGGTCGCGCAGGACGACCGGTGACCCGCGCCCGAGCCGCCCTCTGCAGGAAGTGACATGACCGCACAAGCGACCCTGGAACAGATGCCCACCCACACCCGCGCAATCTCGCTGTTGCAGCGCGTCATCCTGCCGCGCCCGGGCGAACCGCTCGACGTGCGCACCCTGTACCTCGAGGAATCGGAGACCAACGCCCGTCGTGCGCACGCGATCTCGCGCACCTCGCTGTCGATCGGCGCCGAATCCGAGGTCTCCTTCTGCACCTACTTCAACGCGGTTCCGGCCAGTTACTGGCGGCGCTGGAGTGTGCTGAGCTCGGTGGTGCTGCGGCTGGAGCTGTCCGGCCACGGCCGGGTGGACGTGTACCGGTCCAAGGCGGACGGTTCGCGAATTCACGTGCAGGGCAACGAATTCGGCACGATGCCTGCCGACCCGGCGCACAGCGGCGAGGGCGGACAGGCGGCCGGAATCGCCACGGAATCGGTGGAATTCGAGGTCGAGCTGGCGCCGTTCGAGGACGGCGGCTGGATCTGGTTCGACATCACCACCGATTCTGCGGTCGAATTGCGCAGCGGCGGTTGGTACGCGCCGATCGAGGCGCCCGGTGCGGGCACCATCGCGGTCGGCATGCCCACCTTCAACCGTCCGGGCGACGCGGTGAAAACCATTGCGGCGCTGGGCTCGGACCCGCTGGTGCTGGAGAAGATCCGCGCGGTCATCATTCCGGACCAGGGCACCCGCAAGGTCGTCGACGAACCCGGATTCGCCGAAGCCGCTGTGCCGCTGGGTGATCGGCTGACCTTCCACAACCAGCCCAACCTGGGCGGATCCGGCGGATACAGCCGGGTCATGTACGAGGCGTTGAAGCCCGCCCCGGGAGATCCGAAGCATGCCGAATACATCGTCTACATGGACGACGACATCGAGATCGAGCCGGACTGCATCCTGCGCGCCCTGGCCTTCTCCCGTTTCGCCCGCTCGCCCATCCTGACCGGCGGCCAGATGCTCAACCTGCAGGAACGCTCGCACCTGCACACCATGGGCGAGGTGGTGGACCGCTCCATCTTCATGTGGACCGCGGCCCCGAACGTGGAGTACGACCACGACTTCTCCAAGAATCCGCTGCGCGACCGCGACAACTCCAAGTTGTTGCACCGCCGTATCGACGTGGACTTCAACGGCTGGTGGACCTGCGTCATCCCGCGCAAGGTGGCCGAGGAACTGGGCCAGCCGCTGCCGCTGTTCCTGAAGTGGGACGACGTCGAATACGGTCTGCGCGCACGCGAACACGGCTATCCGACGGTCACCCTGCCGGGTGCGGCGGTCTGGCATATGGCCTGGTCCGACAAGGACGACGCGATCGACTGGCAGGCGTACTTCCATCTGCGCAACCGCTTGGTCGTCGCCTCGCTGCATCTGCCGAACGACGGGCGCCCGATGGTGGTCAACACCATCAAGGCGACGCTGAAACATCTGCTGTGCTTGGAGTATTCGACGGTCGCCATCCAGAACGAGGCGATCCGCGACTACCTCGCCGGACCTGACAAGCTGTTCGGCCTGCTGCCCACCGCTCTGGGCAAGGTGCACGCCGTGCGCAAGGAGTATCCCGACGCGGTGGTTCTGCCGTCGTCGACAGAACTGCCGCTGGCCTCGCATGCCGAGGTCGGCGCGGTCGGCGAGCCGGGCAATCCGATCGCCAAGGTGGCCCGGCTCGGTAAGGGCCTGCTGCACAACGTCCGCAAGGCCAACCCGAAGCACCACGACACCCCGCAGCTGAACGTCCCGACGCTCGACGCGCGCTGGTTCTTGCTCTCCCAGGTGGACGGCGTCACCGTCACCACCGCCGACGGCCGCGGCGTGGTGTACCGCAAGCGCGATCCGCGCAAGGCGCTCGAGCTGTTCAAGGAGGCCATGCGGCTGCGCCGGGAGCTGGCCGAGCGCTTCCCCGAGGTGCGCAACCAGTATCGTGCGGCGCACGCGAAGCTGACCAGCACCGCGGCTTGGGAGGACGCCTTCGGCATCGGCCCGGCCGCGAGCACACAGGAGAAGAATCCGAAATGACCGCAGAAGCCTCCGATCTGGGCGGCAGGGCGCCGGAGCTGCACGTCGTTCCCGATCCGCAGACGCGATCGGGTGAGGTCAAGATCCTCAACGCCGTGCAGGGCACCGTCGGATCCAGCCCGGCCGTGATTTCCGCCGCGCGCGGAATGTCCCACTTCGGCGAGCACGCGCTGGGCTGGATGGCGATCGGGGCGCTCGGCGCACTCGTGGACAAGCCGCGCCGGCGGCAGTGGGCGGGTGTCGCGGTCGGCGCGTTCGGTTCGCACGCGGCCTCGGTCGTCATCAAGCGGATCGTCCGGCGCAAGCGGCCGCACGATCCGTCGGTGCAGGTCAACGTGTCGACGCCGAGCAAGTTGAGTTTCCCGTCCTCGCACGCGACCTCCACCACGGCAGCTGCGGTGTTGCTCGGACGGTTGACCGGGCTACCCTTGCCTGCGGTGCTCGTGCCCCCGATGCTGCTTTCCCGGATGGTTCTGGGAGTGCACTATCCGTCCGACGTGCTCGCCGGTTCCGCGCTGGGCGCCGCGTCGGCTGCCGCCGTGCTAGCCGCCGAAAAGAGATTTGCCAGTGACCGCACAGGAAAGAGCCCTCGCTGAAATGAGTGAAGAGCCGACCGGCACCGACCTCGACGAAGCCGTGCTGAAGGGTCCGCCCAAGACCCTGGCCGGAGGGCTCGTCAAGGCCGTGCGCCCGCGCCAGTGGGTCAAGAACGTCCTGGTGCTGGCCGCACCGCTCGCGGCGGGCAAACTGCCGGACGGCAATTATGCGATCGCCGATGTGACCAGGGACTGGCATATCGGCATCGCGTTCGTGGTCTTCTGCATGGCGGCCTCGGGCATCTATCTGATCAACGACGCGATGGACGTGGAGGCCGACCGGGCCCACCCGACCAAGCGTTTCCGGCCGATCGCCGCCGGTGTGGTGCCGATCAACCTGGCCTACCTGCTCTCGGTCGTCTTCCTGGCCGGATCGCTGGCGATCTCCTTCCTGGCCGCCTGGCAGCTGGCGGTCACGATGGCGGTCTACATCGGCATTCAGCTGGGGTACTGCTTCGGGCTCAAACACCAAGCGGTACTGGATATCTGCATCGTGTCCTCGGGCTTCCTGCTGCGCGCGGTGGCCGGCGGCGCGGCGGCGGACATCCGGCTGTCGCAGTGGTTCCTGCTGATCATGGCGTTCGGTTCGCTGTTCATGGCGGCCGGAAAGCGCTACGCGGAGTTGAAGATCGCACTCGACACCGGGGCGAAGATCCGTAAGTCGTTGCAGTACTACACCCCCACTTACCTGCGGTTCATCTGGACGTTGTCGGCGACGGCGCTGGTCGTGTTCTACGGCCTGTGGGCCTTCGAGACCGACCACAAGCACACCCAGTGGTTCGCGATCTCGATGATTCCGTTTACGATCGCAGTCCTGCGTTATTCGGTCGACGTCGACGGTGGCGAGGCCGGGGAACCCGAAGAGATCGCGCTGGGGGACCGCATCCTGCAGTTCCTCGCCATCGCCTGGATCGGAGCGGTAGGTGTCGCTGTCTATCTCACCTGACGAGATGCTGGCAGACGGGGAAGAGCGGGAGGGGACGGACGGTTCGAGCCAATCGCTCGACCGTGTCCGGCTACGTGATCCCGCACGGCGTTTCGCGCTGTTCGCTCGCCTGGCATTCGTCGGTGGGGTGGTCACCACCGTGGTCGTCTTCGCCTGCGGCGCTTGGGCGCGTCGCTGGATCGCGGACGACGGCCTGATCGTCCTGCGCACCGTGCGCAACCTGATGGCCGGTAACGGCCCGGTCTTCAACGCGGGCGACCGCGTGGAGACCAACACCAGTGCCGCGTGGACCTATGTGATCTGGTTCTTCAGCTGGATCACCCACGCCCGCCTGGAATACGTGAGTCTGTTCACCGCACTGACCCTTTCGCTGCTCGCGGTGACCTTCGCGATGCTGGGCGCGGCGCGGCTGTGGGGCGGCGCGGCAACGCAATTGCTGCTTCCGGCCGGCGCCGTGGTCTACATCGCGGTGCCGCCGGCCCGCGACTACGCCACCTCCGGCTTGGAGAACTGCCTGGTCATCTTCTGGCTGGGCGTGCTGTGGTATCTGCTGATGCGCTGGTCCCAGGCCGAACGAGTCCGGCTGCCAAGCCTTTTCGGCCTGGTGTTCTGGGCCGGGTTGTGCTGGGTGGTGCGTCCGGAGATGACCATTCTCGGCGGCCTGACCCTGGTCATGGTGTTCTGCGCGCCGATGCCCGCCGCGCGGGTGCGCCCGATTCTCCTGCGCGCCTGCATAGTCGTGATCGGCGGTCTGGTTCCGGTGGGATATCAGATCTGGCGAATGGGGTACTACGGACTTCCGGTACCCAATACCGCGATCGCCAAGGAGGCGGGCGGCGCGAAGTGGGGTCAGGGCCTCAAATATCTGTGGGATCTGAGCGGGCCGTACTTCCTGTGGGCGCCGATGCTGGTGCTGGCGATCGTCGCGGTGGTGATCCTGCGCACGCGCCGGACTCGCGCCGGATCGGCCGAGGCCGATGCGGAATCGGATGCGGAATCGGCTGTGGCGCGGGGACGCTCGGGTCTGCTCGGCCGGGTCGAAGGTGTCCGGCAGCGGTTGCGGACCCGGCGTGCGGTGGTCACGCTGATCCTGGTCGGCGCACTGCTGCTGATCGTTTTCGAACTGCGCGTCGGCGGCGATTTCATGCATGGACGAATGTTGCTGCCGCAGTTGTTCACTCTGCTGCTGCCGGTGTCGGTACTGCCGGTGTGGCGGTTCGGCGCGGCCGCGCGCGGTGCGCTGCACCGGAATTGGGCGTTCGCGTTGCCGGTGGTCTGGGTGGCTATGATCGCCTGGGCGCTGTTCGCCTCGAACACCACCGGTAACAAGTCCGGCGCGAGCATCAGTGCGGACGGCATCGTCGACGAGCGAATCTACTACGTGCTCAACAGCGGTCACGACCATCCGGTGCTGGCCGAGGACTATCTGGACTATCCGCGCATGCGGGCAATGGTCGACGACATCGACAACACCCCCAACGGCGGCCTGCTGCTGAACTCGCCGTCGTTCATGATGTGGTACGTCGCGCCGCCGCCGCTGCCGATCCCGCCGGGCGGGGCCGGCCATACCGTCTATTTCCTGAATCTCGGCATGACCAGCATGAACGTTCCGCTGAACGTGCGCGTCATCGATCAGGAGGGCCTGGCCTATCCGCTGGCCGCGCATTCGGACCGGCTCACCGATGGTCGCATCGGACACGACAAGAACCTCTACGCGGACTGGGCGGTGGTCGATACCGGCATGGTCGACCGGCATCCGTGGATGCCCTGGTACATGGACGAGAAGTGGACGATGCGGGCGCACACCGCGCTGTCCTGCCCGGCCACCCAGGATCTGCTGGCCTCTTCGCGGGCCCCGCTGACGCTGTCGCGGTTCAAGCACAACCTGATCCAGGCGTGGTCGTTCTCCAAGTACCGGATCGATCGGGTGCCCAAGTACGAGATCGAGCGTTGTCATCTGGTCGACCCGGCTCCGACGCCGCCCCCGCCGGTGCTAACACCGCCGAAGTAGACCCCGACCTTTCGGTAGCTGTGAAATGACTGTGTGTTTGCAGGTGTGGCCCGGCCCGGTTCGTGGTCGGGTCGGACGGGCGAATATCCAGGTCATGGCAGCTGCGGGTGATCATCTCGACGAGTCCGGGACCGCTCGCCGCTGGACCGTGACGACCACTTCTAAACTGCGTTTTCCACCACTTCGTATCATTTTGATAACACTGCGACATGGTTCGCACGATAAGCTCACCGAGTACTTCCGCCCGGCGGTGCAGGCCTGCTTGCGCTGGTGGGCGGGCCCGCACGAAGCGGCCGAGCCCGGCCGCACAAAGGAAAGGCCGAACAGGATATGCGAGGCGTGACTGTGCGTTGGGCGCAGGAAAGACGTCGGAGACGGTCGCTCGATCAGGATTCGCGGCGACGGTCCGGCTGGATGAGGCGCTCGGCGCTCGGATTGGCGTTGGCTACGCTGTTGCCGATCGGAATGTCCGCGGCGGAAGCGGGTACCGCGTCCGCGGCGTACAACCCGACCGGATTCGACTTCTGGGTCAATTCGTCGATCATGGGTCCGATCAAATCGCGGATCTTCCGCGCCGCCGACGGCAACACCGATCGCGTGGTGTACGCGCTCGACGGTGAACGCGCCGGTCTGGATCTGTCCGGCTGGGAAATCGACACCAACGTCGCCAATGCGCTCACCCGCGCGAATATCAACGTGGTGATGCCGGTGGGCGGCCAGTCCAGCTTCTATATGGACTGGAATTCGCCCAGTTCGTTCCTGGGCATTCCACCGCAGGCCGGTTCGTCGGGTTCGTCCTCGGGCTCCTCGTCCGGTTCGGGCGGGCTGCAGATTTTCGGGCAGGGTCCGGGTAAGAGCTACCGCTACGACTGGGAAACCTTCGTCACCCGCGACCTGCGCAACGCGCTGCGCGACCGGCTCGGCTTCCGGACCACGCGCAACGGTGTGTTCGGCCTGTCGATGGGCGGCAGTGCGGCGCTGACGCTGGCCGCGCACCACCCGGACATGTTCCATTACGCGGGTGCGTATTCGGGTTATCTGAACATTTCCGCGCCCGGTATGCGGGAGGCGTTGCGCGCGGCGATGATCGACGCCGGTGGCTACAACATCGACTCGATGGCGCCGCCGTGGAGCCCGAAGTGGTTCTACATGGATCCGTTCGTCTTCGCTCCGCAGCTCAAGGCCAACAACACCAGGCTGTGGATCGCCGCGGCCAGCGGCGTTCCGGGGGCCGGCGATGTGTCCAACGTGATGGACGTCATCCAGGGTTCCCCGCTCGAGGCGCTGGCCTTGGCCAATACCCGGGCCTTCCAGATTCGCATGCTGAGCCTGGGCGCGCAGAACGTCACCTACGATTTTCCGGCCTTCGGCGTGCACAACTGGCACAACTGGGAAGCCGAGGTCTACAAGATGATCCCGGACATGTCCGCCAATATCGGCTGACCAACCGGAAGACGAGGCCGTGGACGGAGTTCTCTCCGCCCACGGCCTTTCCCTTTTCGGCTGCCGTCCGACACACGGCTGGCCCGCCCATCGGATTCCGATCCCCGGCCGACGCCAACTCCGGGTTCGCGGCCCGTCGCACACGCCGACCCGAGGTTCGCGACCCGTCCCGCCCTTCGGACGTGTGGCGATCGGTGTCGAGAGGTTCCGCCGAATGTCACCCGAGCTCGCTCACCCACGACATCGACCTCGCAGGTTCGAGGGCTGTCTTTCCGTTCGGACGCGTGGCGATGGTGTCGTGAAGTCCCGCTGACGGTCACCCTGGCCGGCTCACCTCGGACCGCGCCTACAACACGCCGAAGCGGACCGGGGGCCACGGGCGCGGGCAAGAGTGCCCGACACGGGCCGAGCGGTGCGGCTCCGGGGGCCGCGAACACGCCGAAGCGCAGCGGAGGCCAAATAACACAGCGGTAGTCGATACTCGTTCTGTATCGACCATTCAGTGCTGTACGGAGGCGCACCGTATGCGCCGAGGAGTTCGTCTGTGTTGTCCGAATAGATGGGGTGCCGGGCCGCGAGCGGGTGTGCGGAGACCGATGCCCGAGCGAAAGGCGAGACGCGATGCGATTTGCGCCCCGGAAGCCAGGCTTCGGTGCACCCCGCGCCCGACTATCGTCCACGGACGGCGGGTTCACCCGTTCGGCGCGGAAGTGGTTGGGCCGCACGGCATTGGTGGCGGCGTTGGCCGTGGCGATGCCGATCGGGCCGGCGGTGCAGGGCGAGGCGCCGAAAGCCGCGGCGGCATTCGATCCGCATGCCTTCGACTTCTGGGTTGACAATGCGGCGATGGGACCGGTGAAGACCCGGGTCCTGCGCGCGCGCGACGGTAATACCGATCGCGTCGTCTACGCCCTGGACGGTATGCGTGCCCGGCAGGATCTCAACGGCTGGGAGATCGAGACCAATGTGGCCGAGGTGCTGGCCAATTGGAATATCAATGTGGTGATGCCGGTCGGCGGCCAGTCCAGCTTCTACGCGGACTGGAATGCGCCGAGTTCGTTCTTCGGCCTGCCGCCGACCAATTCCGGCTCCGCCACCGGATCGGGTGCGACCGAGACGTTCATGTCCGGGCCGGGTAAGGCCTATCGCTACGACTGGGAGACGTTCCTGACCCGGGATCTGCGCAACGCGCTGCACGACCGGCTCGGTTTCCGGGCCACGCGCAACGGCGCATTCGGCCTGTCCATGGGCGGCAGCGCGGCGCTGATGCTGGCGGCGTATCACCCCGACCAGTTCAGTTATGCCGGGTCGTACTCCGGATATCTGAACGTTTCCGCGCCGGGTATGCGCGAGGCGATCCGGACCGCGATGGTCGATGCGGGCGGATACAACGTGGATTCGATGGCGCCGCCGTGGGGTCCGAAGTGGCTGGCCATGGATCCGTTCGTGTTCGCGCCGCGGCTGGTGGCGAACAATACGAGGCTATGGATCGCCGCGGGCAGTTCCATCCCCGATCAGGCGGATCTGGCTCCGCCGGTCGGCGCCGCGGCCGATCGCGTGGTCCGCGGTATGCCACTGGAATTCCTGGCGCTGTTGAACACCCGGGCGTTCCAGGTTCGAATGCAGACTCTCGGCGCGCGCAACGTGGTGTACTCGTTCCCCAATTACGGCATCCACGACTGGATCAACTGGAGTAACGAGGCGTACCGGATGATTCCGGACATGTCGCGCAATATCGGCTGATCGCCAGGTTTCGTCCGGCCCGGGACCCGTGGTCCCGGGCCGAATGTCGTTCCCGTCGCGGCGAGATCGGCGGGCGCGCGGATTGCGTTGTGCCGCGTACCTATTCGGATATGTGAACACCCCGGAAACTAGTGACCGCACTGTGTGGCGTCTGTGAACGCGTCGTTGAACCGGTCGTTCGCATCGGTGAATTGGCGAGGCCGCGGCGGTTCGAGCGGATTCGCAGTTACCACGAATTCCTGGATCCGGGAAGGGTTCCCGCGACATAACCGGGGGAACGCGATAAGGTCACTGCACGATTACGAAAGGTCTCGGGCGGATTTCGGACACGGGTGCGCCCTCATCTTGCTAACCGCTGATCGGTCGAATATGGTCCAGCGAGCGCAAGTGTGACCACTCGTAGACGCGGCGTTGCTCGCTTCGGAGATCGGGATCCGAGACGAGTGTGTACCGTGCCGCCGACAGCAGCTCGACTGCGGTTGCGCGGTACGCCTACAACAGCAGACTACAGCAGCAGAAAGTGAGCAGTATCCATGCGTTTCGGCAGGTCCGCAGCGCCGGCGTCGGATTCGGCGCCCGCCTCGGCGGGAGTCCCCCAAGGGCGGCGAATTGCTCGGTTCGGTTGGCGCGCGCGACTTCTCACCGTCGGCGCCGCTGCACTGGCGCTCCCGCTGGCGACGGCAGCAGCAGTCCCGTCGGTCGCCACGGCGTCCCCGATCGTCGGTCATCCGGTGCATCGCACCCCGGCCGGTGGCTACCAGGAGCTGATGGTTCCCTCCTCCATGGGCCCGGTCAAGGTCCAGGTGCAGTGGGCCAGGCACGGCGGTAATGCCGCGCTGCTGCTGCTCGACGGTCTGCGCGCTCGCGACGATCGCAACGCGTGGTCGTTCGAGACCAACGCGCAGCAGATGTTCGGTAACGACAACGTCACGCTGGTCATGCCGGTGGGCGGCCAGTCCAGCTGGTACGCCGACTGGCAGTCGCCGAGTAACACCAACGGCCAGAAGTTCACCTACATGTGGGAGACGTTCCTGACCAAGGAACTGCCCAACTTCCTGGCGAACTACAACGTCTCGCGCAGCAACTGGGCGGTCGCGGGTCTGTCGATGAGCGGCCCGGCGGCGCTGCGCCTGGCGGCGTTCCACCGGAACCAGTTCAAGTACGCGGCCTCGTTCTCGGGCCCGCTGAACTGGAACGCGCCGGGTATGCGCGAGGCGATCCGCGTCATGATGCTCGACGCCGGCCGGTTCAATGCCGACTCGATGGCCGCGCCGTGGAGCCCGCAGTGGCTGCGTTCGGACCCGATGGTCTTCGCGCCGCAGCTGCGTGGCCTGCCGATGTTCATCTCCTCCGGTAGTGGTATTCCGGATCAGCGCGACCACATGAATTCGGCTGTGGGCCTGTTCAATACGGGTAACGCCATGGCGCTCGAGGCCATCGCGATGGTCAGCACCTACACCTTCCAGGCGCGCCTGCAGTCGCTGGGCATCCCGGCCACCTACGACTTCCCGGCCACGGGTACCCACATCTGGCGGAACTGGCAGGACGAGCTGGCCAAGGCCCGTCCGGGCATCCTGGCCGCACTGCATGCCTGATAAGTAACCGGCTCTCCCCCGACCGGCGCCGTGCCTCGTGCACGGCGCCGGTTGTCGTTTGCGGCCGGTTTGTCCGCGGATCCACGGCTGTTGAACGGACAACTCATAGTCTTATCCGCGCGTCGGCACGTTCAAACCTGATTTGCGCGGTAGAAAAATCCCTGTGGCAGGTGTGGCGTATGAGAGCAGAGGGAGTGGCAAACGCGCCCGTGCGCGCCGGTTCAGGCTCGCGGCGCTATCCGCCGCTGTCGTCCTACCGCTCGCCGTGGGCTATTCCACGGGCACCTCAGCTATCGCCCAGCCACCAACCGCCCCGGCCCCGGCGCCACAACATCCCACCTCCCGAACCCACACTCCCCCAGCCCCGCATCCGGCTCCCGCTGCCCCGGCCCGCGTAGCCCCGGCCGCCGCACCACCGGCAGCTCCCGCACCGGCTGCCCCGCCCCCGGGCCCCGCTCCGGCTCGCGCTCCGGGACCCGCTGCTCCGGCTCCGGCTCGTGCTCCCGCGCCGGCTGCTCCGGCTCCGGCTCGTGCTCCCGCGCCGGCTGCTCCGGCTCGCGCTCCGGGACCGGCTCCCGCTCCGGTCGCTCCTGGGGCGGCTGCTCCCGCTCCGGCTGCTCCTGGGGTGACACCGGCGGCGGGAGCGCAGCCTCCCGCTCCGGCCGCGCCGCAACCTGCGGCTCCTCGGCCCGCGCCGCAGCCTGCCGCTCCGGCTCCCGCACCTCAGGCCGCTCCCGCACCACAGGCGGCGCAACCGGCTCCCGCGCCGGTCAAGCCCGCTCCCGCTCCCGCACCGGCTCCGCTGCCGGGCGGGGCGAGTGTGCAGAAGGTGGTGTGGTTGACGAGCCGGTGGGTGTCCTTGTGGATCAATTCGCCGTCGATGGGCACACCGATTCAGGTGCAGTTGTTGTTGCCGCGCGATTGGTATACGCGTCCGGATATGCGGTTCCCGCAACTGATCATGCTCGACGGGCTGCGCGCGACCGACGACTACAGCGGCTGGACGCACGACGCAGGTGCGGTCGACTTCTATGCCGACAAGGACGCGCTGGTCGTGCTGCCGATCGGCGGGCAGTCCAGCTTCTACTCAGACTGGGCCCGCGCCGACAACGGCAAGAACTATCAGTGGGAGACCTTCCTGACCAGGGAGCTGTCCCCGGTGCTGGAGAGCCAGTGGCGGGCCACGGCCGCACGCGGAATCGAGGGCCTGTCGATGGGTGGCACGGCGGCGATGTTCTTGGCCGGACGCAATCCGAACTGGGTGAAGTACGCCGCCTCGTATTCGGGCTTCCTCACCACCACGACGCTGGGCATGCCGCAGGCGATCATGTTCGCGATGCGGGACGCGGGCGGATTCGACGCGAACGATATGTGGGGTCCGCCGACCAGCTCGGAATGGGCCGCGCACGATCCCGCCGGTCTCGCCGAGAAGCTGAAGGGGATCAGCCTGTACGTTTCGGCGGGCGCGGGCACCGCGGGCGCCTTCGATCCACCATCGGGTGTCGCGCCGGGGGCCAGTACGAATATGGCCGGTATGGGCCTCGAGATCCTGTCCCGCCTGACCACTCAGAACTTCGTCAGCAAGCTGAACAAGCTGGCGATCCCGGTGACCGCGGAATACCGGCCCTCGGGCACGCATTCGTGGCCGTACTGGGATTTCGAGATGCGGCAGTCCTGGCCGCAGGCCGCGCAGGCACTCGGTGTGCAAGCCGACGCCCCCGCTTGCAATTCCGGCGGCGCGATCGCGGGTGTGGCGAAGGTCGGCCGCTGGCTCGGCCCGTGCACCACAGGCGAATACCGGGTGGCCGGCGGCAGCGCCCAGGACTTCCACGGCGGCCAGGTGTTCTGGTCCCCGTCGACCGGCGCCCATCCGGTGTCCGGTGCGATCGGTGGTACCTACCAGGCGACCGCGGGACCCGCTGGGCTACTGGGATTTCCGGTCGGCGACGAACGTCCGCTGCCCGACGGCCACGGACGTCTGCAGAGTTTCCGCAATGGCGTCATCTATTGGACTCCGCAGACCGGCGCGCAGGTGGTGCGCGGGGCGATTCTGGAGGCGTGGGGTAAGCAGGGATTCGAGCGCGGCCCGGCCGGATATCCGACTGGACCGGAGACCAGGACGCCGAACCGGGACGGCGTGGTGCAGGGGTTCCAGAACGGTCCGATGTACTTCAGCGCCAAGTCCGGAGCTCATCGGGTGGCCGGGCTGATCCTGGGCAAGTACGCGCAGCTCGGCTTCGAGAACAGCTTCCTGGGTTTCCCGGTCGCCGGGGAGCAGCCGCTGGTCAACGCCGGTCGGATCAGCCGGTTCGAGGGCGGCAACATCTATTGGAGTCCGCTGTCGGGCGCGTGGGCGGTGCGTACCGGACCGATCATGGACGCCTGGGCGCACCAGGGCTTCGAACACGGCAAACTCGGCTATCCGATCAGCGACGAGTTCCCGGTCCCCGGCGGTGTGCAGCAGAATTTCCAGACCGGCTTCGTCGTCATCCACAACGGAAAGCCCGAAATCCACGGGCTGTAATTTTCGCTGTGTTCAATTGCCTCCGCTTCGCTCCGGCGGGTTCGCGGCCCTGGGGTCCCGAACAAGGTTGGCGTCGACCCAGGATGGCGGAACCAGGTGTACGGGTTCGTCGTCGGCCTGGGTGATGACCGGTTCTACCGGGTCGCGAGCAGGGCCGAGGCGTTGTCCGGGATGAGCGGGGTGTGTGAGGTCGTGTCGTCGGCCTGTTCGTGACGACGGGGCCTTGAACTGTGTGGCTTCTTCGTCGATGCGGCTAGCCTGGACGGCGACCTTCTGCCCTGACCCAGATCGAGGATACGAATTCATGCTTCGGACCAGTGGAAAGGCGGCCGGCCTCGCCGGACGCGGTGTGGCCGCGGGTGCGGCCGTTACGATCGCCTCCGTCCTGTTGCTCACCGGCTGCGGGGGTAACGACTCGACCGCATCGAGCACGCCCACGCTGAAGACCTCGACCACCACCGCGGCGCCGACGACCACGACGTCCGCGCCGGCCACCGCCGAGAGCACCACCAAGGCGGCCCCCGAGACCACCACGAGCGAGCAGCCGCAACCGGCCGTGACGCCCACCCTGTCCACGCCGAAGATCACCGCGAAGGACCAGGCATTCCTGGACGCGCTGAAGGCGCGCGGCGTCTCGGTGTCGTCCCCGGACATCCCGCTGGCCGTGGCGAACTACATCTGCCAGGCCAGGAAGAGCAACGTCTCGCAGCAGGAGATCCAGACCTACGTGAACGCGATGGCCGGTCAGGACCCCTCCTATGACCCGAACAAGATGCCGATCGCCCAGCTCGGCCAGGTCTATGTCGATGTAGCCAACCAGACGTACTGCAACAAGTGAGCGCGCGACGTTCGGGGTACGGCAGAGGTGTGCGCGGACCGCGCCGCCGGGGGGTTGGATGCCTGACGATTCTCGCGGCCCTCGCGGTGTTCGTCGTCGTGGTGATATCGCTGTGGTACATGCTGGCCGGCTGCTCGCATGTGCCCGTGCCGAGGCCGCCCGGGACGGCCAAGAAACCGACCTCGCAATCGGCTTCCTGTCCGGACGTGCAACTGCTGGCGATCCCGGGCACCTGGGAGTCCAACAGCAACGACGACCCGCACAATCCGACCGCGAATCCGGCGTCGCTGATGCTGAACGTCACCAAACCGGTGCGGCAGCAGTTCTCGAACAGTCGTCTGGACGTCTACACGGTCCCGTACGTCGCGCAGTTCTCCAATCCGATCGCCATCCCGCCGGACGGCCAGGCCTCGTACAACGTCAGCCGGTCGGAGGGCGCCTCCCGCGCGATTGCCGAGCTGACCACGATGTACAAGAACTGCCCGCTGACCACCTACGTGATCGCCGGTTTCTCGCAGGGCGCGGTGATCGCCGGTGATATCGCCACCGATATCGGCGCGGCCAAAGGGCCGGTCCCGGCCGATCAGGTGCTCGGTGTGATGCTCATCGCCGACGGACGCCGCGAGCCGGGGCCGGGGCAGGCGATCGAGGTCGGCCCCACGCCGCCGGGTGAGGGCGCGGAGGTCACCCTGAGGGGGCTGAGCGTGCCGGGCATCACCATGACCGGGCCGCGTTCGGGATTCGGGGCACTGGCCGGTCGCACCTACACCATCTGCGCGAAGGGCGATCTGATCTGTGATGCGCCGACTCAGGCGCTGACCCCGGTCAATATGTTCCCGAGTCTGCTGACCCTGGTCCACGCGGCCGGGAATCCGGTGCACAGCCTGTACAACTCGTTCGTGGTCGATGCGGACAACCGCAGCACCGCGACGGAGTGGACAACGGGCTGGGTCGAGGGCCTGGTCAACGGTGCGCCGCATCCGAGGCACTCGTGACGAGCGTTCGTGAGGCCCTCGCCGGGAGTCCTCGTTGGCCAGGACTCGATGAGAACGCCTCGGATCGCCGCACAGGCTGTAAAGTGCACCTTTGATCGCGACGCCGGAGCCGGTCCATCGGGACCGCCCGGCGTCGCACCGATTTCCGCACGGGTCAGGAGCATGGGTTCATGACACAAGCCGCTGCACCGGCCGGTCGTACGACCGCGCCGGGCGCGCCGCCGGGAGGGCTCCGCCCCGCGACGGCAGGCGAGGGCAACAAGCATCGGGTCGATGTGGGTACGCCCACCGGACGCGCCCCGCGGCGCCCCTCGCCGATTGTGGTGATCGGCACATCCGGCGCGGCCAGCGGAGATATCCGTAACATGGACCGGCTCGGGTCGATGTTTCATAGTGGTGCGTTTCCGACTCGGACGGATGTTTTCCTGCCGGAGATTCCGTCGTCACGGGGTGGCGACACCGTGACAACCCAAGCGAACCGGGCCGCCGGATGTGGTCCGGAACAGGTTGGGTCCGCTGGGCAGACTGTCGCGGTGCCCGCTCTGTACCATGTCTCTGGTTTTGAATACATCTAGCCGATAGGCGGTCACCGCGCAGACCGCCGACAAAGCTGCAGGCGAGCTCTTGCACGAAGAGCGGCCGCAGGCGTAAGAGAGTCGGGGCCTCACAGGTATCAGCGGCCATGGCGCCGTGCTGCGTGTGCCTCGGAGGAGAAGGAATGACGGACGAGACTTTCGACGACTACCTGGACGAAACCGGGAACATCAAAATTCCCGAGGGTCGTACCCTGGTCGACTACGTCGAGAAGCACACCCGCAATGACGCGAACACCCTTGCCTATCGATACATCGACTACTCACGTGAGCGCGACGGTGAGTACCAGGACCTGACCTGGAAGGAATTCGGTGTCCGGCTGCGCGCGGTGGCCGCGCGCCTGCAGCAGGTGAGCAAGCCGGGCGATCGGGTGGCGATTCTGGCGCCGCAGGGTCTGGACTACGTGATCTCCTTCTTCGCCGCGATTTACGCGGGCTGCATCTCGGTGCCCCTGTTCGATCCGGACGAGCCCGGTCACACCGACCGGTTGCATGCGGTGCTGGCCGACAGCGAGCCTTCGGCGATCCTGACGGCGAGCTCCTCCGCCGCCGGGGTCCGCCAGCTCTTCCGCGCCCTGCCCGCCGCCCAGCGCCCGCGCATCATCGCCGTGGACGCGGTGCCCGATGCCCTGGGCGACAAGTGGGTGGTACCCCAGATCGACGTCGACGATATCGCGTACCTGCAGTACACCTCGGGATCGACGCGCACGCCGGCAGGTGTGGAGATCACCCACCGCGCGGTGGGCACCAACCTGCTGCAGATGGTCAACGCGATCAATCTGGACTGGAATTCGCGCGGTGTCACCTGGCTGCCGCTGTTCCACGACATGGGTCTGCTGTGCGTGATCCTGCCCGCGATCGGCGGCAAGTACATCACCATCATGTCTCCGAGCGCCTTCGTGCGGCGCCCGTACCGCTGGATCAAGGAGCTGGCCGCGGTCTCCGACGGCGCCGGCACCTTCGCCGCCGCACCGAACTTCGCCTTCGAGCACGCCGCCGCGCGTGGTCTGCCGCGCAACGGCGAGACGCTGGATCTGTCGAACGTCATCGGGCTGATCAACGGTAGTGAGCCGGTGACGACCTCCTCGATGAAGAAGTTCAACGCCGCGTTCGCGCCGTACGGCCTGCCCAAGACCGCGATCAAGCCGTGCTACGGCATGGCCGAGGCCACGCTGTTCGTCTCCGCGACGCGGCACGAGGACGAGGCGAAGGTCATCTACGTCGACCGTGACGAGCTGAACGCCGGTCGCGTGGTCAAGGTCGACCAGAACGCGGCCAATGCCATCCCGCAGGTCAGCTGCGGCTACATCGCGCTGTCGCAGTGGGCGGCCATCGTCGACGGCGACTCCATCGACAGCCCCGATGGCACGCGCGAGCTGCCCGAGGGCCGGGTCGGTGAGATCTGGCTGCACGGCAACAACATCGGCATCGGGTACTGGGGTCGCGACGAGGAGACTCGCAAGACCTTCAAGAACCAGCTCACCCATCGGCAGCCCGAGGGCTCGCACGCCGAGGGCACCGCGCAGGACGCGATCTGGCTGCGCACCGGCGACTACGGCGTGTACGTCGACGGCGAGCTGTACATCACCGGCCGGGTGAAGGATCTGGTGATCGTCGACGGCCGTAACCACTACCCGCAGGATCTCGAATACTCGGCGCAGCAGGCCAGCACCGCGCTGCGTCCCGGTTTCATCGCCGCCTTCTCGGTGCCCGCGAATCAGCTGCCCGCCGAGGTGTTCGAGGCGGACAGCCATTCCGGTCTGAAGTTCGACGCCGAGGACGCCTCCGAACAGTTGGTGATCGTGGCCGAGCGCGGACCGGGTGCGGGCAAGGCCGACCCGCTGCCCATCGCCGACGCGGTACGCGGCGCGATCTCGCAGCGCCACGGTGTTACCGTTCGCGACGTACTGTTGGTCCCGGCGGGCTCGATTCCCCGCACTTCGAGCGGCAAGATCGCCCGCCGCGCCTGCAAGGCCGCGTATCTGGAAGGCACGCTGCGTGGCGGTTACACGCAGCAGGCGTTCCCCGATGCACCCGATGAAGAGTGACGTGACGGCGATATCGGCCGTCGTTCCCTGCCCGCGCACCACCCGGACACAGGTAGCTTGAGGATTGATGGCTGACAACGAGGGCACCCAGACGACCGAGACCGCCGCCGAATCGGGTGACGGCACCGCCGCGGAATCCACCGCCGCCGCGGAATCGACTGTGGCAGCGGCGAAGACGGACGATTCGCAGCCTGCGGCGGGCGCCGAGATGTCGGTGGCCGAACTGCGCGAGTGGTTGCAGCGCTGGGTCGCCGACGCGACCGGCCAGCCGATCGAGAGCATCACCGTGGACCGGCCGATGGAGGAGTTCGGCCTGGCCTCGCGCGATGCCATCGCGCTCGGCGGCGACGTCGAGGAACTCACCGGCGTGATGTTGAACGCGACGATCGTGTATCAGCATCCGACCATCGCCTCGCTGGCGGAGCGAATCATCAACGGGGAGCCCGAACTTCCCGAGGAGACCACCGACGACTCCTTCTACACCGCCGGATACCGGCCGGGCGAGGCGCACGACATCGCGATCGTCGGGCTGTCCACCCGGTTGCCGGGTGCGGGCGATACGCCCGAGTCGACGTGGGAATTCCTGATCGGCGGCGGCGATGCCATCCGGGATCTGCCGCCGGGACGCTGGTCGGAGTTCACCGCCGATCCGGAGATCGCCGAGGCCGTCGCCTCGGCCAACACCTTGGGCGGTTATCTGGACCAGGACGTCGTGAAGGGCTTCGACGCCGAATTCTTCGCGATGTCGCCGGTCGAGGTGGCGCGGGTGGATCCGCAGCAGCGGCTGATGCTGGAATTGACCTGGGAAGCGTTGGAGCACGCCAGGATTCCCGCGAGCGGGCTGAAGGGCGAGTCGGTCGGCGTGTACGTCGGCAGCTCGACCAACGACTTCCAGCTGCTCGCCGTGCTGGGTGCGGGCAGATCCGATCCGGACGCACCCGCCTCGGCCGATGCCTACGCGATCACGGGCAGCTCCTCGGCGATCATCTCCAACCGCGTGTCCTACTTCTACGATTTCCGCGGCCCGTCGGTCGCGGTCGACACGGCCTGCTCCTCGACGCTGGTAGCGGTGCATCAGGCCGTGCGCGACCTGCGGTCGGGGGATGCGGATCTCGCGCTCGCGGGCGGGGTGAACATGCTGCTCGCGCCCGCCGGTTCACTGGGTTTCGACGCCATCGGGGCATTCGCCAAGGACGGGCACATCAAGGCGTTCTCCGCCGATGCGGACGGCATGATCCGGTCCGAGGGGGCCGGTCTGGTGGTGCTCAAACGTCTCGCGGACGCCGAACGCGACGGTGACACGATCCACGCCGTGATCAAGGGCACCGCGATCAACAACGACGGCCGGTCCAACGGCCTGCTCGCGCCCAACCCCGAGGCGCAGGCCGATGTGCTGCGCCGCGCCTACCGCGACGCCGGAATCGCGCCCTCCACAGTCGATTACATCGAGGCGCACGGTACCGGAACCCTGATCGGTGATCCGATCGAGGCCGGCGCGCTGGGCCGCATCGTGGGCCGCGGGCGGGACGAGGACAAGCCCGCGCTGCTCGGTTCGGCCAAGACCAACTTCGGTCACCTGGAGTCCGGCGCGGGCGCCGCGAGCCTGGCCAAGGTGGTCATGTCGCTGCGGCACAACGTCATTCCGCCGAACATCCGGTTCGCGGGCCCGAACCCGTACATCCAGTTCGACGAGGCGCATCTGAAGATCGTCGACACCCCGACCGAATTCCCCCGCTACAGCGGTAGGGCCACGATCGGCGTGTCCGGTTTCGGATTCGGCGGTACCAACGCGCACGTCGTGATCCAGGAATACGTCCCCGCCGCGCCGGAAGCTCCGGAGACCGCCGCCGCGGCGGGTCTGGACGACGAGACCACCGATGTCGTCGCCGATGCCGAGGCCATCCTCGACCGGTCCGACGAGAGCGCCGAAACCGTTGTGCCGGAATGGACTTCGGAGCGCACCGAACCGCTGCCGGTGATCCTGCCGGTCTCGGCCTATCTGCCCTCGCGCCGCCGCCATGCCGCGCAGAAGCTGGCCGATTGGCTGGAATCCGATGCGGCGCAGGATGTTCCGCTCGCGGATGTGGCGCGTTCGCTGGCCAAGCGCAATCACGGTCGCTCGCGCGGCGTGGTCGTGGCGACCACTCGTGCGGAGGCCGTCGCCGGATTGCGCGCCCTGGCCGCCGGTAAGCCCGGGCAGGGTGTGTTCACCGCCGACGCGCCTGCCGCGAAGGGTGCGATGTGGGTGCTGTCGGGCTTCGGCTCGCACCACCGCAAGATGGGTAAGCAGCTGTACCTGGAGAATTCGATCTTCGCCCGCACCATCGACGAGGTCGACGAACTGGTGCAGGACGAGGCCGGATACTCGGTGCGCGAGATGATGCTCGACGACGCGCAGGACTGGGATATCGGTACCTCACAGGTCGGCGTGTTCGCCATCCAGCTGGGTATCGCCGCATTGCTGCGTGCGCACGGCGCCGAGCCCTCGTCCATCGTCGGACATTCGCAGGGCGAGGCGGCCGGATCGTATCTGTCCGGCGGTCTGCCGCTCGAGGACGCGGTCCGGGTGATCTGTGCGCGTTCGCGGCTGATGAAGGAGGGCGACGAGATGTTGCCCGACTCCGATATCCGCAATATGGCGCTGCTGGAGTACAGCGCCGAGGATATCGACGCGCTGCTGCCGGAATTCCCGGACATCGAGGTGGCCGTGTACGCCGCACCCACCAACACCGTGATCGGCGGCCCGCCGGACCAGGTGCACGCGATCGTCGCGCGGGCCGAGGCCGAGGGGAAATTCGCCCGCGTCCTGCAGACCCGCGGCGCGGGCCACACCTCGCAGATGGATCCGCTGCTGGGCGAGCTGGCGGCCGAGCTGGCCGGGATCGAGCCGACCAAGCCGACGGTCGATCTGTATTCGACCGTGCACAAGAGCGTGGTGTACCGCGCCGGTTCGGATCCGGTGCACGACGTCGACTACTGGGTGACCAATATGCGTCACTCGGTGTACTTCACCAATGCGGTGCGTCAGGCCGTGGACGCCGGGATCACCACATTCCTCGAACTCGCCCCGAATTCCATTGCGCTGATGCAGGTTCTGGGCACCACCTTCGCCGCCGGAGTGCACAACGCGGCGTTGATCGCGACGCTCAAGCGCAAGGAGGACGAGTCGGCGGGCATCATCTCCGCACTCGCCCAATTGTACGTGCAGGGACATCAGGTCGATCTGTTCTCGCTGGTCGGTGCCGGTGACTACGCCGACATCCCGCGAACGGCCTTCCTGCGCAAGGAATATTGGCCCAAGGTCAGCATCGCCACCACCGCGGCGAACCGTGAATCCGCTGCGGCGGGCAGCGGCCGGGCGCCGGGTGCGCACGTCGCGATGCCCGACGGCCGGCACGCGTGGGAGGTGCAGGCCGCGGCCGTGGCCGGACTGCCCGAACTGGTCGCCGCCGCCGCGTCGCAGGTGCTCGCCGACGTCACGGTCGGTGCGGCCGTGGCGCATTCGCCGGTGCCCGCCTCGGGGACGTTGACCACCACACTGACCCCGCATCCCGGCGGTGCGTCGGTGCAGGTGCATGCCAAGCAGGACAACGCTTTCCGTCTGCTGTTCGAGGCGGTGGTGACCTCCTCGTCGGGTGCGGCCCCGATCGCCGCGGCTCCCGCCGTGGCGGAAACCGTTGCGGCACCGGCCGTTACCGCCGAGGACGGCCCAGCCGTGCTCGCCGAATTCGGTGAGCGCTGGGATCCGGCCAGCAGTGAGACCGTCGAGGAGCGCCTGGCCGTCATCGTCGCCGAATCCATGGGTTACGCCGTGGAGGATCTGCCGATGGAGATCCCGCTGATGGAGCTGGGTCTGGATTCGCTGATGGCCATGCGGATCAAGAACCGCGTCGAATACGAATTCGATATTCCGCAGTTGCAGATCGCCGCGGTGCGGGACGCCAGCCTGCACGAGGTCGGCAAGGTGCTGCACTACGCCATCGAGCACCGCGACGAGATGGTGGCCATGGCCGAGAAGCAGGCCACCGAGGGCGGAACGCTCACCGTGGACGACGAGTTCGTCGCCGCGGCCCGTGCCGCGGTGGAGGCCGGTCACGATCCGGCCGCCGCGGTGCAGGCCAAGGTCGCCGAGGCGGAGTCCGCTGCCGCGGATTCCGTCTCCGCCGAATCGACCGCGCCCGAGCGGGCGGGAGCCGGTGTGGTCGAGGCCGCCGAGGCGAACGTCCCGCCGCGTGACGCGGCCGAACGCCTGGCCTACGCCACCTGGGCGACCATCACCGGCAAATCCGCGGGCGGCATCTTCGACGCCCTGCCGCAGCTGGACGAGTCCACCGCGCAGCGGCTGGCCGAACGGCTCACCGAGCGGGTGGGCTCGGAGGTCACCGCGGCCGACGTGCGCGCCGGCGACACCATCGAAAAGCTCGCGAACATCGTGCGCGAACATCAGGAAGGCGACGTCGACGGTTATGTGCGCACCCTGCGCGCACCCGTCGAGGGCTCGGATGCGTTGCCGGTCTTCGTCTTCCACCCCTCGGGCGGCAATACCCTGGTGTACGAGCCGCTGCTCAAGCGCCTGCCCGAGGACACCCCGATGTACGGTTTCGAGCGCATCGAGGGGTCGATCGAGGATCGCTCCCAGGAGTACGCGGACAAGATCCGCGCACTGCATCCGGGCGGGCCGTATGTGCTGTACGGCTGGTCGCTGGGCGCGGTGTTCGCCCTCGGCGTCGGCCAGGTGATGCGCGCCGCCGGTGACGACGTGCGTCTGGTAGGCCTGATCGACCTCGCGATTCCGGTCGAGCCCGAGGACAACAGCCCGAAGGGCCGACGCGCGCGCGTCGAACGTTTCCAGGCGTTCGCCCAGAAGACCTACGGCATCAAGGGCGAACTGGACGACGACATGCTGCAGGAACTCGCGGACGCCTCCGACGAGGAGCAGTACCAGATCATCATGGAGCTGATGAAGTTCGCCGACGTCAAGATTCCCGGCGGCGTCATCGAACATCAGCGCACCTCGTGGCTGGACGGCCGCGATCTGGAGAAGACCCGCCCGTCGCACTACGATGGCGACACCGTGCTGTACCTCGCCGATCGCTATCACGACGGCATCATCGAGATCGAACCCCGCTACGCCGACCGGCTTCCCAACGGCGGCTGGGACGATTTCATCCCGAATCTGGAAATCATCCACATCCCGGGTGATCATCTCCAGATCATCGACGAACCACGTATCGCAACGATCGGGGCAGACCTCACCCTGAAACTCGCGGAAATTGCGAAGGGAGCCCAGTGAACACCACGGCGGAGAAACTTGCCGATCTGCGCAAGAAGCTCGAACTTGCCCAGGAACCGGCAGGCGAAGCCGGTGTGGCCAAGCGCGCCAAGAAGGGGATTCCGTCCGCCCGCGAGCGGATAGAGATGTTCCTCGATCGCGGTACCTTCGTCGAGATCGGCGCGCTGATGCGCAACCCGAACGTCAAGGATTCGCTCTACGGCGACGGTGTGGTGGTCGGCCACGGCAAGGTCGAGGGACGTCCGGTGGCGGTGTTCTCCCATGATCAGACCGTCTACGGCGGGTCGGTCGGCGAGATGTTCGGCCGCAAGGTCGGCATGATCATGCAGTACGCGGCCAAGGTCGGCTGCCCGATCATCGGCATTCAGGACTCCGGCGGCGCTCGCGTGCAGGAGGCCGTGGTCTCGCTGGCCTGGTACGCCAATCTCGCGCTGCTGACCGAACCGCTGTCGGGCATGGTCCCGCAGATCTCGATCATTCTGGGCAACTGCGCCGGTGGTGCGGTGTACCAGCCGATCAATACCGATGTGGTGGTCGCCACCGAGAGTGCGCACATGTTCGTCACCGGTCCGAAGGTGCTGCGCGAGGTGACCGGTGAGGACATCAGCCTCGAGGAACTCGGCGGTGCGTACAGCCAGGCCGAATACGGCAACGTGCACCATATCGCCAAGGACGAGCAGGCGGCGTTCGACTGGGTGCGGCACTATCTGAGCTTCATGCCGTCGAGCTGCCAGGACGTTCCGCCGGTGATCAATCCGGGGCTCGAGCCGGAGGTCACCGACGCCGATCGGGAACTGGATTCGATCGTGCCGGACTCGGACAACGCCGGGTACGACATGCACGAGATCCTGCTGCGCATCTTCGACGACGGTGACTTCCACGAGGTCGGCGCGGCGGCGGCGAAGAACATCATCACCGGATTCGCCCGCGTGGACGGACATGCCGTGGGCGTGGTGGCGAATCAGCCGATGGTGTACGCGGGTTCGCTGGATGCGCGCGCCTCGGACAAGGCCTCGCACTTCGTGCGGATGTGCGACGCGTACGACATTCCGCTGGTGTACGTCGTCGATACGCCCGGGTTCATGCCCGGTGTGGAGCAGGAGAAGATCGGCGTCATCAAGCGCGGCGGGCGGTTGCTGTTCGCGTTCGTCGAGGCCACGGTGCCGAAGGTGACCGTGGTGATCCGCAAGTCCTATGGCGGCGGTTACGCGGCGATGGGTTCCAAGCAGCTCGGGGCGGATATCAATCTGGCCTGGCCCACGGCCCGCATCGCGGTCATGGGTGCGGAGAGCGCGGTCAGCCTGATCGGCGGACGGCAGATCGCCGCCGCGCCGGAGGAGCAGCGCGAGGGCATCCGCAAGCAGATGATCGACTTCTACAACGCGACCGTCGCGACCCCCTGGGTGGCGGCCGAACGCGGATACGTCGACGCGGTCATCGAGCCTTCGTCGACGCGCCTCGAGATCCGTCGGGCCATGCGCCTGCTGCGCGAGAAGAAGCTCATCCGCAACCCGCGCAAGCACCACCTGTTGCCGCTGTAGGGGTCCGGCATCTGAACGACAGATGAACGGAGTGTCTTTCCCGGATTCAGCCGGGCGGGCCGCTCACATGTGAGAGCCTTCAGCTATGGGTAGCGCACCGAAGGCCGTACTAGAAGGCGGGCCCGCCGACCTGCCGCAACGCATCGTCCCGATCACCCCGCCCGGCATCGAATTACGGGTGCAGTTCCATGGCGGCTACGAGCGCTTCAAGGTAACCCCCCGGCACCAGGACACCCCCGAAGGCAACCTTCCGGTCTACGAATGGTGCGATCGCATCGAGCCCTAGCCAACGCATCGGCAGGTGGCGCGGAAAGATCCGCGCCACCTGCCGATTCGATTCAGTAGGAGCGCATGCGGCCCGGGGACCACAGGCCCGAGCGGGTCGCCGTGCCGGTGGTGATGGTCGCGGGGGTGGCCTCGGGGACGTAGCGGTCGTAGCGCTCGAGCGAACCCCAGTCGCGGGCCCAGTTGTCCTTCAAGTAGGTGGGGATGGTGGTGGAACTCGCCAGCATCTGGGTGAAACCGAGCGGGCCGCCGAATTCCTCGGCCTGCCAGGTGTCGGTCGAGCTGACCGCGAGGGGACGGTCCGGCAGGATGCGGTAGTTCGGCATATCGGCCACGCCGTAGCGGTGCAGGAACGGCTGCTGGCAGGGGAACTGCAGGCCGACCGCCCAGTCCTCCAGCACCGGCTGCTTCGATCCCAGGAACGTGTTGAGCGTCCGCAGTTTCGGCACGCGCGGCGGGGTGAAGGCCAGCCACTGATCGCCGATCAGGACCCGGCGATCGGCGACGATGCGCACCACGTCGGTGTCGGGAGCGAGCTTGTCCAGCGGGATGCGCAGATTACGCCAGGACGGCGCCGGGCCCACGTCGCGCGGTACGTAACTGCCCTCCGACTGCACGGTTCCGTCGGCGCGGCGCTTGCCGTACTCGAGCACCAGATTCTGGCCGTACTGCATCGCGCCGGTCTGGTCGTAGGACAGGATCCGGCCGGCCGCGGTCACCACCACCAGCGGGGATTGCGCCGAACGCGGGGGCAGCTGATACCAGCTCGAGGTCAGATGCGCCGGGGTCTGCAGACCCTCCTGATAGCTGCCCATGATCGGCGTCTTCGCCGGATCCAGGCCGAACGGCAGGGCGACGGTGCTGCCGTTGACGCCCGGATGCTGGATCGAACCGCCGCCGGTTCCGGCGTTCTGGCCCTCGGCGAAGTTCGCGCCGACCGACTGGCTCGACGTGTTGCCGGTCCCGGGTTTCACCTCGACCGCATCGGCTTTCAGATCCGAGGGCACGCCGTTGGGGGTGAAGCCGGACGGATCGGCGCCCGCGAGCGGATCGCCCTTGGCGGGCGGATTCGCCCGATCGATGATCGGCTGCAACCGTCCCTCGTTCGGATTCGGTTCCACCAGAACGTCATTGGCCAGGCCGCAGGAATTACCGCCGAGGGCGTCGATATTCGAGCGGCCCAGTGAGAATGCCGGGTATTGCGAGTACGCGCCCTTCGCCAGCGAGAGCACTTCGAACAGCACCATCGCGGCCGCGACGACCGTCAGCGGGATCGCGGCGAATTTGCGAATCCGTCTGCCGCGCACGGATTTCGCGGACGCGGGCGGTTTCGCGTAACCCTCGCGCAAGGCCTGCCAGCCCACCAGGATCAGCGCCAGCCCGAACAGCACCAGGATCACGGTGTTCGACTTGATGCCGTGCAGCACGACCATTTTGTCGAACCACGGCACGCCGTAGCTCGACACGTACCAGTAGCCGTTGATGCCCGAGAACGACACCGCCAGCGTGAACAGCAGTGCCGCAAGGAAAATCGAGCGGTTCTTGCGTGACCGCAGCGCCGTCGCCGAGACCGCCACGGCGGTCACCGCCGCCAGTGACCCGGCGATACCGGCATACGCGCCGAAGTGGTGGGTCCACTTGGTGGGATTGAACATCATCAGGAAGATCGTCCCGAACACCACGCCGATCAGCCGCCACGTCGGTGCGCTCGCGATACCCGGAACCCGGCGCCGCCGCAGCAGCACCAGCATCGTGGTGACCAGGCACAGGATCATCACCAGGAAGGCGAATCGGCGCGACACCGAGCCGTCCACGGTCTCCACGAACAGGTAGTAGTACCGCAGGTAATCCTCGTACCAGGCCAGATTCGGCCCGGTCTGCTGCCGCAGCCGGTCGGCCTCCTGAATTCCGGCGAAGGTCTGATCGTTGTAGACGACGGTCAGCACCAGCAATCCGGCCGCGGCGATCGGAGCCAGCAGCGGCAGTGTCGACCCCAGGAACGATCGGTCCCAACGGTTGCGTCCCGAGTCGGCCAGAACACGCCTGCGGCGCACGACGATTCGCACCAGCGGGCGAATTCCGGCGAGCAGAGCGGCGATACAGTTCAATCCGGTCGGCGCGGCGGCCAAGGTGAACGCGGCGGCCAGCACCGCTATCGCGGCGGGCATCAGGCGTCCGGTCGCGATGGCGCGTTCGATGGACACCCAGGTCAGCAGGACACCCAGGGCGACAATTGGTTCCGAACGCAGGCCGTTGTCGTAGGGCAGCCAGAAGGCCAGGAACACCAGCCCGCCGGTCCACAGCGGGACCGAGCCGAAGCGAACCTGTGTGTTTTGATTGCTCCGCAATCCTGGTGTCTGTTGATTGCTCCGCAATCCTCGCCCCAGTCGCGGCACCACCTCGCGGCTGATCACCATCCAGCACGCGATAGCGCAGAGCGTCGCGGGGATGCGGACCCACGGGCTGGCCGTGGAGATGTGCGCGAACGCCTGAATGACGTCGTAATACCAGCCGAACGGCGCCTCCGGGACTCCGTACCAGCGGAAATAGTTCGCCAGATAGCCCGCGTGCGGTGCGACGCGCACCATGGTCAGGATGTAGCCGTCGTCGGAGGTGTTCGCCCCGATGAAATGCCACACCACCAGCGTGCCGATCACCGCGCCGTCGGCCCAGGTCGGCTTCAGCCAATGCCGCGGGAAGATGCGGCGATGGCCACGCTCGTCACCGGAGTCCAGCCGGGCCAGCGCGCCCAGGGCGATCAGCGTGCACAGCAGCGCCGCGATCGAGGCCGTCAGTTTGGTGATCGTCGGGGTGGAGGTGAATCGCGAGTCGACCGTCATGTGGAAGGACAGTCCCGCCGGAACCGCACCCTTCAGGTCGGAGAACACGCCCACCACCTGCGGCCGCAGATCACCAACCTGGGTGCCCTCGACCGGGACGGTCACCTTGGTGGTCGTGCCGTCCGGGCCCGCCTGATCGACCTGTGTGGTCAGGCCCTCGAATGCGGCATAGGTGTGGCCGATATCCGAGACGATGTGGATCGTGCCGCAACCGCGCAGTTCGGCGCGTTTGGCCGAGGCCACGATGGCATTGCGATTCACCACGTCGACGGTGTCCGGGGTTACGCGGACGAACAGCGCCTCGAGTGCCGCTCGATCGCCCTGGGCCGGTGCGGTGTTGAGCACCATCGCGCCGGCCGGGAGCTTGGTCACCGCCGAACACGGAATGTTCGCCTCCAGATCCACCGGGACCTGCGACATCAGCGGCGCCTCGACGTTGCCGAGCGTGCCGTGCTGCGGCCAGTTCACCTCCGAGGTGGTCTGGTTCACCGGCAGGAACGGGGTCGCCACCGCGAACAGCGCGCCCAGGATCCCGGCGATCAGGGCGATCAGCCGGGCCGTGCGGAAGTCTCGGGACCTCGCTCGTGTAGCGGCGGGGTTCGGGTCTGTCAAGACAGCAGTAGCGGCGTCGGGCACCGGGTGATCGTAACTGTGTTTTTGGCCTCTGTGTCTATGGCGTCCGCTTCGCTGCGGCGGGGTTTTCGGCGCTGTAAGGCTCGTCGTTCAGCCCTGTGTTTTTGGCCTTCGCTTCGCTCCGGCGGGGTTTTCGGCGCTATAAGGCTCGTCGTTCAGCCCACGAGACTCGGCCTTCGGCCATGCGCTTCGAGGGTTGAACGATGAGCCCGCGCCGAAAACCTTGGCGTTGGCGTTGTTGAACCTATCGCTTCGCGGGCGATTTCCGGCGGGACGGAGACGCTTCGCCGCTGGGCGCGTCGGCCTTTGCCTGGCTTGGCTTCGGCGGGTTTTCGGTGTTCGAGGTTTGTCGTTGTGTGGTCGAGCCTCGGGCTTCGGTCATGTGCTCGTGGGCGATTTCCGGCGGGACGCAACGCTCCGCTCGGCGCATTGGTCTTTCGCCCCGCTTCGGCGGGTTTCAGGTTCCGACGGTGAGCTGCGGCGCAGACTGGGGTCGGTGTTTCTTGTCGGACCGGACCTGGCGCGTTGCTCACTTCTCCTTGATCGGGGGTTGCTTCTTCCAGCCCCAGGTGTTCTGCACCGTGACGTCGATGGTGGCGGGGGTGGATCGCGGGGTGTAGGGGGTGAAGCGGACCAGGGAGCCCCAGTCTCGGCCCCAGTCGTTGTCGAGGTAGGCGGGGACGGTTTCGGCCTTCAGGAGTAGGCCGGTCCAGCCGAGCGGGCCGCCGCCGATATCGTCCTGCCAGGCGTTGGAGGCGTCCGAGCCGGTGCGGTCGGGCAGGATACGCCACTTCGGGACCTCGGCGACGCCGTCACGGTGGTCGAAGGGGCGCTGGCAGGGGAACGCCAGGCCGACGTGCCAGTCCTCCAGGACCGGATCATGTTTTCCCACTACCGAATTCAACGTCTCCAGCCGGGGCAGGCGGGGTGGGGTGACCGCGAGCCACTGCTTGGCGGTCAGGTCGTTCGCGACCGCCACGATGCGAACGGCGTTGGCCTGTGCGGGAATTCGGTCCAGCGGAATTCGCATGTTCCGCCAGGACGGTGCGCCGCCGATATCCAGCGGGACGAACGAGCCGAGCGCGGCTTCCGTGCCGTCCGGTGCGCGATGGGCGAATTCGACGCTCAGATCCTGGCCGTAGGTGACCACGCCGTCCTTGTCGACCGACTTGATCCGGCCCGCCGCGGTCACCACCAGCATCCGATAGGCCGGATCGCTTTGCGCCCGTGCCAGATCCAGTCGATACCACTGCGAGGTCAGATGGGCCTGCTGTTTGTCGCCGGCGGTGTAACTGCCCATCACCGGCGTGCGGGCCGGGTCCAGGCCGAACGGGAGGGCGACCGTACTGCCGTTGACGCCGGGGCGGTCGGTCGTGCCGCCCCCGGTTCCGGCCGCGGTGGTGCGGGTGGTCTTGTTCTGCGAATCCTGGTTGACCGAGTTCGCGCCGCCGGTCGAGGTCTCCTCGGCGTCGGCGGTCAGATCCTCGGCGACGCCGTTCGGGGTGAATCCGGTGCTGTCCGCGGACAGGCCGTTCGCGGCCGGACCGGAATACGGGGTGAGCAGCGAATCCGCGGTATTCGTTTCCACCAGAACGTCGTCGGCGAGGGCGCACGTGTTCCCGGCCAGCGCACGCAGATTCGACTTCGCGATCGAGTACGCCGGGTACTGGGTGATCGCGGCTTTGCCCAGCGAGGCGACCTCGAACAGCACCATGACCGCGGCGGCGATGGTCAGCGGTTGTACGGCGAATCGGTCGAACCGTCGACGCGAACCCGGAGCGTCCTTGTGCCGGTACGGTTCCCGGTAGTACTGCCAGGCCGCGAGCAGCAGGCACAGCACCGCCAGGCCCAGGAACGCCGTGGAGAAGCCCTTGCCGAGGAGCAGCGGGGCCTTGTCGTACCAGGACACCCCGTAACTCGACACGTACCACCAGCCGTTGGATCCGGTGAACGTCACCGCCAACAGGAAGAACACCCCGGCGGCGAATATCGATCGGTTGTATCGTGCGCGAATTCCGTTGGTGCCCACCGCGACCGCGGTCAGCGCGGCCACCGATCCGGCCAGGCCCGCGTAGACGCCGAAGTGGTGCGTCCACTTGGTCGGCGTGAACATCATCAGCAGCAGCGACATGAAGACGACGCCCTGGATACGCGCGGACGGCCCGCGCGAGGTCCCCGGAATTCGGCCGTTCTTGCGCAACATCACCAGAACACATACCGCCAGGCACAGCAGCAGGCCCAGGATTCCGAAGCGGCGCGAGAGCGACCCGTCGGGAGACAACGACAGCAACGCATCCCAGCGGGTGCGTTCGTCGAACCAGGCGGCATTGGGACCGATGATGGTGCGGACGCGGGTCGCCTCCAGCACCGCGGCCAGTGTCTGATCGGCGAAGACCACCACCAGAACAAGCGTTCCCGCGGCCACGCCGGGAGCCAGCACCGAACCGTAACGCAGGATGATCGAACCGATTCCGCCCCGCGCCGCCCCCGGCACCTCGCGGCCCGAACCGTGCCGCGCGCGTTTGATGATGATCTGCAGCACCGGACGAGATCCGGCGATCATGGCGGCGATGCAGATCAGCCCGGTCGGCCCGGCGGCGAGGGAGAACGCCGCGATGAGCATGCCGATCGCGGCCGGCAGCAGTCGGCCGGTGGCGATCGCCCGCTCGATCGACGCCCAGGTCAGCAACGCGCCCAACGCGATCAGCGGTTCCGGGCGCAGGCCGTTGTCGTAGGGCAGCCAGGCGGCCAGGAAGATCAGCCCGCCGGTCCACAGTGCCACCCGGTCCCGGCGCACCCGAGCACCCAAGCGCGGCAACACTTCCCGGCTGATCACCAACCAGCACAGGATTCCGGCCAGCAGGGCGGGCAGGCGCATCCAGAGACTCGAATCGCTGATCCGGGTCATCCAGGACAGCACCTCGTACGGCCAGCCGAAAGGCGCCTCGGCCACGCCGAACCAGCGGTAGTAATTGGACATATAGCCCGAATGTCTGGCTGTGCGAGCCATATTCAGGATGTAGCCGTCATCGGAGGTATTCGCGCCGATGATGTGCCACAGCACCAGCGTGCCCAGCACGACCGCGTCGGCGAGGGTGAACCGCCACCACCGCGCGGGCAGGAACCGGCGCGGGCGGCGGCCGTCGGCGGTATCGATCAGATGCAGCGCGATCAGCGCGATGACGGTGAACAGCACCGCGCCCACGGTCGCCGCGGTCTTCAGCACGCTCGGCGAGGAGGAGAACCGCGCGTCGATGTCGGCGTGCAGATGCGCGTCACCGAGCTGGGCGCGGGTCAGATCGGTGAAGACGCCCACCACCTGTGGCCGCACATCCCCGGCGACGGTATTGGTGAACGGCGTGGCGTCCTTGCGGTGCACGCCGGTCAGGGTGGCTGTCGTCGCGGCGACCGTGGATTCGAGGGTGAACTCGGCACATCCGGCGACCTCGGCGACCGGCGCGGACAGCACCGGGATTTCGCGCTGCAACACCGAGAACGTGCGCCCGGCGCCCGGCTCGTCGCTCACCCGCACGAGCAGCCCCCTGGCCGAGGCCTTCGACGCCTCGGCCGGCACGGTGGACAGCACGGTCCCGCTGGACAGCTCTCGCAGAACCGTGCACGGCAGCGAAAGACGCAGTTCGAGCGGTGTATACGACACCAGCGGCGCGTCGACGTCCACCGACTGCGGCTGCGGCCAGTCCAGCGTCGCCCGATCCTGCCGCACCGGCAGCAGTGGCGTGATCACCGCCAACAGGACTGCCAGCACCCCCGAAACGAGAGCAACCAGCCGGACACGGGAGAACCCGGGGGAGTCAGCGCGCACGATCCCCGATGCTAGCCATCCACCCGTTCGATTCCCCCTCGCGGGCTCCACCTCGCCGTGATCCCCGCCACACGTCGCTGGGGATCAGGCGAGATGCCGCAGCCCGGGACGCGACGAATACCGGCTGGACAACCTGAATCCCTACCGTCATGATCGCCGGGTACCGCTCTTCCGATCCGGGGTTGATGATATGTCGTTGGTGGGAAAATCCTTGCTGGCCATGGTGATCGTGGCCACCGGGGTGTTGGGAGTGCGCGCGGCCGGGACCGCGAACGCGGCAGGAGATTTGTACGGCGCGATCGCTACCGGAATGGGCCATGCCGGCTCGGCGGTCGACTATCCGAACCAGTCTGCCGCGGATGAAGCCGCTCTGGCCGCGTGCCGTCGGGTGGGCGGGGGCGAACGCGCGTGCGTTGTGCTGACCCGGATGCGCAACGAATGCGGCTCACTGGTCGAGAAGGACGCACAAAACGTTCTGGGGCCCATCACTTTGTCGGCCGTCATGCCCCTCTACTACACGGGAAACGGTCCGACGCGCGCTGCCGCCGAGCGGAAGGCGAAAGCCTCCCCCGACAACCAACTCGATGAGCCGCTGATCCTGCGGGTCATCAGACCGGCGTTCGTCGTGGATACTGTGTGCACCGCCAACGCCGGGTGAATCGGTCGGCGGCTGGGCTGCCGGTACGGCACCCACCCATCTCCTGTGCTCTCCAGCCGACCGGCTTCCGGCACAACAAGTCTCCGAGAGATCCCGCTCGACATCCTCATCGCGCACGGCGCGGAAAGTTGTCAGCTCGCGAAACGCTCGCAGGCGGCGTGGTTCGCTCTCGCATGTCTGCCGGTCCGTCCGAGGTGCCGGATCAGGTCCGGCCGCGCACGTCCCAGAGCCGTACGCCATCGACGTATTGCCCAGGGACGTCGAGTAATTGGTCGAGGACGGTGCGCAGGGCGTCGCCGTTGCGGGTGGGTGGGAGGACGACGATGTCGGCGTTCCAATAGCGCAGGTCTTTTCGGGCCCGATCGCGGGTGGTGGCGTCGATGCGCGGAATGCGGCCGGTGCGTTCGACATCCATCAGCAGACCCGCGGTGGGCCGGTCGATGGGGCCGTAGCCGCCCTTCTTGTCGGCCATGGGGCCGACGAAATAGCCTCCGGCGATGGGGAAGTCGAAGTTCGCGGCGTACTGCCAGCGCAGCGGGCGGGCGTCCAGGCGGGTCGGCGGTGGCGCGATGACCACCGAGCCGCCGCTGACGTACCGCTCGACCGTGCCGTCGGTGAAGAAGGACGGTACGTCCGGGCGGTGGGTGACCGGCAGGATCGTCGGGGCCAGCGGGACCAGCGCCAGGGCCAGGGCGGCGAACCAGATCAGCGGTCGCGGTTCGGTCAGCGAAATTCGCCAATAGCCCAGCGCGCGTTCGGTTGCCAGCGCCAGTATCACCGCGATCGCCGGGACGGCGGCCATGGTGAACCGCGTCTCGAGCATGGTGTCCAGCAGGGGCAGATTCTCCAGCCAATGCCACGGGAGGGTGATCCCGGTCGAATGCGTGCCGAACATCGCCGGCGTGCCCAGGGACAGCACGCCGAAGCCGAGGATCACCGCCGCACACGCGCGCACCACGCGATAACCCGCAAGCTCATCGGCCGAACGAATGCGCTTGCGCCACAGCAGTATCGCGGCCACCGCCACGAGAATCAGCAGCGGCCAGCCGAAATACGCGTTCTGTTCGGTGGGATTGATCGCGACGTTCTGTCCCGGTGCGAATTCCCCGCCCAGCGATTCGGACGGAAACTGCGTCAGCGTCTTCACGTCGTTGCCCATCGGTCCATGATCGATGGAGCTGTAACTCTGCGGTCCGCAGAACTGCCACCACAGCGGAATCGCGGTGAGCGCCACCGTGATCAGGGCCGCACCCAGCACCGTGGGCGTGAGCACCCGCAGCACGCGCAGCCCGGCTCGCGGCCGATGCAGGTAGTACACGATCGCGAAAACCCCGAACGCGAGCGAGAAGATCAGCAGCGGTTCCTCACCCAGCGCGATCTGCAGTGTCAGCAGTGCGGCCAACAGCACGGTGTTCGATTTGCCTCCGCTTCGCTGCGGTGGGTTCGCGGCCCTGGAGGTCTCGCCGTTCGGCCTCGTGCCGGGTACTCGTTCCTCGCACCCGTCACGCGTCCGAACGGCGAGGCGGG
>NZ_BDCC01000007.1 GCF_001613305.1 Nocardia vaccinii NBRC 15922
CCGAACGGCGAGGCGGGCCGCGAACCTGGTGCGGGCCCGGTCCGATGCGCTGAGGCGGTCCTCGGCGACGGCTCGGCGGGCCATGCGGATGAGCAGGGCGGCGATGGCGGGCAGGGCGGCGAGCAGGACGAAATTGGGATGGGCGTTGGCGTGGGAGATCATCGCCGGCGCGAAACCGCAGAACAGGCCGCCGACGGCCGCGGCGAAGCGTGAGCGCACCAGTTCGCGGGAGAACAGCCAGTACCAGGCGAAGGCGGTGCCGGACAGGCCCGCCGTGAGGACCAGCACGAAGGTGACCGTCGGACCGAACAGCATGGTGACCGGGATGAGCGGCACGCCGACGCCGAACATGGCCGTATTGGCCATCATGTTCACGCCGTCGGGGAAATTCTGCAGGTGGGTGCCCAGCGGGTTCTGTAGATGGGCGATCGCGTGGGCGGTCTCGGCGAAGAACCACTCCCACATGAACTGGTCTTGTCCGCTCTTGACCAGGTAGCCGTTGTGGGTGTCCCGCCACTGACCGGACAGCACGTACGTTGCGAGCAGCAGATAGACGCCTGCGATGACCAGATCGGCGCGGGAGAGCGGAAGCCGTCGTCGGCGCGGGACGCCCTGCTCGTCCGTTGGGGGCCGGTCCAGAACCGCGGTCGCGGCGTCTCCCGCCGTCTGCTCGGTTCGATCCGTTGCCCGCACCGATACCACTGGTAGAACTCCTCCTGCCGATCACGATCAGCGGCCCACGCTACCTCCGAGTTCCGGACGCGCGCAGATCGGACGGGGAGTTATCCACAAGAAAAAGGCTTCTTCCACAAGGTTATGCACAGGCCGGGCGGCAGGTGTGGATCGCCACCATGTCACCGGGAAAGAGCTGAAACCCCTGGTGGAAGTCCTATTCGTGGTCTCGGACGACGACCAGTGTGAACGGCCCGATATCCGTGGTCTCGAAATGAGGGTCCGCGAACAACGTCTTCGGGAACGTCACCGAATATCGCCGCACGTTCGGATCGTTCGGATACACATCCGAGGACAGGCGCAGGGTGTAGCTGTCACCGCTGCTGCGGAACAGGAAGGCATCCGGCGCGCGCCAGGGTGAGTGCGCCAGCGCGTCGCGGAGTTCACCCGGCGACTTCAGCTTGCTCCAGCGAGTGATCTCGGCGGCGCGGGCGGAGAAATCGGCCAGCGGATTGGCGTAGTGCGGGGTCAGCGCCTGGAAACCGTAGTACGGGTAGTAGGACAGGAAGCTGGTGTCGGCGGTGAGGGCCACGGTCTGGTTGCGCGGCCGCCCGGTCTGCGCCAGCAGGGCGGCATCGACGTCGTGATAGTGCGATACCGCCGACGGGCTGCGCTGATCGGCGCGCACACCGTCGCCGTCGGTATCGGTGTAAGCGGTGGTGATCTCGGTGTTCAGGATGCTCGGAATGTCCTGGGTGAACGCGAGCGCGCCGAGCACACCGACCGCGACGGTCACCGCGCGAAACCGTTCGGGCTCGTTGAGGGCTCGATACACCGCCCGGGTCCCCTCGGCGAATCCGAAGACCCCGGCCGCGGCCAGCAGCACCTGCAGGATCGGCTCCAGCCGGAACGCCAGCAGTGTGGTTCCGGCGGCCGTCGCCGTCATCGACAGCAGCGACCACAGATAGATCGCCACCACCGCGATACCCAGCGCCTGTGCCCGCCGCGAACTCGCCGCCCGCAGCACCAGCCAGATTGTGCCGATCAGGCACAGCGCACCGAGCAGCGAGAATTCGAACATCGGAAAGGCCAGCTGCGAGCCGGGCTCGGGCAGATAGTGCAGCGCGGCGTTGGACATGTGCGCGCTCAGAGACTTTCGCAGGTAGGGCCCGTAGGTGATCAGGCCGAGTACCCCGGAGATGACGCCGATCACGATGAGCCGCAACAGAATCGGTCCCAGCGCCCGCAACCACCACAGCCCCGCCCGAGCACTGTCCCGGCGTCGCCGCGCAATCGCCGCGAGCCACGCGAAAAACGCCATCAGGCATACGGCGAATACCGCGATGCCGAAGAACAACGTGTAGAACATGGCCGAGACGCCCAGGAAGATCCCGGTGCCGATGACCGCTCCCCAACCGCCCGCCGTCGCGACGGACGCGTCCGGGCCGGAAACTCGCGGCCGGTGCAGCGCGCCCCACGCCAGCAGCATCGCCGGCGCGAACAGCACCACCAGAACCGCGCTGTACGCCTCCGGCGACGCGTACGCCACCATCACGGCCGTGGTCGCCGCCGCGGCCCCGATCGCCCAATCGGCGCGAATCAGCTTGGACCACAACACCAGTGCCAGCACCGAGGCCACCGCCAGCGATACGATCGCCCACGGCTTGAACGCCTCCCACCCCGGCAGCCCGAGCAGACTCGCCACTCGGCCCCCGAGCCAGAACCATCCGGCCGAGTAGTAGGGCGGCAGATCGGTGTAGGTCATATCGTGCAGCGCGGCGGAATCGGTGAGCCGCGTGAGATATTCGGTCCGGAACTCCTGATCCACCGAGATCCCGAACAGGTACAGCTTGGTAGCCGCCAGCGGCATACCCAACGTCACCGTGACGAACGCCGAAATCCCCGCCCACGACAGCGCTTTCGCCAGCCAGGGCCATCGCCGAAGCCGAATGAGCGTCACCGCCGCGACGAGCAGCACCGCCGCGCCGACCTGTCCGACGGTCGTGATCGCCCGAGTCACATTGGACGCGTTGAACGCCGGCCAGTGCACCACCGAGAACGCCTCGAGCCCGACCACGGCCACGACAACAGCGACGACAGTCGCGAGCACCGCATCCCCGGTAGCCCCCCCGACCCGCCGCCCCACCATCGAAACCCGCCCGATCCTGTGCACTGTGCCTCCGGTCTTCTCGCCACGCTGCTCGAGCGTCCGTCGCCGCGGGCCAGCCTAGCCAGTCGTCATCGCGCCGACCGAGGAGGTCCAGTCGGTGACGGGTGGGTATCGATGCCGGTTGTAGCCGAGATTGATCTAGCAATACGCCTGCATCCGAGCCTATAGCGCCTGCTCCCCGGGACCGTTTGTGGCCGTCCCGGGGCGGGGACTCTAGATGGGGAGGCGGCGGAAGATCGGGCGCGGGATGTGGCGCAGGATCATCATCACGAAGCGGAACTGGTTGGGGGCCCAGACCAGTTCCTTGCCCTTCTGGGCGGACGAAACCGCAAGCGTCGCAATATCTTCCTTGTCGACGGTGAGCGGCGCCTCCTTGACGTGCGCGGAGAACCGGGTACGCACCATGCCGGGGCGGATGACCGTCACGCGCGGGCCGTGCGGGCGCAACGCCTCGCCGAGGCCGAGGTAGAACCCGTCCAGTCCGGCCTTGGTGGAGCCGTAGACGAAGTTGGAGCGACGCACTCGCTCACCGGCGACCGAGGACATGACGATGATCCGCCCGAAGCCCTGCGCCTTCATCTTCTCGCCCAGCAGCACGCCGACCGAGACCGAGGCGGTGTAGTTGACCTGAGCCACCCGGACGGCCTTGGCCTGGTTCTGCCACAGCTCCTCCGGATCGCCGTCCAGGGCGAACGCGACGATCGCGACGTCGATATCGCCCGCGCTCCACGCCGCCTCGATCACCTTGGAGTGGCTCTCGGTGTCCAGGGCGTCGAAATCGATGACCTCGACCGCGGATGCGCCCGCGGCCTCCATCTGCGCGACCGCGTCCGCGCGCAGCGGATCGTTCGGCAGCGCGGCCAGGACGATGCGCGCCGGACCCTTCTTCAGGTATTCGGCGCAGATCGCCAGGCCGATTTCCGAGGTGCCGCCCAGGAGCAGAATCGTCTGCGGGTTACCTACGGCGTTGATCACTGCAGCTCCAGCCTTCTCGCCATATCGGACATGAAAACGCCTGTGGGATCGACGCTTCGGCGGATCTTGATCCACTCGTCGATCCGGGGGTACATCTGGTGGAACGCCTCCGCGGTGGTCCGGGAGTCCTTCGCGGTGTAGAGCCGGCCGCCGAATTCCATGACGCGGCGGTCCAGATCGCTGACCAGCTCGTTGAGGCCGGGACGGATCGGGAAGTCGCAGCAGATGTTCCAGCCCGGCATGGGGAAGCTCAGCGGAGCCGGGTTGCCCGGACCGAACAGCTTGAAGACATTCAGCGCCGAAATGTGTCCGGACGCCTGGATATCGATGATGATCCGCTTGAATTCGTCGACGGCCTCGGTCGGCACCACGAACTGGTACTGCAGGAATCCCGCCGGGCCGTAGGCGCGGTTCCACTCCGCGATCATGTCCAGCGGGTGATAGAACTGCGTCAGGTTCTGGATCTTGCCGGTGTAGTCGCCGCCCATCGCGTAGTACGCCTCGCCGACCGCACCCAGCGTCAGCCGGTTGGCGGTGAAGCTCGGGAAGATGTTCGGCACCGTCAACAGCTGCGGCGCGTCGAACTTCAGCGGGTTCTTCTGCTTCTTCTTCGGCAGCTCGTCGACCTTCGCGAGGCGACCGCGAGTGATGCAGGCCCGGCCCAGTTTCGGCGCGGGGTTCATCACGTCGAACCACGCACTCGAGTACGTGTAGTTCGCCTCGCTGCCGTCGCTGTGCGCGGCGATGGTCTCGTCCAACGTCGTGGTCTTGACGCCGTCGTTGATGAAGTAGGCGGTCTCGGTCGGCGCCATCTCGATGCTCGCGCGCAGGATGATGCCGGTCAGCCCGTTGCCACCGACCGTCGCCCAGAACAACTTGGCGTTGCGCTTGGGCGTGATGTGCTGCACCTGGCCGTCGGCGGTGAGCAGCTCGATCGAGCGGACGTGGTTGCCGAAGCTGCCCTCGCTGTGGTGGTTCTTGCCGTGGATGTCGGAGGCGATCGCACCGCCGATGGTGACCTGCCGGGTGCCCGGCAGCACGGGAACCCACAGCCCGAACGGCAACGCGGCCTTCATCAGCTGATCCAGGCTGACGCCGCCGTCGACGTCGACCATGCGGGTGTCGCGGTCGATCCGATGGATCCGGTTCATCGCGGTCATATCGACGACCAGGCCGCCCGCGTTCTGCGCGTGGTCGCCGTAGGAGCGGCCCAGTCCGCGCGCGATGACGCCGCGGCGCAGGTGCGCCGGCTTGGACTCGTTGTCCTCGGCGACCATGACGACGGCGCGGGCGATCACTTCCGGATCACCCGTCGAGAGCACTTCGGAAGTGGTTGGCGCGGTGCGACCCCACCCGGTCAGCCGACGGGTGTGCGTGGCGAGTGCTGGGGATTCCTGCGACCCAGCGCTGCCGATCTGCGGTTCGCCGCCCTCACTGGCGGCCGTATCCGCGGCTGTGGAGGTCTGAGCTTTCGTGGACATCGGCATAGAGGCTACAGGTATCGCCGGAGGAAGGACCGGGCGTCACCGCCGCCTGCCCCGGATGGAACTCACATCACAGTGCGCTGGGAAGTTACTGGGCATCCGATCTGCACGGGGACTGGCGTGCCGATCCGGGCCCGCTACGCTCGTGCCCGTGACCGCGCACCCCCATCTTCCGCTGCCGCCCGAGTTGCCTCTGTCCGACGAGCCCGGCGGGTCGGATGTCGATCTGAAGACACAGATCGTCCGGTTCATCCTGACCGGTGTGCTGTCGGCGGTGGTGGACTTCGGGCTGTACCTGGTGCTGTGGAAGGGCGCGGGCCTCGACCGCGACATCGCCAAGGCCTGCAGTTTCATCGTCGGCACCACGACGGCGTATCTGATCAACCGGCGCTGGACGTTCAAGGCCGAACCCAGTCGCGCCCGTTTCATCGCGGTGGTCGTGCTCTACGCGATCACCTTCGCCGCCCAGGTCGGCATCAATGCGCTGCTGAATACGATCCTGCCCGCGATGAAGCTGCACGTCCTGGGCCACCCGGTGACGCTCGCGGTCCTGGTCGCCTTCGTGATCGCGCAGGGTGTGGCCACCGTGATCAACTTCGTCGTGCAGCGCGCGGTCATCTTCAAGATCTGACCCGCCTCCCCGGGACTTCAGCGTGTCGTCGAGTGCGTGGAGACTCGGGCGTCGGGGCGGCGGGGCGGCGGGGCGGCGGTTGAGAGCCGATTACCTTTCGGGCGTACCCGGGGAGTTACCCATGTCCGTACGAAACCAGTTGTCACCTGCTTCTTTCCGTGACTTCAGTGTGCGGGTCAGTGCACCGAGACTTGGGCGTCGGGTCGATGGCTGAGAATTGATTGCGTACCGGGGTTACCGATGTTCGTGCGAGATCGGTGATTCTTTCAGGCGACCTGTTGCTGTTGGATGACTCAGGCGGGGGTCAGGGTTACCGGGACTCCGTTGAAGACCGCGTTGCCGGAAGGAACGTCGACCAGCGAAACGTCGGTGAGGGTGTTCGCGTTGACCCCGGGGTGGGTGCGGGCGACCGATTGGGTGTCGTTCTCCTCGTGGCCCCAGCCGTGCGGGAGGCTGACCACGCCGGGCATGATCTCGTCGGTCGCTTCCACCGGGACGGTGACCGCGCCCGCCGCGGATTTCACCACCGCGTGGTCGGTGAGGCCGAGCCGTTCCACGTCGTCGGGGTGGATGTGCAGGGTGCAGGTGTTCGATCCGCCGACCAGGGTCGGGATGTTGTGCATCCAGCTGTTGTTGGAACGCAGCTGACGCCGGCCGATGAGCAGCAGTTCGGGTGCGGTGTCGGCGAGGCGCTCGCGCAGCCGGGACAGATCCTCCAGCAGCGGCTGCGGTGCGAGTTCCACTCGGCGCGAGGCGGTGCGCAGGATTCCGGGCAGGCGCGGGCGCAGCGGACCCAGGTCGATGCCGTGCGGATTGTCCAGCAGCACTTGGAGATTCAAATCGTCGCGGACGGCGGCGTCGTCCTCGGCTGTGGTGGGATTCCACTCCCCGTACGGGCCCAGGCGCAGCATCATATCGATGCGCTGCTCGGTGCTGTTCTCTCCGTGCAGTTCCTCGCGACGGTCCAGCAGTCCGGCCTTGTGCAGCGTTCCGGCGATGACCAGTTCGTCGACGGCGGCGATCGGATCGCGGCTCGGTTCGGGTTGCTGCCCGGAAACCGCCATCGCCAAGCGGGCGAGGATCTCCGCCTCCGAGGCGCTGTCGCCCAGCGGTACCAGCGGGCGCGAGTAGCGCGCGTAGTTGCGCACCGCGAATTGCAGCAGCGCGAAGTCGTAATGCGGCGACTGCACGGTGCGCGGAGGCGGCAGGATCACATCGGCGTGCCGGGTGGTTTCGTTGAGGTATCGATCCACGCTCACCATGAATTCCAGTTCGGCGAGCGCCGAGGCGAGCCGGGGCCCGCCCGGTGCGGACACCACCGGATTCCCGGCGACGGTGATCAGCGCCCGGATCTGTCCCTCACCCGGTGTGCGGATCTCCTCGGCGAGTGCGGCGATCGGGAATTCGCCCATGGCCTCGGGCAATTCGCGGACGCGAGTGGTCCAGCGGCCGAGCCGGAACGGACGGGTCCGCACGATCCCGAGCGCGGCGGCGGTGGCGAACATCGCCCCGCCGGGACGATCCAGATTGCCGGTGAGCACGTTGATCACATCCACCAGCCATTGCGTGAGCGTGCCGAATTCGGCGGTACACGTACCGATTCGGGCATAAACCGCGGCGCTGGGCGCGGCGGCGAGTTCACGGGCCAGCCGGATCACGGTGTCCGCGGGGACGCCGGTGCGTCCGGCGACCACGTGGGGGGTGAAATCGGCCGCGGCCGAGCGCACCTCGTCCAGGCCCTCGACCGGTACGCGGATATCGGTGAGATTCTCCGCGAAGAGCGTGTGCACGATCCCGAACAGCAGATAGGCATCGCTTCCGGGGCGGATGAACAGATGTTCGTCGGCCAGTTTCGCGGTGCGCGTGCGCCGGGGGTCCACCACCACGAGCCGACCGCCGCGCTTGCGCAGTGCCTTCAACCGCCCCGGATAATCCGGCGCGGTGCACAGCGACCCGTTGGACTCCAACGGATTCGCGCCGAGCATCAGCAGATAATCGGTGCGATCCAGATCCGGCACCGGAACGGCCAGCGGATCACCGAACATCAGTCCGCTGGCGACCTGTTTGGGCATTTGATCGGCGGTGCTGGCCGAATACAGATTGCGAGTGCTCAACGCGCGCAGCAATACCGGGACGTACAGTGCCCCGGCGACGGTGTGCGCGTTGGGGTTTCCCAGATACAGCGCCGTGGCCGAGCGTCCGAATTCCTGGACCAGCGCCGGAATCCGTTCGGCGATCAGATCGAACGCCTCCTGCCAGGAGGCGGTGCGCCAGCTGTCATCGGCGCGATCGCGGATCATCGGCTGGGTGAGCCGGTCCGGATCGGCGTCCAGATGTCCCAGACTCGCACCCTTCGGGCACAGGAATCCGCGGCTGAACGGGTCCTCCCGATCCCCGCGTACCCCGATGACGTGATCCTCGGCGTCGAGGGTCAGCTCTAATCCGCACACCGCCTCGCACAGCGGGCAGGTGCGCAACAGGGTGCGAGGAGCATTCGTGACGTCGGTCATAGCACCATCATCACCCGCACCGCCGACCGCCGAAATGTAAACGGCCATACACAACACAAAACCGCGAGAACCGGGTGATTCTCGCGGTTTTGTTGTTGAAACTTCAGCCTTGGCTCAGCTGGCGATGCGGGCCAGCTGCGGCTTGCGCCGTCCGGTGGTGGCCGAACGGACGGCCGCGCCCAGCGCGACCACCGGTGGGATCCAGCGAGCCTCGCTCGGGGCGACGCCCCAGCAGGCGTCGCCGGTCGAGAGCTGAGTCGGCGGCAGCGGGATGCCCGCGCCGTCGGTGTGGACGATTGCGCCTGCCTTGCGCAGAGCCTCGATCGCCATGGCTGCCTTGGCAATACCGGTGACGAGGTGGATCTCGCGGCGCTCGGCTCCCGGGATCTCGATGACCGGGCCCGTCAGGTCGTTGGCTCGCAAGAACCGGCGCACGGCCGCGGCGAGTTCGCCGGTGACCTCGATGCCCGATACATCCTCATCGGTGATCAGGCAGATGCCGTTGGCCGTTTCGGCGACCGTCCAGCCGCGCTGGATGTAGTCCTGCGCGCTAGCGGCCAGCGTGGCCGCCTTGACGGAAGTCGGAAACGTCGTACGCACTGTCTTCTCCATTCCCCGTAAAGATCTGGGTCCTGCTTCGATGCTCTTTGGTCTTGCTGCTGTCACTAGCTGGTCACGAGTCATATCGGGATGCGGCATCCGCGGTGTTACAAGTCCTCGAAACTTTTTCGGCAGCCGTAGAATTCATCACAAGTCGGGTGGACTGATTCATAACGGCTATCACCCGGACGGTGTCGCCTTCGGCTGTCATGGCTCCTACCTTCTCGCCGCTGCCTGTGAATCTCCGAGGTGCTGCCTGTGAATCAAATCCGTTGAGACTGGCAGATTCCCAACGGAATTCTTAACGCCGGCTGGGAGCCATCGCATTGCCGCAGGGCGCGGCCGGGTAGAGGATCACGGATATGACCGATGACCCCGGCGAATCCGTGAGCGTCGAGCCGGACCAGGAGTACCTCGCCTGGCGCGAATCCGTGGCCCAGCGGCTGCCGCTGCGCTCGCGGAGTACGGGCGAGGAGCCGCGCGCGGAGCCCTTCCGGAGTCCGGGGGCGTTCGGTGAATGGTGTGCGTCGGCCGCGCGGGCCCTGCTCGACGTGCAGTTCGCGCGGCCCGCGACCCGCACCCTGCTGCCGCTGGCCTACATTCTGGGCCTGGCCTTCGCGATCGCGGTGCCGATCGTGCTGACCGTGCTGCTGTGGCAGGTCTCCTTACCGCTGGGGATCGTATTTCTGGTGGTGGTCGCGGTGCCGCTGGGACTCACTATCGCCGCCGTGGTGCGGCTGGCGCTGGAGTTCCTGGTGAACGCCGCGCGTCTGGCCGGTCGCGTCGAGCACATCACCGAACTGGCGGACGATCTGTTCCAGGCGCTGTCCGATGTGGCCGAACCGGTCAACCAGCTGTCCGAGGATGTGCGAGCGGTGCAGTTCTGGCGGTTCCGGAAGCGTCCCCCGCGAAAATAACCCCGGTTGGCTCATCTGTGAGGTTGGCGTGAATGCGCCACACCCCATATCGGGAGATCGTTTTGTTGTGCGACAATCCGAGCTCGGGTCCGGACAGCCGAATCCGGTATCGCATAAGGGTTTTGCCGTTCGGCGTGCCGCGATGGCGAGTACGATCGGCGCACGGACGCAGGGGGAAGTACATGGGTCTACCGCACGGGATCACCGGTTCGACGATGCCCCGCCGCCAGCTGGGCCGGCGCCTGCGTGATCTGCGCAACCAGGCCCGGATGACCACGCGGGTGGCGGCGCAGCGGCTGGAATGGTCCGAGGCCAAGATCTGGCGGATCGAAACCGGGCAGACCTCGTTGCGCGGCCTGGACGTCGAGGCCATGTGCAAGGTCTACGGCGCCTCGGGAGAAGCGGCCGAACCGCTGATCGCGCTGGCTCGGGAGACCAAGGCGCGCGGCTGGTGGACCGAGTACAGCGATGTGATCGCCGAGGGTTTCGAGGTGTACCTGGGGCTCGAGGAGGCCGCCACCCGCCTGTCCAGCTACGAGAACGAACTGGTTCCCGGCCTGTTGCAGACGCCGGACTACGCCCGCGCGGTGCTGACCGGCGCGCGCCCGGACATCTCGTCCGTCGAGGTCGATCGACGGGTGGCGGTGCGAATCGCCCGCCAGGCGGTACTCACCCGCGACTCGAAGCCGCTTCGGCTGGAAGCGATGATCACCGAGGCGTTGCTGTGGCACCGCATCGGCGGCGCCGGAGTGATGGCCGCCCAGCTCGACCACCTGCGCCGACTGTGCGAGTTACCCAATATCGAGATCCGCGTCGTACCAACCGATTCCGGCTACCACGAGGGTATGGACTCGGGCAGCTTCACCCTACTCGAATTCGACGACACCACGGGCGAACTCACCGAGCCCCCGGTGGTCTTCGTCCAGAACTACACCGGCACAGCCTATTTCGATAAAGAGAACGAAATCACCCGCTACCGCCAGGCTTTCGAGAGTATCCGCGCAGTGACCATCGACGCCCGCGCCCCCCTCGAACAGGCTCGCGCAGGCCTGAACTCATAATTCCGCACCCGCCCTCGACCCACCGTCCCGAGCGCCCCCCGCGACAACTGGTTTCGCAAGAACACGGGTGACTCCATGTACTCGCATCGAAGTACCTTGCGATTGGTGCGGTTGTCAAGGTGTACACATCCGCATCACCCGCCGAATCCTCGTGGATGACCGAAGAACAGGGACGGTGGCTGCTGGACCGGCTCCCCTGACACCTCGGGAGAACCGCGACCGGTGAACTCCGGCCGCAGCCCTACCCGAAATCCCAGACATGAATCCTGCTGCCGTACCAGAATGTGCGATCGGCATTCGCCGCACGCGCGTCCCGTGGCAACGACCCGATTCACCATGACAGCAGGGATGCCCGGTCGGCAACACCTGTCGCGGCGATGCTGTCCGGCCCACTGTCCGCGTTATGCTGGTCGACCGATAGCTGCATGGGTCCGCTTCTGCGATGTCTGCCGAGAGAACAGGATCGCTATGCGATGTCCACTCACCGTCGCCGCAGCCACTACGGTTGCGGCATGTATGGCCGTCCTCGGCCTGTGGGGCGGTGGTGTCGGTCGGGCCCAATCCCCCGGCGCGAATATCGCCGGTGCGGGAGTTCATCTGACGGCCTCGGTCGACAAGATCGGGGTGAACCCGCCGGGTGACCGGACTCCGAACGTCCTGATGACGTTCTCGCATGCCGTACAGGTTTCCGGCGATTACTCCGTCGACGTCGGTGGCGACCCGATCCGGTCCGGTCAGGCCGTCGCGGGGTTCCTCCTGGGCTGCGGGATCAGTACAGCCGGCGTCAAGGTCGGAATCGGAACCGGTCAAATACTCGCCACCGGAAATTCCTCAGCACTCGCGCCGCCGAACGTCGCAATCAGCGCTCCGGCCAGGGGCAGCCTCGGGCCCCGCGTCCGTGGATTGCTGGGCCTGGGCGAATTCCTGGGCGTGAGCTTGGAGCCCGGCCAGGTCACCACCGCGACCACGGCGACAATCAAGCTCGATGGCAGGACCGCGTTCCCGTTCCGAATCAGGTTCGACAATGCCGCGCTGAATGTCTCGCAATGCACCAGCCCAGTGGCGGCCGTCCCATTCATCACCACCACCGTGTCCACCGCACAGGCAATGACGCAGACAACTTCCTACGGCAATCAGTTCACCTTCTGACACACCGGACCCGACGCCAAATCCCATACCGCGCAAGTAATCCCGTCAACGTCCCAACGCGCGACATCGTCCGCACGGTGCTCACCGGTCGCTCCGCAGGCCACGTGGCGACGTCGATCGCGGCCTGGCACACCAGGATTGCGGCCATCGCCACCAGTTCCGGCGTGAGTGTCGGCACCTCCGACTCGGAGTTCCACGAAGTCGGGACCGCTCGCCGCCTTTGGAACGACGCTACAACCAGACCGCTGGACCGTTCGATGGGAGTCCACTCCCGAGGACCTCCCGGCTCGAATCGAACGGCATGAACGAGGACGAGCATTCCCCGGCAACACGAAGAGGCGGGCGGAGTGAGGCGGGGGAGCCTCAGAGGAGCTGGGCCAGGATTTCGCGGTGGGTGTGGGCGGAGTCGGCGTGGACGGCGCGGCCCTTGTCGGTGAGGCAGACGAAGATGGCGCGGCGGTCGTCGCTGCACATGCTGCGGCTGACCAGGCCGTCGCGCTCGAGGCGGGCGACGGCGCGGGACAGGGCGCTCTGACTCAGGTAGATGTCGGCGGCCAGATCACTCATCCGGTACGTCTCACAGGCGGCGTCGACCAGGCGGTCCAGCGTTTCGAATTCGCTCAGGCCGATGCGGTGCCGGTGCTGCAGCTCCTTCTCCAGAGCGCAGGACACCGTCGCATGTTTGTCCAGGAGCTCGCGCCACTGACCCACCAGCGCGGTGGGTGCTGCCGCTCGCGGCGCTGACGCTGTCGACGCCTTTGTCATGCCGCCATCTTAGTGGTCCGAACTGAACGATGCAAACGCATTAAATGCTTGCACATTTAATGCGCACGCAAGTAATGTTCCGGGTCATGACTTCCACGGCAACGTCCTCGGCCAGCTCCGCTGCCGATACCCGGTGGTCAGCACGCCTCTGGGGCATGTTGATCACGCTGTGCATCGTGTTGTTCCTCGACGGACTCGACGTCTCGATGATCGGTGTCGCCCTGCCGTCCATCGGTAAAGATCTGCACCTGGGCACTTCGACCCTGCAATGGCTGGTCAGCGGCTATGTGCTGGGGTACGGCGGATTGCTGCTGCTCGGCGGGCGCACCGCCGATCTGCTCGGCCGACGCCGCGTATTCCTGATCGCGCTGGGCGTGTTCGCCCTGGCCTCGCTCGCGGGCGGGCTGGTCAGCTCGGCCGCACTGCTGATCGCGACCCGCTTCATCAAGGGGCTGGCCGCGGCGTTCACCGCGCCGACCGGCTTGTCCATCATCACCACCAACTTCGCCGAGGGGCCGGCCCGCAACCGTGCGCTGTCCATCTACACCGTGTTCGGCGCGGGCGGCTACTCCATGGGTCTGGTGTTCGGCGGTCTGATGACAGGTCTCGGCTGGCGCTGGACCTTCCTGCTCCCGGTGCCGATCGCGTTGGCCGCGTTGATCGCCGCGGCCGTCCTGGTTCCCCGCGACCGCCGGAAGGGCGGGTCCGAGGGCGCTGACGCAGCGGGCGGACATGATCTGCTGGGCGCGCTGCTGTCCACCGCGGCCATGCTGCTGCTGGTCTACACCGTGGTTTCCGCACCTCGGGCCGGATGGGCGTCGGCCCGCACGGTCGGTTCGTTCGCCACGGTGGCGGCATTGTTCATCGGCTTCGTGGCGGTGGAGAAGCGGGTGCGGCATCCGCTGATCCGGCTCGGCATCCTGCGCCGCGCCACGCTGGTACGGGCCAGTCTGGTCATCGGCGCGCTGGCGGGGTCGTACTTCAGCTGGCAGTTCATCGTGACGCTGTATCTACAGGACACGCTGCACTGGTCGCCGCTGCAACTGGCCATGGCACTGCTGCCGGTGGGGCTGCTGGTGGCGCTGTCCTCCATGTTCTCCGACAAGCTGGTCGACCGGTTCGGCACCGGCCCGATCATCGCGGTCACCATGATCGCGATGAGCATCGGCTACCTGCTGTTCCTGCGAGTGAACACGCACCCGTCCTACCTGGCGGTCATCCTGCCCGCAGTGCTGCTGGTCGGCATCGGCTGGATCGGTTTCCCGTCGATCAACATCCAGGCCACCGCCGGTATCGATGACGAGGAGCAAGGTCTGGCCGCCGGCGTGCTGCAAACGTCGATGCAGGTCGGCGCGGCGATCGTCCTTGCCATCAACACCGCGATCATCGCGTCCGACGCCCATACCGACGGCTCGCCCGCGGCCGTCCTGAGTGGCTACCGCCCGGGCCTGATCTTCGTCGGCGTTGTGGCGATCATCGGCGCGCTGGTGGCGCTGACCCACTTCCTGCCCGCCGTATCTTCGGCCTCCGCTTCGCTCCGGCGTGTTCGCGGCCCCCGAAGTCTCACCGCTCGGCCCCGGGTCGGGCACTCGTTCCTCGCACCCGCCACGCGTCCGAACGACGAAACGAGCCGCGAACGGGAGTTGGCGTTGTCCGGGGTATCGGAACCGGGTGAGTTGAGTGCGGGTCTCGATAGCTGAAAGGGTTCAACAGCGAAATGGGCTGTGAAAGGAGACTTCTCCATCCGCAGCCCATTTCGGCGGTGGTGATCCGAGCCGATGCCGGCGGATTGTTTTGTCCGCGAACGACGGTCAGCCGCGCAGTGTGCGCAGGCTCGGGGCCGCGGCATCCTTCGGGGAACGGACGTAGGTCAGGGGTTGGCCGTCGCGGCCGGTGGTCGGCCAATCGATGGCGAGGTCCGGGTCGAAAGCGTCTATGTCGCGGTCGAATTCGGGGGAGTATTCGAGCGAGCAGAGGTACGTGGCGGTGGAATCGTCCGCGAGGGACAGCAGGGCGTGACCGAGGCCGTCGGAGAGGTATACCGATCGGCGGTCCGCATCATCGATCAGCACGGTGTCCCAGGTGCCGAAGGTGGGGGAGTCGGGACGCAGATCCACCACGACGTCCAGGAAAGCGCCACGCACGCAGGTCACGTATTTTGCCTGGCCGGGCGGGGTTTCGGTGTAGTGGATACCGCGCAGCACTCCGGCCGCGGACACCGAGGTGTTGACCTGCCGAAGATCGAACGGCCGCCCGACCACCTTCTCGAACTCCGAGGCCTTGAACGACTCGAGGAACACCCCGCGATCGTCGCCGTGCAGCCGCGGCGTGAACTCCCAGGCGCCGGGTACGGACAACTCTCGAATCTGCATCTCACCAATCCTGTTCGTGTTCGGGCGGATTCGTCTCGCGCCCGCGTGCGAGCAGGCCGAACAGATACTCGCCGTAGCCCGAGCGGGTCAGCGGTTCGGCCAACCGCGCGAGCTGTTCGTCGTCGATATAGCCCATCCGCCACGCGACCTCTTCGGGCGCGCCGATCTTCAGGCCCTGGCGTTCCTCGATGGTACGGACGTAGTTGGCCGCGTCCAGCAGCGAATCGAAGGTTCCCGTGTCGAGCCAGGCGGTGCCGCGGGCCAGCACGTCCACCTGGAGTCTGTTCTGCTCCAGATAGGTCCGGTTGATATCGCTGATCTCGTATTCGCCACGCGCCGAGGGACGTAGTGCGCGGGCGATCTCGACGACGTCGTTGTCGTAGAAGTACAGCCCCGGGACGGCGTAACTCGAGCGCGGCTTCGCGGGCTTCTCCTCGATGGAGATCGCACGGCCCGCGGCGAACTCGACCACTCCGTAGGCGGTGGGATCGGACACCGGGTAGGCGAAGATCGCACCGCCGGTGATCCGGTGGAACCGCCGCAGCCGCGTGCCCAGGCCCGGCCCGTGGAAGATGTTGTCGCCCAGCACGAGGGCGGCCGGTTCGTTGCCGATGTGATCGGCGCCGAGGACGAACGCCCGCGCCAGCCCGTCCGGTTCGGGCTGCACGACGTAGCTGATCGCGATGCCGAACTGCGATCCGTCGCCGAGCAGCCGGGTGAAGGAGAGGGCATCCTCGGGTGTGGTGATGATCAGGATGTCCCGGATGCCGGCCAGCATCAGGGTCGAGAGCGGGTAGTACACCATCGGCTTGTCGTAGACCGGGACCAGTTGTTTGCTCACCCCGCGCGTGATCGGATGCAGCCGTGTTCCGGTGCCACCGGCCAAGATGATTCCGCGCATGTCACACAAGTCTGCCAGCTACGGCGGGATAGGGCTCGACGAGGTTCCGACTCGGCGGCGAAATCGTCACGGCGGGTTATCCGGAGCTCGATCCGGCCGATTCATATTGTGTAGATCACTTCTGCGTGGTCTGCTGAAACGACACCGTGTGAGATGTCAGCGCCGACAACTCGCCGCCGGAGTTCCGGTTGCCGGTGATGCGGCGCGTCCGGAGTGAGGTGGTGCGTGATGACGGCCCTTGGAGTACGAGATTCCGGATCGGGTGTCGTGGCGAATCCAGACGGGAGCAGTCTGACCTCCCGAATGTTGCTATTCGCTTGCCGGGGATTCGTAGGACCGTTCGTGCGGCGCTATCCGGTCACCCCGCTGACCATGCCGGCCGCGCGAATACTCGTCGACGGACTCTCCGCCTTGCGACCGGGGCCCGCGGGGGTGGAACGGGAACAGGTGTGGCTCAACGGTTTCCGGATGGAGATCCTGCGTCCCGCCGGCGCCCGCAAGGCGTTGCGCGACGGTGTGGTGATGTACCTGCACGGCGGCGGGTTCTTCCTGTGCGGCCTGGATACGCATCGTCCGATCGCGGCCGCGATCGCCCGGCGCACCGGCCTCGCGGTGGTCAACGTCGAATATCGCCAACTGCCCGGCATCACCATCGCCGAGTCGGTCGAGGACTGCCTGACCGCGTACCGGTGGTTGATGCGGCACGGGGTCGATCCCGCCCGGATCGTCTTCGCCGGCGACTCGGCCGGCGGATATCTGAGTTTCGTGACCGCGTTGCGCGCGGTCGAGGCGGGTCTGCCGTCCCCGGCCGGGCTGGTCGGCCTGTCTCCGCTGCTGGACCTGGACTGCGCGGCCAAACAGGATTACATGAACGTGGAGCGCGACGCCTACATCCCGCTCTGCGGACTCGAGCAGGTGGTCGAGCACGGTGCGAAGGTCCAGGGGCTGCTGGATCCGGCGCTCTCGCCGGTCAACGGCGCGCTGGCGAGTCTGCCCCCGGCGCTGCTGATCGTCGGTGAGGACGAATTGCTGCGCTACGACTGCGAACTGATGGCCGAGCGGCTGACCGCGGCCGGGGTGCCGAACTCCCTGGAGTTGTGGCGCGGCCAGGTGCACGCGTTCATGAGCATCCTGCCGAACATGCCCGAGAGCCGGTCGGCCCTGGGCCGGGTGGCGCGTTTCGTGCGTGCCCGGATCGAGGTGGAAACTCCCGCGCGCACCGCATGAGAATTCGTGCGCCGCAACAGGACTCGATCGAGGCCGCCGCACGTCCCGAATGCGAAAGCGCCCCCGCACGGTCGAACCGTGCGGGGGCGCTGTCCGTCTGGAGCGGTATTACTTGCTCTTGGGCGCGACGAACGGCGCGTTGATCGTGGTGAAGTACTGCGCCGCGGCCGCGATCGCGACCGGAGCGGTCACCAGCAGCTGGCCCGCGAGGGTGCCCAGCGCGCCGACGGCGATGATGCCGCCGAGGCAGCCGATCGCGGCGGCCGGAATGAACGCACCGAACAGGCCGACGATGGCCGCGGCCGCGACGGTGGCACCGGCGATGCCGCCGAGCACGCAACCGACCGCGCCGCCGCCCAGGCCACCGACCAGGGTGCCGATGGTGGCGCCGGTGCCGATGGTGTCCTTCATGCGGTTGAACGCGGCCTGCTCACGGTCGTACGGGGTCTTCCACGGCGCGCTGTCCTGGTAGGGCAGGTCGACCGGCTTGTAGACCGCGTGCTGCATGTCGAACTGCGGGGTCAGCGTCGCGGTGTGATCGGCGATGTTCGCCGCGATCGGGAACTCGAAGTCGTCGACCCGGAACTTCAGCGGCGTTCCGGCCAGCACGGTGCCGTTGGCAGCCTTGATCTTGAAGACGCCGTTCTCGACGTCCATCGAACCGGCATCGGTCTTGATGATGGTCGCGGTCTTGGTGGTGGTGGCCTTGTAGTCGACCGCGCCGTTGGCGGCGGTGGCCGGGGCCGCGTTCACGGTGCCAGCGGTGATGCCGAGCGCGGCGATCACCAGGGCCGACGTCGCGGCGAATTTCCTCATCAACATGTTCGTGGAACCTCGGTGGTTTCGAATCGGGGGGACCAGGGAATCGAAATCCAGGTCAGCTAACGCCCGGTGAATCGACCGTGACCCTTAATTCAAATTCTGTTCACCGAGCGGTACCGGCGGTTTGTGAGCTTGCCGAAAATCGCAGCGCGCGTACGGTTTTGGGCAAGCTACCGGACCACCGGTCGGGTGCCTCTAGTGATGAACATCACACCGAATGAAGGTATCCAGTGCTGGAAACTTGACCTGAATAAGGTATTGACACGGCGCGCACTCAGGGTATCCGCTCGGCGGATATCATCGGTGATCGTGCGATTGCTCATTACCGGAGGCGCCGGATTCATCGGCGCGAACTTCGTCCGGCACACCGTCGCCCAGCGACCGGATATCCGGGTCGTGGTACTCGACGCGCTGACCTATGCCGGTAACCGGGCCTCGCTGGATTCGATCGCGGATCGAATCGAGTTCGTGCGCGGGGATATCACCGACGCGGAATTGGTCGATCGGCTGGTGGGCGGTTCGGACGCGGTCGTGCACTTCGCCGCGGAATCGCACAACGACAACTCCCTGGCCCGGCCGTGGCCATTCGTACAGACCAATATCGTGGGCACATACACGCTGCTCGAGGCGGTGCGGCGGCACGACGTGCGGTATCACCACATCTCCACCGACGAGGTCTACGGCGACCTGGACGCGCAGTCCCCGGCATTCACCGAGAACACTCCTTACAATCCGTCCAGTCCTTATTCGGCGTCCAAGGCCTCGAGCGACATGCTGGTGCGGGCCTGGGTGCGTTCGTTCGGGGTGCGCGCGACGATCTCCAACTGCAGCAATAATTACGGTCCGTATCAGCATGTGGAGAAGTTCATTCCGCGTCAGATCACCAATCTCATCGATGATGTGCGGCCGCGGCTGTACGGCGCGGGCAATCAGATCCGGGACTGGATTCACGTCGAGGACCACAACCGGGCGGTCTGGACGATTCTGGAATCCGGTCGTATCGGGCAAACCTATCTGATCGGTGCGAACGGCGAACTCGACAACAAATCCGTGGTACAGCTGATCCTCACCGAATTCGGCCGCGATCCGGACGATTTCGACCACGTCACCGATCGGCCCGGACACGACCGCCGCTACGCCATCGACGCGAGCCTGTTGCGCACCGAACTCGGCTGGACGCCGCGATACGGCGATTTCCGCGCCGGACTGGCCGCCACCATCGAGTGGTATCGCGAGAACGAAACCTGGTGGCGGCCGGGCAAGGCCGCCGTCGAAAACGCGTATGCCGAAGCGGGGGAGCGGGTTCTGTAACCCGCGCCCCGGCCGGTCAGCCCCAGACCATGAAGCGGTACTTCAGGACCGCGGCCACCAGCGCCACGATCGTCGCCACGACGATCACCACGGCCGGACCGCGCACCGGTGTGCGACCGGCGGAGTCGGTCAGCCGCAACGGTATCCAGCGCAGCAGCACCGCAAGGCCCACGATGGCCAGCGGGACGAAGTAGCGCCCCTGCACCCCGTCGACGAGATAGAACCCGACCGGCGAGAAGGACATGTACAGCGTCACATAGATCATCGCGACACTCGCCACGATCACCAGCGCGACGATCGCGATGCGCAGCCGCGCCGCGGACATCCGCTCGGCGATCCCGGCGCTCACCGCGAATGCCAGCAGGCAGGCCACGATCGACAGCGCCGGCACCTCGACATAGGCGAAGCCGAGCTCACCGAAGAACTGGGTGAACCAGTTCTGATCCCGGAGCCAGATGCTGTGGATGAAGATCTGCGTGAACCGCCCCGGATGTTCCAGGATGAACTGCAACTGATCGCCCGGCCGCACCGAATGCCATTGCGCGGGAGGCCGCATCAGGCCCATCCCGTCACCGACCGGCGCGGCGATCTTCATCCACGCCGCGAACAGCGCCGCCCCGAGAACCGCGAAGCACCACGGGATCCAGCGCAGGACGCGGCCGAATCCGTACTGCCGCGCGGGAATCAGCGCGAGCAGCATCGCCAGCAGGACATAGGTCGGTTTGCTCAGCGGTAGCGCGATCGTGGCGAACAGTGCGGCCACGACCTCGCCGCGCGACAGGCGCGCGTTCAGGAACAGACCCTTCACCAGCAGGCAGGAGACCAGAACGGCGAGTGCGTTGGTGATCGTGTCGGCGGTGACCGTACCGGCTTGGAACAGCGCGATCGGCAGTACCGACACCGTGAACGCCAGCCACTGCACCCGATATCCGCGCAACGCGCGCAGTCCGAATGCGACCAGCACCAGATAGGCGATCAGTCCGGCGAGCCTGGTCAGCAGCACCGTCTGCCCGACGTTCAGCCCCGCCGCCTCCGCGATGCGCAGGCCCACGGCCGCGGGCACGTACGGAACCGGGGAGTAGGCGGCGGTATTGGTGAACCACATCTGCTTGGTCGCCGAGGAGACCGGCGCGTCCCCGAGCCGGTCGTACTGTGCGCGACCGGCGGACAGCGGTGCGGGTTCGGGCGGTTTGCGGTTGTAGTCCCGGAACGCGTAGTTCATCATCGCGTCGATGCTCACCGGAATCTGCCCGCCGTAGGCGACCCCGCGCGAGTCCGCGATCCGCTGCGGTCCGAACCCGCCGTGCGCGACCTGGTAGGACCGGCCGAACTGGGTGAGTTCGTCGTGTCCCCAGAACGGCGGCGTGAGCACGGTGAACACCGCGCCGAAGACCGCGGCGACCAGGACGAACGCGAGCGCGGCCGGGCCCAGGTGGCGCCGTACCCAGTGCGCCACGGCGCTGGTGCGGCGCCCCTTGGGTGAATCCGTCTGTGCCGCAGCGTCTTCGGACTTGCCTCCGGTCCGATGCCCGGCGTCGTCGGCGGGCGATCGGTCTGCTTCGGGTTCGGCCTGCGTGGTCATCCGGCCCGCCCGGCAGATTCGGGTACCGCCGCGCCCACGGCCGAATACCGCAGATACATCAGCCTGGCGGCCTCGTGGCGGGACCGGCGGATGCCGTCCAGGATCAGCCCCGCGGTCCAGGCCAGACTGCCCAGCAGCAACAGGGTGAAAGCCAGGAACAAGGTGGGGAATCGAGGCACCGAATGGATCTCGTAGAACTGCACGATGATCGGCACGGTCAGGATGATCGAGATCAGCCAGGCCAGTGTGCCGAACAGCCCGTAGAAGGCGACCGGACGCTCGTGCCGGGCCAGGCCGATGATCAGCGCCAGGATCTTGAAGCCGTCGTGGTAGGTGCGCAGTTTGCTCTCACTGCCCGCGGGTCGATCGCGGAAACCGACCGGGACCTGGGTCTGCGGCACCCGCAGGTGCAGCGAATGCACCGTGAGCTCGGTTTCGATCTCGAATTCGCGCGAGACCGCCGGGAAACTCTTGACGAATCGGCGCGAGAACACCCGATAGCCCGAGAGCATGTCCTCGACGTTATCGCCGAAGACCTTGCCGACGACGCCGTTGAGTACCTTGTTACCCGTTTCGTGACCGGTGCGGTATGCCGAGGCGCCCGCGTCCTCACGGCGAACGCCCAGTACGTGGTCGTAGGGCCCGGACAGCAGGGCCTCGATCATCTGCGGCGCGGCGGCGGCGTCGTAGGTGTCGTCGCCGTCGATCATCAGATAGATGTCGGCCTCGATGTCGGCGAAGGCACGCCGGACTACGTTGCCCTTGCCCTTGGTCGTCTCGGTGCGCACGATCGCACCCGCTTCGCGAGCCCGCTCGGCGGTGGCGTCGGTGCTCAGATTGTCGTAGACGTAGACGACGATATCCGGCACGGCAGCCTTGAGGTCGCTGACGACCTTGGCGACCGCGGCCTCCTCGTTATGACACGGCACCACAGCGGCGATGCGAAATTCGGTGGGGTCCACCCCGTCAATCCCTCGGTATTTTGATCGGCCGACGAAATTACGAACACCGGGAGGCTACAGGGCTCCCACGGGCCACTGTTCGCGAACCCTGGATACGAGCTGTGCCGAACCCTCGGCCTTCGGAGCGGGTATGGCCCACCCCGAGGGCGATTCGCGGAACGCTGGGAGTTCGCGGCGTGTCATGATCCCTCCGATTCCCGCGCCACGCCGACGCGGAGGTTCACTCCACGTCTCGTAGGGCGGACGCGTGGCTGGTGCGCGGCACGGGGCGAGCGGTGAGACTCGGGTGACCGCGTACACGCCGGGGCGCAGGACGGAATGCGGCTCGCGCCCGTCGCCGGTCCGACGCTGCCGGGTGCGAGGAATGAGTGCCGGGCACGGGCTCAGCGGTGAGATTCGGGGGCCGCGAACATGCCGGAACGGAGCGGAGGCGAAGATTGCAGCGTGTCCCGGAGTGAGATAGTGGCCGAGGAAACCGGGAGATCCGGTGCTGCCCTGCTCGGCAGGTTGATCGCCGCATTGCGGACCGGCGGAGCATTTCTGGTGGTCGGCGGGATCGGGTTCCTGGTCGACGCGGGCACCTACAACCTGCTGGTGTTCTGGGGCGGTCACGGTGTGCTGTACCGCTCGCCGCTGATCGCGAAGATCATCGCGATCGCGGTCGCGACGGTGGTCACCTATTTCGGCAACAAATGGTGGACCTTCGCGCACAAGAAGGGCGGCAGCGCGGCGCGCGAATATCTGCTGTACACCGTGTTCAACCTGATCGCCATCGCATTGCAGCTCGGCTGCCTGGGGTTTTCCCGGTATGTGCTGCATCTTTCGACGCCGCTGTCGGACAACATCTCGGGCACACTCATCGGTCAGATCGTGGCCGTTATTTTCCGCTATTGGGCATACGACAAATTCGTGTTCACCGGCGCGTCGGCGGCCCGCCCCGACAACCAGGCGTGAGTCGGCGATAATGATTGCCGCCGCACAGGAATCACCGAGCAGACGAAACACAGAGGGAAATCCAGTATGGAACAGTCGGCTGGTCAGGCCGTGACCGAGAACGACCGGCGCTCCGTCGCCCCCACGCCGGGGGTGCGGGCCGCGGAAAACCTCGCGCCGGACCGGTTGGTGCTGGCGCGCGGCGTGTTCACCGGCCCCGCGCCCAAGATCAGCGACGAACTGTATGCGGTGGTCAAAGGCAAATCACGGCGTGAGCGGCTGTCGTTACGGCTGGACAAAGGGGTCAGCGCGCATACCAACACCTATTTCGGCCGGTTCGCCGCCAGTTACTGGCAGCGGTGGACCACCGTGACCGAGGTCGAGGTCGCGATGACCCTCGAGGTGGGTGATCGGGCGCGCATCCGGCTGGCGGCCTCCGATATCGCCGGGCACCGCCGCATCATCGACTCCGCCGACGTGTCGAGCGATGGCCGGGTCGTGCTGCGCGCACCGTTGGACCAGTACGTCGACGGCGGTGCGCTGTGGCTCGAATTCGACGCTGTAGGTGGCGAACTCGGCATCAGCGAACTGGCCTGGAGCGCACCCGCCCCCGAACGCGTGCGCCCGCTGGCCGTCGCGATCTGCACGTTCAACCGAGCCGAGGACTGCGCGCACACCGTCGCGGCACTGGCCTCGGATCCGGTGGTGCTGTCGGCGCTGACCGCGGTGTACGTGGTGGATCAGGGCACCGATCTGGTGCAGAACCGTCCGCTGTACCAGGAGACCGCGCCGCGGTTCGGCGAGAAGCTGCACTACATCCGCCAGCCCAATCTCGGTGGCGCGGGCGGCTTCACGCGCGGCCTGTACGAGGTGTCCGCGCCGGGCAGTTTCGCCGATTCCGAGCACGCCGACATCATCCTGATGGACGACGACATCCTCTGCGAGCCGGAAACCGTTGTGCGACTTCAGGCTTTCGCCAATCTGACCGTGGAGCCGACACTGGTCGGCGCGCAGATGCTGTTCCTGCTCAACCCCGACTACCTCAACGTCGGCGCGGAGGAGGTGCATCTGGGCGAGCTCAGGCACGGTCAGAAGGTGCCCAAGGCGTTGCGCAACACCAGCATGCTCAAACGCAATCAGGAACGCCGGGTGGACGCGGGCTACAACGCCTGGTGGACCTGCCTGATCCCGGCCGAGGTGGTGGACCGGATCGGGCTTCCGGTGCCGATCTTCTTCCAGTGGGACGACGTGGAATACGGCATCCGGGCCCGCGAGGCGGGTTTCGTGACGGTGACGCTGCCGAACGCCGCGGTGTGGCACGCGGACTTCTACTGGAAGGACTACGACGACTGGGCGCGCTATTTCAGCATGCGCAACTCGCTCATCGTCGGGTCGATGCATACCGACCTGGATCCCAAAGTCGTTACCCGCCAACTATTCCGGACTCTGGCCGAACACCTCGTCGCGATGCAGTACGGCCTGGTGCACACCACGTTGCAGGGCATCGAGGATTTCCTGAAGGGCCCGAAGGTGTTGCGGGACGGCGGAATCGCGGCCCTCGCCGCCGCGCGCGGGACTCGCTCGGAGTACGAGGAGACGGTCAAACATCCGGCCGCGACGGCTCCGGTCCGGTCCGCCGACATCCAGGTGCGCCGCGACGTCGGCGATCCCAGCCGCCCGGTCCTGGTGCTGATCAAGCGTGCGATCCAGCAGTGGACCGGCCGTACCCAGCCGGGCCTCAAGGCCGTCACCCGCGAGGATGCGCACTGGTGGCACGTGGCCCTGTTCAACCACGTCATGGTCACCGACGCCTCCCAGTCCGGTGTGCGAATCCGCAAGCGGGACAAGGCCAAGGCTCGCGCCCTGCTGCTGCGCACCATCCGCGTCCTGCGCCGGCTCCGCCGCGAACTCCCCGCCCTGAGCCGGCAATACCGCACCGCCATGCCCGAACTCACCAGCCGGGAAAACTGGGAACGCTTGTACGAGCTGTAATTTCGGTGCTGTAGCTTCGGCCTCCGCTTCGCTGCGGCGGGGCGGGGACCTTTTCCAACCCCGCCCCTCCCCTCTCTGCTCCGGTCAGTGCAGGCCCGGGGTGGCGGAGCGGAGCGGCCTCGGAGTGGGCATTGCTCGGGGTGTGCGGAACGCAGGTGATCCTGGGTGTCCTGCCGTGGGCGGCGGAACTCGTGGTCGCGAGGTCAGTTGTCGTCGCGGGGCCGGCTGGCGGTCAAGAGGATTCGGGCTGCCTCGGCGACGTCGTCTTCGAGCCAAGAGGGTAGTTTCCCTTGGCGGGCGTGGCGGCGCAGGGCGGCGTTGGGGAGGTCGACCACGGCATTGGCCACGCGGTCCAGATCGCGAGGGTCGGTGCTGTGGAACAGCTCTCGGGTGAGGCGCTGGATGTGGGCGACGAGGGGGGCGTTCATCTGCTCGAGCCGGTGGCGCAAATCGGATTCGGGTTCGCCGTCGAGCAGGTCGCGAGGGCGCAGCTGCAGCAGCAGGCGCGCGTCCTCGGGCAGGTTGCGGGCGAAAACTATTGCCGCTACTGCCATTCCGACCGCTGCCTCGAGCGCGTCGGGATGTTCGGCCGCGGCGAGCGCGCGGGCCTGGAAACGTTCCAGGGCCCGAATCCAGGTCGCGACGAGGACGCCGTTGCGGTTGCCGAACCGGTGGTAGAGCGTGCCGACCGGCGCACCACTGGCCGCCGCGATCGCGGCGACGCTGGCCGCGCGTGGACCGTCCCGCAGCACCAGGCTGCGGGCGGCGTCCAGGATCGCGTCGGTGTCGTGCTTGCGGGGCGGCGCCATCTACCAGTGCATTCCTCGGTCGGGAAGTCCATCGCTGACGGCACCCCAGACTAGTCCGGCCCGGACCTGGCACGGCGTCCGGGCGCGGACCGGATCAGAGGAACAGGTCGGTGGTGAGCGGTCCGCCGCCCGGGGTCACCCGGTATTTGTCCAGGTCGGTGATGCCGTGTTCGGCGAGTACCTCGTCATCGATGTAGAAGTTGCCGGTGGCGCTCTTGGCGGGTGAGGTCAGCACCAGGTACGCGGCGTCGGCGTAGATGTCGGGAGTGCGCGAGGTGGAGACCATTTCGTCGCCGCCGAGCAGGTTGCGGACCGCCGCGGTGGCGATGGTGGTGCGCGGCCACAATGAGTTCACCCCGATGCCGTACTTGCGCAGTTCCTCGGCCAAACCCAGTGTGGTGAGCGACATTCCGTATTTGGCGATGGTGTAGCCGAGCGAGGCGCCGGCCCACTTCGGGTCCAGGTTCAGCGGCGGCGAGAGAGTCAGGATATGCGGGTTGCGGTCGGCCTCGGCCGAGGCCCGCAGCGCCGGAATGCTCAGTTTGGACAGCAGGAAACTGCCGCGGCAGTTGATGTCCTGCATCAGGTCGTACTTCTTCATCGACAGCTGTTCGGTGGGCGCGAGATCGATCGCGGAGGCGTTGTTCACCACGATGTCGATACCGCCGAACCGGTCCACGGTCTCCTGCACCGCGCGGGCAACGCCCTCGTCATCGCGCACATCGCCGACGAATTTGTGCACGACGCCGCCCGCTTCCTCGAGTTCCGCGGCGGCGGTGTGGATGGTGCCGGGCAACTTGGGATGCGGCTGATCGGTCTTGGCGATCAGGGTGATATTGGCCCCGTCGGTGGCGGCACGCTTGGCGATCTCGAGTCCGATGCCCCGGCTGCCGCCGGACATGATCATGGTCCTGCCCGATAGCGGCTTTGCTGCGTTCGTCATGCCTGTCTCCAATCTTCTCGGCGTCGCTCCCACTCGATGATCTCGAATGAGCCGCCGCCGGTGTCCGGATCGACCTGAAACGCACACTAAGCCACAGTCGGTGACTATGCAATCAGTTGCATATAACGTCACACTGCGCGAGCTCGACCGGACTATCGGACGGATTCGGCGAAATCGGATGGCGGAGAATCAGTTCACCGGTGCACAGGCCACCGATGTTGGTATCCGCCCGCGGCAGCGCGCACGCGAGAGCCCGGTGGGTGTCGCGATGCGTTCGCTCCCCTTGCGGATAATCCGCAGGGATCGCGCGGGCCGGGACCCAGCCGGTATCGAACAGCCGTGCATACCCAGCGAAAACGGCTGTATTCCAGCCGTGCGGACAGGGGTCGCGTCGACGGAGAGAGGTGTCGCGGGCGACCGGCCGGTAGGGCGGTCCGGTCGCCGCGCGCAGGACTCAGCGCAACGGGAAGCGGAGGGAGATGGGTGTGGCAACGAGGGTCGCCTCACCACCTCGCAGCCCGGTCCCCCCTGACCGGAAATTCGCCTTCACGTATCTCACCTCCTGCCCTTCGATGGCTGCTGAACTGTGATACCTACTGTCGCAGTCCCTTATCCGGACCGCAACGGAATTTTGCGGCGGCTGCTTACGCGGCCAGGCCGACGAAGAGCTCGAGCAGGATCAGAACCGCCAGGACGCCCCAGATGATGTACATGGCCGTGACGCCGGGCGTCTTCTGCGGTACCGGGCCGATCGCGCCCTTGAGCATCCACATCACCGGTGAGCGGTAGTAGACCTTGGTGCTCTGCCCGTCGGCGACGGGTACGACCGCGTCACCCGGACCGAAATCCCAGATCCACTTGGTCTTGACCTGTACGTGGTACTGACCCGCGCCGACCGGGATATGTGTTGTGCCCCAACGTGCTCCGGGCACCTCCTGCCCGTTCAGCAGAATCCTCGGGCTGCTCAGCGCGAGCAGGGCCTGCATCGGGAAGTACGACGCCTCCACCACGATTCCGGGCGGTCCGGGCTGCGGCTGGAAGAAATCCGCTTGCGGCGCACCGTAGTTCGGCTGCGGGTACGGAGCGGGTTGCCCGCCGTAGGGATTCGCCGGACCACCGAACTGCTGTGGCGCACCCGGATTCGGCGCACCGTATCCCGGCTGCGGAATGCCCTGCTGCGGATAGCCGGGCTGCGGAATGCCCTGCTGCGGGTAACCCGGCTGCGGAACGCCCTGCTGCGGATAGCCGGGCTGGGAAACGCCCTGCTGCGGGTAACCCGGCTGCGGAATCCCGGGCGAGGAAATGTTCTGCGGCTGTGGGTAACCGGGCTGCTGATAGCCGACCTGCGGATAGCCCGGCACCGAATTACCTTGCGGCTGTGGGTAACCCGGTTGCGGCACCGCGGTCTGCCCCGGACCGGTCTGCGGCTGCGGTGTGCCCTGCGTGCTGTGTCCGTTGGGCGACTGCGGCGCACCGGGACTCGGCTGTGGGCTGTTCGGCTGCCAAGGCTGCCCGTAGGGTGGTTCGCTCACGACGCCGTGCCTCCAAAGAAAGTGCTGGTCTAACCGGGTTTGTGGAATTGCTCGCGCCGCCCGAGCCGCCGCAGGCGCAACCATTCTCGCAGACCCGCCGGATCTTTCTGCTGTACCAGGAAGAACCACGAGAATCGGGCCCACTCCTGCGGCAACAGCTTTCGCATACCGGGCTGTGCCATGAGATATCCGCGATTGCGGTAGGTGAAGTACCGCTTCACCGGATCGTCCGGATACTGGGTGTGCATGCGTCCGCCCAGAATAGGCTTGAACTCCGCGGACCCGTTGGGGTGCAGATAGGCCGTGCGCAAACAGGTTCCGAACGGCAGACCCGAACGCACCAGACGCCGATGCACCTCCACCTCGTCACCGCGTACGAACAACCGCAGATCCGGCACGCCGATCACGTCCACCGCGCGAGCGGAGATCAGCGCGCCGTTGAACAGCGAGGCGATACCCGGCAGCAGATCCTCCTCGCCGTCCGAGCTTTCCGAGGAGGTGTACAGCTCCGAACGCCGGCGCCGCCACACCACACCGCGGCGCAGCGGGAAGGCCAGCTGATCCGGATCGTCGATATCGCAGACCACCGGGGACACCTCGGCCAGGCCGTGCGCCGTCGCGCAGTCCGCGAGCGTGGCCAGCACCTCGGGCCCCTCGGGACGTCCGTCGTCATCGGCCAGCCACACCCAGTCCGCACCGAGCGTCAGCGCGTGCAGCATGCCCAGCGCGAAACCGCCCGCGCCGCCCAGATTGTGCTCCGAACCCAGATAGGTCGACTCCACCGGCTGCTCACGCACCAGTTCGCCGACCTCGGGCTCGTTGGCGTTGTCCACGACGATCAGGTGATCGATCGGACGTGTCTGCGCGGTGAGCACCTTCAGCGATTCGGCGAGCAGTTCGCGACGCTTGTGCGTGACGACCACCGCGACGATCCGGGACGTCGGACCGGGGCCGGACAGCTGCGCGCCGTCACCCGAGACCTGATCACTCATGAACGATTGTGCTCCAGTTCCCGTGCGAGTTCGCGCTGTATCTGGGCGACGTGGTCACCGGCCTCCGGACCCTCGTAGGCCCGCACCACTTCCTCGATGCCGCCGCGCATCCGCACGGTGCCGTGATCGATCCAGATCGCGGAATCGCAGAGCTGGGCGAGGAATTCGTTGGAATGGCTGCAAAATACCAGGATGCCCGAGCGGGCCACCAGATCGCGCAGCCGGTTGCGCGCCTTCTTCAGGAAATCCGCGTCGACCGCGCCGATACCCTCGTCCAGCAGCAGAATCTCCGGGTCGATGGAGGTCACCACGCCCATCGCCAGGCGCACCCGCATACCGGTCGAATAGGTGCGCAGCGGCATGCTCAGGTATTCGCCGAGTTCGGTGAATTCGGCGATCTCGTCGACCTTCGCCAGCATCTGCTTGCGAGTCTGTCCGAGGAACAGCCCGCGAATGATGATGTTCTCGTATCCGGAGATCTCCGGATCCATGCCCACGCCCAGATCGAATACCGGCGCGACCCGCCCGCGCACCTGCGCACTGCCGCGGGTGGGTTCGTAGATCCCCGAAAGCAGCCGCAGCAGAGTCGATTTGCCCGCGCCGTTGTGCCCGACGAGCCCGACGCGATCGCCCTCGGAGAAGGACAGGGTGATCTCGCGCAGCGCCTCGACCACCACCACGTCGGATTGATTGCGTCCGATCGCGCCGCCCGCCTTGCCCAGGAACGCCTTCTTCAGCGATCGCGACTTGGCGTCGAAGATCGGGAATTCCACCCATGCGTCATGGGTTTCGATGCTCACTCGCTCGGTCATATGGCCCTTTACACCCAGTACGGGACGCGAGAACGGAACTGCTTCATGGCCAGGATCGCCACCGCCCAGCCCACCACGGTGATGCCCAGCACCACAACCCAGCTCAGCAGGCTCGACGGCTCACCGAGCAGCGGGGCACGCACGATCTCCAGATAGTGATAGGTGGGAATGATCTCGATCAGCCGGGCGCGTTCGCCGATCGCGCCGGTGTGATCGGCGAGTGACTTGGTATTCCACATCACCGGCGTCAGCACGAACAGCATCAGCGTCATACTGCTGAGGATCGGCGCGATATCGCGGTAGCGGGTGGCGAAGATGCCGAACACCAACGTCACCCACATGGCGTTGAGGAAGATCAACGCGATCGCCGGAATCGCCAGCAGCACACTCCAATGCAGGTGATGCCACAGGCCCGCGACCGGGATGAGAATCACGTAGATGATCAGGTTGTGCGCGAAGAACAGCAGCTGCCGCCACACCAGCCGGTAGACGTGCACGCTCAACGCCGACGGGAGTTGTTTGATCAACCCCTCATTGGCGATGAAGATCTCCGAGCCCTCCAGAATGCTGTTCTGGATGATGTTCCAGGTGATCAGGCCGACCGTCACATACGCCACGTACGCCCGGAGGTCCTGACCCAGCAGTGTCGAATAGAGCACCGCCATCGCGCCCGCCTGCACCGCGGTCGCGATGGTGATCCAGAACGGGCCCAGGACCGATCGCCGATAGCGCTGTTTGATGTCCTGCCAGCCCAGCGACAGCCATAGCTCACGCTGGGAGAAGCCGTCGCGCAGATCCTTGAACGCACGCCGGAACGATTGGGAATCGGACACTATGGCTACCGAGACGTCGGCCGGGCTCTGTTCGGCGACCGCCGACTCGGCAGGGGCAGCTGCAGGCACAGTGCTCGACTGTAGCGGAAGACGGATGCCGCTCTACAGGTACTGGCCACTGACTCCCGAGGACCCCTGCTGACCGCCCTCGCGCGGAACGTGCATTCCGGGCGGGAGTGCGTGACGCATCTGTTCGAGCTGCGCGCGGGCGGCCATCTGCTGCGCGAACAGCGCGGTCTGAATGCCATGGAACAAACCCTCCAGCCAGCCGACCAGCTGGGCCTGGGCGATGCGCAATTCGGCGTCGGAGGGGATGGTGCCCTCGCCGAACGGCAGCGCCAGCCGCTCCAGTTCCTCGCGCAACTCCGGTGCCAGGCCCTGTTCCAGTTCGCGGATCGAGGTCTTGTGGATCTCGCGCAGCCGGGTGCGGCTGGCATCGTCGAGTGGCGCGTGCCGCACTTCTTCCAGGAGCTGTTTGATCATGGTGCCGATCCGCATGACCTTGGCGGGCTGCTCGACCATATCGGCCAGCGACTCCTCCTTGGCCTCCTCTTCGCCGACCCCGGCAGCGCCTTCGCCGACCACCTGGCCGGTGAGCGGCGATGCACCGCGGGAACTGGCAGGCACGACCAGCGGCTGGCCGTCGGGTCCGATCACCACGATGGAATCCGATTCTCCGTCCGAGTGCGTCATGGCCTCCATCATGTCCGGTTCGAGCGCGATGCGCTAAGCGGGTAGGCGGGTAGGCGGGTTCGCGGCCCGTCGCGCCGTTCGCAGGCGTGGCGGGTGTGGGGAACGAGACATGGGGCCGAGCGGTGAGACCTCGGGGGCCGCGAACAGCCGGAGCGAAGCGGAGGCAAATTGAACACAGTATTCTGTGGCGGTCGTGTCCGCATCGTATGTGGTGCTCGGTTTGCTGAAAGTCGGTTACCCATGTTGCGTGATCTCCCACCCGGTAGCCCGCTCGGCGCGGGTTCCGCGGCACTGCCCTCGTCAGTGTGCGACCGGTCGTTTGCCGTGAACACGGTTACGCCGACTTGCCCCCTGCGCTTAGAGTGGCCTGCATGACTTACGACGTCGCACGGGTTCGGGGCCTCATACCGTCCCTGGGCGACGGGTGGATCCATCTCGACCCGCAGGCGGGCATGCTTGTTCCGGATTCGGTATCGCGTGCCGTCTCAACGGGTTTCCGCACGTCGGCCTTTTCGCACACGAATCGCCATGCCGCCGCCCGGCGTAGCGGCGCCATCCTGGACGCGGCCCGAGAGGCCGTAGCGGACCTGGTCGGCGGTGATCCGGCGGGCGTCGTGCTCGGTCCGGATCGGGCGGTCCTGCTGGCCTGGCTGGCCGAATCGCTGAGCTCCCGGCTCGGCCTGGGCACCGGGATCGTGCTCTCGCGCCTGGACGACGAGGCGAATGTCGCGCCGTGGCTGCGGATCGCGAATCGGTATGGGGCGCACGTGCGCTGGGCCGAGGTGGAGATCGAGACCTGTGAGATGCCGGCCTGGCAGTTCGAGGAGTTGATCGGGCCGACCGCGCGCCTGGTCGCGCTGACCGCCGCCTCGCCGATCGTCGGTTCGGCCCCGTCGGTGCGGGTGGCCGCCGATCGCGTGCACGACGTCGGCGGGCTGCTGGTCGCCGACTGCTTCGGCGCCGCGCCCTACGCGCTGATCGATATCGACGATCTCAACGCCGACGTGGTCGCCCTGTCGGCTCCGGCGTGGGGTGGTCCGCAGATCGGTGCGCTGGTGTTCCGCGATCCGGCCTTCCTGGACCGGATTCCGTCGATGTCGCTGAATCCGTACGCCAAGGGCGCCGAGCGGCTCGAGGTCGGTGGGCATCAGTACGCGCTGCTGGCCGGACTCACCACCTCGATCGACTATCTGGCCGGTTTGGACGAGCAGGCCACCGGCTCCCGGCGGGAGCGGCTCGAGATGTCGATCACCTCGCTGCAGGACTATCATGATCACCTGTTCGAGCACCTCATGGAGGTGCTCGATCGCATCCCGAACCTGACCGTCATCGGCCGGGCCTCCACCCGTATCCCGACGGTGAGTTTCACCATCTCCGGATTGCAGGCCGAGAAGGTGTCCGCGAAACTCGCCGATCTGCGCATCGGCACGCTGTCCGGTGCGCACGGCGGGAGTCGTCTGCTCGACGCGCTGGGCGTGAACGACGAGGGCGGCGCGGTGACCATCGGATTGGCACCGTACACAACGAAATTCGAGATCGACCAGCTCGGCCGGGCGCTCACCTCGCTGGACTGAGGTAAGGCGCTCGCCCGCCTCTCCGCGATTTCAGCGTGCCGTCGGGTGCCTCGAGATTTTCGCTTCGGGCCGGCGGTTGGGGGTGTGGTCGGTGTTCGGGCGTGCCCGACGAGTTACCCATGTTGTTGCGAAATCAGTTGTCGCGTTGTGCCGAAGACGACGGGTTCGGCGCGGTTGCGGGTCAGTCCTCCTCGCGTATCCGCAGGATGACCTTGCCGACGGTTTCCGCGGAATCGAGCAGTTCGTGCGCGGCGGCGGCCTCGGTGACGGGGAGTTCGGCGTGCACGACCGGGACTACGGTGCCCTGGGCGATCAGCGGCCACAGATTGCGGTGTAGTTCGGTGACGATCTCGGCCTTGCTGGATCGTCCGGTGGCCGGGCGTCTGCGCAGATTGGTGGCATGCACGGTGCCGCGCTTACCCAGCAGCGTGGACAGATTGATCTCGCCCTTGACCCCGCCCTGCATACCGATGACGCACAACTGGCCGTCGTCGGCGAGAGCCTCGATATTGCGGCCCAGATACGCCGCGCCCATATTGTCGAGAATGATGTCCGCGCCGCCGAATTCGGCGAGAGTGGCGACGAAATCCTCCTCGCGATAATTGATCAGGATGCTCGCGCCGAATTCCTTGCAGCGATCGAGCTTTCCCTGCGATCCGGCCGTCACCGCGACCCGTGCGCCCCGGCTGACCGCCACCTGAATGGCGTGCGTCCCGATCCCGCTGCCGCCGCCGTGGATCAGCAGCAGCTGCCCGGCGTGCAGTCCGGCCCGCATGACCAGATTCGACCAGACGGTCGCCGCGACCTCCGGAAGTGCCGCTGCCACAGCGAGATCCATCCCCTCCGGCACCGGCAGCAGTTGCGTCGCCGGAACCGCCACCTGCTCGGCGTATCCGCCCCCGGACAGCAGCGCGCACACCCGATCACCGGGGTGCCAATCCCGCACGCCATCCCCGACCTGCGCGATCACTCCCGAACATTCCAGCCCGAGGGTTTCGCCGGCCCCCGGCGGCGGTGGATAGAACCCCTGCCGCTGCAACACATCCGCCCGGTTCACCCCCGCCGCGGTGACGTCGACCAGCACCTCCCCGGCCGCTGGACCGGGCAGGTCGGGACGCTGCGCCCACCGCATCACCTCGGGCCCCCCGAAGCCGTCCAGCTCGATCGCATACATGACGCTCATTGTGGACTGCGCCGGCCTCCGATGCGGTCCCGGGCCCACCCGGGTGGCACCGCCGAGCCGCGTCCACGCGGATGCGCAGGCTGTCCGCACGGTGAAGTTCAGGGGGCTTGCGCCGGGCCGCTGGAATTCGATGCGTCGCGGGTGCGGATACCCGATCCGCGGGCCGACGCGGCAGGCTAGCGTTGCCCGAATGAGCAGCTTCGCCGACTTCCAGAACGAAATCTATCTGGCCGGGTTGTCCGGCGTGGTTCCGGAGCTGCCGATGTCGGCCGCGGGGTTGGAGCGGCGGGCGCGCGAGCAGCTGGATGCGGTGGCCTACGCGTATGTGGCGGGCAGCGCCTCGGCGGAGCGGACCGCGGCGGCGAATGCGGCCGCCTTCGATCGGCATCGGCTGGTGCCGCGGATGTGGCGCGGGACGAGCGGTCCCGGCGGGCGGGAGCTGTCGGTCGAGGTGCTGGGCACGAAGCTCGCGGCGCCGGTGCTCACCGCGCCGATCGGTGTGCTGGAGCTGCTGCGCGAACAGGGTGAGACGCTCGTCGCGGAGGTCACCCGGGAACTGGGTGTCGGCATGGTCCTGTCGACCGCGTCCTCCACACCGATCGAGGAGGTCGGTGCGGCCGCGGGCGCGTGGTGGTACCAGCTGTACTGGCCCAACGATCACGATCTGGCCCGATCACTGGTCGAACGGGCCGCCGGGGCCGGGGCCCGGGCCATCGTCGTCACCGCCGACACTCCCGGAATGGGTTGGCGCCCACGCGATCTCGAACTCGGACATCTGCCTTTCCTGCAGGGCAAGGGCATCGCGAACTACCTCTCCGACCCCGTCTTCCGCGCGAAACTCGCCACCCCGCCGGAGGAGAGCGAGGAGGCCATGCGGATAGCCGTGCTCACCTGGGTGGGACTGTTCGGCAACCACACCCTGCGTGCCGCGGACATCGGGCGGTTGCGTGAGTGGACCGATCTGCCGATCGCGGTGAAGGGCGTCCTGCATCCCACCGACGCCCGCGAACTGATCGATGCGGGCGCCGACGCTGTCGTGGTGAGCAATCATGGCGGCCGCCAGGTCGACGGCTCGATCGCCGCACTGGACGCCCTGCCCGAGATCGTCGCCGCGATCGGCGACCGGGCCGACGTCCTGTTCGATTCGGGCGTGCGCACCGGTTCGGACGTCATGATCGCTCTGGCGCTGGGGGCGAAGGCCGTGCTCTACGGACGTCCGTGGGCGTACGGCCTCGGCCTGGCCGGTCGCGACGGCGTCCGCCACGCCCTGCGCCTGCTGCTGGCCGATTTCGACGCATCGATGGGACTTTCGGGCTTCCGCCGTCCCGCCGACCTGGATCGCAGCGTGTTGCGGAGCGCGCCGAACTGAAGAACGGGCCGGGCCGCCCAACGATCGTGACGTGGACCGGCCCCTGAGGTGTCGGTGCGGATCGGCCCGGCAAATAGACTGTCCGGATGATCGAGGAACCGAGCGGTCGCACGGCGGCAGAGCCGAGGTGGCTCAGCTCGGCCGAGCAGCGGACCTGGCGCGCCTACATGGACGGCCATCAGCGCCTGATGGCGGAACTGAATCGTCAGCTTCAGCGTGACAGCGACCTGAGCGTCGCCGAGTACCGCATTCTGGTGCTGCTGTCCGAAGCTCCTGACCGTTCTCTCCGGATGAGCGATCTCGCCGACGGCGTCCTGTCCTCCAGAAGCCGTCTCACACACCAGATCCGGCGCATGGAATCCGCGGGCATGGTCCGCCGCACCTCCTGCGAGGAGGACGGCCGAGGCGTCCGCGCTCACCTCACCGACGAGGGTATGCAACGCCTGCGCGCCGCCTCCGCCGGCCATGTAACCGAAGTCCGCCGCGACTTCGTAGACCTGCTCACCCCCACCCAACTCCGCGTCATAGCCGAGGTTTTCGAACTGGTCGACGCCGAACTCTCCGACCGCAACACCAAATAGCCGACTTCTCCGAGGAAGCCGGCGTTGACCCGTTTCTCGGGAATGGTCATACCTGTACAGCCTGCCGCGCTTCGCGATGCGAGCGAAGGGGCCGAATAGCCGGGCCCCGATACTGGTCGGCCGGGTATGGCGTGAGCGGCCTGAGGTCCCCGGTGGCCGGCTGTGCTGTTGCGAACCACCGGGGATGGTGATCAGTTGGTGCCCAGGGCATTTCGCAGCGTAGTGATGGCCTGGGTGATGGCGGCCTCCGCGGCGTGGGTGCCGCGCAGGGCGTTGAGCATGACGAAATCGTGGATGATGCCCTGGTAGCGGATGGCGGTGACCGGAACTCCGGCCTGGCGGAGTTTGCCGGCGTAGGCCTCGCCCTCGTCGCGCAGGACGTCGGCCTCGCCGGTGATGACCAGCGCCGGGGGAAGTCCGGCGAGTTGGTCGAGAGTGGCGCGCAGCGGTGAGGCGGTGATCTGGGCACGCTCGGTTTCATCGGTGGTGTACTGATCCCAGAACCACTTCATCCCCTCGCGTGCGAGGAAGTAGCCCTCGGCGAACTGGTGATAGGAGCCGGTGTCGAAGCTCGCATCGGTGACCGGATAGAACAGGACCTGCGCGACCAGCGGGACGTCGCCGCGCTCCTTGGCCATCAGCGTGAGCGCGGCGGTCATATTGCCGCCGACGCTGTCACCGGCCACGGCGATCCGGCCGGCGTCCAGGTTCTTCGCCGCCCCCTCGGCGACGACCCACTGCGCGACGGCGTAGTTCTGCTCGATGGCGACGGGGTAGCGAGCCTCGGGTGTGCGGTCGTACTCGGGGAAGACCACGGCGGCATTCGCGCCGACCGCGAGTTCGCGAACCAGGCGGTCGTGCGTGTGCGCGTCACCGAAAACCCAACCGGCCCCATGGATGTAGATGATGACCGGCAGAGTGCCCTCGGCGCCTGCGGGCCGTACGATTCGAGCCTCGACCGAACCGGTCGGCCCACCCGGGACGGTCACCCATTCCTCGTCGATCGCGGGCTTCGCGATCTCCCCGGCCTGAACCTCGTCGACGGTCTTGCGCCCTTCGTCGACCGGCAGCTGATACAGGAACGGCGGCTTCGACGTGGCCTGGGCGAACTCGGCCGCGGCCTGCTCGAGCACCGGCGCGACGGGCGTGTACTCCGACATCTCTTGCTCCTCCTCCGTGGGGCCCGGGTGGATCCCCGCTGCGCAAAACCTAGCGTGCAATTACATTGTGCGCAAGCAAAACGTTCCCGTTGAAATAGCTCGATCGGCGATGTAGCGTCGGCGCGATGACCAGTAACCCCGGCGAGGGTCCGCCGCGGGAGTTCTCCCTGCTCCTGGACGACCAGCTCTGCTTCGCCCTCTACGCGGCCTCCCGCGCGGTCACTCAGCGCTACCGCCCCCTGCTCGAGAACCTCGGCCTGACCTACCCGCAATACCTGGTCCTACTGGTTCTCTGGGAACACGACACCGTCCCCGTCAAGGACATCGGCGCGGCCCTCCAACTCGACTACGGCACGTTGACGCCCCTGGTCAAGCGTTTGGAGACAGCGGGTTTCGTCCGCCGCGAACGCGACCCCGAAGACGAGCGAACCGTCCGGGTAAGCCTCACCCCCCACGGCGCGGACCTGCGCGACCGGGCCCGCGAAATCCCCGCCGCCATAGGCGCGGCAATGGCATTGCCGGACAACGACTTCGCCGAAGCCAAACGAATCCTGCGCCAGTTGACGATCAACGTCTCGACCCGACGCTGACCCGGGCCCGTCGGAATTCTGCGGGCGGGATTGGCCGCGTAGCTCGAGCGGCAAAGTTGCGGCACTGTGCATTCGACGCGATCACCACGCCGGTTGTAGCTGCTTCGAAGCGTGGTGTGTCGAGCGCTCAGGGGTGTCGCCCCCCGTTCCCGCTCACCGGCTGAGGGGAGTGTGATCGGCAGTCCGTGCCCGAACGCGCAAAGTTTCTGCGGTGCAAGGGTCTTCGGCCCCCGAAGTTTCCGTCTGGTCGGCCCTTACCTCGGCCGAAGATTCGCGGGGTAATAGCGGGCAGGAGTCGTCGAAGGTACTGCCCCGCAGTCGCGGAACGAGTGAGCGGCATCGAACGAATGGGGGAAAACCCGTCCCATGTCAGATTGTCGAAAGCACGGCCTTGTGCCGACACTCGTGCTGGTACCTGCCGTAGCCAGTCTGTACTTCGTCACCGGTTGTGGTCCGGACTCGACGACAGCCGGTCCGGAATCGCCTATTACCACGAGCAACTGGCTTACCCGAACCACAACGCAGACAACACAACCGGCGACAACGCCGCCGCTCCGATCGGCCACGCCACCATCGACTCCGCAGACCACGACCGAAACCACGCCCCCACAATCCGAAGACCTCGAGCTCGACGCGGACTTCGCCGCCGTATGCGCCAACGCTGTCACCGGACTCCGCGTGGACGACAGCGAATGCGATGACGCCACCGACGACTACTTCGGCGACGCCACAGACGTCGCCACCTACGCGGCCGCAGGTCTTGCTGGTGGCGCGCTGGGCGCGGCCATGTGGTACTACTTCTCGGTCCGAAACCGAGTGGCAGCCCCCGCAATCGGCACCCTGGTCCGCGACGGCACCTACACAACCCCGTACCTGATCGACGGCCGCCCCTCGGTCATCTATCGAACCGGCAGCATCGACGAAAAGGGCGGCCTACTGACCAAAACGACCATCCACCGCGGCGGCCTCGGCCTGCGCCCGCACAGCAGCCATTCGTGAGCCGGGACGAGTCCTTCGGGCGCGCGACACATATTCATGGCTCATTCAGCCGAACCGCACTGTCGATAGGCGAACGTCTCCTGTTCTGCGGTCTCTGCCGATAGATGGCGGACTGGGGAACAGCACCAGCCGCAGCTATCGATTGCGAGAGCCTTCTGCCGCTGCTTGCTCCTGGAGCGCGCGGTACCCGGCGAGCACCTGCCGAACCGCATCCGTAACCGGCGGCTCCTCGGTGAGCGCGGTCCAGGCGTAGGCGTCGTGCTCCTGGAGCCGCACGGGATCAGCACCGGCCACGTCGACCGCGAAGTTGAACTGGCGCGACTTCTTCCCACTGCCCGATTGATAGTCGAAGCTGCCGAGGTAGCTGCGCACGACAGTGACATCGAGACCGGTTTCTTCCTCGACCTCGCGGATCAGAGCTCGATCGAGGGTTTCGCCGCGTTCGGCTTTCCCGCTGGGCAATTCCCAAATCCCGCCCATGAAGTCGTCTTCGGGCCGCTGAAGCAGCAGCACTCTGTTGCTGTGCTGGACAACGGCACCGACAACCAATTGCTGGACCCCGTCGCAGATCGCGTCGGTGGTGAGTCGTTCGAGCAACACAGGGTCCACAAAACTGCCCTTTCAGTTCGCCGAATCGAACGCCTCGAGAAGATTCCGAAAGCTCCGGTGATGGAGCGCGCCAGCACAAGATCGCTGCGAACGACCTGTTCAGCGGGAGAAAACCTGCGGTGGGTGTGGGATTTGAACCCACGGTGGCGTGAACCACGACGGTTTTCAAGGTCGTTTGTCTCGACGTTTGGGCGAATCATGTTGTTGTTGGCGAGTGTTGAGCAAGCGAGCTGACCAGGCGATTTGATCGTTGGCGACGTTGGTGAGATTGGCGACGTCGGGGGCTGCTGCGGGCTCGTTGCGGGCTCGCAGCAGCCTTGCGGCTCCGAGGGGTTTGCGGTCGGAACGTCGGTCCCGGCCGTCTCGATAGAACTAATGTCAAGCAAAACTTGGGAGGAGGGGTGTTATGGCAGACAAGTCGGCGATCGAGTGGACCGAGGCGACATGGAACCCGGTGACGGGCTGCGATCGCGTTTCGGCTGGCTGCGATCACTGCTATGCAATGGTGCTAGCGAAGCGGCTCAAGGCAATGGGTGCCGAGAAGTACCAGTCCGATGGCGACCCACGCACGTCCGGGCCGGGATTCGGTGTGACTCTGCACCCCCAGGCGCTCGATATCCCACGGCGGTGGCGAGCGCCACGCGTGGTCTTCGTGAACTCGATGTCCGACCTGTTCCATGCCAAAGTGCCGGTCACTTACATCCGTGACGTGTTCGACGTCATGCGGGAGACGCCGCAGCACACCTACCAGGTCCTGACCAAGCGCGCGTTGCGTCTTCGTCGGCTCGCTGGGCAACTAGAGTGGCCTGCGAACATGTGGCTGGGTGTCTCGGTGGAGAACGCCGACCACCTCGACCGTGTCGACCATCTGCGGGAGGTGCCCGCGGCGGTGCGGTTCCTCTCGTGCGAGCCGCTACTCGGCCCGCTCGACGGTCTGCGGCTGGACGGTATTGGATGGGTTATCGCCGGAGGCGAGTCCGGGGTAGGGCATCGGCCGATGGATCCGGAATGGGTGCGCGATATCCGCGACGCCTGTGACACGGCTGACGTGCCGTTCTTCTTCAAACAGTGGGGAGGACGGACACCGAAGGCCCTGGGCCGCGAGTTGGACGGGCGGCTCTGGGACGAGATGCCCGTACTCACGGCTTGATGTTGCGATCCTCGAATATCGGTGACCGTGCACGGGCGGCCTGTGGTTTTTGCTGGCTGTGCGCGGTCCACCATTCTCTGCTGGAGGGCCACCAGTAGTCTTCGGGCTGCCACAGCACCCTGCCGGCGACATCGGGTTTGACGACCGGGGGAGCGAAGAGTGTCAGCATCCCGGTTTTCTCTTCCTGCTCGATCTTCGCCAGTTGCTTGGCTTCGGCCATCATTTGGGGTTCCCTCATGGCGGCCTTCGCGTACAGGCTTTTCATGATGTTGTCGCCGGCGTAGTGGTCGGTGGCGAAGACCATGTCGTAGATGGTGGTCCGGTTCCGCATCCGCATCGGGATACGTTGGGTGTATCGGTAGCTGAGGTGTTGGGCGAGCCGGAAGCGGATCAGATTGGTCATCTCGTCGCGATACTGGTCAGGAGTGATGATGTTGCGTTCACGTGCGGTCTGGATGTTCAGCCACTTGTCGGTGCCGTAGAAGCGAGTGACCTTCTCGCGGAACCGTTCACTGTTGGTGCCGCGCACCCCGCGGGCAATGAAGGTCGGTGAGACCAGCAGCCACAGTTCGGGTTTCGTTCGGGCGGTCGGTCCCTTGAACTGGGAGACCTTCACGATTGTCGACCACTCGATCTCAGCTGCCTGCTGGTCGATGAACACGAACATCGGAGCGCGGTTGAAAGGGCGTAGATACGCCAGGACGCTGTCGATCGTTCGGTTGCAGTCACCTGGGAAGCTGCGGAAATTCTTGTCTGGAAAGTCTTGTCGCAGAATCGCTTCCAACTGCTCGGCACGGTCCGGTAGCTCGCAAAAGACATGTCGGGTGAACCCGTTGTCGGCTGACAGAACGCGCCGCGGCGATCCGTCGATTCTCTCGCCGGTGTGCCGTGCGATGTTCTCGGGTTGCCCGGCCATGAGGTCCAGGTAGACCGTCTCTTTGGCTGACTTCGATGCGATGTTGAACGCGTTGACGTAGTCGCCGAGGATCAACAGCTTGTTGTTCGTCCAGTAGGACCATTGCCGCGCCATGCCGGCCTCCCCTGTCACCCCTGCGAGGCCGAGGTCGAGTCAAGGCCCAGCCCTTTCAGGGTAGGACTCGCCACGCGGCTTGCGTGCGCAGTTTGCACGAATTGCCGTGTTGCGCTGAATGATTCACAGCTGCTGTTCGAGACTTGTTCGAATCGCGAGAGTGTAGCCAGGGTTGGGAGATGCTGCCGTGACCTATTCGTCCCGAACGAAGATCGCGGGGTGTTTGCCCTGTTCGGGTGGATGTTGGCAGTGTTGGTGATGCGACTCGACCTGCAGTTTTCGGCGTTGGTTGAGTTGGCTGGTGCCGGGCGGGTTCGGTGATGCTGCGGACGAGTTGCGGACGGAGCATCATCGCAAGTCCCACACGTCAATCACCCATCGAACTCTATTGCTGCATACAGAGGAATCCTTTGGCTCCGATGGTCTTTGATTCTCCAGAAATAAGTTTGAAGGATTTAGTTCATACCATTGTGTCGGTGATCGTAGTTGCTTATCGCGGAAGCTTTGAAATCTGTCTTCTGGTCCGCTATCTCATTTCCAAGCAACCCCTAAATTAGCTAGCTGCCTGGCGATCCAGCACATGATCGTACGGAAAGCGGGAATCGGAACGGAGGTGGGCCTCGGGCTGGAGTGCGCACTCAGGGCCGACCGACTTCTTTGGCGACTGCACCACAATCCGTTGAGCGTCGAGTGCTCGAACATAGATTCATACACCCTTTGGCCCTATTCAGAAGAAGAGGTGGAGCGATAATAGGACGAGGAATCTGCATCGGAAGGTCGATCGGGAAAGGGGCGGGTCGTGGAGACGGTGGTTTTCCCGCTGGAGCAGGGTGGGCAGGTTCTGGTGCGGGCGGTAACCGACGATCGGTACGGCGGGGTTGTCACCCGTGGCGGAGGGGAACGTGCGGAACAGGCGGTGGCAACGGCGCAGCAGACGTTCGAGTCAGCGTTGGGGACGATCCGGGTGGTAGCGGAGGGGGTGTTGGGCCAGTTCGGCCTGGAACTGAACGCGAAAGCGGGAGCGATGGTGGCCTCGGCAGGTGCAAGTGCGCAGCTTCGCGTCGAGTTGTCCTGGCACCCCCGCTGATCAACAACCTGCCCGCCGAGTTGAGGCGAGTGATCGCGTCGCTGCGCGATCATCTTTTTCAGCGACGCGTAGAAGATCGCGAAATCCCAGACTGCTGGGACCGGACCTCAGTCCCCCTGGCAGTCCGCCCGGGTTTGCCCCGCCGACCAGAGGTATTCGAGGTGGCAGACGGTGGGTGAGAAGGCTGCTTGGTGGGGAAAAACCGGGACGAACAGAGGGACGAAAAGTGAGGTGACTAAACGGGGGAGTGACTGGACTGAGGGAATGACGAGACCGAGGAGGACCGGCACAATGTGAGACCGGCATCGGGTGGGTTGGGGCGGTGGGGCTCGATCGGCCGGCGTGCGAATAGATGAGAGGGTATCGGACGATCAACGGCGGCTCGAGAGGTTCAGGCGTGGTGCCGATCGACGTTGCTTGAATCGGATTTGTGTCCTCCCAGGTGAAAGAACTCGGCCAGAACCATGAGGCCACGATGCCGGCCGAAAAGCCGCGCCGCCACCTGTGGCAGCGGTGAGCCGGATTGAAGAGAGGCAACTCGGTGATGGTGCACGGCACCCTCTGCAGCAAGTCGACGGGATGGGTAGATGTGCCGTCCCGCGGTCAGACGTCGATGGGAATCCACTATCGATGTTCGATCACCGACACCGTGTTGTCATCGGAATTGATGACGTAGACGGTGTGGGTGCTCGGGTCCACCGCCACCCCTTTCGGGTACTTGCCGACCGGCACGGTGGCGGTGACGGTGCGCGTGGAGCCGTCGATCGCCGACACCGTGCCGTCTGGCTCGGCGTTGGCGACGTAGACGGTGTGGGTACTCGGGTCCACCGCCACCCCGACCGGGTACCCGCCGACCCGCACGGTGGCGGTGACGGTGCGCGTGGAGCCGTCGATCACCGACACCTTGTTGTCACCCTTAGTGGCGACGTAGACGGTGTGGGTACCCGGGTCCACCGCCACCCCCTCCGGGAGCTTGCCGACCGGCACGGTGGCGGTGACGGTGCGCGTGGAGCCGTCGATCACCGACACCGTGCCGTCTTGCTCGTTGGCGACGTAGACGGTGTGGGTACCCGGGTCCACCACCATCCAATCCATGTGCTTGCCGACCGGCACGGTGGCGGTGACGGTGCGCGTGGAGCCGTCGATCACCGACACCGTGTTGTCACTGTCACTGTTGACGTAGACGGTCCGGGTGCTCGGGTCCACCGCCACCCCAGTCGGGTACTTGCTGACCGGCACGGTGGCGGTGATGGTGCGCGTGGAGCCGTCGATCACCGACACCGTGCCGTCTTGCTCGTTGGTCACGTAGACGGTCTGCGCGCCCGGGTCCACCGCCACCCCCCGCGGGCTCCCGCCGACGGGCACGGTGGCGCTGACAGTGTATGGACCCGCCGTCAGCGCTGTAGGCGGACCCTGACTCGGGCCCTGTTCTCGAATGAGGAACACAGTCAGCACCACGACTCCTACCACCGCGAGTGTGCCGGCGCCCACCAGTATTGGTCTGAGTGGCAAACGCTTTCGGATTCGGCTCGCCGCGCGCTCGTGCTTTGCCTCATGAATCGCGCCGCGCTCTTTGCCGGGGTGAACGCCTGGTGCGGCTTCGGTTGTGGCGTCTTGCGGGACAGGTTCGCGTTCCGCGGTCTCGACCAGGTCGTGCTTTGCGCCCAGATCCCCCGGTCCGGCGGTTTTCTTCTGCCGCTCGTGTGCCGGCGGTGGCGATGTGGGCGTGGCGGCTTGGTTGTCGGCTGCTGGTTTCGTCGCCGCCAGCTTGTGTTGTGATGTCGTCCGCAGTGCCGCGACGTCGCGGTAGCCCGGATGGTCGCGCTCGATCGCCGCGAACAGCTCGGCGGCCTGCTGCCAGTGTTGTTGGTCGAGGTGGTTGAGCGCTTGCGCATACCGGTCAGCGAGCTCGGCCTCGGCGATCTTGGCGTGAGAGTCGGAGACGATCCCACCCGGGTCGGGATGGTCGGGGTCGAGGCGGGCCAGCTCCTCGGCGGCAGCCACCACGGCCTTCCATCGCCGCGCCTGGTGCAGGGCGGTCATCTCGTCCACCAGTGTCTTACGTCGCCGGGCGGTGCGCGCTTGCTCCAACCGTGCAGCGACATCCGAAGAGTCCGGATCGAGACGGGTCAGGTTCTCGAGCGCGGTCACCGCGGTGTCCCAGTCGGCGTCAGCCGTGGCGGCGTCGGCCTTGGCCAACCAGGTTTCGATGTCGCGGTGTCGGCGCGCTTCCGTTAGTCGTGTTTCGATTCGGACCTCATCCGGATAACCGGCTTGGAGGACCTCGAATCGTTGCACGGTTTCGGTCCAGCGTTGAGCGAAGAATGCGTTCAGCGCGTCGGCCCACCGTGGATCGGCCAGCAGGTCTGGGGGGCCTTCGGGCATGGGAGGCAGGAGCGGTGGGGGTTCGGGTGGGCGCCCGGTGAAATGGAACAACTGGGTGTTTTCGCCGCGCACATAAAGGACCGGGGTAACCCATTCCAGGGTTGCGCTACCCAATCCGAGAATTTCGATGCGCCCACTTCGAACCGCGTCGTCGACGCTGCGCCCGCGCGCCAAAGCCGTGTAGAAGCCGCGCGGAAAGGCCACCGCTGCGATATCACTGACATTGAACTGCATGGCAGCCACCGCGCTGATGCCCCGATGGACGAGCGTGGCCGCTGTGCCGGAGAACAAGTCGTGGCTGCCGCCCTGGCCGGAAGCGCACGAGTTCAGCACCACCAATCGAGGGGTCGGATCAGCCTCGCCGAGCAGGTCGGCCAGCGAGGTGGCATCGACCCAGTCCGCGCGCCGGTCCTCTCGAACCAGCGCGATCTGCCCCTCCCCCCGCTCGGGGTCATAGGCGCCGTGTCCGATGAAGTGCAGCACATGCCACTCGCCCTGCAATAGACGTTCGTGCACGCTCGACCACGAGGCGTCGGTCAGCCAATGCACCTGAACCTGCCCGGCAGCAGTCGGGCCCCTCAATGCCTGGTCCAGCCGCTGCTTCTCGGCATCGGCATTCAACTCCGGCAAGCCCCTCGGCGAGGCCACGATGCCCAGTATTCGCAATGGCGGGTGCACCGGCAGGGCCTCAGGGGTGTCAGGAGCATCGATGTGGCGAACCAGCGGTTCGGTGCGACAGATGTACGCCTGAAGGTCATCGTCATAGAGCGCCTCCCACGGCATCACCGCCAACTCCGGGGCGGTGATCCGCAGCACGACTCGAAGTTTCTTGCCACGCTCATGTGCCACCGCCAGGCTGGCGTGGTACGTGGCGCCTATCGGACCGCTGAACAGGGCTCGAAACAACTCCGACCCGATCTCGCGCAGCGGCTTCTCCAGTTCTGGAACCCCCGGGCCCCGCGCCCGCGCGGCAGAGGCCAACACCGTGGTCTCCAAGCTGTGGGACCGGTCCAGCAGCGCATCGATGTCCAATTCGAATGTCGAATTCGGCTCGCCCCCGCTGGCCGCACGCAGGACCTTCGCAGCATATTCCCCCTGACGAGATCCCGGGCGTAGCTCGAGTTCGATCTCCGCGTCGACCACCACGCCTCCTCACGCTCAGATCGGAACCGCCTCCACCGCTTCCCTCATCTGTCACGCATCGATTCGACGTTCGTACTTCCAGCCGGAACGGGCTTGCCCACGCCTTGTGCATCTTAAGCGGTTCGCGCTGATGCCGTACGAAATCCCACCGCGTCACTTTTCGGTATCCAAAGGCAGGGACAAGCGACGATCGGCCGCGGTTTTGCTTGGTCGCTAATCCGATCTACCGGAGACCTCGCCCATATGACAACGCGCCCAACATGTTCCACCGAAAGCGCAAGAGGGGCGGCCGTGGTGCCACCCCCGACCATCACTTCGATACGGGCCCCTGAGGCGATCGATTCTCGGGTCGGTGCGGGTGTCGTGGTCGCCGTGGCCGAGAAGTGCAGTATCTGCCACGTGTTGGGTGGTAGCAGTGTCTCGTGCACGCCCTCCCAGCCTCCCAGCTGGTCTGCGTCAACCATTCCAGCTCGAAGCCTAGAAAAATCCGTGCAGTATTTCCGGGTCGGCAGCATCGGAATACATTTCATTGAGAGGGCAATACCGATTCCTTCGACAACAGGGAGCGATGTGGTGGAGACAGTATCCTTTCCCACGGCTCGTGGAGGCGAGGTCTTGGTGCGGGTCGCCGCTGTCGAGCCGACCTACGGCGATGTCGTAACTCGGGGTGGGCGAGCCGAACAAACCGTCACCGAGGCCGGGCAGACCTTCGAATCGGCGCTGGGAACGATCCGCGACGTAGCCGAGGCCGTCCTTCACCAGCTGGCCAGGCTGGCTGTCCCACCCGAGGAGGTGCGAGTCGAATTCGGTTTGGAACTGAACGCCAAGGCTGCAGCCGTGGTGGCCTCGGCCTCAGCGACGGCACAGCTGCATGTCGCGCTGTCATGGAACCCGCCACGTCACCGAACCGACCAACCGCCTCAGTCAGAAACCACGTCTCGATCCATATAGTCGCGCGGGTTTCGGGGCGTGGGTGCGGCGAGTGCGGGTGGTGGCACAGGTAATCCCGCCTGCCTGTCGGGGGTAAGCGTAGGCATTCCGGGTGTAAAATTGTGCGCTCGATTAATTCTATCAAGGCGTGTTCGACTCACAGGCGCAGCCGAATTATTGGTACAAGCAGCATCGGTGCAGCCAAATTTATCTCAGCAGTCAATGGATCGCTGAGATTCGCTTCAAAGGGGGAGGCATGAATCGGACCGGCTTCTGCGTTGTTGGACTTGTGGGCGGGTCGACGGTGAGCCTGGTCGGACGGGAGACTGGACCGAGGACCGGCACGGGATAACCGGCACACGGTAAATTTGGGCGCGTGTCGAGTTCGCGATTCTGGGTTGTAGAGAGTGATTTGTCGAGTAGGCGACCGGCACCGGGGAAGGATTTCATGGAGGCGAGTTGGTGCGACCGGCCGGCTGTTATGGACGGCATCAGCGGGTCGGTCCGTTCAGCATTGATTCCGATCCGTCGGCGCGCTGAATTGAATACGCTGCGGCGGCAAGGGCATCGGCAATTGCTGTTTCGATTGTGGACCCGATATTTTCGAGGCTATGAGATGTGCGGCGGTGCCTCAGTTCGATTCGGTAACAACACGTCGACCCAGTCATAGAACAGGTGCGCACCGGCCACCGGTGGTGAGGGCTGCACAACTACGGTGGCCGAGGATGCTCGGAGCACAGACAAGGTGTGGCGAGCGGTTTCCAGCGGCAGTTCGTACGTCATCAAGACCGCGTCTGCCGAGACGAGTTCCTGTTGGGTGCGGTCGATATCTGTTGGTGTGATTGCTATTTCATCGGGGATGCGTCACAGGAATGTGGTTTCGCCCGAAGCGCCGACGAAGCAAAGGCACAGTGGGTATTCGCGGAAGGGCATCGTGGAGACCGACACGAAGAACCACACCACCCGCGAGGTGCCGGTCCCAGAATTCCTGGCGGCTGAACTGGCCTGGAAGGCCGACAATCTCGCACCGAGAGTGCTGGTTTTTCCCAACCGTGCCGGTGAATATCTGACCTCGAGCGAGTTTCGGTGGGCGTTCGATCAAGCAGTCAAGGCAACCGGGTGCATGGCGTGATTCCGCATGGATTGCGCCATACCGCGGCGTCGCTCGCGATCCGCGCCGGCAAAAGAAGGTCGTTCAGAAGATGCTCGGGCACAAGACGGCCACGCTGACGCTCGATCTGTATGGCCACCTGTATCCGGATGATCTCGGCCGGTATGCAGGCGGGTGCCGTGGCTGCTGCGGGCCAATTGCGGGCTGTACCCGAAGAACCCGACGCCGAAGACGATGAAAATAGCTCTCCACCTGCGGTGGGTGTGGGATTTGAACCCACGGTGGCGTGAACCACGACGGTTTTCAAGACCGTTCCCTTAGGCCGCTCGGGCAACCCACCTCGCCTCGCGTAGGAGCGAGGCTGTTTCAGAGTAGCGGCGGGAGGGGTGGGTTGCCGAATCGGCGGTTCGAGGTGGTTCGGGGTGTCGGTGTCGCCTCACAGGAACGATTCAGGGGACTCTGGCAGTATGTCGGCCATGAGGCGCCGTTGGACCCGGCGTCGGGTTGCCGGCGCTCTCGCGTGTGTCGCACTGGTGATCGGTGCGGCCACGGGGACAACGCCGACCGCACTCGCTGGTCCGCCAGTGAATACCGGGTCTTCGGACGGTCCCGAACCGCAGGCTCCGGTGGATGATCCGCGCCCGTTCGCGGCCTCGATCGACCACATTCAGAAGATCACCGATAACCGGTTGAAGGTGTTCGTGCGGTCGCCCGCGATGGGGCGAACCGTGCCGGTGGAGCTATTGCTGCCGAAGGGCCACAGCGGCCCGCGCCCGACGCTGTACATGCTCGACGGGCGCAGTGCGAGCAACGAAGTGAACAACTGGACCAAATACGGCGGTGCGGTGCAGTTCTTCGCCGACAAGAACGTCAACGTGGTGCTCACGCTCGGCGGCCCCGCCAGTTACTACACCGATTGGCAGCACTCGGACCCGGTGCTGGGCACCAATAAGTGGGAGACCTTCCTCACCCGCGAGCTACCTCCGCTGATCGACGCGAAGTTCGACGGCAACGGTCGCAAGGCCCTCGAAGGCGTGTCGATGGGCGCGGAGGCGGCGATGATGCTGGCGATGCGGCATCCGGGTGCGTATCGCGCGGTCGCGGCGCACAGCGGCTGCTACGCCATGGGTTCGGACGTCGGCCAGGCGCAGGCGCGCGCGATCGTCAGCACCTACAAGGGGAACCCGGACAACATGTTCGGTGAGCAGACCAACCCCGCCTGGCTCGCGCACGACGTGATGACGCACGCCGATCAGCTGCGCGGCACGGCCCTGTTCCTGTCCGCGGGTAACGGTATGCCCGGCACGTTCGACGGTCCGAGCAATCCCGATTCCCGCACCTCGGTCATCTTCGGCGGCCCGCTCGAGGCGGGCGCGTACGCCTGCACGATGGCGCTGGCCGACCGCCTCGACCGCATGCAGATCCCCGCGGAGGTCGATCTGCGCAACGTCGGCACACATTCCTGGCCGTACTGGGCCGCCGAGCTGCCGCGGGCATGGCCGACGCTGGCCGGTGCGTTAGGCATCCGCTGAGTCGGCCCTACCGCGTCACCCCAGGAAACGCCCGGAGATCTCCGGATCGGTCGCGAACGCGAGGAACTTGTCGTTCTCGTGCGGATCACCCGCGGTCACCCGCACACCGTCCACGCCGTAGGGCCGCACCAGCACCCCGGCCGCCGCGCTCGCCTCGCCGAATTCCGCACTGCGCGAACCCAATGCGAGCCAGACGAAGTTGGCCTCGCTCGGGACCACCGGATATCCGGCGGCCAGCAGCGCCGCGCGCATCCGATCACGTTCGGCGACAGTGTGTTCGGTGCGATCGAGCAGTTCGTCGCGGGCCTCGAGGGAGGCCATCGCCGCCGCCTGGGCGAGACGGTTCACGCTGAACGGGATGTGCACCTTGAGCAGTGCGGTGATCACCTCGGGATCGCCGACCGCGTAGCCGACGCGCAGTCCGGCCAGCCCGTAGGCTTTCGAAAAGGTCCGCAGCACAAGAACGTTCGGGCGGTCGCGGCCGATCTCGACACCGTTCGGATGATCGTCGGCGGGCAGCCGCAGATATTCGTGGTAGGCCTCGTCCAGGACCACCAGAATGCGCTCGGGCACCTTGTCGAGGAACCGGATCAGCTCGGCGCGGCCCACAGCCGTGCCCGTCGGATTGTTCGGATTGCAGACGAAGATCAGGCGCGTGCGCTCGGTGATCGCGGCGGCCATCGCGTCGAGGTCGTGTACCAGGCCATCGGTCAGCGGCACCTGCACGGACGTCGCGTTACCCACCTGCGTGACGATCGGATACGCCTCGAACGACCGCCACGCGAACAGCACCTCGTCGGTGGGCGAATCGCAGGTGATCTGGACCAGCTCCTGGCACAGCGCGACACTGCCGCACCCCACCGCGACCCGCTCGACCTCGATGCCGTGGAACGCCGCGATGGCTGCGCGAAGTTCGCCGGACTGGTTGTCCGGATACCGGTTGGCCTGTTCGGCGGCCTCGGCGATGGCCTTGGCGACGGTCGGCAACGGTCCGAGGGTGGTCTCGTTGCTGGCCAGTTTCACCGCGCCGGGGTGGCTGCGGCCGGGGGAGTAGGCCGGGATGGACTCGAGGTCCGGACGAATACGAGCGGTCACCCCTCCACATTAGACGTGCGGTACGGCAGCGATTACCCGGTGGATGCCACGGGAATTCCCCGCGCGAATATTCGATGTACGAGTTGTCCGGAATGTTACCCGGGCGAACTATTGTTGGCGTCATGCCGGGCAGCTATCACGACAACGCGCCCCTGCGCGCCGGCAACCCCGGCCAAGCGCAGGACGGACAGGCCACCACAATCGCGCGAGTACCCATTCGGGTGATCGAACCGGAGCGCCGTGCGCGCGGCGGAATCGTCCTGCTGCACGAGTCGCGAGAATTCGCCGAAACATTGCTGGAACTGATGACGGCGCTATCGGTCGAGGGGTGGATCGTTGTGGCGCCCAATCTGTTCCATCGCGAGGCCGACGGCGACCAGATTTTCGGCGAGGAGTTGTTCGCCGATTTCGACGCCTGTTTCGACTGGCTCCTCGAGCGCGGCGTCTTCCCGGATCTGACCGGGGTTCTCGGATTCGACAGCGCCGGAACCGCCGCGTTTCTCGTCGCCACGAATCGCCGGATCGGCGCGGCGGTCAGTGTCGCCGCGCCCGGTATCGACGAGCCGCTGACCGACCGCGCCGACGCGCTGGTTCGGGCCGCCGCCCAACTGCAGGCCCCGTGGCTGGGTCTGTACGGCGCGGACGATCCGGCCATTCCCGCCGAACAGGTCGAACGCCTTCGAGATGCCGCCGCATTCGCCGCGGTGGCGACCCTGGTCGTCAGCTATCCGGGCCTGGGGCACCGCCCCGATCGCCTCGCCTCCGACTCCTCCGACGCGGACGAACTGGTCTCCGCGCACACCAGAATCTTCGACTGGTTCGATTCTCACCTACGTTGACCAGCCGTTTTGCGTCCTGAGCTGTAGCTCTGTACTCTTTCGTCTCGGCGGTTCGAAAGGACCGGGCCCTCGAAGAGAAGGCTCCAGGAGGCGTGCCAGAGCGGCCGAATGGGACTCACTGCTAATGAGTTGTCCCTTCACGGGGACCGGAGGTTCAAATCCTCTCGCCTCCGCCACCGTCCGGTCCGCCGGGCACACAACTGGATAGACCTGCGCCCGTAGCTCAACGGATAGAGCATCTGACTACGGATCAGAAGGTTAGGGGTTCGAATCCCTTCGGGCGCGCTTTTTACCTGCGGAAACAGGTTTGTGGTCACTATGCCGAACGTGCCGTTTCCCGGCTTTTCCCCGTTATTCATGCTGCATCTCCGATGAACTTGTCGAGCGCGGGCGTGGAGTCCGGCGCCAGCTGCTTCTTCGCGATGTAGTACTCCTCGGTCACCTTCGAGCCGACCCGGTGCCCCAGCTGGAGTCCGGCCTGAGCCGCGTCGTACTCCTCTGCGATAAGGGTTGCTACCGTGGCGCGGAATGTCTTGGGAACCACGTGGGCGAACGTGTCACCGCGGGCGCTGCGAAAGGACCGGCGGAAGTTGCTCGGGTCCCGCCAGTTCCCGTTGCGGTCCGGGAAGATCGGTGACTCGTCGTCATCGGCCCAATCCTCGGCACCGAGCGAGATCAGTAGCGCTACCGCGAAACTGGGTAGATAGACGGTCCGCTTACCATCTTCTCCGGTCTTGGTGTACTCCTGCCGGTAGGTCTTGCGCCCCTTCGTCTTGGCGGGCTTGACGGTGCCGAGGATGTCGATCATCCAGCGCTCGCCCGTTTTCTTCGGACGGTGCACATCACACCGCCGGAAACCGAGTGCTTCGCCTGGTCTGGCTCCGGTGGCCAGCAGCATGTCACCGACCAACACGACGTGGGGGTCGCGATGTGGACCGGTCGTGTAGGCAGGTGTACCCGGGATCTCCTCTCCGCGTTGCCAGGCCCGCAACTGCGCACGCAGGGCCGTCAACTGCTCCTGCAGCAGAACGACCGGATTGCCGCGCTCGGACCGGATCGGTTTGAGGCATGCGATCGGATGCTGACCAGGCAGGATCGCGCCGTGGCGTACCGCCAGATCCATCATCCCGGACATCACGATCCGGTGGAACTTCGCCTTCTGGCGATGTCCCTGAGCGAGGATCGCCTGTTCGTGCAAGACGTACCGAGGTGTGCTGACCTCCGAGATCGATACGTTCTCGAACTGCTTCTTGATTGTCAGCATGTCCGGCTTGTATCGCTGGTCGGGCGTGCCGTCCTTCTTGAGCCGAGGCTTGCTGGGGTTGATCTCGGCACGGTATCGCTCGACCGTCTCCGTGCTGATTCCCTCATCTTGTTCACACTCGGCGATCCAGAGGTCTGCGAGCACGGGGATCTTGGTATGAGGCGAGATCTGGTCACTGCCGAGGAGTTCGGTATTCAACGCCTCGATGTACTTCTTCAGGGCCGCCTTCGCGGCCTCTTTGCTACGCCCTGTCTTGCCTCTCTCCAGAATCTTGCCGTCGGTCGGCCGTCGCCAGTTTCCCGCGGCGTACCAACCCGTTGCCTGGCCGGCGGTGTTCGTCACGCGCCGATAGAAGATGTCCCCCAACTGTCCTGGCTGGAGTATCGCCTTCCCCATATCACCTTCCTTGATTCGATTGGCACCGTTGCTCCCACGCGAGGACTTCCTCGCTGAGGTAGCGAACGTGCCCACCGCCGAGCCGAATGCATCGTGGCCCTTTCCCCGCGCTCGCCCAGTTGGCCAGCGTCTTGGTTGTGAGCCTTAGACGTTCGGCGACTTCCGCTCGGGTCAGGTACGTCGTATTCGTGGTGGGCATCTGGACTCTCCAGGGGGATGCAAGGCTGTGACAAGGGGGTGGCTGTTCGCCCGTCAGTTGCCCAAGAAGGAAGGCTCGCAGTCGCGCAAGCGAGCTTCGATATCGGCAAAGGCAATGGTGATCTTGTGTCGTCGCCGGAAATTCCGGTCGGCCATGACGATGCCTACATTCCCGTCGCATGTGATCCGCGGCTTTCCGGTCCACCTCTGACTGATGGTGCCGCAGCGCTTCTCGACGTCTGTGCGGATAAGTAGTGCTGCGGTGGCGAAGACCATGAGGCGATGGCTGTCGGCGGCAGGCACGCTGACACGGGTTATGGACGGAGTGAGCGTGAGCCTGGGGTAGCCACACACCAATTCGAGCGGCGGACCGACATCGGTGGACATGGTTCCCCTTCCCTTGCACGACCACGTGCTCAGGCGCGCTCACATACCCGCGGGTTCCGTAGAGATCGTCCGTCCCCTGCTAGAAGGTCGAGAGTGCGCCAGAAGCTCGACGTCTGGATACTAACTGGAAAGTTCTGGTGCGTCTACATCAATAACTATCCAATACGGATAGTTCGCACTGTCTCGTCTGCCGCTGATGACGTGTCTGCGGAGTGTCAGCGGCCAGTGGCAACCTGGTAGCTGAGACATCAGTGAGGGGCTGCAGATGCTCCTAATATGTTCTGGCGTAACGCCTTTGGTCACGATCGCCCAGGGTGCGTCGTGGCAGCGGGGACCTGTTCCGCGCGGCGTGCCGACGGTAGAAGTTCGGTATCATCCTTGCGATGAAGGGGTTGGGATCGGGTTCGTGCACACGCCGTCTCCTGGTGGAGATGAGCGCGGTCCGCTCCGGGTTCGCAGACAAGAAGGCGCTGCAGTCGACGTTCGCTGATGCGCTGTTGGTGCTTCCGGTCGCTGGCGAGCAGCACGACCTTCTGACCGCCGACCACTCGGGAGTCTCGTGGGTTCTCGCGTTCACCTCGGTGCGTGAGTTCGCGTTGTACGGCCGAGCACAGGGCGCCGACGATCGACAGTGGGATTACCTGACCTGCCGCGGGAGCCGCCTACGCGACATCGTGTCCGGCGCGTCGCGGGGGATAGCCCTCGATGTGGCTGGGCAGGCTCCGCTGCTGCTTCCTCCGGGTTGGGATCGAGATGGTGAGGACGTCCGTGGCTGACAAACTTCAGGTCGACCCGAAGGTCTTGCAGCAGGCCGCAGACGGAATCAACGGCGTCATCAAAGAACTTCAGACGATCGGCATGTCCGAAGAAGCAATGGCCGGACGTGGCTTCGACTCGTTGAAACTGTCGGGCCTGACAATCGGAACGGACGGGCTCAAAACCGCCTTCGACAGCTTCTGCGACAAGTGGGAGTGGGGTGTGCGGGCGTTGATGCAGGACGCCAACGTGATAGCGCAGAGTCTGGGGCTCGCGGCCGGCTCCTATCACATGGAAGACGAATACTTCTCCGGCGTACTGAAAATCGCGGCGGTCGACCTGGCAGGAGACCCGAATATCAGCGACGACAAGGCACGCAACATGAGCTGGTCGCAGATCGGCAACCAGGAGCTATCGGACTACACGACGTCGGGATACAACCTGCAATCGTTCGAAACCGCAGGCCACAACGCGATGACCAACTGGGGCCAAGCATTTCAGCAGATGGGCCCGTCCGGAACCATCAACAGCGCGGAACATGATCTGACCGGTAAATAGGGGGCGGCAATGGGTCTCATGGACGATCTCGGCATCGGTGGCGTCGTCCACGGTATCGAGCATGCCGCCGGCGAAGCCGTAGAAGCCGTCGGTGACACCGTCGCCACTGGGCTGGACGACATCGGACTGCAAAGCGCGGGCAATGCGGTACGCCATTTCGCGGACGCCGTCGGTGACCGGTTGGGTGCGACGCCGAGCGAGTTGAACCTCGGCCAGACTCAGGACCCCAAAGAACTCGTTCACGGGGACCCGGACTCGCTGGCTGATGTGGTCGGCAAACTGCAGACGTTCGCGAAGGCGTTCGAGGAGACCGCGCAGGCGCTCAAACAGATCGACTCGGGCAACTGGACCGGCCAGGCCGCCGAGGCGTTTCACACTGTCTACCAAAACCATCCACGGGAATGGGAGAACGCCGCGGATGCTTGCACCAACGCCGCCAACGCATTGAACTCGTTCGTCTCGGTGTTGCGGTGGGCGCAGGGGCAGGCAGCCGGCGCAATTGCCGAGTACAACGAAGCGCTCACCGCCCACACCAATGCCGTCAACGTCTACAACCAGCAGGTCGCCGCCTATAACTCGAGTGGTGGCAAGACCGCGAAGCCCGGGCCGTTCGTCGACCCCGGCAAGAGCAAGGCCCAACAGGCCCAAGCCATGCTCAATGCCGCACGGGAGCAGCGCAATTCGGCCTCCCAGGAAGCCGTCAGCGCGCTCAATACCGCCGCGGCGCTCGCCCCACCGGAGCCGTCCATGGCCGATCGGCTGCGCATGGATGCAAGCGATGCGCTGACCGAACTGAACACCAGTTTCGATCATCTCGGCGGTGGCATCATCGAAGGCGTCACCGGCATCGTCCGCATGGCCAATACGCTGAATCCGTTCACCGCGTACAACATGACCCACCCTGCGACGTATCTGCAGAACGTGTCTGCCACCGCCGCGGGACTCGGTGTCATGGCCACCAACCCGGTCGCGGCATTCCATGACCTCGTCGGAGCCGGTTGGAGCAGCGACCCCGCCGAAGCCCTGGGTCGTCTTGTTCCCAACGTCGCCCTCGCTGTCGCGACAGGCGGCGGAGGCGAAGCCGCCGACGCCGCTGCCGATGCGGCTTCCGCTGCCACTCGCGCGGCGGATGTCGGGGCGGATGCCGGACTCGCCCAAGACCTTCCAAAAGAAGTCCCCGAGATCTCCGACGCGCGCCCGACTGAACCGGCGCAGACCGATCAACCCGCGTGCAATGGTGTCGGCGAACCGGTCGATGCGGCCACAGGTGCGATGTACTTGCCGGAGACCGATCTGGTGTTGCCGGGTGTGCTGCCGCTGGTTCTGACTCGCCGCTATCACAGTCGCTACGACGCGGGCCGGTGCTTCGGCCGGCGCTGGGCCTCGAGCCTCGACGAACGCATCGAAATCGACCGCGACGGCGTGGTATTGGTCGGTGCGGACGGTGAGCTCGTCACCTACCCGCACGGCCCGGTCGGTTCGCCTGCCGACCCGTCCCACCACGCCGTGAAAAAGCCGCTGACCCGTATGGAGCACGGCGGTTACCGTCTCGACGAACCTGTGCAAGGTCTGACTCGCCACTATGGCCGGTTGCCCGATGCGGCATTGCCGGGCGGGATCTACCCACTGGTCGCGATTACCGACCGCCACGGCAACCGGATCATCATCCGCCGTGACGACACCGCCCGTGTCGTCGAACTCGAGCACTCTGGCGGCTACCGGGTCCTGGCGTCGCTCGATGAGGCCGGCCATGTCACCGCTGTGGACGTGGTAGAGGCCGACGGCAGCCGAGTTCGTGTGCGCGCGTTCGGTTACGACGAGTTCGGTCATCTGACTCAGATCATCAACGGCTCAGGGCAGGCCACTCAGTACGCCTACGAAGCGCACGAACTGATGACGTCCTGGACGGACCGCAACGGCTACACCTACCGCTACGAGTACGACAGCGAGGGCCGGGTCGTCGCCCAGGACGGCGACGACGGTGTGTTCGCAGGGACTTTCGACTACCTCGATTTGCCCGATGGCCGGCATCTGACGCGTCACACCGACTCCACCGGCGCCGTCAACACCTATCTGATCGATGAGAACTACGACGTCGCCGCCGTCACCGACCCGTTGGGCAACACCACCGCGATCGGCCACGATTCGCAACACCGCCCGGACGTCCGGATCGATGCGCTGGGTCGTGCCACCCGATATCGCCACGACGAGTCGGGACAGCTTGCCGCACAGCGTCGTCCGGATGGCCGTGAAATGCACATCCAGTACCACGCGCCCGGAAAACCTTCTCGCGTCAAGCAATTCGACGATACCGTCTGGACCTACCAGTACGACGAACACGCCAACCTCACCGCGATCATCGACCCCGTTGGCGGCACAACACAATACGAGCATCACCCCCGCGGCGGCACGTCCATCGTCACCACGCCTGCCGGCGGGCACACCCTCATCGACCGCAATCCCGCCGGCCTTCCGATCGCCGTCACCGATCCCAACGGCAGCGTCACACGTTACGTCCACGATTCCCTCGGTCGCGTCGTCGCCGTCCATCGCCCCGACGGCACAGTCGTCACCGTCGAGCGGTCGATCGACGGAAAACCGCTGCGCCGCAAACATTCCGACGGTACAACCGAAACCTGGACCTGGGACGGGGAAGGAAACCTGCTCTCACACACCGACGCGAGCGGCAATACGACCAGCTACACCTACGGTCCTTTCGACAAGCCGACCGCTCATATCGCACCGGACGGCGCGGTTACCCGCTACCGGTGGGACACCGAGACCCGGCTCACCGCGGTCACCAATCCGCAGGGATTGACCTGGACCTACAGTTACGATCCGTGTGGTCGCTTGGCGTCCGAGACCGACTTCGATGGCCTGACAACCGAATACCGTTACGACCCGGCTGGGCAGTTGGTAGCTCGCGTCCGGGATGGCGTCGAGATCGGCTACAGGCACGACGAACTCGGCGACGTGATCGCCGAGCACGCTGCCGACGGTGAGGTCATCTACACCCGCGACCCGATGGGACGCATCCTCACCGCCACCGGCGACGTCGAGGTGGTCTTCAAACGCGATGCCTTGGGGCGCGTTACGTGCGAAACCGTCGACGGAAACGGCGTGGACTCCGTCTACGACGGCGGTCGCCGCATCCGCCGCACCACCCCGACCGGCAGCATCGACTACCACCACGACCCTGCCGGGCGTCTCGTCGATATCCAGACCGCGGGCCGACACATCCGATTCGAATACGACCCCGTTGGCCGCGAGACTCGCCGGACCCTCGGGCGAGGCCTGGTATTCGAAACCTCGTGGACCTCACGTGGTCTGCCCGCCGAACAGACTCTCATCGCAGGTTCCGGCAGCGGCAACGTCTCTTCCCTGGATCTTCCTGGATTGCCGCCGCCCGTCCCTACTGAAGCTGAACGTCTACTTCTCGAGCGGACATACACCTACCGGCCCGACACAGCCCTGGCGGCAGTCCACGACACCCTGGTCGGTGCCCGCACCTACGCCCTCGACGCTGCCGGCCGCGTCACAGCCGTGACTGGCAGCCAGACCGAGGATTACGGCTACGACGTCGCTGGGAACCTCACGACAAGCCGCGTGGCAGCTGAGGGTATTCCTGACAGCGAAGGCGCCCGCAACGAGTACCACGGCACCCGTCTGGTTCGAGGAGGCCGATCCACCTGGCATCACGACCATCTCGGTCGGCCCGTCCGCCAAACGGTCGCTCGTCTTTCCCGCAAACCCGAAACTTGGCACTACGAATGGGACTCACGCGACCGGCTCCGCGCCGTCACCACGCCCGACGGCAACCGTTGGACCTACACGTACGACCCCTTCGGTAGGCGCGTGCGTAAGACCGGCGTGACAACCGCCGGCACCGTCCTCGCCGACGTCCACTTCACTTGGGATGGCGATCATCTCGCCGCCGAAACCGACAGTGCGGGCAAGACCACAGCGTGGACTTATCGGCCGGGCGGTGTCACACCAATTGCGCAGCACGAGACCGAGACTTTCGATCAATCCGCTGTCGACCGACGGTTCTACGCCATTGTTACCGACCTGGTCGGTAGCGTGACCAGCCTCGTCGATCCCGATTCCGAAACCATTGCGGGTTGCGCCAATACCACGCTCTGGGGTCAGACCACGTGGACCGGCACAGCCACCACCCCTCTCCGCTTCCCTGGCCAATACTTCGATCCTGAAACGGGCCTCCACTACAACCGCCACCGCTACTATCACCCCGACACCGCCCGATACCTCACCACTGACCCCCTCGGCCTCACCCCAGCACCCAATCCCGCCACGTACGTCGACAACCCGACAGGGTGGATAGATCCACTGGGCCTTGCCCCAATCAGCGATTGCGGTGCACAGGATGACGTGCCCAGTCGTAACGAAGCATTCCGGAACGCCAAACGCGATCTCGATATCCCCATGAATCAGCAGCCCGACGCGGTCACCCACGAACCGTTCACAGACAAATGGGGCAAGCGGATTCTCGACGACAACGGGATGCCGATCGACGTACGGGAATACACCTTTACCCGTCCGGACGGCAGCAGGGTTGTCATCCAAGACCACGGTGCCGGGCATTACTATGGACCGAGCGCAGCAGGAAACCAAGGTCCGCATTTCAACGTCCGACCCGACTGGGATACTAGGCACGGGAATGTCCCAGGTACACAAGACCATTACCCTTTCGGAAAGTGAACAAGATGAGTTGGATCGAGCTCCTGACCGATGCACGCGCGATACGAGCTATCTACAGGGATAACCCGCCATCGCTGGACAACTTGACGATGCATGAACTATGCCTGCACCGCGACGGGCCGCGTGCTGTCATCAACGCAGTCCTCGCCGAGTTCCCCTCTGACCCGCCCAAAAAATGGCGCGATCAAGGCTTCAATACTGTCTACATCAAGCTATACCTCGAAGGCGTTACCAAGGCCGATATCTCTGGTATAGATACCGACTCGCGGATCAACCTCCAACTGAACCGCGAAGACGGACAGATCCACGCCACCACCGGCCCCGGCTCGACAACCACATTCGACATATGGTCAGATTTCCTCATCTTGAATTCAATTTCTGCATATCACACGTCACCGGTGGCGGACCAACGTGTCGTCGTCGTCGAAGCGCCTGCTGAGGCGGCTGAGGCTCCTTGGGCCTTCATCGTGCGATGCGAAAGCGGGATCGTCGAGCCGGGCAACGAATTCCACTACGTCCAAGACCCGGCCGGCACCAGGACGCCTTCAAGGCTCCGCGTTACACGGATCCTCAGCTCGGGGAGCGAGACCGACACACTGGACCCGCCTAATTCGGGCTTGCTGGTCCTGACAGGCAAGACCAACAGGCCACCTGCGGTCGGCGACAGACTGGTCGGATAGTCCAACTAGTCTGATTCGAGTACCGGATGGGATTGCCCTATGGCGATGACAGAGATCGAGCACCCCATGGCGACGGCGCGCGTTCGATGGCTGCGTCCTGAAGAAGGCGGCCGGAAATCAGGGCCGCCCACGGCTAGTGTGTACTCGGCAACGATGGCGTTCAAACTCGACCCCGATGCTGCACCGGGATGGGAGCTGGCTGCGGATCCGTTCCTGAGCATTTTGGTGAAACGGCCTGATACTCGTGGGAACGTTGAAGAAGAACTGGCGACGATCGGTTTTCTTGCACCTGATTCGGCGCGCCCCTATCTTCATCCCGCAGCGGAGTTCGTCATAATGGAAGGACCGTCGGTCGTTGCCGAGGCGGCGGTGCAGGATGTCATCGAGCAGGCCGACACTCAGGGGAAATGAGTTTGGAGACCACGACGCTTTGGCGTCCCACCGGCCCAATCGAACTCGATCTTGTACGCGAGTCGGGCTGGCGGGCTTGGCCACCTCGACTTCCTGGCCAGCCGATCTTCTATCCGGTGTTGAACGAGGATTACGCGATCAAGATCGCGCGTGACTGGAATGTCCAATTCGACGGCGCGGGATACGTCACTCGGTTCCAGGTAGACACCGGATTTCTGACTCGATATCCCGTCCGGCAGGTAGGTGGCGAAACCATTCTCGAATTATGGGTTCCAGCCGACGAACTGAGTGAGTTCAACAAGCATATTGTCGGCCTCATAGAAGTCGTGCATGAATTCAACTGACGGACATCTCTTCGATACGATGCATACGCGAGTATGCTCCCGCGTAATTCAGTGAGACCGACTTCGTAACCAAGGTAAAGGGGTTGACTGCAGTATGGCGACACAAAAACCGCCGGTTACTCGTGCTCGCCGCGCGTGTCTGTCAGCCATCTTGCTGGTCGCATACACTTCCGTGGTGCGTAGCAGGTGTTGACCACAGTAGGCTGAGGGTATGCATCGCCGTTGGATCGCTTCGGCCAGAACGCTTTTCGAGCCGAAAGATAACACTAGGACTCGCTTCTACCAGGATTCGGTGGTGGCGGTTACCGGGGCGGGCTCGGGGATCGGACGGGCTTTGGCTCTGGAGTTGAGTCGGCGGGGTGCACTCTTGGCATTGGCCGACATCGACATGGCGAGGGTTCGTGAGACGCGGGAGATGTGTTCGACCTCCGACGATGTCGAGGTCTTCCAGGTCGACGTTCGAGACCATGACTCGGTCGCAGCCTTCGCCTCGGACACCATCGAGCGGTTCGGTCACTGCGACGTGCTGATCGCCAACGCCGGCGTGCTGCACGTCGGATCCGTGGAATCCACCAGCTACAGCGAATTCGACGATGTCATGGCCATCAACTACTTCGGAACGGTGAACTGCGTCAAGGCATTCCTGCCACATTTGCGCGCTACCGGCCGAGCTGCCCGCATCGCCACCATCTCCTCAGCTGTGGGTCTTGTCGGAATGCCGGAGCATGCCGCTTACAGTGCGAGCAAGTTCGCGGTCCGAGGGTTCGCTGAAAGCCTGCGCGCGGAACTCGCCGACACGAATATCGCGGTAACCGCCGTCTACCCGGGAGGAATCCGCACATCGATCGCGCGGACCGCACTGCTGGCCGCGTCCGTCGACCGGGACGAAGTGGTCGAGCGGTTCGAGAACCGGGTTGCGCGTACCGACGCGGACACCGCGGCCGGGGTCGTCCTTGCAGGGGTTGAGGCGGGGCGCGGGCGAGTGCTGATCGGTGCCGACGCTTGGCTGGCGGAGATCGCGGCGAGGCTCGCTGGCCCGCACTTCGATCGGATCGTCAAAGCAGTCGCAAGGATGGCGTGATCGCCTCTGACGCAACGCAACTCGTTGATTGATGATGATTATCCGTTGCCAGTTGAGGTGACGCAGTCTGTGGTTCGTGAGCAGGGCTGCGTCAGGTGTGTGGCAGATTCCGGTGGTGGTGCTCTGCCGGATTGTTGACGCAGGTCAGTGCTTCGGTGGTGGTACGTAGACGGTCGAAGGCTCGGCGGGTTGGCTTTTGGTCGAGGAATGTTCTGATCCGGACGGAGCAGGTTTCGATGGTGTCGGTGCTGGTGTCGATTTCGAGGTCATAGATGCGGTGGGCGTGGACCCGTTCGATCTGTTTGGCTGCCGTTCCGATCGGGCGGTCGCCGCGCTGTTGTTCTCTGCGTTGTAGTTCGTCGATCGAGCAGTGGACGCCAACGAATATGACGTCGATTCCGGTCAGGACGGTCAGGCAGTCCTGCAGCCGCCAGGGCTCGCTGAGGACGTGATCCATGATGATGTCGTTGCCCGCCAACGCCATTGCGGCGACCGCTCGATGGAACCCGGCGCGGGTTCGCCGCAGGACCTCGGTGAGCACGGTCGGGTCGAGTTCGTTGGTGCGGGTTTCCGAGCGCATCGCGCCGATCATGTCGACGCCGATGTGGAAGAACGGCCGCTCGAGATCGATTTGGAGTTGACGGGCGATGCTCGACCTGCCCGAACTCGACGCGCCGTTGAGCAGAATGATCTGACCGGGCGCGACTTCGCCGGGAACGTCGAGGTCGTCGGCGGTGTCGGAGAGGCTGTGCATGTCTTCCATGATGGTGCAACGGCCGGTCACCAGCGATACCGAGTGGCGGGAAAACCAGTCGATACTTCATATGGAGGCTGGCAGAATGCTCCCGCATGGAACGGGCTTTCGAGGAGCTCCTGGACGAAGCGGCAGCGGCACCCGTGGAAGGCTGGGACTTCTCCTGGCTCGACGGGCGGGCCAGCGAGCAGCGGCCATCGTGGGGCTACCAGCGGCTGATGAGCGCCCGGCTGAAGACCGCGACCGCTGCCCTGGACATCCAGACCGGTGGCGGCGAAGTCCTCGCCGAGGCCGAGGTGTTTCCGCCGACCATGGCCGCAACCGAGTCGTGGCCCCCCAACCTGGCCAAGGCCACCGCGCTACTGCACCCGCGGGGCGTGGTCGTCGTTGCCGATCCGGACGATCCGCCGCTACCGTTCGCCGACGCCGCGTTCGACCTGGTGACCAGCAGACACCCGGTCACCATCTGGTGGGACGAAATCGCCCGAGTCCTGCGACCGGGCGGAACCTATCTGGCTCAACATGTGGGTCCTGCCAGCGTGTTCGAACTGGTCGAGTACTTCCTCGGCTCACAGCCCGAGGCACGGCGCGGACGCCACCCCGACGACGAAGCCGCCGACGCCGAGACCGCCGCCCTGCAGATCCTCGATTTACGCACCGAGCGACTCCGCATCGAGTTCCACGACATCGGCGCGGTCGTGTACTTCCTACGAAAGGTCATCTGGATGGTCCCCGGCTTCACCGTCGACGAGCATCTGGACCGACTTCGCCTGCTCCACAACCAGATCCAGCAGCAAGGCCCGTTCATCGCCCACTCCGCCCGCACCCTGATCGAAGCCATAAAGCTCTGACGGGGCACACCTGGCAAGGTCCGATCGGATCGTGCTCGACGCGCACGAGACACCGTTACCGCGCTATGCCCCTTCGGGGATGCCAGCGGTGCGAAGATCGGCAGGTGACCGAACTCCGACGAACCGGTGAGGTGATCGTGCCTGCGACGATGCGGGATTACCGGGAGGTGCTCGACAACCATGCTCGCTTCTGGGGTGAGCGTGACCTGCGGTCCTTGCATGTGGCCGCGCTGGTGCACGAGTTCCCCGAGACGAATCTTGCGGCAGCCGCCGACGACGGAATCCGTGGATATGTCTTCGGATTCGTCACCCCGGAGCGAATGGCCTACGCACACTTGATCGCCACTCGTGACGACGCGCGTGGGACCGGGCTCGGCCGCCGTCTGTACGAGGCGTTCTCTGCGGCCGCGGCGGCACAGGGCGCGGTCGGCCTCAAGGCCATCACCTCACCGAACAATCGGAGCTCGATCGCATTTCACGAGCGCCTCGGCTTCGAAGCCCGCGTGGTCGCTGACTACAACGGGCCGGGAGTGGATCGAGTCGTCTTCACCAAGGACCTACACCGCAACTCGTGACCGGCAAGGTCATCGCAGGACGGTCGCCGATGGTGTCGGATTTCGCCGATATCAACAGCTCTCGCGCCCTTCGACGCTGGAGTTCACCGAAAGCCGCCGTCGGAATTACCAGCCTAGCCATAGCCGTTCGTCCCGCTCAGGTGACGAGACTGCTGGACCGGCCTGTATCCGGGCGTCGGAGAGTTGTGACTCAACCCGCTCGGCGTTCGAGGTCGCGCAGGCTGTGCTCCAGATTTGACGCGATTTTGTCCAGAACCCTTGGGGCGTAAGCCGCGACTTCCTCGAACGTCGACTCGGCTGACACATCCCCGTCGTGGTAGTAGCGTAGGTACTGCGCGATGTCTTCGCGTTCCTCCCAAGGCAGGCCACGAAACGGGTCGCGGGCGTGGTAGTCGTGCATGTTCGACAGGTGGATGAAGCGGCAACCGAAGCGATATACCCGTTCGGTCCACCCCTCGTGAATCCTCTGTGCGAGATCGACCATGTCGCGGTCGGTCACTCGCCGCGGCCGGCCGTTGCTCGTGGGCAGCGTCCAGATCTCGCCGGCGACAGCTTGGTGTAGAAGTTGCCTGCGGAGTCCGGTGTCGACCTGCTCCAAAAGAAAAATGACGCGGACCATAGAGTCCAATTCCTGGCGCAAGGTACCGACGGCGGTGGATAACCATCCTCGCTGAGCCGCTACCGACATGACTTCTCGGTGCTCATTCGACCGTGCCCGTACCTGTCGGCAAAACCAAACCACATCATCTTGCGACGCGACCTCGCTCATGTGGTGACCATAGGTGCTTTGCCGTTCGGAAGAGAAACGTGACCTCCCGAACTGCTGCCAGGTGACGCACACTCCCACGTGCTCAGTACGGATGAGCTCGACGGGCTGAGCCAGATGACCGGTGCCGGCACCTCCTTCCGCGGACCGGCGGGGTGGCGGCCCTGCGGTTCATGGTCGACGGAATGCGCGCGTTGACCGCTGCCGCGCCCGATACGGCGTGGGTCCGCTCAGACGCCGGGAGTCGATTGCTTGCGAGCCCGTTCGACGCGGCGTTCGACACCCTCCAGATGTTTCTGCGCACGCCGCATGGCCTCGCGAGCCGAACGCTCGGTGGCGGCCGTGAATCGGCGGCGGTGTTCGGCTTCGGTCAGCTCAGCACGCAGGGCTTGGATGCGGCCGTCGAGATCAGCGAGATCGGCGGCCGCGGTGTCATGGTCTGATCGTGCGGAAGTCACAGCGGCGCGGGCGGATTCGACTTCGGCGAGCATCTCCTCGAGCTCGCGCCGCGCCTCGGCCTGGGGATCGGGGGCGGGCCCGTCGGCAGCCGTGGGATCGGCGCGGCGACGAGTCCGCGCGGCCGATTTCTCAGTGCGATCCTCGGTGGGATCGGCTGTCGGCGAGCGCGTTCCGCGGCTGCGGTGCCCAGCGCCGGGAACCGCGGCGGGGCCGAATCCCTCGTAAGTGGCTGCGGCGGTGAGGGTTCCGGTGCGCAGCCTGTCGGCGACCGACTGATCCGCCAGTGCCGCCTGCAGGCTCGCGCCGATATCCCGGAGGACGGGTTCGGACAGCCGCTGGCCCCGGCCCGTGGCCAGCTCGGCGGCCTTGTGGGTGAGGGCGTTGACCACTTTTTGCCGCTGCGGGGTGAGGGCCCGCAGCTGTTCGGCCGATAGTCGGCGCTGGGCATCACCGAGGGCGTCGCCCACCTCCAGTAGTGCGCGGACGTCATCGCTCGCCTCACGAGACAGCAGATTCAGCGCCCACGCGGCGACCGTCGGCCGCCGGAGCTTGCCGATGGCGGCGGCCAGGGCCTTGTCCCCGGCGTCGCGGGCTTGGCGCGCCCGCTCGGTACGGGCGGCCACGAACTCGGCGGGCGGGAGCCCGTAGAGTTCGGCCACGACCTGGTCGAGCGTCATGCCGCCCCAGCCTACGGGCACGCGCGCCATCCGCCCCGTGGGATGCCATGGTCAGCGATTGGCCGGCCCGGAAAGGGACCGCGACGATCCAGCCGTGCGCACCGCTCGGATCGAGCGAGAACCAACTGCCGTGCAGCAGTGCACATCGCGCGGGTAGCGGCATGATGGTGTGTTGAAACGATCGTTCAGGAGCTGGACCTGCCCTATTCATCGTGCCTAGTGGTGAGAGTCCGGACGGCGCTGTCGTACTGGTCGCGGTCGAATAGAAACGGCCCGAAGGTTCCATAGTCACGGGTAGGGCGGTAAGGCTGCTGGAAACGATCCCATACGACCAGATCGCCGGTCAGGGTGATCCGGGTCAGCATCGGCCAACAGGCCAACTCCCCGCATTCGCAGGCGAGTACGGGTGTCTTCTGTTCGCTGGTGAGGCGTGTGGTTCCGTGGAAATGACTTATCGCCGACCCGAACTTCACGAACCGAGGGACGATGCCGCCATAGGCGCCGCCCGCCGGCTGCATGCCGACGTTGAGTTCGAAGCTGTCGACGAGATCGAGCAAGGGGACGGTATCGATGCAGGGAATGATCCGATGCACATCGGTGCGTCCGGGCGGTCCCGGACGGTAGTCGAAACTGATCTCGCTGATGGAAGCCCGCGGCCGGCGCCGCACCGGCACCTGATCTCGAGATCTCCTGCGCCTGGCCGCACGACGATCGGTGTCGGTCGTCCAGGCCTTGCCGGGGTTCACCGGCGAAGGCGCACGGCGCCCTTCTCATCCGAAACAATCACGCCACCACCATAACCAGGAACCACTTATCTGCAAGCCTTCCGGCGTTCCTATTGGTCAAGGTCGAAATTTTCAGCTGTCAGCACCAGGGCAGGCGCAGTGCCTCGACATCGGGTGCCGCCTGGAGTAGATCGATCAGCTCGGTCGGGCCAGCCACTTTCGTGCCACACAGGTCCCAATCGGACCAGGTGATCCAGGACCGGTCGGCAGCCCACATATTCGAGGGTGAGCCGACTCCGCTGGGATGGTCGTACAGGTCTGCGGCGTCGCCGAGAAGGCCGCAGACAGTGACTCCGGTGTCGAACTCACCGCTGACTGCCGGGCCGAAATAGGCCACGCACGGGGTATCCGCACCACCCCGGCACCAGGCGATCAGAACGTCGATCAGCGTTTGCCACGACTCGCGATCGAGAGAGCCCTCGGCAGGCGGGCGGATACTCACCGGCCAGCTCCCGCTCGGGTGTGCGTCGGACAGACTGCGGAAACTGGGGTATTGCCCCTCGGCAACTGCTGGCTGGCCGAGCCGGGGCGCAAGTTCGGTCCAGCGCAACCTTTTCCAACCTGGTCCAGGATGCACGGAGCGGCCTAGCTCGTTTCCGATCAAGACCGACCTGTCGTCGAGATCGAATCCGGGGATTGTCGACCGCTGCTCGAGTCCGGCGGCCAGTCGCTGCCGCTGCTGCTGGTCGTAGGTGAGTTCCGCTTGGCCCGACTCGTGCTCGTACATCGCATGCAACAGCCACGTCGCATCGGGTTGTGAGTCGATCTTGTACCCACACCACCCGAGATCAGTTTTGGGCGCGCCGAGCCACGAAACCAGTTCTCGATCAGCGACATTCCAGTTCACGACCGGAATCGTACAGAGCGTTGTCGACCAATTCTCTGTCGCGATGCTTGCACGCAGCAACGGTCCACGTGCTCCGAAGCGGAAGAGCGGCTGCCCGCCGTTCCTGCACGAACCGGCCACTCGAACACTCGCTCATCGGCAGACGCGTGCGGTCGGCCGGACTGGCTACTTTGTCGGACAGCGGATCCGACGCCCTTGGTAGAACTCACGAGAATCAGCGGATTGCGACTGCTCGCACCCGTGCCGGTTTCGGCGTACGTCCACGGTCACCGAATGCATCTTCCGGTGGTCATGAACACGATCCGGTGCCGGGTGCAGCGAGGTAGGTGTTGTCGTCGACGTGTGCGCGCCAGTAAGCGTCGACACCGTCGTCGTCGGCCTCTTGCATGGCGATGTGGGTCATGAAAGAGCCGGGCGCGGCACCGTGCCAGTGGTACTCGCCGGGTCGGGTGACGATGGTGTCGCCGGCGCGGATCTCTTGGAGCGCACCGCCTTCGGCTTGGACGCGGCCCACACCCTCGACGACGTGCAGGATCTGCCCGAAGGGGTGGGAATGCCAGGCCGAGCGGGCGCCGGGGGCGAAGTGGACCGAAAACGCGCGCAGCCGGGAAGGCTTGTCGGCGATTGCGAGTTCGTCGACGAAGACGTCGCCGGTGAACCGTTGCGCGGGTGCTGGTGTGCTGTCGGGGTGTGTGCGGATGACGATCACGGCGTCGACCTCCAGGCTTTCACTGAAATTCGGTGCCGGCGGCTGCCGGTCCCGGGCGACGCTAGGTGCTCGAGTGGGCTCGAGGTCAAACCTGCGGTGCACCAGGCCCTTGGCCGGTGCGGGCCAGGCCGGTGTACTTGACGATCTTGGCCTCGACCGTAGCCAGACACTCGTCGAGCTCGGCACGAGCGGTAAGCATGGCGTTCCGGTGCTCGCCGAGCACGCGCAGGACACCCGCGACGCCGTCTGCGCCCGATTCGCGGTGGGTGATGTAGCCGCGGAGCCGATCCAGCGGCATCCCGGTGGCCCGCATCTGCCGCAGAAACACCAGCCAGCGCACCGCGTCATCGTTGAACAGGCGCCTGCCCGCGCTGTCTCGATCGGCGTGGCAGAGCAGCCCCAAAGAGTCGTAGTAGCGAATCGTGCCGACATTGAGCCCCGACCGCGTCGCAGCCTCACCGATATAGATCGCCATGCCGCCGACCCTATCGACCATCGACGCGCTACCGGCGCGCGCTCATCGGCATGTGAGTGTTGAGTTGTCATGTGCCCGAAGCCATGTAGGCAGCGAGGATGTAGTTCGCGTGCCGGTCGAGGTTGGTTCGAGCTCGGTCGTAGCGCATCGTCGTGCGCGGGTCGGCATGGCGAGCGGCGATCTGAACATCACGCAGGTCGACGCCGGCGTCGAGCATGGTCGTGACGAAGGTGTGGCGCAGCATGTGCGGGTGCATGTGGGGAAGCCGGACCACCGAAACCTCGACCAGGGCGCGCAGGCGCCGGGTGGCGCAGTGGCGATCCATCCGCCGACCGCGGGTGTTGAGCAGGATCGGCCCGAGGTCACGGTCGGCGATGGCGCGGTCGATGCCGCGTCCGACTGCGGGCGGTAAGGGGATCAGCACGATCTTGGCGCCTTTACCGACCACGCGCAGGACTCGGTGGCCGTGTTCTTCGCCGATGTCGGCAATGTCGGTGTGGCAGGCTTCGAAGATCCGCAACCCGAGCATTCCGAGCATGACCACCAGCGCGAAGTCGAACGGGTTGGCCGAGTCGCGTGCAGCGCTCAGCAGCGCTTCGAACTGCAGATGTGAAAGTTTAAGCGTCGGTGACTCGTTCGACACCCGCGGTCGGCGAACGTACTCGGCTGGGGAGTGTTCCAGGACACCGTCGATGACGCAGGTGCGGTAGAAACCGGTAACCACCGCCATGCGCCTGGCGACGGTGGCGGGTTTGAATCGGCGGACTTCACGCAGCCGACATAGCGTTCGACCTCGACCCGGTTCATCGCCAGCGGGCTGGCCTGATGCTCGAGGCACCAAGCGAAATACAGGCGCAGGTCCGAGGTGCAGTGGATGCGAGAGGTTCCGGAGAACCGAGCGAGGTAGGCCGCTGAGGCCAGCCGCAACACGAGATCGTCACCGGCGAAGGCGACATCGATGTCAGCTGAAGTGCTCATACACCACGATGCGCCCGGACCCGGGGTCACCGGAATCCGTTACGGCTCGGACCAGCGCGGGTCGCGGCATGACAGGACGATTCGACCTGGATGTAAAGCCGCCAGTTATCGGGGCGCGTCGTTGCCTTCGTACTCACCGAGATTGATGAGCGAGACCCGCTCGGACCAGCTATCCCAGGCCACATGTTTCAGGCAGGTCCGGTAGTAGTTGTCGTAGCCCATCAGGTCGCCGTAGGCCACTTGCTCCTGCGCGAGGTCGGGTGGGCCGAAGTAGTCCAGAAACTCGCGGTAGTTGCGAAGAAAGTTGAAGTGTTCGAGGTGGCTGTTCCTGCCGTACAACGCGAATCCGGCCACCCTGCCGCTCTTGACCAGATAGCTGGTTCCGCCTGCGAAGTGAACCATTGCCCTCTCGCCTAGCGCGTTGGAGATCAACTCGTCACGCGAGACCCATCGGCCGTCGCTGTCGTAGCACCCGGTTGGGGAGTCGACAGTCCGATACATGAGCGGGTACGAAAGCTCTGTAATCCTGTCCGGCTGGATAACTTCCGCAGCTATCGCCCCGTATGGCACGCCAGCGCAACACAGCCAGGACAGCTGGAGGTCCGGCCTCGCGAGCATGTCCAGTTGATCCAAGATCTCGATCATCTGGCAGACCCTACCCGGGCCGGTGTCGTAGGCGGCCTGCAGCGTGGTGCGGGCGTCAGCGCTGCCCTTGCAGGACAAACAGCCTTGTAAGCGGCATTTGCGGATGTTCGGTGACCTGTCGAGCCGCCTGGATGGCGTCGGCCGTCGAATGGGACTGCTGCAGGATCAGGTGACCGAGCGAGACCAGTAGGGCGCGGTCCGACCGTCCGCGCCAGCTTGCCGCTGCGCTCGATCATCAAAGCGTGTCAGTGACGATGACCGCCGCCCCGGCCCCTCTGGCAATGAGACAAGCCACCCTCCCTGAACTCGTTGACGGGGACAGTATCCGAGCCGTGCGACACGGAGACCGCCGCGGCCACCCTGCAGCGCGCTTCAGCCGCGCGAGCACCAGCCGACAGGTTCGGGCGAGCCGATGTGGGGTTAGCAACGGACCGCCTGGTGAAGCTGGACCTCCACCACGGTGTCGGCGCGGGAATCGGTGTCCTGGCGAATGATTGGAGCTGACAGCTGAATGTCATGAGCAACTGTCATGATGGGGAGATCGAGAAATACGAACAGTCGAGCAGCACGGCACCTGCCACGCCAAAGCATTTGGCACCGTCCCGAATGGCCGGCGCCAGTGGTGGCGTCGCGGACAAGCTAGGCAATAAATACGAGTTGGCTTGGGCCATCCGTCACGCTCTGCTCTGCATCCAGGACGGGCGCCGCAGTCTCACGCTCGAGGAGATCGACCCTGAGCTGGCTGACGGCTCGGAGTTCACCTACGTCAACGAGCACGGCGACATCGCGGTGACCCAGGTGAAGCGCCAGAACAACATCACCGATCACTGGACGATCGCAGCCCTAAGAGGTCGCGGAGTCTTGGCGGCAGCTGCTCGCCACGTTGCTGCTGGGCGTGAGTTCCACTTCAGTTCGATGACTCCGAGTGGGGCACTTCGGGTCATGGCTGGCTTGTCACGGCAATCGGCGGACGCACAGCAGTTCGTTGCGCATCAGCTCACGCGCGAGTTGAGACCAAGCTTCGATGAGCTGACCGCGGCGAATGTTTTCGGAAGCTCTGAGGCGGCCTGGCAGACCCTGCGCGGTATGTGGATTGAGATTGAAGTCGAAGAGCAGATGGTCATCACCAACGCCATGCTCGCCGACGTGAGTTTGGAGGGCGCGACCGGCGACCTCATGGCGGTGGCCATAGGTGCGGTACTGCTCGACAACCTGCGCACGCGGATGACGCAACGCGAGCTGCTCGACGCTCTTGCTCGAAAGGGCATCACAAGGCGCGGCTCCCAGACCACGCGAACGTCCCATGAGCAGGTGGTGGCAACGACCCAGAGCTGGCGCGGCACGATCGAGCGCGAACTGCTCTCGCCACCGATCGAGAGGCAAGAAGCTGTAGCTCTCGTCGACCTCATGACTACGACCCGGCTTGCACTTGTCGTCGGGGCTGGCGGTGGTGGAAAGAGTACTGTGCTTTACCAGGCTGCCCGTGAGTTCGAGGCGCAGGACGCCGAGGTATTGGCGTTCCGGCTCGACCGCCGTGGCGCCTTCGGTTCGACCGTCGAACTGGGCATTCAGCTGGGCTTCTCGATCTCGCCGGTTGCGGCGTTGCGACAGGCGGCAGACGGCCGCGACGCATTCCTGATCATCGACCAACTCGACGCCGTGTCGCTAGTGTCTGGGCGCCTCTCAGAGCGCTACGACGTCATTGCCGATCTCATTCGAGAAGCAACGGCGGTTGACGGGGTGCGCGTCATCTTGGCCTGCCGACTATTCGACGTCGAGAACGACCACCGCATCCGCAAACTCGATGCGCGGAACGATGTCGAGCGCCTGACCGTCGAGCCGCTACCTGACGAAGCAGCGGCAGGCGCTGTCGCAGCCATGGGTCTCGATCCAGAATTGCTCACTGCTACGCAACGTGCACTCCTCCGGTCACCGCTTAACCTTGTCCTGCTGGAGACGATCGCCGACCAGCCAGGTGCCTTGAACTTCACCTCCCGAGGGTCGTTGTTCGAAGCCTTCTGGCTGCGCAAAGAACAGACCTCCGAGGAGCGACGGCCCGGAACGTTGTTCAACGACGTGCTGGCCCGGATCGCTCACACCGCGAGCGACAACCAGACGTTGTCCGTCCCTGTCGAGATCCTCGGTCCTGGCGACTTCATCAAACACGCACGGGTCCTCGCCTCCGAACAGGTCATCGCGATCGAAGACGACCGGGTCTCCTTCTTTCACGAGACGTTCTTCGACTTCACATTCGCCCGCCAGTGGCTGTCACGACACCAGTCGATGGTCGAATTCCTTTGCGCCCAAGAGCAAGAACTGTTCCGACGCGCACAGGTGCGGCAGATCCTCGAGCTTCTCCGTGAGCGAGATCCCGATCGGTTCCGGACGGAGGTCGAGGCGGTCCTAAGCAGCGCAGATATTCGCTTCCACATCAAGGAGACAGTGGTTGCCGTCTTCGCGAACGTCAGTGCTCCGACACTCGAGGATGTCGAACTTGTGCTGCGCCTTGCCGACAGGGGATCCACGCTCACGAAACGGCTTTTGTTGCAGCTCGCACGCCCTACGTGGTTCGGCCCCTTCTACGCCCAGGGTCACATTGAAAGGTGGCTCGACGGCGGCGACGCCGCACTACGCGATAGGAGCGTCAACTGGATGGGCAGCGCCGGAGCCGAGCATGGCGCCGAGGTGGCTGACCTCTTGATGGCGCGGAAGCAGTCACCCGACTATGTGATGTGGCTCCGTTGGGTGACGCAACGCGCCGACCTGCACCTCCACCGGCGGCTGTTCGAGCTGTTGCTAGACGCAATCCGTGCCGGCCAGATCGACCCAGCCGATCAGAACCACTGGCTGTCGGTACACAAGCTGGCGGAACACCAGCCACTTTGGGCAATCGAGATGCTCAAGGCCTGCTTCGTGGAGAGCCCATCTGCTCTGGCGCTCGGTGGCGACGGCAAAGTAACGCTCCTCGGCATTCATGAGTACGGCGCCACTCAGATGATCGAGACAGCGTGCAAAGCAGAACCGCAAGCGTTCGCCGAGGCGTTCGTTCCGCACCTGCTGGCAATCATGGAGGCCACGCACTACGACCGTCTCGAGCAGGATCTTCTTCGCGACCGGCACTTCAGTCTGAGGCTTCGAATGGAGCCAAGGTATGGCGACGTCGGTGACGCGTTGTACAACGGCGCGGCGGACGCGCTCGGGAAGTGTGCGCAGACGTCGCCGGAAGCCATCGAGTCGATGCTGCAGCTCCTGGCCGCTAACGAACACGACGCAGCGCAGTCGTTGTTGTATCGCGCACTGATTGCTGGGGCCGTGACCTTTGCCTCGTGGGCAGCCGAGCTGATTCTCCAAGGTGGCAACCGCCTGAAAGCGGGCTACTTGTCCGATTCGCACTGGCTCTCGCGTGAGGTCGTTGAGGCCATAGCGCCGATTGTCAGCGACGAGGTCCACCTTCAGCTCGAAGAGCAGCTCCGAGACCTTCCCGCGACATACCAATCTTCCGACCTCCACTACAGGCTTCGGTCGTTCGGCTACACCGCCTTCAAGTTCCTATCAGCGCTCGACCCCGGGCGGCTAACACCGCTGGGACTTCGACGACTACAGGAGTACCAGCGCAAGTTCGACCGCGATTTGCCCGAGCCACCGACCGGCATCATCGAGTACACGGTCGGGTCGCCGATTGGTGGCTCAGCCACAGGCAAGATGAGCAACGCACAGTGGCTGCAGGCCATGGCAAAGCACGGCAACGACGACCGTGACTTCGGCAGCGAGATAGGCGGTGCTCGCGAGTTGGCGCAGCAGCTGAAGGCGCGCACGGCTGAGGATCCTCTTCGATTCGCTGGATTGGCCATGCAATTGACGCCCGAGGTCAACGCGGCCTATCCCGGTGCGATCCTGTGGGGCTTCGGAGAAGCATCAATTCCGGAGGGAGCGCAGCACGCTGTCTTCGACGCGATCCGTTACGTCATGAGCCTCGGCCTCGATAACTGTGACCGCTGGCTTGGCTGGGCGGTCCGTCACGTCTATGACGAGGCACCTTTGGACATCGTTGAGATGGTCCTGGACCGAGCGCTGCACGCTCCTGACCCTGTCGACAACTCGCCCGTCTTCGTACGCCGAGACGACCACCAACCCGGACGTGACATGTTCCAGAACGGATACAACACCTCGCGAGGAAGCTTGGCTAAGTCGCTCGGCGACCTCCTGGTCCACGACCTTGATGGCACGCGCACGGAACTCGTGGCCCCGCGCCTCGCCGAGCTGGCGAGCGACCCAGTACTGAATGTCCGCGCCTGTGTCGCCCACACCATCGCTGCCTGCCTACGGCATGCACGGCCAACGGCCTACACAGCCTTCGAACGCCTCATCGATGCCGACGATCTCCTACTTGCCTCGGACAGGTTGGACGACCTGATGATCTATATCGGCAACGCCGATCCAGAGGTGATCGATCCGGTTATCAATCGCATGCTCGGCTCAACAGATGCCGAGGTTCGGAGGGCAGGGGGTTGCCTGGCGGCATTTGCTGCGCTGCAATGGGGGCGTCCAGCGCTAATGGAGCGAGCTCTGGCCAGCGATGTGGAAGTTCGACGCGGCCTGGCTGAGGTCTGCGCCGCAAGGGTTGATCGATCCGCCGATTCAGAACTCGTGCTGTCCACTCTGCGCCAGCTGATGCATGACGAGGACGATGAGGTTCGGAAAAAGGTCGGCACCCTGGCCGGTCACCTGCGTGGAGACGACCTGCGCCCTTACACCGAGTTCTTGGCTGACTTGATCGCGTCACCAAGCTACGTACACGCGGCCCGGCAACTGCTCATCACGCTGCAGGAAGCGCCGGACAAGGTCGACGATCTCATCGACCTCGCTGTACACCACTTTCTGAACATCCATAGTGAAGACGTGGCCGACATCAGGACTGGTGCTGCCGGGGATGCTCATTACGTCTCGGATCTGGTGGTCCGTGGGTTGGCGCAGACTCGCGACCGACAGCGCATCACGGCGCTACTCGATATCCTTGATCGCCTGCTCGAACTCGGTGTCTACGGAGTCGATCGAGCAATTGATGGAGCCGTGCGCACCTAGCTAGGAACTGGTGTTTGACAAGGCGTCCCTCCGACATGCATTTCTCGGGGTCAAGGTCAACATCCCGCACCAGCGGGCACTTCCACCCGGAGTTGATCAACTTCGCCGTGGTCAGAAGCTATCTGGACACCGCGGCGACGTGGGGGAAGGACCAATCCTCGTTCTCGGCAAAAAGTTTCGATTAGCGACCACGCCAGAATCGTGAGGATCAGTTCCCTAGCAGTCGCCCCCGCTACACCACAGAACGTCCGCTCATCGGCTACTTAAGACTGGCGCCTGGGTCTGATCCCGGCCAGGATCGGGCCCAGGTACCCGGTGGGAGGCTCCCTCAGCGGCTGCCCGCCGATCGTTGGTGTGGCTCACTCATGGCTTGTGTCCCACCGGGTTACCGTGCGGGCGTGGCTGGAAAGGGGTTTGCCCTGGCTCGAAGTAGCGGTGCCTTCCTGCACGGACACCTGTTCGTTCGGACTCTCGGAAGGAAACCGTGACGGTCATCATCGGGATGGACCCGCACAAACGCTCGGCCACCATCGAAATCATCGACCCGTCCGCCACCGTAGTGGCGACCGGCCGCTATAGCACCGACAATGCCGGCTACCAGGAAATGCTCATTGCGGCACAGCAATTCCCGGAGCGGGTATGGGCTATCGAGGGCTGCAACGGTGTCGGCCGGCACCTGGCACACCGGCTGATCCACGACGGTGAAACGGTGGTCGACGTCCCGGCCAAGCTGTCGGCGCAGGTGCGGGTATTCGCTACCGGCAATGGACGCAAAACCGATCCGGTCGACGCCCATTCGGTCGCGCTGGCCGCGCTGCGGTCGCCGAATTTGCGGCGAGTGCAAGCAGATCCGGAACTGGTCGCGCTCGGCCTGCTGGTCGATCGTCGTGACGAGTTGGGCCGCGCTCGCACCGAACTGTTGAACCGGATCCATCGGTTGCTGCTGGAACTGGTGCCCGGCGGTGCCAAGAGGTTCCTGTCCGCGATGCAGGCCCGCGCTCTGGCTGACACCATCGCACCGGCCGACCCGGCCGCCAGGGTACGGTTGCGGCTGGTGTTGGAGTTGATCGATGATCTCGAGGTCGTCGACCGCAAGACCAAAGCCGCGGACAAGGAACTCAAGCAACTAGTCCTGGACCGCGGATCAACGCTGATGGATTTGTATGGGATCGGCCCGTCCAGCGCAGCCCGGCTGCTCGCGGACGCCGATGACATCCACCGCTTCGCCAGCCGGGACCGGTTCGCGTCCTGGAATGGCACCGCTCCCTTGGATGCTTCATCCGGGCAGCAGCAGCGGCATCGGCTCTCCCGCGCCGGTAACCGGAGAATCAATCGAGTCCTGCATGTCATGGCGATCGTTCAACTGCGATACCAGACCGCCGGCCGCGTCTACTACGACGGCAAACGCGCCGCTGGAAAGACCTCGATGGAATCGATGCGGGCGCTCAAACGGCGCCTGTCGAACGTGGTCTACAACCGGATGCTCGCCGACCAGCGGCGACGAGACACGGCAGGCCCGGGAGGGCACTCGGGAACGACTATCGAATCCAGCGCGACCGGCCTGACCCCGCACACCGATCCTTCGGACAAGCCACAACCCGGACCTACCAGCATCCAGCCTAACGCCCAACTAACCACTGCCCCTTGACATAAAGGGGAGCCATGAGAGTGCGTCCGCGGACGTCAAGTCGCCGGTACGCTTGCGGATGAGTCCTATTTCGCCGATGCCAAAAGATCCCGGCCATGCCGACGTCAGGATTCACCAGCGTAGCCAATCAGGATCTCGTACAGCGTTGTTACAGTGGGGCATCATGGCTGGATCGATTCGGCGAGCTTGACGGTGACCAGCGCGGCGGTGGTGCTCTGGTCCAGCGGCATCAATACTGACCTGGCGTCCAGTGCGGTCCAACTGCCGTCGAGTGCACGGACACGCACTTGGCCGGCTGTCCGGCCTTCGCGGAGGCCGTGGGACATTGCGCGAGCGATGGGCATGTCGTCGGGGTGAATTGCCGGCGTCGGTTCGCCTTGTAGAGCCTCCCATGCGATGCCCGGCATCGGTGGGCCCATCCATCGCAGCATCTGGAGGGTTCTGGTGTTGAAGATGACGCGGAATTCGCCCTCGTCGGCAGAGGTTTCGAGAACACGGTGCTCGAGGATGGTCGGGGGCGGTGCGATGGGTGTGGCGGTCGCCGGACCGATGTCGTGTGTGATGCCCCGCACCAGTTTATGGATAGTGCCGTCGGGTCCGGGTTCGTGACTGATCCGGCAGGAGTAGTGGGCTGCCCGAAGTTCGCCATCTTGGCGTCGAACTGTCCACACCTGTTGGACTTCGTGACCTTCTTCTGCGCCGACGAGTGGGGCCAACGCGTTGCCCTGTTCGTTGTAGTTCGGTGTAAGCGGGTCACCGAACACGGCGGCTATCGAGTGCTCGCGGATCGCGTCGAATTGTTCCGGTGGATAGCCCATCAGGTCCAGCAGATCGTCGCTTCGGGTAGAGGTCCCTGCCGTGATATCGAAGTACCAGGCTCCGACGGCGTCCCGCGGTGGCAGGGATTCGCTCGGCGGCCCTGACCAGAGCATGATGCCGTGCAGGCGTTGCGGCGAGATCAAAAGCGGCACAGTGACTGTGCGGCGCGTTCCGTCGGCGGAGATCCGGTCGACCGGCAAGTAGGTGGCCGCCGTCTGTGCGATCGCGGACCTGGCTTCGGTCAATGTGGTCCGGCTGATGATGCGATCAAGGGGCAGAAAGGTCTTCGGACTGCTGCCTACTGCGATCACGGTGGGCTTCCGCCCCTGAAACACTTCGAGCACAAGCCATCTCGTCGCTGCCATATCGCCCCCTCGATGGTTGTAAGTGGTGATCCGCTGCTCGTCGGTCGCGATACGAGCTCAACTGCAGCGCCAGCTGCCAGCTGACCCCCCAAGCCTGCCTCCCGTCACGGCTACGAAACGCGCACGGGAGGAATTCTTGTTTCCCGCCCACTTCTAGCAGCCTACGGCCGCGGCGGGATCGTCGCACGGTAGCCAGGCTCGAGTGCTGGCGGATTACCTTGTCCATCAGCGTAATAGACGCTGCTGAAACCGAGATCGGCGCTGCAGCCCCCTGTTCCGTTGCCGATGGGAGAAACGGCAAAGTGACGACAGTCCAGCATGTGATGTTCGACGATCCCTACTTTTCCTCCCCGGCCGAGGTCGTTCGTCAGCTCGCTCCTGAGTGTCCGATCCATAAAATCACTGCCCCCCGCATCGGGTCAGCGGCTGGATGGTCACAGGGTACGAGCTGGCCAAGGAGACGCTGACCATCCGGCCGTGATCGTTGCGATGAACCACCGGTCCGACAGCGCGGACTGCATCGGTGGGCTGCCGTCCGCGTCCCGCGTATAGCGATCGAGTAACACCTTTCGCTCTGGGCCGCGATCGGGAACGGGCTTGGGGCAACGGCTTTCGACCTTCTCGGGCCTGGAGCGCCGCTTCGAAACTCGAAGGTCGAGCCGGAGCGCCGCGTGCAAACGCAATCTTGCGTTCTGAACCGTTAGCGAGATAGGGTCGGCGAAGCGCTCCCGGTTTGCCGGGACTCCTGTCGGCATTCGATGTGTCGCTTGCAGCGCGTCCAGAACTTCTGGTGAACCACGTCTCGTGGCATCACGGGGAGTCTATTTGACGTGAGGCGACGACAGATGACGTGTAGCCAGAAAGGCACGCCGGGCAGGTCTTGCCGGCCCACGTATGCGCTGGCTCACAGCGGTTGTCGCGATTCAGCGCGCAGGGCGGCGAATCCTCGGCGCTTTCAGTTCTTTGTCATCTTGGCCGAGGAGATGGCGGGTCGCCAAGCCGTTCATTCTGGGGGCTACCGACAGCTGGAGACGTTCGGCCGCAGTCGCGGTCCGCCGCTTCGCAGAGCGGACAAAGACGTTCGGTAGCGGTCTTACTTTCGAGATCAAGTCAGCAGTGTCGACACATGTATCGGGTGCTCGGGGGAGAGGAACGGTCATGTTCATCAGCGATGGAGATGGCAAGGGGCCGCAGCGGCGGCAGCGCGATGATCGGCCTGGGGACCAGTGCCGTGGGCGGCCTGGGCGGCCCAGGGGTGATGCCGCCTGCAGATCGGTTCCGTCGGGTGGCAAGAGCGTGCCCTCGCTCGGCGGACCTTTCGATAATTGGGACTTGGGGCGCGAGACGGGAGGCCGGCCCGGCGTCGGCCAGGAATCTGTAGCGCCTGTTATCGGGGAGTCCGCACCATGGCCATCCGTAAACCTCGAGTGCTATTCGAGGGAGATTGTGCGAGCCATCTTCGCCGCGGTGCCGCTGGCGGCGCCGTGGACGATCGCTCAGTTCTGCGGTTGGTTCGGTGCGGCGACAGGGCTGGAGGTCCGAGTAGCGCCATGGCGCGTGGACGGTGCCGCACCACCGAAGTGCGCGGCCTTGGTGGTGGTCGGTGGTCGAGTGATCGTGCGGTTCGACGAGCGACGTTCGGACCGGCACAAGTCGCAGCAGATCATGCACGAGTTCGCGCACCTGCTCTGTGATCATCTGGGCGACAACAAATTCGCCGTCGGCACCGGCCTCTTCACGCGCGGGCTGGACTTGGCCAAGATCGGTGCGGTTGTACAGCGGCAGGCGCTGGACTCCGAGTCCGAGGTGCAGGCCGAGATCGTCGGGACGCACCTGGCGGTGATGAGTCACGAGGTGATTCGCCTCTGGCCGGCCGGGGCTTCGTGTGTTCCCGCGGCGATTGTGCGGCGGGGCGCGAAACGACGAGTGCAGGTCCTGGCACCGCTGTGGGAGGCATTGACTCAAGCGGCTCCCGCGGTCCGGCTGTGTGACGCCCTGTCGCTGCGGTCGCCGGCGGTTGCGGTGCACAGGATGCTCATCGAGATGGAGGATGCGGTGATGACGCTCGCTTCGGTGCTCATTCCCCCGGGGGACGGCAGCGTCGAGGGCTGGGTGACGTCGATTGCTGACGCCCTCGTCGGTGGTGGAGTCGAGGCCCCGGCTTCGGCATTGGGGTTCAGCCCGCAGTGGCCGAGTGACGAGCGCGTGGTCCTGGATATCGCGAGAGCCTGGATGCGCAAGGGGCGGAAGGGCGTTCGTTAACCCGGTAGCGGCGGCTACGCTCCGGCGGAATGTCAGGCACTTTCCGCCGGAGCAGCCGAGATGGATTCGCCGTTCTCGATCATGGCGATCATCGCTTCGATGGTCTCGATGTCCAAGTCGTGAACACCACGGGCAGCCAGATGCCCATCCCGGTCCCGGATCAAGATCCATAGCTGGACCAGCAGATCGAGCCGGGTGACCTCCGAACTGTCGCTCTCCGAGGAGGACAGATAAAGGCCCGGAACTCCGAACTCCGCGCAAAGCGCTGCGGCGACCTCTGGGGCGAGCGAAAGTCGTTGCCCGGCACGCGCTTCGGCGATAACGAGTGGATCGATGAACTCGTCTGTTCGCTGCGACACCGCAGTCGCTACCTCGTCGACTGACCGCTCCGGCTGATCGCGATTGTGCCCCAACTCGAACAATCTGTTGATCTTGACTTCAAGCGTCAGCATTCGGTCTCCTTTGGGCAATGCGCGTGGTGAACAACTCTGAAAAGCGGGTTTGGTCCTCGGCGGACAGATCGTTTTCGTGTCCGAGTAACCAGCGCAGGTATGTCAGTTCTTCCATGTCGTGCTCGTCCGGCGCGATCGGTTTGCGAGCAAGCTGAACGGCGAGCAGCGTCGCGACGAAGGGGTCGGCGACGACTCCGGCCGCTCGTCGGCCCTCGACCTGGGCCAATGTCCAGGCGCGCAGCAGGCGATCGGTGCAGCGACCGATCGTCTCCCGCACTGCCAGGAGTTCGGGATCGTCAATGTTCTGAACCTTGGCCGCCAAGGCTTGGTCGGCCTGGATGAGGTCGAGCATGCTCTGCAGCGGCAGCAGGACTGGGAATACGTCGGTGGGAACGCGGGGCGGATCCTTAAGAACACCAGGTTGATCCGCTGGAGCTATGGTCTCGATCGGCGTCGGCGCCTGTCCGCTCTGGTACAGGCCCTTCACGGAGTCATCGGTGTATCCGTAGGCGCGATCGAGTTGTCGGTAGTTGCTGGCCCGCGGAACCGAAGCACCGGACTCGATGCGGCTCAGGCTCGGATGTGTCATCCCGGCGAGCTTGGCGGCCGCCCGCAGTGTGAGCCCTCGCTGCTCTCGGCGATCTTTCAAGATCTGGCCGTTGCGGTGGGCTTCGTCCTCCGGAATCGCCGGCGTGCTGGCCGAGCCACCGTCACCCGGCGGCGACGATAAACCTCCGGAAGGTTGTGGTGCGTTGTCGGCAGCGTTCTGATCCCCACGCTTGTCCATCTCGCAACTGTAGCAGCCAAAGCATCCACGACCTACCCGGCCAAAGCACCAAACTGCCGCTATAAACTTACCAATCTGGTTGTGTGTGGATAGTTTTATGGTTAGTATTCGTCTCGTCGAACGTACGCAGCCGGAGATTGCCCGGCGTCGAACCGACAGCGGTCCGTATCCGGCACTGACACCCGAAGGGAGGGGAACCGTGGACCCTGCGACCATCGTCTGGCTAGGGGAAACTGTTGTGGATGCGCTGATCAGTGTCGTCCATGTCGGCGAACTCGTCCTGTCGTATATTCCGATTCCGTAACCCCCTGCGGAACTGCGACAGGTTCGGAGACCGGCCCTCGTGGTGTCCTTCCCCCCACGCGCCGCGAGGGCCGGATCTCAATTTCGCGGGTATTGACCTGCACTCTCTTTCCGAGCGTGTGCTTCATCACGTTTGATCCTCTGAAAATCCTTGGTGCCCAGTGATTTTGCCGACAAGGTGACGCTGGTGTGGGCCGGATTCTGGCAGCAGCAGCAACGAGCGAGCATCGCCTGGGCACGCCTATCCAGTGAGGACACGTGTTGCCACGCTCCGCCGTCACCGACGAACTGTCTCAGCGCAACGTCGCAAAGTGTCGTCGCCGAAGGTCTCTTCGTACAGTATGGGGCGCCGCGGCCTGCACCGCGGCGGTCATGGCAGTGGCAGGAACCGCCGCGGCCGAAGAAGACGCCGTCCCCATCCCGCCCGGCCCTTGCCCGGGGCTGTACGTGCTCGGTGTTCCGGGAACTACCGAATCTAGCTCTAGCGCAGACCCTTTCGCCGATACAGGGATGCTCGGTCGGGTATACGGCCCGCTCGCGCAAGGTGTAAATGTCCAGCACCTCACGATCCCGTATCCCGCGGCTTTCGGCGGAGCGCCGGGGACCGGACCTGGCATCGAAACCTTCGCCCAGTCAGCGACCAACGCCCAGAACCGCCTGAACGCGACCGCCGGCGAGATCGCAACACGCTGCCCTCACACCAAGATTGGCGTTGTTGGGTTTTCCCAAGGCGGAGGCGTCGCTACTGAGTTCGCACGGCAGGTCGGGGCGGGGAACGGGCCGGTAGACCCGAACCGGATTGCCGGAGTCGCCGCATTGTCGGACTGGACGAGACCACATGGCGCAGAAGCCTTTCCGGGACGTCCCGGCCAAATAGTTCCGGACCCGGCACCGAGTACCGACGGTGCCGCGACCTCTCGCATTCGCCTGGCTCCGGTTCCCGGAAGCGGTGGAATAGACCCGGACACAGCAGGATTCGGTCAGCTCGCTGGGAGAGTCGGCGAATTCTGCTCGCCCGGTGACCTCAGTTGCGATGCACCGGACCATGCCGAAGCGTTACGAACGGCCGCAGAGTTGGCCGCACGATCGGATCTGCGCGATCCGATCGCTGCGGTGCAGTCTCTCGGAGCATCCTGGGCGACAACCGCGGCCACGACGAGCACCCACGTCGTGCTCGACGACATACAGATCGACAACACCGGCCAGGTCAATTATCGCCCCGGACAAACAGTCTCTCAACGATTGGCCGAGGCTGCAGACCCACGCACGCCGGTCCCCACGACACAACAGGCACAGCAGGCATCGGACAAAATAGCCCGAGCCGGGGCAGCGATTGCCGCCGACCCGCTTCGCCAGATTCCGGCGTTGGTTGCGCAGGTCGGCTCGGCGGTCGGCGCCAATCTGGCAGCTAACGCAGACCTCCTCAACCCCGTGGTTCTGGCCCGCTACGCAGGTGTCGTGGGCACCCACACCGGATACGGCACCGACGGCGCTGCGCAACAGGCTGGAAACTGGTTCGCCGCGATCTCCCACGACATCACCCCGGGCGCACACCGATGAGGGCCGTCCGCACGCTGGTGGCCCGATGCATTATCGCCTGCACACCACAGTTTGGGTCCACAGCAAAGTCACAAGCCCCACAACGACTTTCGGATACGCCGCATGGCCTGACCGGAGGTCAGCGATGACCCCGACGAACAGACCGCCGACAGCACGCCCGCTTCCCGAGCTGCCGAGCACCGGGGTGATGGTGGTAAACATCATCAGCGGACCGGCGTCCCTCGCGACGTGGATCAGGGACTCCTTCCGCGCCGCGCTCAGCACACTCGACGGAGTCGCCGGGCTACGAGAATTCCAGCTCGTACGGGTCGCGAGCTCGGAACCTGCGGTGTTCGCCTCGATCACCGTGTGGAACGCGATCGAAGACTTTCGAGCATGGCGCGCCAGTCCCGCCTTCCGTGAGGCACATCCTGATCGGGCTCTCTACCAAAAGGAATTCGGCGAGCTCCTCGCGGTACAGGAGGAGTATCCGATCGACCCACGCACTGTCGGCGTCGATCCTGGTGCCGCAACCATGCGCCGACTGTCCGCCGAACATCCGGAGCTGATCCCTGCAGATGGGCAGCTGGTGTACGAGGTGCTCTGGTCGCGTAGTGCAAACCGGACGCGAACGCCGCGCAAAGCCGGGATTCTGGCGATCGCCTGTGTCGCAACGTTTATGGGCTTTCTGGACACAGCGATCGTGAACATGACCTACAGCTCGATGGCCGCGCAGTTTCCCTCGCCGGGTTCTCAACTGACGTGGGTTATCAGCGGATACGCAGTGGCCTTCGCCGCTCTACTCACCGCCGCTGGACGATGGGCTGACACCTTCGGTCATAGGCGGGTGCTGCTGTGGGGGGTCACCGGATTCGCCGTTACGTCGCTGGTGTGTGCGCTCGCACCGACCGCCGATGTGCTGATTGCGGGAAGGATCGGACAGGGCGCAACGGCCGCGTTGGTGCTGCCCGCCGCGTTGGGCGCGTTGCTGGCGAGCGTCCCCGCGGACCGTGCCGCGAGCGCGATCGGCGCCTGGGCGGCCACCGGCGCATTGGCAGCCGCGATTGGTCCGGCGGTCGGCGCGGCACTCGTCTCATTGTCGGGATGGCGAGCAATCTTCCTGATCAACGTGCCGGTGAGCGTGGTTCTGCTCCCGCTCGGTGTGATGGTCCTGCCGCGCGCTCCTGGCCGGCGGCGCGGGCAACCTGACTTGATCGGGGTCGCGGCATTGTGCGCTGGCATCGCCGCGCTGGTGGCGGCGCTTACGCAAGGGCACGAGTGGGGAGGGATGACCAGCCTGCCCGTCATCGTGCTGATCGTTGCCGGAGTGGCGGGCTGCGGGCTTGCCTGCTCGCGCGGCCACACTCATGCGCGGCCCGCGCTGCCAGTGCGACTGTGGAGATCGGCGCCGTACGCCCTGTCGACCGTGGTCAACACCGGGTTGGGATTCGTGATGGGTGTTTTCCTTCTCGCGATTCCCGTTTTCTTGCAACAGATTTGGCGGCTGACATTGCTACAGACCGCAGGTTGCATCGGCGTAATCGGGTTCGTCGCGATGGCCTCCGCGGGGATATGCGGGCGCGGCGCAGTCGCACGCCGGGCCGGATGGATGTGCGCAGGCGGGATGGTAGCGGTTGCTGCGGTTTGCGCTGTCTGTGCGAGCCAAACATTCAGCACAACAAGGGATCTGCCGCTGTGGTGGCCGCTCGCTGCTGTATTGGGAGTTGGAGTCGGAGTCACCGTCACCGCGCTCTCGATCATCACGGCAGCGACCGTGCCCACGTCCGACATCAGCACCGGCCTGGGTATGGGACTGGCCAGCCGCCAAGCCGGTTCAGCGCTCGGCGTCGCGGTTCTTGCGGCCATGCTCGCCTCTGACGCCAATCATCTCGAGTACGTCGAGTCGATCCATCGACTGTTCGCGGTGACCGCCGTGGTGGTGCTCGTCGCAGCACTCCTCGCGGTGGCCATCCGGCTCCCGACATCTTCGCAAGTCCGGCCGGCGAAACATGATCGGCCACCCCGCGGCCCGCATCCCGTCGCACCGCCCTCGCCTGCCAGATCGGAGAAGTGAAGAGTGCCGCAACTACCCAGCAGTACAACCGATTTCGAAGCCATGCTCGATGTCCTGAACCTTGACGTGGTCGGTGACGACACCTTCGTAGGCGGACACCCGCACAAAGTCTGGCAGCGCACTTTCGGCGGCCAACTGCTCGCGCAGGCCGCCGTCGCAGCCGGGCGCACCGTCATCCCCTATCGCAAGCGGCCGCTGCATGCGCTCCACATCCAGTTCATTCGGCCCGGAGATGTTCACACGCCGATCAAGTACGTCGTCGAGCGGTTACGTGATGAGCGCACTCTCGCCGATCGGCTCGTTACCGCCCGCCAGGGCGAGGATGTCCTCGCTGTGGTGCTTGCCGGATTCCAGTCCTTTCGTCAAGGGCTTGAACACTCGGTGGTGATGCCGCCCGTGCCGCCTCCGGAAGACCTGGAGCGGGTGACCGAATCGTTTGCCGGGCGCGAAGAACGGCTGCAGATGTTCGTCAAGAGCTTGCATCCGATCGACATCCGCTACACCGATGCGACACCCTGGGAACTGCAGCGGCAAGGCCGCAAAACCGACGTTTGTCGTGCGTGGATGCGTGCCGATGGCCCGTTGCCGGACGACCCGCTCACTCATGCCGCCGTGCTGGCGTGGGCCAGTGACATGACACCGCTGGATTCGATCATCACCACCCACGGGCTCGCATGGGGTGTGGACCGTATCGTGCCGGCAACCCTGAACCACTCCCTGTGGATCCATCGGCCGCCGCGACTGGACGACTGGACTCTCTACACGACGACATCGCCGACCGCGGCTGGTAGTCGTGCGCTGGTCACCGGGTGGTTCCATAGCCGCAGCGGGGATCAGGTCGCCAGCATCAGCCAGGAAGACGTAGTGCTGGCCTACCCCCAACGCGACAAGGTTGTGAGCGCCGCCCGCGATACTCGTGGCGGCGTCTCGGCCAGCGAACAGGACTCTCGGAAAGTTGATGCCTGGGGTATCGCGAGTCTGCGGAGGCACCTGGACGGCTTACCTGGCGCGACGATCGCCGACCGGAGTGAGAGCGAACAGGGCGCCACCGCCACAGGCGAGAACCTGTGAACCACAACATGTTCGCGGCGCTTACTGCGATGGTCGGGCCGATTGCGACGGTCACGACCGGCGTCGGGATCTACCGCCTCCACCACGGACTACTGCCTCGTCAGCACGGTGAGCATGCAAGCGGTTGCGATCCTAATTATGTTGCAGAACAAGGACTTTCAATATTCCATCCGTGGCTCCGGCCGTCTTTTGACCGTTGCGTGGACAGGCGGTGGCCGCGGTGAGCAACGAACGCGCGCTACCGATCTCGGTGCAGGCCGCCCGTGTGCTCGCTTCGGCGGGAAGGGGGCTGGTGCTGGTGCTGTTGCGGGAGCAGCAAGTGGTGGGCGTGCTTCACCTGGACGTTGACAATGCCGGTGCTGCCGGTGCTGCCGCTGCGGCGGCGCAGGCTGATCAAGCGGTATTGATCATAGTCGGATCATTCAAGGTCGCCGGTCGTCTGATCCTAAAGGCGGACGAGACGCGAAAAGTGTTGGCCGCCAATGGCGTCATCGTCAGCAGCGTTGTCCATGTGACCGCCCTCAACGATGGGCGGCGGTGGATCGACCTGTCGCTGACCGGCCCTCGCGACGGCATCGTTGGTCGCTTCATGGGACGGCTCCGATGACAGCGCAGCCTCAGGTTGTGGTCGGAGCCAAGTTCGGCGAACTCAACACGACCGCTGAGCTGCGATCGGCAGATATCGAGGAATTCATGTTCGGCCGTGTCTCTGCACGGACCTCCGGGATGCAACTCCCCAACTGCTCCACATCGTCGCAGATCGCGGCGTCAACAGCGAGGGGCGCGACCAGAACAGGGCGAGGGAAGTAGACATGACCCGACTTCGCAGGACAGCGGTGTGCGTGCTGGCAGTGGCCTTACCGGCGACAGCAGCCCTCGGGAGCGGTCCGGCCTCTGCCGTGACCGACCAGCCAGGGGTGTCCGGAAGTACGCAGCAGCCGGGGGTGACTCCGGCGCTGCAGGAGCAGCCTGGAGTGTCCACACCAGCTCCGGCACCACCACCGCGGCCGCCGGACCACACTCTGGCGGGTGACTCCGTGCCCGATCCGCCGACCTATGCGCCGACGGACTACCGAACGCCGCCCACGCCGTCGAGCCGACCGAAAACGACACTGGGTGAGGATCTTTCGCGATTGCACGCGCCCGCGTCGGTGCCGCCTTCGAAGGTGGTCGTGCCGCCGCCAGCGGATTACATCGGCGTCGGTGCGGTGCGGTTCCCACGGCCACCACAGATTCCTGCGGATCTGGCTTGGAAGATCAACTCGTATCTGGCCTCATGGCAGCGCAATACCAACACGTTCTTCGATTCAGTCGGCTTCGATCCGTCGAGGTCGGATCGCATGGCAACAGCCGGCGTGCTGTGCGCCGGTGCAGGATTCGGTGCTGGCGCACTGGTGATGGGCATCCCAGCGGCCATCGCCGGGGCACTGATCGGCAGCACGATCGGCGGCATCGTGGGCGCCGGGCTCGGCACCCTCGTGCCGGTGCCGGTGCTGGGAACGGTGACCTCCGGGGTCGCCGGAACCGCGATCGGCGCGGTCGCCGGCGCGGTCGTGGCCGGAATCCCCGTAGCCGTAATCGGCGGCACCACCACCGCCATCGTCACCGGGGGCGCAGCAGTACTGGCTACCGCCGGTGACGGCTCCGACACCCCACCGCCCCCGCGTCCGGCACCCGCTCCGCGCCCAGCTCCGGCACCGGACGTGCACGCCCAGGTGCAGCAGGTCACTGATAACGGTGTGGACGCGGCAGAACAGGCCGTGCACTGGGTACAGACACAGCCCGGTGGGGAGCAGGTACTCGATACTGTCGCGAGCGCCGGCGCGGCAGCCGGAGCTGCACTCGGAGCCGTACCCGGTGCCGCGCAGGTCAGTGCGGCAGTCGGCACAGCGGCCCACAACGTAGTGGCCGCAGCGAAGACGGCACCCGCCACCGCCGCGGTAACCAACGCGGTCGCGGATGTCGTTGGCCACCACCCGCCCTTCACGCCCCAAGAGTTGGGTCCACTGGCTGGTGCGGCCAACAACGCGCTGGCCGCCGCCCAGGCGGTGTTGGGGTGAGTCCGGCTGTCCTGGCCCGAGACGTCCCGAGGCAGGTCGGACTGCTGTTCGTGGCGGCGGCCACATCCCAGAACCGAGCGGCGCATCAGCCAGCGGTCAGCGCACTGACGCCGCGGATTCGATTGTTCGCGACCTCGGGCGGCGATACCGCGGATCGAACGTAGGCGGGGACGGTGGCCTCGCGGTGCGGATGTGGATGGTTGGCCCGGGTGCGGTCCTGGCTGTCGTGGTGGTGGTCCCAGTGCTGGTTCTGATGTTCATGCTCTCCGGAGCCACCGGCACAGGAACGTCCGGGCAGAGCACATTGGCGCCCCATAGTGTCCCGCCGCAGTACGAGCGATGGGTCCGCCAGGCCGCCACGGTGTGCCCGCAGGTATCCGCGCCACTGATCGCCGCACAGATCGAGCAGGAGTCCAACTGGAACCCCGACGCGGTATCGAAAGCCGGGGCGCAGGGATTGAGCCAATTCATGCCCGGGAACTGGCCCTCGGTCGCAGTCGACGCCGACGGCAACGGCACGGCCTCGCCGTTCGACCCCGCCGACGCGATCATGGCACAGGCGACCTACGACTGCCGCACCGCCGCCCGCGCCGAGCAAGACTTGGCGTCCGGCCGCATCCACGGCGACATCACCGACATCATCCTGGCGGCCTACAACTGCGGCTACGGCTGTGTACTGGCCGCGGGCGGCCCGCAAGTCGGCAACGGCGAGACCGACGACTACGTACCGGCCGTGAAGGCGCGCATGTCCAAATACACCGACCTGACACTGTCGGCCGATGTCAGCGACTGGGGCGCAACAGGTTTCGGGTCCACAGTCGTCGCGGCAGCCTCGGCGCAGCAAGGCGAGCCCTATGCCTGGGGCGGCGGCGACGCATCCGGCCCGACACAAGGACACCGCGACGGCGGTGTCGCCGACTCCTACGGCGACTACAACAAAATCGGTTTCGACTGCTCCGGATTGGCCGTCTACGCGGTCGCGGAGGCCTCCGGCGGCCGGATCGTGCTGCCGCACTACACCGTCGACCAGCTCAACGACCCACGCGGCCAAACAATCCCGCTCGACCAGATACAGCCGGGGGACATCGTGTTCCCCGCCGGTGGAAACCCTGACCATGAGGCGATTTACATCGGCGGCGGACAGATTGTTCAGGCACCCGAGTCCGGCGGTGTGGTCTCGCGGGCCCCGCTGGCGTCAATGGGCGCGGTCGATGTGCGGAGGTTCGGATGAGTCCATTCTCCGTAGTCGGCGCCGCACCCGTGCGGTGGGCCGCTGTTGTGTCTCTGGTTGCGGCCGCGATCACGGTTAGTGCCGGGTGTGCGTCACCAGCAGCTCGGGTGCCCGGTGTCGAAACATCGTTCACAACCCCTCCGACAGCCAGTCGCGTGGGGTTCGGATCGACCTCGCTACCGACTCCCAGCACCTTGCCGCCGGACATGGCTGAGGTCAACCGATCCGATGCGTCGGCCGTAGCCGCGGTAGCAGTCCGTATCTGGTTCACCGCCGACACCAGAGTCGATTCGTCACAACACGATGCGCGACTTCGAGCGTGCCCGCTACTCACCCCGCCTTACTGCCTGGCCATCCGGGACTTCCCGCCGATGACGGGACCCGGGGCGGACTGGCTGGCGCTGACTGCCCAGCGGGCCGCGATCACTGTCGAGGCCGCCGATGTGCGCCCGGCCGCCGAGACTGGCCCGCCTGACAGCGCGACGCGGGCCGATCGGCTGTTGGAGGTGACCGAACACCTGGTCACGCCGAACGGGGTGCTGCCGGACAGACGACTCGTGGTAGCGGTCGGCCTGACCCGCGACGGCGCCCGGTGGGAGGTCGCGGATGTGAGAGCACGATGAGCGCGCCCGAAATGCAGTGGCGAACGCCAGAGGTCGGCGGGATCTGTGGCGGCGCGGGTACAACCACGGTGGCCTACCTGATCGGCGGTCGCGACGTCGGAGTTATCGCGGCCGACGGCTCGCAGCAGGTCGACGTGTTGGTGACCCGCACGACAGCGGTGGCGGTGGGGTGGGCGATCGGTACCGCAGGCCGAATGGCCGATGTCCCGGTGCTGGCGGCGGTAGCCGACAGCGGCGACCGATGGCCCGCAGCGGTGCGGCAGCGGCTGGCGATGGCCCGGGCCAATCTCGACGTGCCGGTCCTGGAGCTGGCGTGGTGCCCGCCGCTGGCGGCCAGCGACAACCCCTGGGAGCTGCTGGCCACCAGCGTTGTGGCCGGCGAGAAGTGGGCTGCGGCCGCGCGGCGATTCCGCCAGGACCTGATCACCGCGCTCATTGAGGCGATGTCGGCGCGACGCGGCGACTCACATTCCACGACCCCACACAGCCCGACTAGGAGGACGGAGTCGTGACTGGATCGACAACGAAGGAGAATCCCCATGTCGATGCTGTGGCATCTGGTCGACACTCTGGCCCAACAGGTATCAGTGCCAGATCCCCCGCCCAAGCCACTGCCCGGCAAGCTCGGCGACCGGCTCGACGACGTGATCAGCTGGGCCAAGACCCTGGCATTGGGCTTAGCCGTGCTCGGAACCCTGGCCGTCGCCGGAATGCTGTTCATCGGCCTGCGCGGACGGTCAGACACCGCCAAGAACGCGCTCGGGCACTTGCCATTCGTTGTGCTCGGAGTCGTGCTCACTGGCGGCGCGGCCGCCCTGATCCAGGCATTCCAGTGACCGCGCGACAGATGGCCGCGGTCATGTTGGCGACGGGGTTGACCGCGATCGCGACAGTTGGTGCAGCGCAGGCACAGCCGACGCTGCCTCCGGTGCCAGGGATTACCCCACCAGCGATCCCACGGCCAGGGATTACACCACCGGGTAGCGTGCTGCCGACGTCACATGCGCAACTGCCATCTCCGCAGCTGCCTGACAACAAAACCGGAAGCGGTGCGAGCGAGGTGCCGATAAAACCGGCGAAAACCGGTGCACCGGACTGGAATCGGTTCGGTGGTGATCCTGCAGACGCGCCATCCGACATGGACTCGTTCGTCACCGACGTCCTTGGGTGGATGCGCACCGCGGCCATCATCGCCGGAGTCCTGGGGCTGCTGACTATCGCGGCAATGCTCATGGTCGGGTTGCGCTGGCGCAGCGAACAATCCCGCCGCGCGTTGGAGTCGCTGCCGGCCGTGTTGTTGGCGACCGTCATCTCTGGCAGCGCCGCCACCATCCTGTCGATGGTGTTGTGACGGGAGATAGGGTCATGACCGACAGTACGAATTCCACGGCGCGAGTGCTCTTTTCGGCTGCCAACGCGTGTCGGGGTGGGAAGTCGCGAGAGTGGTCGACCGCACTGACCGACCGCCTCGAAATGAGAGTCGATAGCGACGTTCCCGAATCGGGGTGTCGCACCACGCACGGAGGGGAGACCGGCGATGTCCAAGAATCGCGAGTTCCGGGATCAGCGGCCGCGACGGCGCGTGTGGCTGATGGTCGCGATTGTGGGTGGTGTGATCGTGATCGGGCTGATCGCATGGACGGTGTCGGGTGGACGGACCTCCAGCCTGTCGAGCGTCGGCGGCGTGCGGTCCTCTTCGATTCCGACGAGTTCGACCACGCGCCCGACGCAGCAGGCTCCGGCGGGTTTGGAGTGGAAGCTGGTCAACGGGGTTCGATTGCCGTTCAGTGCATCCGACGGACCGACCGGTATGGACGGGCCGCAGCCGATCGGGTTTTCCGACACTCCGCAGGGAGCAGTGTTGGCGGCCTGGCAGCTGTCGACACGGCTGCTGACCGACCCAGACACCGAGGACTTGCTCTCGCGGGTGCATGCCCCGCTCGACGTGCAGCAGCAGATTCGCGGCGACATCGCTCAGGTTCGCCAGTTCAGCGCAGACCAGCTGGCTGCGGCGTTCGCCCCGCCGGTGGCTTACCGATTCGACTACTGGGCACCGACATTCGCGGCGATCTACTTCGCGGTCCCCTCAAGCCAGGGTGGCTACGACTTCCAGGCCCGCGCCGTGGTGTGGACTCAGGACGGCTGGCAGTACCAGCCGCAGTCTGGGCTGGATCCGTTGCCGAACTCCACCAGCCTGAGCGGGTTCACCCCTTTGCAGTAGCCCTGCACCGCACCGCCTGCACCGTGCTGGTCGGGCTGGTGCTGGCTGTCCTCGCGGTGACCGGCGCGGCCGGATCAGCGCACGCCGGACCTCCGGCACCGCCGTCCGCGCCCCCGCGGCCAGCACCGACACGACTGTCGGACCTGACACCCGAACAGCGGTCATGGCGCGACAGCGACGGCGTCATCTCCTGCTCCGCCCACCCCACATTCCCCACGTGCTCGACGACCCCCGATGCGGCAGGCGTCCGCTATCCCGATGACAACTCGCCCTTCCTGGTGCAGATGCGGGGCAAGACTTACACCGACCTCAACCCGTTGCACGCGGTGGGTGACGAGGTTGGCAGCTCGGTCTCTACAGCGTTCGCGCAAGCGGCCGAGTCGATTGGCAAGTTCGCGGGCGACCTGCTGACGCAATCGATGACCTGGTGGATCAAACAGGACTCCATCTCGTTGTCCTACGCGCAGTCCATGGCGGGTAAGGAACCGGTGCAACAGGTGGTCGGGTTGATCATGATGGCTGGAATCTTGGGCTCTTCGATCGCGATGATGATCTCGCGGCGCACCCAGCCCGCCGCCGAGATGGTCATGTACGGGGTGCGGTATCTGCTGATCTCGTCGCTGGCTCTGGTGGTACTCACCGGCGCGGTCCACGCCGGTGACGATTTCGCCCGCCAGATGGTGACCGGCGGCGCGGAGCAGTTCGGGCAACGAATGCAGTCGATGCTTGGGGTGGAAACGATCGGCAACCCGGGCGGGGTGCTGATGATCGGGCTGATCGCGGTGGTCCTCGGCTTCATCCAGTGGGTCATGGGATTCATGCGCCAGGCCGGGTTGGTCGTGCTCTATGCGATGATCTTGATCGCCGCGGCCGGGCAGCTCAGCAGTTGGGGACGGCAGTGGTTCCCGCGCGTGGCGAGCATGTGCATCGCGTTGGTGCTCTACAAGCCGCTGGCGGCATTCATCTATTCGCTGGGCTTCACTCTCATCGGACAAGACCAGTCGCTGACGTCGCTGATCGTCGGGCTGATGGTGGTCGCGATGGCGGTGATCGCCCTTCCGACGCTGATGAAGTTCTTCAGCTTCCTGGGGTTCCAGGTGACCGGCGGGACCGGTGCGCTGGGGGCGGCCGCAGGCATGATCGGCAGCGGCGCACTGCTGGCGTCGTCACTGGGTGGAGGTGGCGGCGGTGGTGGTGATCCAGCGACCCCGGCCAGCTTCGCCGCGGCGAACGGCAGTGGCGGACAGGCAGAACCCGACCCGTCGCCGGGTAACACTCCCCAATTGACCGGTGGCGATGGCACGGCTGTGAACCCGCCGCCGCAGAAGGAACTCGGCGGTGGTGAGCCTGCCGCGTTGGAGAACGGATCACCGTCGTCGGCGGCCGCTGGAGCGGCCGATGCGGAGATGGCCGCTGGAGCGGCCACGGGTGGGGTCGGGTTAGCGGCGATCAGGGCTCAAAAGGCGATCGCTGCGGCACCGGAGGCCGCTGAGTCGGTCGGCGACGAGATGACCGGCGGCGACACCGGCCCGGACATGCCATGAGCGAGAGGAGGATTCGGTGAGCAGTGACATACCTGCCTACGGCGGGTTTCGGGAAGTCCGCGGCTATGGTCTGGGACGGCTGGGGCCATGGGGAACCGGCGTAGTAGCCGTGGTCGCGGGCGCGCTGGCATTCTCCACGGCGATCTCCCTGTGGGCAGCGCTCTACGGACTTGTCGCCGCGGTGCCGATTGTGGCGATGTCGGTGATTCCAGTTGGGACGTCGCGGCGCACCGTGGCCGGCCACGCCGCCTGGGGGGTGCGAGCCTGGCGGGGTCGGCGTTCAGGCACCGACGCATGGGTGGCCGATGTGTTCGAGGAGGTTCCCCGCGGGGACAACTTGCCGGGGGTGCTGGCCCCGCTGATGCCACTGGATGTGGAGGACGGTCGCGGAGGAAAGCAATGCCTGATCTGGAACCGGCGCACCGGTGTGTTGTCGGCGATCCTGTTGGTGTCCCCGACCGGGATCACCCTGTCCGATCAGGACGACGCGAACTCGTGGGTCGCCGCCTACGGTGATTGGCTTGCCGATCTGGGATTTTCCCCGATCATCAGCTCCGTTGCGTTCACTACGGAGTCCTCGCCGAGCGGCGGAGTAGACCAACGCTCCTACATCATGGGGCGAATCGCACCGACCGCGCCGCCGGTTGCGCGGTCGATCATGGAGTCCATCGCCGCCCAAACACGTTCGACGACAGCCGATGTCGTGTGCCGAGTGACCATCAACTTCGACATGGCCCACGCCTCACCGGTGCCCAAGTCGCTGGCCGAAGGGTGCACCGAGGTCGTGCGATGGATGCCGAGATGCGAATCCGCGCTCGCAGCCGCAGGCATCACGGTGACCGGGCGCGCGTCGACTACACAGGTGATCCGGTTGCTGCGCCGCGCGTTCGACCCGGCGATCACCGCGTGGAGCGGCCACGACGATGCGGCGGGAGAGGCGCTGACCTGGCGGGATGCGGGACCGATCCGCACCGAACCGAATTTCGATGTGTATCGCCACGACAGCGGATTCAGCGTGACATGGGCGTTCGCGCAGCCGCCCGCAGGGGTGGTGCGACAGCACATTCTGTTGCCGCTGGTCTCACCGGGCCGCTACGTCCGCAGGTTTTCCCTGGTGTATCGACCGTACCGAGCTGCGGAAGCAGGACGGATCGTCGAACGCGAGATCCAAGCCGGGACGCTACGCCGGGCTTGGAACCAAAAGACGAAAAAGGATGAGACCCAACGCGAATACGACGACCGGGTCCGGGCCCGCCGCGCCGCGCAGGAGGAGTCCCTCGGCGCAGGCCTGGGCCGCTTCACCGCCTACGTCACCACGACCACCCGCAACGAGTCCACGCTCGCAGCAGCATGCGCAGATGTGGAACAACGCTACGGCGCGGCCAAATTGCGGTTCCGGCGCGCCCGCGGCGCGCAGGCCTCGGCGTTCGCTGCAGGCCTCGGCGTAGGCATCGAACCGACTTCCGGGCTGTCCAAACGCGCGACCGACCGGTGGCTGGGATGACCGACGACCAGAGCCTCCGGCGCGCCGCGGCCGACGCCGGGTTGGCCGAGCGGTGGTTGAGTAAGCTCGGTCTGACTCCGGCCTACCGCCGCCCTGAGACCTCGGACGAGCAGTCTTTCGACCCGTTCGCCATGGTGCTGGATCTGCTGCCGATGCCGCCGGCGCGCGGCGAACGCCGACGATGGGGCGGGCACACAGCAAACATCGAGACAGGGCGGCTGTGGGCCGCGACCACCGCCCAGACCCAAGGGCTATACCCGTTTCCGGCACCGGCAGGAACGACCGTGCGAGGTGTCCCGTTCGGGCGACACATTTTCACCAACGAACCGATCGGGCTCGATCCGGCGCAATGGCTGCGCGACGGCCTGGTGACCAACACGGGCATCTGGGTGCAGGGCCAACCCGGCGTCGGGAAGTCCAGTGCCGCCAAGCGACTCCTGGTCGGGTTGGTGGCATACGGGTTCGTCGGTGTAATCCCCGGAGACCTGAAAGACGAGTACACGCCGGTGGTGAACGCCCTGGGCGGACAGGTGTTCCGGGTGGGCCGCGGCCTTCACGCACTCAATCCGCTAGACCTGGGCCCACTGCGGTCAGCCATCGCGGCCGCGATGGGCACCAATCGTGACCAACTCGTCGCGGCATCACGCGGGCGACGCCTGGACCTGGTGGAATCGCTGATCGCGATCGTCGGCGGACAGGCATCGACCGCAACCGAGCGGTTGATCCTGGCCAAGGCACTCGACATCGCCGAGACCGCCCACACCAGACACCGATTGGGTGACCCCACCATTCCCGAACTCGTGGCCGTGATCGAACAGGGTGGTGACGAACTACGCAAGGTCGTGGCCGCCGACAATGACCGCGACTACGCCCACGCGATTCACGAATTCCGGAACACATTGGTGCTGATGGTCGAAGGCCCGATCCGGGGAATGTTCGACCGGGCATCGAGCTTCAGCGTGGACGCCGACACCCCCGCGGTATCGCTATCCCTGCGAGCCATCCGCGACGACGGCGATGACGTGGTCGCGGCATCGATGATGTGCGCCTGGGCATGGTCGGCCGCCCTAATCGAGGCCGCGCACGCGAGCGGCATGCGCCGCAACGTTTTCCAGATCCAAGACGAACTCTGGCGCGCATTGCGAGTGGCGCCCGGCCTGGTGGAGAAGTCGGACCGGATAACGAGGCTGAACCGAGACGAGGGAACCGTCAGCCTCCAGTCGACACACTCCCTCACAGATTTGGAAGCGTTGCCCACCGAGGCGGACCGCGCGAAGGCCCGTGGCATGGCCGCTCGCAACGCAATCCAGCTGTTCGGCGGCCTCGACAACGCCGAACTCGAGCGGCTGCACCAGATCTTCCCGTTCAGCAGTCGCGAACGCGACCTGCTGTCGCGGTGGTCCGCGCCGCCGACATGGGTTCGGGGCCAACGCCATCCCGGCCGCGGTCGCTACCTGATCAAGAGCGGGGGACGGATGGGACTACCGGTTGCGGTCGACCTGATTCCCGAGGAGCTGGCGCTCTACGACACCGACACGGCCTTCGCTGATATCACCCCGAAGGGGTAAGAACATTGAAAAGCATTGCTGGAAAGAATATTTCGAATTCATTCGCGCGGAAAACCCGTGTCACGCTGGATGATGACAGCGGGGGCTCGACGCTGGTGTGGAATCCCGACGCGGAGCCCGGCGAGCTTGGCACGGTTGGATGGGATGTGTTGAGCGGGGCTGACACAGTCCTTGCAGCCGACCGCATCAGCGAGGGCCTTCTATCGATCATCGACGACCCGCCGAGCCTTTTCCATCGCCCCGAAGCTGAACTGCTGTGCGCCGATCTGCTGGTGGCCGCCAGACGAGGCGGGTATCCGCTTCAGGCGGTGCTCGAGTGGGTCGGCGCAAGGGATCTCGCGCCCGCACACGGCTTGCTCGCCGACACGGGAGACGGAAGCCCGGCCGATGACATCACCTGGTTCCGTCGGACCTCGGCCACCGAGCAACGCGGCGTATGGAAGATCCTGGCCCGCGCGCTCGATCCGCTGCTCGATCCACGATTGCTGGCGAACCTGCAACCCTCGATGGAGAGCACGCATCTGCTGGGTGTGCTGCGCACCCTGTTCACCCACGGAGGCAAGCCGATCCAGCGGCCGCGGCAGTTGCTGGTAGTAGCCGAACCACACACACGGGGAGTCGCCGCGGCCCTCGTGGACCAGCTGCTGTGGGCTGGCTACGAACAAGGCGTGCGGGTCGACACCCGCCCGGCGTCGGGACCCCACGATGTTCGGTGAAGCGGGAGCGGCCGCTGCCTGGGCCGGGGTGCTCGTGGCAGCGCTGGTTGGGTTGGCGGTGTGGCGACTGCATGCACGCGGCGTCCCATGGTGGGTCATCGTCGCGGTGACGGTGCTGGTGCTAGGTGCGTTGGCGGGTCTGGCGTGGGCGCTGCGCGCGGCCTGGTCGGGGAACCCAGCCCGCCGCACGATGCGCTCCACCGGCGAGATCCGCGACATGATCGACAAAGATGCCGCGCGCCGCGGCGCAGGCCTGCGCGCGTCGATCACCTCGCCCAAGGGCACCGACATGCGGCAGCTGGCGGTACAGATCGGGCGCATCGGACGGCAGAAGGTCTACAAGAGCTTTGAGGACTTCACCCTCGTGTTCATGGGACCGAGGAGCAACAAAACCAGCGCCGTGGCGGTGCCGCGCATCCTGTCGGCCCCCGGTGCAGTCGTCGCCACCTCGAACAAGCCCGACCTGTGGATATTGACGGCTCAGCTTCGTGCCAAGGTCGGGCCGGTTTACGTATTCGACCCCTCACGCATCGCCTATCAGCCGCAGACCTGGTGGTGGAACCTGCTCGCCGACATCCGAACCGTCGCCGACGCTCGACGGGTCGCCGGGCATTTCGTGGATTCGGCTCGTGCGAACGGCGGTAGCGACCGTGAAGACCCCTTCTTCGCGCCGACCGGGAAAAACGTGCTGTCGATGTCGCTGCTGGCCGCAGCGTTGGGCGGCTACACGATGCGCGACGTGCTGCACTGGGTCGATACCTACAGCAACGCCGCGGTGACAATCCTGGAGATGCACGGCCAACAGCGTGCCGCCGATGCATTGTCGGCGCTGCTGGACCTGCCCGGCGAAACTCGCGGCGGAGTCTGGGGAGAGGCGCAGACCGCGCTGGCCACCGTCCAAGACGAGTCCACCCTCACCTGGGTTACTCCACCGAACACCTGGGAGACCCCGCCGCACAGCACGATTCGCGAGCTGAACCTGTGGGAGCTGTTCGCCTACGAGGCGGGCCGGGCGCCAACCCTGTATCTGATGACGCAGGAGGGCGAGGGTAGCGCCGGCCCGGTCATCGCTGCCCTGGTCTCGCGTATCTTCGAGGTCGGTGACCTTGTTGCGTCTGCACAGGGCGGCCGCGTCGATCCACCAATGACCGTGGTCTTGGACGAGTGCGCCAATATCTGCAAGATCGACCGATTACCGCAGTTGGCCAGTCATCTTGGCAGCAAGTCGATTTGCGTAGACGCCATCTTTCAGAGCGAGGCCCAAACCGTGGCGGTCTGGGGGCCGGATCGGGCGCGGGCGCTGTGGGGCGCGGCGACGGTGCGCATTCTCGGCGCGGGATTGCAGGACTATGACTTCCTGACCAAGATCAGCGGTCTGATAGGGACGCACAAGGTCCGAGAACGCAGCTACAGCTGGTCTTCCCAGGGCAACACCACCAGCGTGCAGTGTGTGCGCGAGCCGATCATGCCGGTCGAGGACATCGGACGATTGAAGAAGACCAACGCCCTGCTGATCCGCCAGGAAGCTCGACCGGTACTGATTGACTTGGTGCCGTGGTACACCGAGCCCGACCGCGGCGACATCACCGAGTGCCGCGATCAGGCAACCCGCGAGGTACAAGATGCCGCAGTCGCCAACCTCGGGACGGACAATCCCATCGCGAAGGCCCTCCGTCCATCCGCTGCCGAGTCGTCGTGACCGAGCCTGTAGACGATCCGCACCTCACTGAGCTGACCGCGCTTCGGGCCGAAGTCGCAGAGCTCAGCATCCGTCTGTCGAACGCCGAGCACGCCACACAACATCTCGGCGAATCCCTGGACGGCATCGAAACCCAACTGTTGCTGGCCCTCGAAAATGCCGCCGCGAGCGTCGAGGAGACCTCGCCACAGCCCGCGGCGCCAGCAGCTCCAATCCCGCCTGACCGGATGGATATTGACGTTCTCATCGAATGGGTGGATGCCAACATCGGGCGGTGGGCGCAACGTAAACTCGCGCGCCATCCCGGACAAGCCGGGTTCGTATGGTGCTCGCGCTGGCGCGACCACCCGGAGGCCATCACACTGCTGTGGGCCCTCCGCCGCACCTGGCTCGACCGGGTTAACCAGCCGGGCCCGGCGATGCTCGAGTACTTCCTGCACTACTTCTACCCAGCCCTGAGCGCGCTCACTGATCCTATCGGCCCCTTCCACGCCTGCGCCGCGAACCAGCACACCGATTCGCCGACATTGCTGTCGAGGCATTCTCGGCATCCCGGTGTTAGCTAGTCGTAGGTGATCCGCGGTCCATAGCCCGCGTAGTCAAATCCGTTGACGCCGCCGGGTTGTCCCACAACGATGCCTTCATGACGAACACCGCCGCCACATCGGACTGGTCGCCGGCCCACCATCCCGAGGCTATCGCCGTGTCGGAGGCGAATCGCTGGTTCTTGATCATCAAGCTTCAGCTCTTGCGTCTGCGCGACGACCCGGATCGCCGGCTACCGGCTGACTCTCACCAGCTCGACGCCCGGCTGCTGGTACTGGCGCTCATGGCGCTCACCAACGCCGCGATGCTCATGAGACAGGCGAGCAAGCGAGCCGCGAACACCAGGGTTTCAGCCGGGATGACCAAAGCGAGAAAGCGCTTCTGCAAGGCTCTGCCAGGCATTGAAGACATCCGGAACGGCCTGACACACTACGACTACTGGGCGCTCGGGATGGGCGGCGGCCCGCAGGGAGTCCGTCGAGAGAAGGGGCACGATCCTTCCGACATCGCGAGAGACTTCTGGTATTTCGGCTTCGATCGCAGGGCTGGAACGGTGACGTTTGGCCCATACAGCTTCGGCATCGACGAAGCCGAGCGGGCAGCCCGCGATCTGTATCGCAAGATCTGCCAGGCCGGTCAGGCGCTGGATGCTCAGACTTCACCGTAGGGCAGTTGCAGACGACTACTCCGCAGTCGTCCGATGCTGGCACGCCGTATCTCGCCAGCAGGTCATCGGACCGGTATAACGGCGGACGCCCTCGGCGCTGCCCGTTCATCGCGCGCACCGCGCGGATGCCGTGTTGGTGCCGCCGGAATTTACCGATCTCGGTTAGGTTCGGTTGGCTGGTCGGTGCGGTCCAGTAGTCAGATGACCGCCACCAGTGTTCGCCATCCTAACCATCGTCGGCAGGATCACCAGCCCAGGTGCGAACTCTTGTGCTGACTGATACCGCGCTGCACCACCCCGCGGCTGCCTTGGCGATGATGTGGGAAGGCCGATCGAGCCGGGCTCGCGCCCGGCTCGCGGAACAGTGCGCTATGGCCGTTCGGGCTCAGTGGCATTCTGAGCTGTCGTGTTCGGTCGGAAGGCGATGTCCAAGCCGACCTTATCCTCGACAAGGGAAAGCCCACCCTCGTCGTAGGCTTCTGGGGCGATTTCAGTCTTGCGGACGTCCTTGGCATCGGTCAGTTCGCGCCAGTTCCGCAGAACTGCTGCGACCTGCGCATCGTCCTGCAGCGCCTTACATCCCGTGAGGAAGGCGCGGACCTGGTCCTCGTTCTTCGGCAGCGCGGTGTTCTTCTGGCTGGTGAAGTGGTACACGGTGCTGCGCGGAAGTCCGGACATCGCTGCGATCTGGCCGCGGCTGCGCGGGGACTCCTCGGCGAAGCGGCGCAGATTAGCAAGGAACTCGGCGGCGTCCGCCGCGATGAGGTGTGCGTATCTGGTGCTGGTCACCGGCCCGCTCCGCCGTGCCATGCATCAAGGATCCGGACCAGCTTGGCAGCCAGGCTGTCTCCGGATCGACCTGGTGCGACGACACCGACGATGGCGGCCACCATCACGACGGCGATCAAGGCGGACAGGCGCGGATCCACTCCCAGGCATACCAGCCCGAATGCGAACAGCAGGCTAACCGGCACCAGGATAACCAGCACCACAGTGGTGTTCACTGGCGACGGAGGCTCCTGGCCGTCCGCGGCCGGCGTCGCAGTCGAACGCGTCGACGGCGGTGGTGCCTTGGTATCGGATACCGGGTTTCCGGTGCCGGGAACCCGGGGTGCGACTACCTCCGGAATCGTCGGCGATGCCAGCGATACGGCAGTCGGCACCACAGCCGCCGAATCGGTGTTGTGGCGCTTTCCAGTGCTTTTCGGCACTAGCCTCGAACTTCTGCCGTCGTCGAACGGCTCGGTCATTCTCGTCCCTTCCGCAGGTCAGGCTGGACAAGCGCGCCCGGGGAAATGACCTGGTGACACCGCTCGAATTCCGATGTGGACAGACGAGTATTCGTGCTGCCACATCGGTCTTCGAGCGGGCCGGGGGTCGTGCACCGGACTCCGCTGGGTGGGTTGCAGTCGCGAGCAGATCACTACTCGATACTCGAGGTATGCGCGAGTTGGCGCCCACGCATACCCAGCTCGATCTCGTGCGAAACCGAGGCCCCCTAATCATGCACAAAAGTTGCGGCGCCGCGTAGCCCGGGTAACGAATCCCTGTCCAACGCCAAGCGCCGAAACCCTTGCGCTGGCTAACTATCCGCCGGGCACCGCCAGACTGGTAGGACGCCATATATTTTGTGATCCGAATACCTGAGGTTCCCCCGCTGAGCCGGAGAGCGGATTATCTGGTTCCGGCTGGAACCCGTTGATGGTAGCTGGCCTCGTACTCGTCCGGTGAGCGCCAATCCAGCTTCTTTTGGATACGTTGGTTGTTGTACCAGCCGTCGATGTAGGCGAATAGCGCATTCTCGGCGTCTTCCCTTGTGCGCCAAGAGTTCCGGTACACCAACTCGGTCTTCAGTGTGGAGAAGAAATTCTCCATGAGCGCGTTATCGTAGCTGTCCCCGACCGAGTCCATCGATTGGGCAATCCCGTTGTCGGCCAACCTGTTTGCGAAACGAATCGCCGTGTAGGTCGACCCACGATCGGAATGATGGACCAGCTGCCCCTCGCGCACATCTCGCGCCCACACCGCGTACTCCAGGGCCCCGAGCACCAGCTCGGTGTCGCAGCGATCAGAGCATTTCCAGCCCACGATCCGGTTGGAGAACGCATCACGCACCGCGGCCAGCCAGAACACGCCCTCGCCGGTCGGAATCCGCGTCGCATCAGCCACCCACAACCTGTCCGGCGCTGCCGCGGTGAAGTCGCGGTTGACCAGATCCGGTGCCGGCGTGGCCCGCCGATCCTGCCGAGTCGAGGCAATACGCCACTTGCGGCGCAGGAATGCACCCTGCAACCCCGCCAGCCGCATCAGTCGTTCCACTCGTTTACGACCCACACCGATACCGCGACGGCGCAGCATCGCGTGCACCCGCGGCGACCCGTAGGTGCCGCCGGAACTGGTGTGGATGTCGACGATCTCAGACAGCAACTCCTCATCGGCCAGCCGCCGCTGCGACGGCGCTTTCGCCTGCTGCAGCCACCCGTAGAAGGTCGAGGACGCGATGCCCAGGACCCGCAATACGAGCTCGACCGGGTGCTGCGGGTGATCCTTCACGAACCGCACGATCACCTCCGGGTCTGGCCGAGCTCCGAGGCGAAATACGCACTCGCATCACGCAATACAGCGTTGACCCGCTCGAGTTCGGCCACTCGCTTACACAGCTGCTTGTTCTCCTCGATCATGTCGGTCGTCGGCCGATCGCTCCGCTCACCGGCGTCGGCCTCGGCCTGGCGGATCCAGTTCCGCAACGCTTCGTGATGCACCCCGAGCTGCTGGGCCAGCTTCCGGATCGTCGGCTTCGGGTCCGAATCCCGATACAACCGGACCGCCCGCGCCTTCAACTCGTCGGGATACTTCCAAGGCCACGTAGTTAACGTGAAGACCGTTGTGTCAATAGGGTTTTCGGGGTTTGCTGCTGGTCGGGTCCGATCCAGTCGGGGTGCAGGGAGTAGGTTCCCCGGGCTGGTCTGTTGAGCATGCCTTCCTTGACCCATCTGCCGAGCTCAGCGGTCAGTCCGCGGTAGTCGGCAATGCCCAGCCGCGTAGCGATCTGTGTGGCATGCCATGCGCGGTGCGGGTCGGTGCGCAGGAGTTGCAGGGTGCGGTCCCGGCGTCCTTCGCGGACCAGAGCGGATGTTTGGTCCACGGAGATACTGATGTCGACGATGCTGGTCGTGCCGGAGAAGCGCAGTTGGTCTGGCGGACAGGTGTAGCGGGCGATGGGGCATTTGACCTTGCGCGGGGCAATGCGCGGCCGACGAGCGGGTAGCAGGTTGTTCAGCACGGCCGTCCCGATCCGGCCCTTACCGGCCCGCTGGATCTGGTCGGGTGTTACACCTGCCGCGGCGATGACCTGGTCCCTGGCGGTCTCCAAGGCGACGGTGAAGCTGGCGCGGTCGGGATCGATATCGGGCACCGACTCCACTGCCTCGACCATCGCGCGGCGAAGCGCTTGGTAGACCGTCAGCTGCGCCCAGATCTCCTGCTGAACGCCAGCGGGGTCTTGCGAGCGCAGGACCAGGCCGCGCAGCAGGGTGTGACGCAGCGAGTAGAAAGCCGATTCGATCTCCCATCGCTCATGGTAGAGGGCCACGAGTTCGGCCGCGGGATGCCGGCGGTGATCGAGCAGGGTGGTCGCCAGCCGATACTGCCCCTGCGTGCGCAGCCCCTTGCTGGTGGTCGCGGTGACCTGTGCGTCGATGACGCGCAGCGACACCCCATTGATCCTCGTCAGATACGACCCGTCGGGCAGACAGGCCCATTTCGCCGGAGTCCGGCGGGAATTCAGGCGCACCAGCAACTGGGCTCCGGTGGCGGAGATCCCGCCCAGAAAGCAGTCGGCGTCGAAACCCCGGTCGTTGAGCAGCAACATTGTGTCGTCCAGCAACGCGAGCAACCGCTCGGCGTAGCTGGTCTCGCTCACAGCCACCGGCCCGACGACGGCGCCGAGCAGGGCGCGGGTACCGGTCTCGCACAAGGCCACGATCCTGAGCATCGGATAGCCCTCCTGGCCGTAGCGATGTTTGATCTTGCCGAGCCAGGCACAGATCCGAGGCTGGTCAGGGGCCTTGGCCGAGCTGCAACCGTCGAAAGCGACTGTCCGCCAACGTCGATAGCACACGCCCCGTGTCCGTGGGCGAGCCACCGGTCCGGCCAGAGTCTCGAACAAGAGCTTCAGCGGGGCCGGCCCCACACGGCGGCGCAGGTCCCTCAACGCTTTCTCCGACGGCCGCTGCAGGCCGAGCCCGCCCAAGCCCGCGGTCAGCTTGTCCCATACCCGCACATATCCCAGGGCCGGGAACAACACCAAGGCCAGCGTGAAGTACACGCCGACCGAGAGGGCAGCATCCGCAGTCTCGCCTGCGTGGTCCGTGTCCGCTCCAGAACGTCATCGACGAGGTCGAACGGCACATGCTGGGTCAGCTCACCCAGATGCCCGGGCGCATACCGGCCCCCGGCAACGGCGATGCTGTGCGTGAGCGTGGCGATGCCACACCGGTCGGACAACGAGACTCCTTCGAAGCGGGAAGACATGATCTGCTCCGCTTCTACCAGCAGGCCCACCGCCATCATCGACAGCCACCCAGATTCGTCAAAACGCTATTGACACAACGGTCTTCACGTTAACTACGTGGCCTTGGGATACTTCTTCGGTGCTGCCACTGATGAACTCCTTCCAGGCCCAATAGGACCACGTCAGAGCTCTCCGTGAAAGCGGGGGAACCTCAACCTGAAGGCCTAACGTAGTCATGAAAAGGCGTCGGCGGGGCGCCGACGAACCGGCCGCCTGCAGTGGCGGCCGGGCGGTTCGATCCAGAGTCAGCTGATGCCTGATGTCATCGGGTGGTAGCTATGTGGTGGACGTTGTATTCGGTTGGTGGTGGATAGCCCGGCACCGAATTTCGCTGTCGCCGTTGGATCATCCAAGGAATCGGCGATCGTCCCCCGTGCTCCGGAAGGCTCGTCTATGGATTGTGGTTGAGGCACTAGGTGCTCAATGGATGTCGTAGCGCCGACACGGGGTCATCTTCGGCCCATTGTTCATGCGCGCCGCCTCTGCCCGCTGCGAGCAGCGAACGCCATGCGCAGTTTGGTGCCTACTCCCTCGGCTAGTGAACGATGGTTCCACTAGGTGCAGAAGCGGCTTGTGGATGCGCTCCTCGACCATCGACGAAACCTTCCGGCCCGCTGGTCGGTTGTGGTCAACTAGAACTGGAAAACCTACGCCACAACATCTTCGGGGGCATCCTCGATCAGCAGCACCGATGAGGCGCCGACTCGGTTGCGCGTATGGTGCTCGCGCACCGGCGGTCTCTTCTCGCCGGCTCCGGTGCACTTTTTTGATGTTCGCCGATGTCCCTCTCGTCGAACCGCAGCACAGCCCTGGCAAGCCAAGGACCCTCGCGGCGTGAGTGTCCCCGCGGCGTGAGTGTCCCGTCGGATAGGAGCGCAGGTAGGCCCGCACAACGGGAGTCCGGATTAGCTGTGGTCGCCTCGGCCCGCAGCCGCCGATAGTGGAGTACTGAGACCCAGCCATCTTGCACGTGAATCGTTCTGGCACACCCTTCACCTGCGCGAGCAGTCGGCGGCACGGTGCTTGGTCGCTGGGTTGTCGAATTTTCCAGACATGATGAACTCCGGTCGCCGCACCAACCGGAGTCGTGGGGATGGCCTGGCGTTCCTGTCCCTAGCAAGAGGCGGCTGCGCTATCACCTGTGAACTGCTGTCAGTCTGCGCTGCATGGCTCCCCAACCCCACTCACTGCGTCGACCCCATTCGGACACAGACTCGCGTTGCCACCGCTGGCCGTCCAGTTAGACAGATTGCAGGATCTTGCCGACCAGCTCAGTGATACCTACAGAGCTGCTTGAGCAGGTCGTGCCAGATACCGCGGTAGGTTTGCACTCGACGTCCGGATGGTGCTGCAGCAGTGAAGATTTCGATGATGACAAGCCCGACCGCATACCCGTGAGACCGCCTTCGCTCGCCTCTGTGGCGCCGCTCCGATACCTGCCTTTTCCGGAATGACCAGTTCGCCACAGCGAAAGTTGGTGATTGACAAGCTAATCAGCCCCTGCTGTCCGCGCGGTTGCTACGACCAGTGCACTAAAGGCTGTGGAGTACTCAGCTTCAACCGAGCGCTCTGTTCCCGCAGCTTTTGAAGCTTGTTCGCCGCGTCGGGGTCAGTCCCGCCGCAGTGGCAGTCCCTCGCCAATCGTGCAGCGTCGTGTCAGCGCTCGTCAGCGATCTCCTCTGGGCAGCCACAGGCCACCAGTACAGGCACCCAAAGACGGATCGGGCACCTATCGACTTGGGGATTTGTCACGTCCCTTAGCGGCCTGCCCAGCCTTACCAGGGTCAAGGCCTTATTCGCTGAGGGCAGCTAGTGCCCAGCCTTGGTGTCAAGTTGCCCTTTGGGGCGCCAAGTTTTGGCCGGAGTAGGACTGACACGGTCCAAGGCACTCGATGGACTGCTGTGTCTCAGAGCTTGCCGTTTGGCACGTCAACCCAGGTCGATCCTGCCACCAGCGGGTTTGCTCATGTGTTGTGTCTAACGAGACTGGCTCTACGCAGCTCTATGACCTACTCTTCCATTCGTAGGGCAGTCCACGTAGGTCTGCTCTCCACCCGGACTCAACGCAGTGGGTTGCAGTCGAGATAAACCGGGAGCGGTGGCAATCCGTTGGCGCGGACCCACCAATATTCAGATGGCCTCGCGACTCATCCGAGCGCGGGGCCATCTGACGGTCTTGAGCAGCTGTGGGGAGCCGTTCCGGTTCTTCACGATGCCTGACAAAGCCAAGTTCCGAAGGATCCGCGCCGTGATCTCCTGCCAGGCAGGCGAACAGGGCTTATCCCATACCGAAGCTGCACAGTCAGCTTGCCCAACACTCAGTCAGCAGGATCACGAACTGTAATGGTTTGCCTTAAGCAGAGGGAAGACTCGGTGTTGCGCACACAAGATGCCCGGGCTAGCCAAGAGACCTTGATCGTCACTAGCCATCCGCTCCGCAACTACTTAGATTGCCTTCGGCTTGACCTCTTGCCTCTGGATCGTTTGGCCGGTGCGGAACCAATCAGGCAGAACAAGCCTTGGGGCTGCTGCACGGAAGGGGGGCACGTCAACTGAGATGGTTTGCCGGTAGGTGGGGCCTGAGAGGATGTCACTATGCCCAAGCCGTATCTGCAGGAGTTCCCTTCACGGCCGCAGATGGTCTATTGGCACAGGTAACACATCCATCAGTCAGCCGATGTCGTTCCAGCCCCGCAGCGACCTTCATGCTCGATGTTGGTGCGATGTAACCAATACTCTTGTGGCACATCCGGTTTCGATTGAGCGATGCGGGTGCTTCGTATTCAGCTCGAGCTCGGTTGTCGAACACATCCGGTTCCTCTGCGGGAGTGAAATCAGGGGGTGCGGCGGCGCTGGGACGGCTTGAGCTTGCGAGTGCTTGTCATTCCAGCTGGGCGCGGCTGGCGGAGGGTTGGCTTGGGCGTCGCAACGGTCTCGTCGATGGGCGGGGTCAGTGGTGCCTCGGCGCGGCTGAGCGTGTCGTCGTTGACGTCGGTGGGCTCGGCTGGTGGCGTGGCGTTTTGTGGTTCGTCGGGTTCGGGACTGCGATACGCGATCTGGGTGGGGTTGTCGGCGATGAACGTCCGGTCAACCGCGGTGAGCATGTTGGTGCGACCCCGAGCGTCGACAGCGAGGATGTGGTCCGCAGTGCGGAAGGCCGGTTGGACGGTGCCCTCGGTGTCGGCGACGAAGACGCGCCTGGTCGCGTTCAGCAGCGTTGTGTCAGGGTGATCGTCGTAGTGGGAGTGGTGGTGGGCGTCGCCGTCGAGAATGCCAGGGAAGGCGCGGGCGATGTCGGCATCAAAAGCAGCGTCGAATTCGCCGACGAGTTGGGCGGCGAGGCTGCGGTTGATGGGGTTGGTCGGGTCGGCGTCGGCCAGCCACTCGGCGACCAGACGTCGGCGGTCGGCGTCGCTGCCGGGATCGGGGACGGTGGCTTTCGCGGTGTCGCGCATCAGCCATGCCGCGTAGCCACTAGGGGCACGGATACCACCGCGGTCGAAGTCCACGGCGGCTACGGCGTCGGCGAGACTGTCCGCTTGCGCGCCTCGCTCCACCAGGCCCGCAAAGGCCTCTTCCGCGACAGACCATCGCGGGTGGTCGAGCACCCGGTCGGGGACGCGGCCGCGGAGCAGTTGCGCGAGAGTCGGGGTGGGCTCGGTGTGGAAGAAGTTGTCGGCCCGGAAGCTGTGTGCAGGATGCCAATGTTGGATCAGCTGGCGGTCGAATTCGTGGCGCGCGGTTGGGGTTGTCGCAGCGTCGCGGTCTTCGCGCCATCGACGTAAGGCGTCGGGGTCGTTGTTGGCGGCCTGGTAGCGGGCAGCGGCGAGGTCGGCGCTGAAGGTCAGGTCGTGGCCAGTGAGCTGCGCCCAGAGCTTTGCGAGCTGGCGCTGACTGCGGAACTGGTCGCGAGCGGTGGCGAGCTCGGCGCTCCATTGCCGGAAGTAATCGGGGTCATGGGTACGGAACCACTCGGCGATGTCCTCGCCCGAGGAAGGGGTTTGCGTGGGAGTGGGAGAGGTCGGCTGGGTGGGGTTGTTGGGGTAGAGCTTGGCGACGGCGTCCGCGATGGCGCGGTCGGCGGCTTCGTCGCTGAGGCCGTGCTCGCGCAGCCACTCTCCTGCTTTCTCCCCGCGGGGTGTGCCGCGTATTTCGTCGATGAGCAGTGAGGCTTCGACCCAGGTGAGTCCTGGATCGGGTTGTCGGCCAGCGTCAGTGAGGATGGCGGCCTGCACTGGAGTCATCGGGGTGCGGCCGGGATCGTTGCTGGCGTTGTCCGCGGGCGGGCTGACGGTGTCGCGCCGTCGCCACCGCGATAGCAACTCGTCCTCCAACGCGCGCAGCCCGTCGTGGGTGTCAGCCCAGCTGTAGTGGGCCGACCAGAGGTCGTACCACGTCGGATCGGTGGCACGCGCCCAGGCCCGTGCTTGCTCGAAGCCTGCCGGGCCGGTTGTCGGGGCCGCCTGTTCGTCGGGCGAGGTTCGGTCATCGGCCGAGCCCTGTGGTGGTACGGACGAGTCATCTGGGGGCCGATGACGGTCGGCGTCCTCGGCAGCTGTCGAGGACGGGTCCGCTCGGTTAACAGTGCGGCCGTGGCGGCGGATGATCTCGAATTCGGCAAGGTGCCGCGCGCCGGGTGTGGGTGCGTCGCTGTGGCGGAGCCACCAACCCCGATACCAGTCGGGGTCGGCAGCCGCCGCGTTGGCGCGGGCGGCGGCCAGGTCTGCGTTGAACGCCGGATCGCGGCCGGTGGCCTGCCGCCACGCGCGCACCAGGTCCTCGGGCGTGCGCCAGTGGGTGAGCCAGAGCGGATCGTGGCGTCGACCCCATGCCTGGGCTGAGGCGGCGCGGTCGGCGGATGGGCGGCGGACCCGGGGGTCCAGAGCGTTGCGGAGTTCGTCGAGCCGGTCGACGGTGGGATCGGCCATCAACCATTCGGCGAGCTGCCTGGCGAGGTGTTGGTCGCCGACGACAGTTTCGACGTGGTTCTCGTCCCATCCTGCCTGTACGCCGTAGCGGCCGCGCGAGAGTTCGGTGACGCGGACGGTCATGCCGGTGTGGGGATGGGCTGCACCGCGCACTCGGTTGTCGCGGTCGGCGCTGTTCCATTCGCGGATGGTGGCGGAGTCGAAGGACAGCAGTGCATTTCGCGCGGCGACGGCGCGGAGTCGGGCGGCGTGCTCGGGGTCGGAGAACGCGGCGCGGCCGCGGCGTTCGCGCACGGTGCGGATCGCGGCGGCCACCGTGCGGATCGCCGCGGCCCCGCGCATCAGGTCGTCGCGAGGCAGGTCGAAAGCGGGGGCGTCGGGATAGGTCATTGTCGGGTGCTCCTGGTGGTCGAAGGATGCGGTGGGGCGGTTGTGGCGCGAAGGGTGGACTCGGTCGGGTGGGGTTGCCGACGGGCGGTGTTCGCTGCCGGGGCACGGCGTGGCGGTCCGGATGCGGTGCCGGTGAGCGCGGCAGCGATGGCGCGGGCCCTGTCGGCGTGGTGAGGGCGTTCTCGGGTCTGATGCCAGTGGGCGACCTCGATCGCGAGCGCAGCCAGGGCGGCTGCGAGTTCGAGTACCGGGTCTCGGCGTACGCCGATCAGGGTGCGCAACGCGGCGAGGTCGGCGGCCACCTGCCGCAGCCGTCGCGCGGCCAACGCGGGGGGCGGCTCCGGGGCCAGGACGATGTGTTCGTAGTCGTGCAGCAGCTCGCGCAGTGTCCTGCCCGGGGCGACGGCCGTGTAGGCGGCGAGGACGGTGTGCAGCTCGTAGGCGATGTGCTCGGCGGCTGGCGAGTCCGGGTCGGTGTGAAGGCGTGACGCGGCGTCACGCAGGATGGTGGCAGCCCCGCCGAGGGTTTCGCCTGCTGCGCGGGGTCCGGTCGTGGTGGTGGTGGTCCATCGGCTGATCAGTCGTGGCCACGACAGGTCGGCGGAGATGTCGCGGCCGACCGACCACCAGATCGGCTCGCCGGTGCGGGCGGACACATCGCCCGCTGCGGCCACTGCCCAACCGGTGATGCGGCCGCGGGAATCGCGGCGCAACTGAACGAGCACGCCGAGGTCGCGCAGCCGCGCGAGCAGTTCGTCGGGTCCGCTCGCGAGGGCGGCCGACTCGCGGATCACCTGGCGCAACTGCACTCGTGCCGCCGTTCCCGGCTGGGCGGTGCGCACGCCGGGGCGCCCTTTGGCGGCGCGGCGGGCTGCCTTTTCCTGCTCGCCACGCGTGGCTTGCGGGGTGGAGCCCGAGCGGCGGGGCGCGGCGGTGGCTCGCAGACCGAGCTTGGTCTCCCAGCGCCGCACGACCGCGCGAACGCGGGCGTAGTCGTTCTGTGGATAGAAGCGGCGGCCGGTGTCCTGGCGTACCAGCACGGCCGCGATGTGGATGTGGTCCGACCCTGCCCGGTTCGTGCCGTGGTGCACGGCGATCCAGCGACAACCGCCGGCGTCTTCTGCCGGGGCGATGCCGGTGGCAGCCATTATTTCGGCGGCGAGGGCAGCCCAGGTGTCGAAGTCGAGAACACCGTCAACGGGGTCGAGGGTGACCGAGGCGTGCCACACGTAGCCGTGTTTGGTGTAGTCCAGTTCGCCGGGTAGCGGCTGAACGTAAGGTAGGCCGGCCGCGTCGGCGGCCGCGTTGACGTGGGCGCCGAGTTTGCGGACTTCGCCTGGGGCGTAGTCGAAGTCACCCGGACCGATGCGGGTCGGTTGCAGTGCTTGGGGGTCGTTTTGCCATGCCGCGATCACGGTCGGTCGGGTGTGTTCGTTGTGGCGGCCGGGCCCCACCAAGTAGCTGACCAGCTTGGGTGCGTTCCAGCCCTTGCGGATTTTGCCGATCACGGCCGGTCCTCCCGCAGCCGCGTCATCAGCCAGTCGTCGATGCGCGTGACGACACGGCGGGTGAACGACAGGGCGGCGGTGATGTCGCCGACGGGTTCGCCGGTGGCGTTGGCACGGGCGGCGATCTGGTTGAGGTTTCCACCGGCCAGGCCGAGCAAGCGCCGTAGTTCGCGGACCTCGGCGCGCAGGCCGAGTACCTCGGCGCCGGTGCGCGGCGCGGTCGGAGGTCGTGGCAGTACGCGAGCTTTCGCCGCGGCGACCGCGGCGGACGCGGCGAAGGCCCCGGGTTCGAGACCGGCGGCAGCCGAGGCTTGTTCGACAAGGGCGAGTTCGTCGGGGGTGTAACGGACCCGGCGGTGAATGTCGCGCTTCGCCGCGGCATGGGACCGCCGGGCTCTGCCATCCACGCGACCACCGACCTTCCTGTTGTTCCAGTTGCTTGTGCTTCTGAGCAAACAACTGGAACAACTAGACACACTCGAATCACTTCCGAGTGTGTCCGCGCCCGTCGCCGGGCGCAACGAAAAGGCCCCCCTTTTCGGATATCTTGCTCACCTCTATGGCGTAAGTTCACGGTGGCTGAAGCGATTTCAGTGGGAACCCGAGGCGCTTCACGCTGTCGTGCGCGAAACAGCATCGGGTTCCAGTGAATCGGCACCGCAACGAAGGCTCAGGACGAGCGGAGGCCGCGCAGCTGCTCTCGCATCTGTCGATATGTGTCGGTGTGGCTGCTCATACTGGGGGTGCTTAGCCGCGTGGTGTGCGCGGCTTCTGAGTCGTTATGGGGAGTTGTGGCGAAGGACGATGTGGTGGCTTTGCCCAGTGCTGTGGATCGTCAGGCGTGGCTTGTGATGTCGAAGGCGGCGTATCGCCGGTTGGGGGGCGGTGAGAAGTACGATGACGATCCTTCCCGCCGCTACAGTTGGGACAGTACGGTTCCGAATCATCGCAATGTCCGTCCGGGCGACATCGTGGTGTTGTGGGACGAAGTCGAGTCATTGGGCGCATCGGTCGTCGAGCGGATCACGACCGGACATGCTGTGAAGCGCCGCGGTCGCTGTACGAACCCGGCTTGTCGAACGACGAATTATGAACCGCGGAAGACGATCAGGCCCATTTACCGCTGCTACGACTGTGGCGCCGAGTTCGATGACCCTGTCTTCGAGGACGTTGATGTCGAGACCTATCGTTCCGACCACGGTCAAGCCTGGGTGGATCTAGCCGGGGATTTCAGCGCCAAGGAACTGCGGGCGTTCTGCGAGAAACCGAAGTCACAGAACAGCTTCCGGGCACTAAACTGGGATGCCTTCCGAGCCGCGGCGAAGGGAACGACGGGGGCGGACATGTTTGGTCCGCTCGATGCGGTGACGAAGCAGATCCAAGGAGGTCACACCACTCGACCAACTCGGGTGCGGCTCGGGCAGAAGGAATTCCGCAAGAGTCTGCTGGCCAGGTACAAGACGCGGTGCGCGTTCACCGGGGACCTTCCCGAGACGGTGTTGGACGCCTGCCACCTCTACAGCTACGCGAAGGTCGGCAAGCATCATGAGCACGGCGGGATCCTGCTACGCCGGGACCTGCATACCCTGTTCGACCGCGGAGAGATCGCGGTCGACACCAATGACCTGATCGATGTGTCCGACCACTACCGCGGGTTCGCGACTTACGGTGAGTTGCACGGCAAACCACTGACCATCACGGTCACCCCGGAACAGCGGACGTGGTTCGAGCTGCACTGGACTACACATCGCAAAGGGGACAGCTAGCGTGAGCTCGTCGCAACCGGTGCCAGTCGGCGATCCCCGCGGCCTGACCCCGCTTCAGCGGCGAGTCCTCGATTGCCTCGAAAGCGACAACGTCATGATGCCGGTATGGGAGATCGCGCAGGAGGTTTTCGGCCGTGAGGATGCCCCGTTGGCTTCGGAGAAGAAGTCGGTCTACGGGTGCTTGAAACGACTTGAGAAGCGTGGACTGATCCGCGGTCGGCCGTCGTGGCTTCGAGATATCGGGCCGGCGACTGTGTGGCGCTCGTTGATAGATCCGAGCCACAGGGTGCTCGACCCAGGCGGGTAGTTCGCGGGCTGTCGATCTATAGATGAGCTCATTCGGCCGCACATGAAGGACGCCGCGCGGGGGGCCTCGTGTGTGCGGCCTGCGACCTTTCGAACTTCTGTCCGCTCGGCCTGCCGCATTCCTGTCACAGCAGGCCAACGATTCTCAAAGCCGCATCGAGTCCAGGGTCCTCAGCGATATGGCCATGTTCAAGGCTCTTTAAAGTGGCGATGCCCCGCTTAACCCGGTCGACGTGAAACGTTGACCAGGCGCGGCAGATCGGGCAGTCAAGCCCAATGAGAAACGGCCTCAACAGATGGAGTCGACCCTCGTGGCCGCGCAAGTAGAGGCTGTCTACCTCCAACTCGTTGTCTCGCTCGGTAGCGGTTCTGGTAGGGACTATCGGATGGTCACCCATGAGCTCGCGGTATTCGATCCGCGATGACGACGTCAGCGAATCCCGGCGCACCGACGTCACCTGCAGCAGCGGCCAATCCGTCAGGAAACGCGCGGACGAGAGCAGAAGGGTCAAGTCTCCCATGGCCTCTGAGACAGCGCTCGGAAGGTCGATCGGGTCAATTCGACGCAGGTGTGCCTGGTCATTACGTCGCGCGGTGAGACGTTGTCGGGCGGCTTCCGCTCGATCATCAGCGAGCAAAGACTTGAGATCCGCAATTGGATGCGTCAGCGGTACTGAGCGAAGCCGCTTACTCGTGGATGCCTCTCTCAGTACTGCTGCCCATTCCCCCAGCCCGGGCCCACCACGACCGGCGGCAAGTTTGGAGCGGATCTCCTTCGCCGAGCCGAGCTCCACCCCCAGGTCGCGTGCTAGGGCCATTATGAGCAGTGCGCAGTAACACAGCAGGATCTCCGCAGCGTCAAGTAACGAGCCATACGCTTCTGCGGACGGGCCTGAACTGTTGAGTGCTTCTGCCACGCGCCATCGCAGTGCAATCGGGTACGGGAAGCGAGTCCTTACCGTATACGCCAGATCGTCCAGCAGCGAAGCTGTTTCAGCCCTGAGTCGCAGTATTCGCCCTGATTCGATTGCCAATGTGCGGGCTGCCCGAGGCGAGTCGCCAAGGAAAACCGACTCGAGAAGTTGGTCCGCGTCCGCCAACCAGCGCTCGAACCGAGCCTTCGCGCTGTCGATACCCGTCAGAGCGTCGGCGAGGTCTTGGTCTGGTACGGGGACAGGCAATTCCGCCATTGCCTGCGCTGACACTCTGTACAGCGCCATCCGGCCTGTGACGAGCGCCAACGCCAGCGGTGTTCGCAAGTACCGGAGTACGAAATCGCGTTCACTCTCGAGACTTTCGACCCGCGGGCGAAGAACGAGTAGCCCGTCGTCGGCCAAGGCGGGAGTGTCGGCTGGGGTCACCGGAGCGAAGACGAGTCCGCCTGACTCGCCGCGTCTGTACATCGCTCGAACTATCAAGTCACCGGGCATCAGGTGCTGTTCCGACGGAGCTCGAGCAAAACGCGACTTATCAGAAATTGCACCGATCGTTCCCGCTCGAGTTACGTCGCGGCCGGCGAGGATTCTGACTGCCTCTGGTTCCTCTGGCGATGCGAGCAGTCCCCTTCGGAGGGCACCAAGAAGGTAGATGCCGCTTCGAATCTCGAAGAAGTGTCCCAGCTTCAGAACCTCGCCGAACTCCGATAACTCCTCTCGACGGGCCGCCAGCGCCGGATGATCGCGGTCGAAATGAACCCCTGCCTTCCCATCCGGTTTGGCACGCAGCACGTACCCATACTCGCTTCGGCCGCCACTCTGCTTCAGCAGGCGTTCAAAGTCCGACCGCACCCTATTGGGTGGGATTTCTTTGGGGATCCTGAACATCTTGATCGGAATCGCTCCGGTCGCCTTCGCGCGCAGAACGACCGCAGTGAGCTCGAACGTGCGATGGACTTCGGGCAGAAGAGGCTGGACCTCGACCACCGCTGCGATGTCCCAGTGCAGGGCAATGCCTACCCGCATGGATATTACCGGCGTCACGCGGCTCGACAACACGTGCGCCGGAAGAAGAACCACCAGTATGGATTCCGACGATACAGGTGCGATCTCCGGTAGCAGCTGTTCGAACGGAGCACGGCCAGAGGATTTTGAATGTGCAGGCCCTTGAGAACCAGCTGATCGCTGTATCCATGACGGAACAAGCACCACGGCAGTATGGACGCCCAGCTGTGACGACACCTCTTCGCCAACACCACTGCTCTCCACGACGGTGGCGGTAGCTATCCAGTCCGGCGGGAAGACGTCAGCCATGTCTTGGTCGACAACTACGGCCGGTTGAGTGGCGCTTCCGGCGCCGACCGCAATCCGGATCAGCTGTGTGAGCAACCCAAAAGGCGTGTCGTCGTCATTCTCTGCGGTCATGACAGGTCCCCTTCCCGCCCCTCTCTATCAGCAATCTGTGATCTAACCAGTCGTTCGATACCGTCGCTGACGAACGGCACCGACCTGTCGAAGGTAGAACGTTCTGTAGTGGGCCCTGCTCGCGCTGACCGACGCGGACAACGCCGGGTAGTTGAAGATCAACCGGCCGTACCGATCTGAGGCCGGCGACCGTCTGCTCGTGCCGGATAGCGCGCTGACCAGAACGGTCGAATCTGCTTGCCTTCGAGACGGCTGCACCCCACCCGGACAACCGGATGGGGTGCAGCGGAGTGTCTACGAGCAGTGATGCGCGCGCCGCCTACTTATTCGCAGAGGCTAATCCGCTACGGAACTCGACCATCTTGACGTCGATCACGGGACCTGGCGGCGAACGACTGAGCGACGATCACTGAGAAGTCAGCAGAGAGTTAAAAGTCTTGCTGCGCAGTAGATCCCATGGCCATTGCTCCAGCGTCAGCGGTCATCTAATTCCCCCAGGTGAGGGCGTTTTCCGTCATGAAGTCACCAGCGTCACGATCGACGGCGCGCAGATCACAGCATCGCCTATGTCCTCGAGGGCAATCGCCTCTATACCCGCCTGGGCCGTTGGCCTGCACAGGATTTGCGCGTCCCGGCGGGTCGCCGGGCACATGGTCGGTGGAATACCTGCAAGGCGTGCCGCCCCCGGCGGGCGCGGATCAGAGGGTGGGGTTGCTGGCGCGGGAGTCTGGAACGCCTGCACCGGCGAAGGGAAAATGCCGCCTACCAAAGCGCGTGGAATCGGTGCCCCGGCAGGGGTTTCGATGAGGCTGTCCAACCCGGCCGCGCTGTTCGACAAGCAGCAGACCGGGATACCGGAGATCGACATGTGGGTGGCTGGAGTGAACCCGCACCACCGGTCCGCGCCGTCTGCGGTGTCCTCACCGGACTATCGGTCTGCATTCTGATGGACAAGGCAGCGACCGTGATCGGGTTGACCGTGACCCAGGTGCGGCAATTCTTCTCCCCGGACCAGCACGTGCCGCCACTGGGCGGTGGCACCGACGCCGTGAACATCGTGGCCGGGGAGATCATCACCCTGTCACCATGGGTCGGGGTCAGCGACGATGACACCGCGTGCGACGGCGCGGCCCGTATGTGTGGGTTCGGCTCGTGCGTCGCTGGCGCACAGAGGAATTCCCCACCGAAGCCGTCGCGGGCAACTGCCGCCTGCAGGAGGCGATCACCGTGGAGGCCGGCATCGCGCGCTGCCATCCCGTGGACCCATGCCCGGCCGAACTTGAGGAAATTGCGATGGTGCAGCTGGACGACTCATGGCGAATCGATCGGGCGTTGTGCGCGGCGATGCGAGACGCGGAATCCAAAGGCGTCGCCGCGGTTACGGGGCTGGGTGGGGTGAGCCGTTCGACCCTGAAGGGCTGGTTATCGCGTGGGGCAGGCCGCGCACGCGCAACTGTAGGAGGACGTATGGCCAAGGTGACCATCGAGGGCGCAATCAACTCGGACGTGTGCAAGCGGGGCGAACAACACACGGTCGAATGGACTTCCCGTCTGAACGGGCTGGTGCGGTCGCGGATCGTCAAGGTGATCGAATGGCACACCGACACACCGAAACCCAAACGCGGCAGACGGTCCCGGCACGCTGGCGCGCAGCGACGCTGAAGATTCGAGCCAGCACTGAGTGGAGCCCGCCGCCGCGATCGGGTGAGCTGGCGGCGCAGCGGGCGGCGCCGACGGTGCGGCGGCTGGGCCGGTCGATCACCACGACGGCCAATCGGCGAGTGAATGTGCGGTCCGGGCACCTGCGGTCCACGATCGGTGACCGGACCACGGTGGCGGGCGCGCAGGTGGTGACGGAGGTGTACGCGACGCGGTTCGTGCACGATCCGGCTCGGCCGCATGAGATCCGGACTCGCCGGGCGCGGATGCTGCGGTTCACGGTCGGCGGCCGGTGGTGTTCGCACGCCGGGTGTGGCATCCCGGCTACAAGGACAATCCGTTCCTGGCCTCGGTGGTCCGCGACGAACTTGCGCGCGCAAATCTATGACGAAACGTTTGCCACCGCTGGGCAACTTGTGGAAATTCTGGCGTTAATCCGCTGTTGAATCGCGGTTTCCAACTTGCCAAATAGCAGGCATATTTTCCCGCCGAGAATGATAGCTTGATATCATGCTGGCATCCGATCATGCGAGCATTCGTGATCGGAGCGCAGAAACGCGAAGGGTGGCCGCTGCTGCAACAGGGCCACCCTCCAGGTCAAAGCAGGCTATGCAGCACTATCGCTAGCACGGCCCATCTGACCAGCATTTCTGTGTACTGCGCGGGGATCTCGGCGGTCACACTCAGTACCGCCGAGGTTCTCCGCTTGGCTCGTCGCCTCCTTCGCTTCGACATCTGACATCACCTCCTCTCCGAGGACACAGTTATCCACAGCGCGAAACTGCTGTGGATAACCCCTTTGAGAATGCGCCGGAAGGCATTCGGTATCCGGCTGTAAGAACGATAGTCGAAACCGGGCCTGTGATGTAGAGCGCAGCAGCATAATTCGGGTCACGACCAGTTACCGCACGTCGTTTGCTCAGCAAACCGCCGGTGTGTGGCGGCGTCCAGAGCTCTGCACCCCACTTTGACAGCGTGCGCGCGTGACTGCGCCCGGCGGAATCCGTATCCCGATCACTGCTGACGGCCGCCGGGTTCGATGCCGAGCTGACCCGCGTCGTCATTGCGGCCATACGGAACGTCCAAATCCGTTTGGACGCACAGCCGTTGACCATCGGCATCGATGTCGATCTGGACGCGGACGCGGCCACCACGCATATGCGCACGCTGCGGGAACAGCTCGAACGCGAAGCGAAACCTATCACTTAGAAGATCGACGTGCGGGTGAATCTCGACCGGGCAGGCACCCCGGAAGAGTTGCGGGCGCTGCGGGAAGAGTCGCAGTGAGAGGCCTGCCCGATCGTGCAACAGGTGCGGGTCCAGACCGACCGCACCGGCATATCGGTGCCGAAGTTCGACACCAGCTCGTCGGCCAGCGTGCAGCAGCTCGGCCGCAACGCGGACACCGCTGGTGCCGCAGAATGCGACGCTGACACCCGACGCGCCGGTGAAGCTCGACATGTTGGTGCCGGGGATCAACATCACGGCCAACTGCGCCGGGCAAGTCCGGCTCAATGCGGGCGACAACGTGAGCTTGGTCGCGGTTGCGACTGGTGTACCCGCAATGTCGGTGCTGCAACGGTTTTCACCACACCTGTCGCGACGTTGATGTTCCTTTCCTTCATCGTAAGGACCTGAGATGGCACCGTGGGTATGCACGGATCGGAACCTTCGAATCACCTCCGGCACACTGGGGTTGGAGAAGTGGTCCACGCCCCGGATGGTGTCGCAGGTGTCGGCGGCGTCGACCGCTGACGGGGCGATTACCGGGGCAGGGTTCACCACGACACCGGGGAAGCTGCTGGTCGATGCCTCGATGTCGTGGACATCGGATCCCCGTTGCCGTTGATGATGCGGTAGCAGGTGATCCGGTCGTATCGCACGATCATCTGCTCGAACCCGAACGCCATCCAGATCTGGAACTCGTGGACCACCGGTATCGACCAGGCCGCCCGCACCCCTGCCACCGCCAGTCCGCGACAGCTGAACGGTAGTGAGGCACATACTGCCACCGCTCTTCTCACCGCTGCCGCCCGGATCTTTGCTGGACGAACGCCGAAACCGTACCTGCCTATCGCGTGAGCGGATCGTTGTCGGTGGTGTTCCGTAGGGTTGGCGCAGCGGTCGAAACTGCCTTGGCTGCAACGAGTTCACCGGATGGAGGGTGTCGATGCCTGCATGGGCTTGTAAGTCGGTGGGTGAGGATCGGGACTGGCACAGCAACGATGGTTACGACGATATTCCGGGCGTGCAGTACGTCTACACCAACACCGTCGGCAACTGCCGGCGTGTGGAGGTGGGGGACACGGTGGTGGTGCACGATCGCGAGCGTGCGCATGGTGTTTCCGTCATAGACGCCATCAACGTCCAGGACGATGTGCCGGTGCAGATCAAGCGGTGCCGCTCCTGCAACAGAGCTGCTGTGGAGAGGCGCAAGCGTCGCAGGCCTGAGTATCGGTGCAGCAAATGCAAAGACGAGTTCGATTCCCCGGTGATCAGCGATGAGACGAGGACGGTTTTCACTGCGCATATCGCCCAGCACTGGCAACCGATCCGCGGGGCATTGACTGCCGAGTCGTTACTGTCGACGAGAGTTAACGGTGACCGTCAGAGCTCGATCCGGGCCTTGGATGCTGATCAGCTTGACGAGCTGCTTCGGCGGATCGAGGTCGGGAGGTCTGTTTTCCCGGACGGTGGAGAAGCCAGCCAGCCGGATAAGACATCTGAGCTACAGGCTGTAAATCTGAATCTGGTGACGCGTGATGCGGTGCTGTCGGCGATCGGGGAGTTCGACCGACTCGGCAGGGACGAATTCCTGGCCGGCCATGGTTTTGGTGAGGCGCGCGCCTTCTATATCGACTTCGAGGGCCAGCGATACGACTCGAAAGCGATCGTCGGCGTTGCCTACGGTTATCTACCAGGCCGAGAGGTGCTGCGGCCCAGTCGTTTCAGCGGCGGCGAAGCGACAGTCGCGCGCCTGCTGCGGCGGTTGGGGTTTCGACTCGTACCTGCTGCGGGCGGCTCACCTGCAGCAGGCGAGGTCACCTCCGTTCCAGCGTATTGGTGGACGAGCGATTCCAGCGAGAACTGTTGGGTCGAAATCCGCCAGCTTGATGGGCTGGGGACATCCCTACTCTGCCCAGATCATCGCCAGAACGGTCGACGCGACCCGTGGTACGACCTGGTCCGGGAAGTGCGTGAAGGCGACATCGTCTATCACTACAGTGCGCCCGAGCGGCGGTTCGTAGGTCGGTCGGTCGCGGCCGACGACGCGGTGCACGACACTACCGAGCGCACCTATTCGGTTCAGCTGGTCGACTTCACTCCGTTCACCGAGGAGGTGAGCCTGGCGAGCCTACGCAGCAAAGCCGACGCCATCTACGGCGAGCGCGAACGACTGGAACAAATGTATCCCGGACAGCGACTTCATCTTCCGTTCCAGTTCAAACAGGACCGGTCGCAGCTGGCGCTGATGTCGAACTACTTCGCCAAGCTCCCGCAATCAATCATCAAAGTGCTGTTCGAGACTGAACCCGCCGCTTCGACCATCTCGGGTGACGACTCGGGAACGTTGCTGCCGCCTGTCCGTACCGGCTACCTCAAACCATTCGAACCGAAGGCTGACACCGCGTACGTCTCCAACATCGCACCGAGGTCGGCCACCCGCACCCGCAGTCACGAGACGCTGGTGAACTCCTTCGCTCGGTGGCTGACCGGTCGCGGGCGGGATCCCTTGCGTAACGCAGCGATCGATCTCGGCACACACACTCCGCCGACGATTATCGAAGCCAAACATGTCGACAACGACCGATGGGCCGATGCTGTCCGCGCCGCGGTCGGTCAGCTGTACGAATACCGCTACTTCCAGATCGTCGATCCAGCATCCGGACTCATTTTTCTCGCGGACATGCCCGTTCCCGCGCTCTGGTGTGACTATCTTCAGGAGGACCGCGATATCGGCGTGGCGTGGCCTGAGCTCGACGGTCAGGGATTCCACCTCAGCCCTTTGGCGCAGCGGCTACTTGGATTCACAGACTGACTTCTGCAGGCTGAGCCGGCGCTCTGGAGCTAGCGGAGGCCCAGATCAAATCGGGAAGATCGTGTCACCGGTGGCCAGTTCCGCTAGCTTGAGGCCGCTCGTTGTTTGGCATCATTAGAATAAGCAGTGCGCGTGGCGCTTCCCTGCGGTACCTCGGGACGTATCGCTGATCCGGCGTACACCCGTCGGGTGATTGATAGGGGAGGAACTCATTGGCGAAAGGGACGTGGCGATGGCGCGAAAAGAAGATCCGGCGTCTGCCGGACTTGAGGCGTATCAGAAGGTGATGATCGGCTCGCGGATCGAGCAGGCCGTGCGGGAGTTGGCGGTGCGTATCGGCGAGCATCAGAAGTGCGTGCGCACTCGCGAGGAGGAGACCGAGCGGCTGCTCGCCGAAGAGCGCGCAGCAGAGGAAGCGGCTTATGCGGCTTATGAAGCCGCGAAAGAGGCCGGCGCGAAGGTCGGCGACCTCGACCGCGCCGGGCTTAAACCGAAACCGACGACGACCAGCCGGCCGCGCCGGGCCCGCCCTGACACTCCGCCGGAGGCCGCTGCCAGAGTCCCACTCACACCTCCTACCGCAGGCCCAGATGAGACGGCTGGCAGCTCTGCGGCGTGCGATGTCCTGTAGCAGGTGGGTCCGAGGCGCCCGCCAACTTTGACGTGCGGAGAGGCCTAAGCCTCTCGAATGTCGGTGCTGCCGCATAGGTTTGACCGCCTTGGATGAAACAAGTCCTCGAGATGTGACGATTGAGATCTGGTACCGCTGACGCGCGGATCAATCCAGGTCTCGCGGGGTTGGCGGTGATTAACAGGAAGTCTGTGCGGGAGAAGAGTATTCGGCACTCGCTCTGCTTCGGCCAGAGCGTTGCGTGCATGGTGTAGGAGGACAGCCGCGTGTTCGGATTCGACGTCTGCCAGTTCGAGGATGCCCAGTGGTAGCCGACACCGATGTCGTCGACATCATCCGGCTTGAGCCCGATGCTGGCCTGGTGAAGAGCCTTGGCGCCCACCACACTTTCGAGTCGGCGATCGCCGACCTCGTTGACAACTGTTTGGATGCAGAAGCTACCCGGATCTCGATCCGGCTGCTTACCAAGGACGACCGGCTTGTCCAGGTCGAGGTGGTCGACAACGGCAAAGGAATGGACGGTGCTGCCGCCGACAAGGCCATGACCCTCGGTCTGCAGCGGGAGTACAGCGATAACGACTTGGGACACTTCGGCGTAGGCCTCAAGGCCGCGTCCTTCAGCCGCAGTGATGTGCTGACTGTGTGGTCGAGCAAGCGCGGCGCCGTTCCCGTCGGACGACGGATTCGTAAGGCGGACTTCTCTAAGGATTTTTCGTGCGAGCGTCTGTCGGAGGAGGCAGCGACACTCGCACAGGAGAAGCGCAGTCTGACCATCGACTACCTGTGGGGGACGACAATCGTCTGGTCCGGGCTCCGCAGCACATACCGCGGAGCCAACGTCGAGGAAGCCCGTGCCTGGATGGCCGAGACCGAACGGAAGCTTCGCTCGCACCTCGGCGTCACGTTCCACAGGCTCATCGAGAAGAACCTCCTCGAGATCGACATCGTGGTCGATGAACTCGAGTACGCGAACGAGGCCATCGGCACACCGGTCAAGGCCATCGACCCGTTCGGGTATCCCAGCTCGGGGCGCCCCGGGTACCCCAAGCTCATCGTGGCCAGCGCCGGCGATCACCGCGTCGCGCTTCGGTGTCATATCTGGCCGGTCAAGACCGATATTCCGGGCTTCCGTATCCAGGGCACTTCAGGCGAAAAGTTCCAGGGCTTCTACATCTACAGAAGAGATCGGTTGCTTCAGGTGGGTGGCTGGTCGGACGTGGCAAACCAATCACGCCAGCGCCAACTGGCACGGGTCGTCATCGATGACGCGTCAGCGATCGGCGGCCTGCTGACGATGAACCCAGAGAAAGCGGGCCTGCGCTTCGAGCCACGGTTCCGAGATGCGTTGGGACGAGCCGAAGCAACGGACGGTACGACGTTCGATCAGTTCCTTGCCGATGCCGAGGACACCTACAAGACCGGCAACAAGAGGGTGAGCAAGCGTCAGCCAGTCATTACCCCGGGCCGAGGCTTTGCGCCGGCGGTTCGTAAGCAGGTAATGATCGAGCTGGGTGTGAAAAAGTTTGAACGCCTGGATGTCCGCTGGACCCGCATGGCCGAGGGACAGTTGTTCGACATCGACTTCAACGACAGCACGCTGTTGCTGAACCAGCACTACCGCTCTCTCTTCGCTCCGGGTGGGGGCAGCCTGAACGATGCCCCCGTCCTCAAGGCGTTGATTTTCCTACTCACCCATCAGATATTCGAGGGTTCCTACCTCGGTGCGAAGGAAAAGGACAACCTCGCCCTGTGGAGCGCGATCCTCGGCGCCGCGGTCGAGGTAGAGAAGGAGATGCGCGGTGAGTGAGCCGATCGATGATGCGCGCCACTATTCCCTGGCGAACATTGATGCATTCTGGGACGCCGGAAACCCTATCGTGCTACCCATCGCAGGCACACCGGAGTGCTCCCTCGACATCTACCCTGCCAATGGAACGATCGCCCTCGTCACACCGTTCACCCCGCCGGAACCGGACCTCACGAGGTGGCGCAACATCACGTTCAATCCAGTAGCAGCAGACGGCGAAGATCTCGCTGAGCTGACCGTGATCGTCGAGGACAACCTCCATGGCGCCTACAGCCTCCTGACGAGTACCGCAGATCAGCTTCAGCTTGAGCACGCACCACTGGCCGTCGCCGTCGCGACCGCGATTACCAAGCATCGCAACGTGTTTGCCAGCAAGACAGGCTTGAGTCAGGACAGGGAGATCGGTCTCTATGGCGAGCTGCTCGTTCTTGAGTACCTCATAGGTGAGGTCGGCGCAGGACCCGCGGTCGTGGCATGGCAGGGGCCCCTCTCCGAAGAACACGACTTCGTCGTCGGTGAGATTCACCTTGAGATCAAGACGACCTCCGGGGAGCAGCGGCGGCACGTGATGCATGGGTTCACGCAGCTCGTACCGCTTCGGGAAGTCCCGCTGAGCCTGATCTCGATTCAGCTCACCCGTAGTAATCATGAAGGTGGGCGAACACTTTCCCAGATCGTCTCGCAGCTTCGTACCAAGGCCCGTGGATACCGACCGAAGCTCGACGCCGCGCTGGAAGCGTGCGGCTGGAGAGATGAGGACGCCGCGCTCTACGCGACGTTTTGGACGAAACGGAACGAGCCACGCGCGTACAAGATCGACGACCACTTCCCAGCCCTGACCTTCGACCGGTTGGGACTGGTCGTAGCGAATATGACTGCTGTGAGTGACCTTTCGTACCGGGTCGATGTCACACACTTCGCCTACCAGACGCTTCCCGGCCCCTTGGCGGGCCTTGTCGAAGCCCCAGAGGAGACTGCATGAGCACCGACGCCCTCGCTCTGTCCCAACCGCTGAAGAACCTGCTGCAAGGCCTCGGCAACCAGGAGCCGACGCCGCTGCTTCCGATTCTGAGCCTGTTCGCGCAGCATCCGGTCTCCGAGGAGGAGTTCCTTGCCTTTGTCGACCTGGCCCCGCCGAACGATGGCGGCATGATCCAACTGCGACAAGCACTGTCCAACTGGGATGCTAGCGAGGATCTCAAACTCAGCGACCAGCACGGCAAGCAGACCGTGGCAGGCACGACTGCGCGACGAACCGCGGTGGTCCAAACACTTGGACTCAGCGAACAGGTTGACGCGATTCTGCGGGTGAAGACCCCGGTACGTGTACAACACAGCATCACCATTTCCAAGGAGTTCGAGCCATGGTACAAAGAGGCGCGCCATAAGCGCAGCACTCTCTACTGGGATGACTACGAGAAGTACCTTACCCACGTGAAGAAGTGGCCGGCCTCCTCGATCACCAATCTCAACCGGAGCACCACCAAGGTCGTTGAGCGACTGACCGACCCGCTCCGCGCAGAGGTCAAGCAGACCAAAGGCCTTGTAGTGGGTTATGTGCAGAGCGGTAAGACGGCAAACTTCACCGGTGTAATCGCTAAGGCGATCGATGCCGGCTACCGCCTCGTGATCGTCATGACTGGCACCATCGAGATTCTTCGCGCCCAGACACAGCGGCGCATCGACATGGAGCTGATGGGTGTGGAGAATGTTTTGGCAGGTCAGGATCCCAATGATCCGGAGGTTGCCAAGGGACTGGATTATCAGCAGGACAAGGATTGGCTCTCTGACAAGTTCGTCAGGCACAGCCAGGTCGCGCTTGACCAGCCAGGCGTGGCGCGGATCCGTAGGGTCACCACACACAACGGCGACTACAAAAGCCTTCCCCAGGGGATGTCGCAACTGCGGTATAGCCGACTCGACCAGGACAAGCCACTCAACGCGGCTGAGAATCTCTTCCACACGGATGCTTACGTCGTGATCATCAAGAAGCATAAGGATCCGCTGGAAAAGCTCATCAAAGATCTCAAGCCGATGCAGGCCATGCTGAAGGAGCTGCCGGCGCTGATTATCGACGACGAATCGGACCTCGCCTCGGTAAACACAAAGGATCCCAAGAAGTCCGATAAACGTACGAAAATCAACGAGCGAATCACGGAAATCCTGAAGATTGTTCCTCGAGCGCAGTACGTGGGCTATACAGCCACCCCCTTTGCCAACGTGTTCATCGACCCGGACGACGACACCAACCTGTTCCCGTCGGATTTCGTACTCTCGCTGGCTCGACCAGATGAGGGTTACATGGGGGCCCGAGAATTCCATGACATCGATTCCGATTGGGAGACCACACCGAAGACGGTCGAAAACTCAAACGAACTCGCATACGTACGCCCGATTTCAGGCGATCCCGACGACGATCCTGGCCTTTGGAAGAAGGAACTTGGCGAAGCGCTTGATGCTTGGGTACTCAGCGGTGCAATCAAGAAGTACCGTGAGGCCAAGGTCGGCAAGAGTCACCAACACCATACGATGCTCGTTCACGAGAACGTGGCCAAAGCCAAGCAGCTCGACTCGGCTCTTGTCGTCCGTAGCCTCTGGAACAACGGGAAGTTCACTTCGGGTGAGGGTCTCGCCCGTCTTCGTAAGCTCTTCGACCACGATTTTCTCAGCGTTATGAATGCTCGAGCCAAGGGCGCCGGGCCGGAGTCATTCGACGAGGTCAAACCATACGTCCGGGAAGCGATAGCCGAGATGACCAGCGCTGGCGGTGACCCGGTGCTGATCGTCAATTCAGACGCGAGCGTCCAGGCCCAGCAGGAGGTACTTGACTTCGACAAGGGCAAGGTCTGGAGAGTAATTGTCGGCGGGACCAAGGTCAGCCGTGGTTTTACGATTGAGGGCCTCACGATATCGTATTTTCGGCGCAAATCGAATCAGGCAGACACTCTGATGCAGGCTGGTCGTTGGTTCGGATTTCGAGACGGCTACCGTGATCTGGTCCGCCTCTATATTCGTCGAGACCACAAGGTGGATCTCTACGAGGCATTCGAGGCACTGCTCCTCGACGAGGAAGCCTTCCGCGACGAGATTGCCAGATACGCCGAGTTCGATGAGGACGGTAAACCGATCGTCTTGCCTCGACAGATTCCGCTGCTGGTCAGTCAACATCTGCCGTGGCTGAAGCCCACAGCTCGAAACAAGATGTTCAACGCCGTCGTAAAGGCCCGCGCGACCGTTGGAGCATTCCATCAGCTGTCCTCAATTCCGAGACGGGAAGAAAGAACCAAGCACAAAGCGAATCTTGAGCATGTCGTGCTGCCACTGCTCAAACTAGCTACGACTGAGATCACCCTTCCGTACGTCGATCCATCAGACAGCAAAACGAAATATCAGCCCGCTCGTGTGGCACTGATTGGAAACGAGGAATTCCTTGTGCTGTTCGACAAGTTGACGTGGCATCCGGACTACGAGAAAGTCATCACACCGCTTCGAACCTCCATCGCAACGGCCACGGAGAAACAACGAATCAGAGACTGGGCGATTATTTGGCCGCAGCGCCAATCCCCCGGCCGGATGCTCTGGTTCGATGAGCTCGGGCTTGAGGCGCCTATCTGGAAGCGTGCGCGTAGGCCGCAACCTCCACGCATTGACTTCACAGGAGAAAATAAGCGCAACATCCTCTCAGCCAACCCGATACCAGCGGGGGCGGCGGTCGGCCCTCTTGGCGCAAGCGACACACGAGGCGTCGTAGTCATCTCGCTCGTAGCCGATCAGGACGAGACCAGCGAAGCCGCGCCCGTAGTCCGAGACAATGTCGTTGGTCTCCTCTCGCTGAGGGTTCCCGATAAGTCGATCAACAGCAGGCGTGAGCTTATACAGTGGGAGGTCAAGAGGGCCGACAAGGCAAGCGACGTCGTTGTTGACGACCCGCATACCGCCTGACGAACCCCTCGATGTCGGCCATCCCTGCTCCCGTCTGATGCAGCCAATTGTTATTGGAGCGCAATGACATTGGCTTGGACTAAGCATGTCCACTGGAGTATTGAAGTCAGCGGTGCCGGTCCCCGGTCAGCGGCCGAGTCCGTTGGTCGGGGTATCCACTGGATGGGGCGGTCCGATATGTCCGACCACCCATAAATCCGCCCAGAACGGGGGTAGTCGGTGATCTTAGGGAGGACTCCTCGGGCGATCGGACACCGTTTGAGGCAGTGCTGAGGTGGCCACGCTCGACCGCTGCGGCGAGTTCATCGCGGCTGGTGTGAAGGCATAGACGGTCGCCGAGGTAGGGGCTCTCCCAATCGAAGGTTGCGCCTGTGGCGTCGCAGATGGTTTCGAGGCTGTTGGCGAAGTCGAGGGCGGCGTCTTTGTTGGGATGTCCGGCACCGAGGGTCATGACGGTGCCGGATTGGATGTGGAAGACCTCCCAGACGGCGTTGGGGCGTGCGCGGGTAACGAGGAATCGCCCGCCGTCGGATAGTTGTGAGCCGCGGGCGAACTGGTAGTGGTGGGAGATATCGGAGCCGAAGTCGATTCGCGCCTTAGCCCTCTCGTCCGATGTCGCTCCGGCGACTGTGACGGTTCCGTGCATTCGGGGTGGTCGAGACCATCGTGGTGGCTTGCTGCCGCTGCGTAGGTAGGTGATGGCGGTGCCGACGCTGCTGTATCGGCCGGCGCTGCTGGGGCGTTGAGGCGGGGCGTGGTAGGTGTCGGGCTGCTGTTCGGCTCGGTCGATGTCGGTGTGCTGGCGCGGGTCCGGCTGGTGCGACGGGGCGGGGCTGGCGGTAGTGGACCGCAGCCGTTGTTCGTCTGCACGGATTTCTACGACGCGGCCTTGTTGCGCGAGTGCGTCGACGAAGTTGGTCACCGACAGTGCGGTCGTGACTGCGAGGGTGCTGGAGGGACTGACCCATGCCTTGGCGTTACCGGACCATGTGAACCCGCATGAGCGGATCAGTTTCTTCATCTCGTCGCCGCGTTCGGTGCCGTGGACGTGGGCGCGTCCGTCGTCGTAGTGGATCCATACCGGATCGTGGTCGGCGGGATCGGTCTGGGCGAGCAGGTGCTGCCGAATGACGTGATCGACAAGGTCGCGGGGAAACGATGGGCCGGGGACAGCGCGTCCGTCGCGCATTTCGGTGATCCACACGCTGTGGTGGCGGGTTGGGTGGCGGTGGCGGGTGCCTGTGGCGATCATCGCCCCGTCCGGTCCCCACACCGTGATGCGGTCGGCGGGGACGAGCGAGTAGTGGTAGATGTCGTCGCCGTGGGCGTGGGTTTCGGCGTCGTCGGGCAGGCTGGCCTGCCAGCGGGCTTGGGTGTCGCGGCCGGTGACGGTGTCGCACATTTTGCGGCCTTTCGGGGAGTGCATTCGGTCGCGTAGGCCATCGCTGGCCCAGTCGAACGGCGTTCCGTCCTTGGTGAAGGCGGCCAGTTCTCTGGCCCAGCGGTGTGCGGTGTCGCGGTCGGCGGCCGGGCCGGCGACACGCAGTGCCGTGCCTATGTGCAGCACGGTCCAGGCGTCCTTGCCTGTGGTGGCGATCAGGAAGGTGTCCGCGACGAGTTCGGCGGTGGTCGCGTCGAGGTCATCGGCGCGTTTGAGCGCCGATCTGATGCGGGCCACCGATTCCGAGCGTGTCTCGGCGACCCTGTAACCGTCCGCGGCCTGGCGCCAGTGGTCCAGCACCTCGGCGACGTCCGTGAACCGGGACGCCGGGATCATTTCGGCAGCATCGGCGAGGACGTGCGAGGACGTCTCGATCGGGTTCGGCTGCGGCGGGACTGTCGTTGCGACTGCCTCGGAAGGTGTAGGTACCGCTGAGCGCGTGTCGGTGGCGGCCGTCTCCTCCGGGACCGTGAGTTGAGGGGCGTCGGCGGTGATGAGTTGGCGGACTTCGGCGTCGGTTGGTGGTGCCGCCCAGAACGAGCCGCCGTCGTGGGTTGCGCCGTATTCGTCGCACGCGGCGAGGATGTCGTCGTCACCGCCTTCGGCGAAATGCTTTGCGGCAGATCCGTATGCGACCACAACCCATTCGTTGAGGCTGGTCGGGTGCGCGGGCGGGTATGGCACAAGGTATCTGTGGGCCTTCAGCCGTTCGGTTACCTGCACAGCAGCTTCCTGAGAGGGCGCGAGGATGCGGTGCTCGTACATCTCGCCGTCGAACTGGGGTGGTGTCGCTGTGTCGGGATCCAGCTCGATGTCGGCTGTGGTCGGTTCGGCGGGTGTTGCAGTGGTGGGCGGTGCCGACTCGATCGGGTCTGGCCGGGATGGGGATATCTGATCCGGCAGGGCTTCGGGTTCCTCGCCCTTCTGAATGCGGTGTTCCGTGGCGATCCCGATTTTGAGGCGGTCGACTTCGGCGCTGGTCTGGTCGAGTTCTTCGCGGACGGTTTCGGGGATGTCGCCTGCGCCGGCTCGGGCGAGCAGGTTGGAGTGTTTCTCGTTGGCGACGACGAGTTTGCCGAGAAGGCGTTCCTCGCGCTCTTTGGAACGGGCGGTAGGTCGGTAGGGGTTGTCGGTCTTGGGGGCCAGGCGTCCAGCGATGGCGTCGCGCTCGACGCGGTTGTCGGCGAGTGCGGTGTCGATCGCGGTGATGTCGTCATCGAGTTTGGCCAGGAGCCGTTCCAACGCGAGGATCGTTTGCCGGGCTGGGTGGTCGCTGTGTCCGTCGGCGTCTTTGGCAGCATCTGCATCTGTTTCCTTGGGTGCAGTTATCTGCTCGAATTCCTGTGCGCCCCATAGGGGGCGACGATCCATCATCAAGCGGGGATCTTTCCAACCGAATCCGATCCGGCCGACACGGAGAGCGGCGTCGAAGTCGGTCAGGATCGGCAGTCCGCCGAGTTCACCGACCGTCACAGGATGGTCGGGTGCGGGCCCTGCTGCGATGCGTAGCAGATGCTCGGCGAGGGCCTGGGCAGCGTCAGCGCGTTTGCGATAGATGCTGCCGCTGATGGTCATCGCGAACCGGTCGCCGGTGGTGGATATACGCTGGGTGGCCGCCGTGCGCATGACCTCGACGGCAGGCCCGGCATGATCGTGCCACTCGTCGAGTTCAGCGATGTCGGCGGCGCGTGTGTCTTGCTGGCGGTCCCAGGTGCGGGCGAGTCCTTCCAGGCGGGCGCGTTCGGCGGTGGCCTCAGCCAGGTGCAGAAGGGTGGGGTCGCCGGAGGCGAGCGCGGTCAGCATGCCGAAGTTGACGGCGTCCTCGCCGATGTCTTCGATCTCGCGCAGGTTGAACCCGCGTTTCTGCATCTGGTTGATGAAGCGCGCTTTGCGGGCGAGAGTGTTCAACCGGAACTCATCGAAGGTGCGCTCGGTGATGTAGTAGAGGACGCGGACCTCGTCGGGGGTGCCCGCGATGTCGGGGTGGTTGAGGTTGCCCTGGCGTTCGATGCGACCGTCGCGTTGGGCCATGTCGGCAGGCTTCCACGGGTATGACAGGTGATGCAGCGCGATCGCGCGGTCCTGGACGTTGGTGCCGGTGCCCATGGTTGGAGTGGACCCGATGAGCACGGTGACGCGTCCGGAGCGGGCGTCGGCAAAGAGCTTGTCCTTCTTGGTGTCGGTGCCCGCGTCGTGCATGAAACGAATTGTGTCGCCGGGCATTCCGATCGCAACGAGCCGCTCGCGCAGCTCGTCGTAGAGATTGACGCGGTGCTCTGCTTTGGAGTTGGGGGTGCCGTCGTCGAGGAACACCAGCTGCAGAGCGCCGGGGAGTTCTTGGGGTGTGGGGTCGTCCTTCGATATGGGATAAACGATGTTGCGGGTCTGCCGCCAAATTTCGGCGATCTGCTCGGCCGCGACGGGCAGTTTGCTGCCGTCCTCGCTGCTGTAGCCGACCAGGCTCATGTCTAGGCTCGCGCGCAGGCCTTCGCCGAGGGCCTTGAGCACGCCGCCGGGCTTGCGGATCCATGGCTGGGACGGCAGCAGTTTCACGAACTGCCGTTGTTCGATGCTGGCGGGGACGAGGAACTTCTCGCCGCGCTGCCCATCCTCGCCGGCCCGCACCGGTGGGGTGGGGAGCTTTAGGTCTTCGGCGGTCTGTACGTCGGCGAACCCCCAGTAGACGGCCAGTAGTTCTGGGACGTTGAAGAAACGGGCGAAGCGGGCTTTCATCTTGTAGCCCTCGCCTTTGGGGTCGGGCTCGAGTGAGCTGACGACTTCGCCGAACGTGCCGGCCCAGTTGTCGAAGGCCTCCAGGCCCATCTCGTCCAGAATCTCGGGCACCATGTAGCGCATCAGCACGTAGGCCTCGGTGACGCTGTTGGCGATCGGGGTGCCGGTGGCCAGTGTCGCGACGCGACCGGTGCGGTTGTTGCGGCGCAGGAAGTCCAGCAACATATGTAGCTTGGTGGCCTTGTCCGCGCCATCGATCGCCGCGCCAGGGATCGCGCTGACGGTCCGCAAATTCTTGAACTCGTGGGATTCGTCGACGAACACGTAGTCCAGGCCCGTGTCCTCGAGATAGACGCCGCGGCGGTCGCTGGTCTTGGCGATCTTCTGCTTGATCTTCGCCTCAGCCCGCGCCAGCGCGGACTCGATCTCCTTGACCCTGCGCTTGTCCATGCCCGCCTCTTGGGCGCGATCGACCTGGCTGCGCAGGTTGGCCATTTCGCGGTCGATGTAATCGGATTGGGTCTGCGGGCGAAGCGGGACGCGCTCAAATGCCTTGTGGGTCAGGATCACCGCGTCCCACTCGCCGCCGGCGATTCGAGCCATGAACTTCTTGCGTCGCTTCTCGCTCAGGTCCGAGGCGGTGATGGCCAGCAGCTTCGCGTTCGGGTAGAGCCGGCGGAAGTCGCGGGTCCACTGCTTGAGCATGTGATTAGGCACCACGACGGCGGGTTTCTTGGCCAGGCCAGTGCGCCGGAGTTCCATCGCCGCGGCAACCATGGTGGCGGTCTTGCCCGCGCCGACGACGTGCGCCAACAGCGCGGTGTTGGAGGCCAGGATGCGCCGGATCGCGGCGTTCTGGTGAGGCCGCATCTCCCAGTCGGTGACCAGTCCCGGCAGCGTCATAGGTGCGGACGAGTGCTCGACGGCGACGAGGTTGTTGAACGTGTCGTTGTAGATGCGCGCCAACTGCTGCGCGCGACCTTGGTCAGTCCACACCCAGTCGGCGAACTCGATGGCGATCTCGCGGGCCTTCTCCCGCGCCGCGTCGGTGGCCTCGCGGTCGACGTAGGTCTTTTTGTTCGCGGTGCGGTTGATGGTGATGGTGGATTCGGTTTGAGTTAGCAGCGTCGAGAACAGCTCTTTGGTGTTGCGGTCGGGTGTGCCCCACTCGGCTTCGGCGAGGTCGCCGTAGGTCGCGCTGTGGCCGCGGACCTCCCAGGCGGTGCCGCCCGCGTATTTGACTGTGGCATCACCGAATCCGAGGTGATGCAGGAACGCGGTGTAGACCTCGGCGGGAATCCACGGCGCACCGATCTTGGCTTTGATCTCCGACGGGTGCAGGTCTGGCGGCAGCACCGCCTCCAGCGCAATGACATTGGCCCGGTAGGCGGGATCGCGGTCGGCGACGGCCTGTGCGGTGGCGAGTTTGGTTTTGACGTTCCCGGACAGGTACAGGTGTCGCGGTTCCCACTCGCCGGGCCGATCGGGGTCGCGGTAGGCCAGACCGGCGGATTCGACACGGTCGGCGGCCTCGAACGCCGATACGTCCAGCAGTGATGCGACACGGTTGATGTCCAGGCGGCCGCCGTCGTGTTCCAACGCGATGGCGATGGCGTCTTCCGGTGTGGCCGCGTGGGTCGGCAGGACGCGCGGGGCGAGCACCCGGTCGTGCAGCACCTTCTGCTCGATTCCCTTGCCGGCCTTGTCGTCCCACACCTCTAGGCCGAACAGCAGGGCCGCGTCGGGATCGTCGTCGATCCAGGCGTAGGCGGTGCGCTGCTTCCATTCGTCGGGGACCGTTTTGATGCCCTCGAACTTGGCCCGCTGTTTCGCCTCGCGCGGAGTGAACACCCGGTACTGGCCAGGTTTGGCCAGCACCGGGTGACGGCGACGATAGGTGCGCAACGCTTCACGGAGCCGGGCGCGATGGGCGGCCAACTGCGGAGTTTCGTCCTGCGCGGTGGAGGCGGCTTCGGCAGCGTAGAGGCGGTTGGTGAGCTGCTTGAGACGGATCAGCTCGACCAGCTGAGCGCTGTAGTCCGGGTGGATCTCCACCGGGACCATCACCCCGTCCTCGACGACGGTCGGATTGCCGGCAGCGTCCAACCCGAGCGCGCCGTCGGGCAGATCCTCGTCGTCCAGCTTGCTGTCCGGCTCGGGTGCGGCGCCGACCCTGGCGGCGGCCGCGGCCAGACCGTCGGCGACTCGAGCGTCCGGGTGCGCGACGACGGTGAGTTCGGGCCCATGTCGGCCCATACGGGAACGCAGGTCGCCGACCACCTGCTCCGGGTGATCCAGGAAGTAGGAGTTGACCTCGACGGGCTGGTGGTGACCGGGCAACTCCAAGGCCTCGGTGCGCAGCCAGCTGGTATCGCCGGGCGTGTCGTCGGCAGTGCGGCGGCGTAGGAATAGCACGTCGGTGACGACGTCGGTCCCGGCGGCGGCGAGGTGGGCGCGGGCGGGCAGCCGTACCGCGCCGACCAGGTCGCCGGCTTCATGGATCGCTCGGCGAACGTCCTGCTCGTGGGCATCGAGGGTCCAGCGGGAGGTGATGAGCGCGACGACGCCGCCGGGCTCGACCGCGTGCAGGGCCTTGAGGATGAAGTGGTTGTGGATGTTGAGCTTGAGGTCCGGGTTGTGGACTTCGTCGTATACTGGATAGTCGCCGAAGGGCACATTGCCGATCGCCGCGTTGAAACGACCGGCCCGCAGTCGCAGGGCCTCGAACCCTTGGGCGTGGATCTTGGCGCCGGGATGCAGCAGCCGCGCGATACCCGCGGTGGTGGGGTCCAGTTCCACCCCGGTCATCCGTACCGGTGTGGAGGTGTCGGTGGGAGCCAGGGCGATGAAATTGCCGCTGCCGCAACCTGGCTCCAATACGTCGCCACCGTCGAAGCCCAACCGGCGCACGGTCTGCCAGATCGGGCCCACCAAGCCGACGTCGGTGTAATGGGCGTTGAGGGTGTTGCGGGACGCGGCGTTCCACTCGGCCTCCGACAGCAGGGCGCGGATCTCCTCGCGCTCGGCGCCCAGGGATGTCCATCGGTCCCCAGCTCGGCGGTACTCGTCGTCGGAATCGAAGGCCGCCCGCACCGGCTGAGCGTTGAAAATCGTCGGCAGCGCGCCCCATCCAGACCAGCGCGCGAGCACGGCCTGCTCCTCGGGAGCAGCCGGTCGAGCGGCGTCGCGCAGCATGTGCAGCATCCGCACGGCGGCGAGGTTCGCCCGCGCCCGCGACTTCTCCCCGGACGGCGCCAGGTCGGCCTGGCTCGCGGGTCGGAAACCGCTGGAAGTGACTACATTTCGAGGTGCTCGGTCCCCGGCTCCTTCGGCAACCAGATCCTCTCGGCGTAGACGATCTCCGTCGCCTGTGCTCGCGTCGCGGTCCGCGCCGTCGGACGTTGCCGCGGGGGCATCAGACTCAGCATCTCGTCGGTCAGCGTCCCGATCTGCTCGGTCACGTTCAGGTCCAGGGCGCGGAAGAACGCCTCCTGATCTCCCAGTTGCTGCAGCGCCCGGGGCCGGTAGATCTCCCAGTACCGCATCGCCGTGCGGCCATGTCGGCTCAGCTGCTGTGTCATCGTGATCCCTTCCCGAATCAGCTGTGGCAGAGTCATTTTCGTCATCCGACGGTAGTGCGACAACAGCGCTTCTGTCGTTCGCGTCGTCTGCATTTGCGGTTGGGACGGTGCGGATCGGGTCGACGGTCCCGGTACCGATCGAGAGTGCTGGAATCGACTCGGCGGGAAGCTGCGGGGGTACCGGATCCCGTGAATCTGCGGGCGGCGGTTCGAGTCCGGTGACGGTCGGCCGCGGTGCCGTCGGGAGGGGCGCGTTGGGAGTTTCAGCGGTGTCAGGCCTGGGCCGTCCGATCGTAGCAGGGCCGTCCCAGCCGAATCGCAGGATCGCCTTGGCATCCAGTGCCCGCGGGTCCACTCCGAGCGCGGTGAGGCCGCGCTCGTGCCCGGCGACGGCGTCCTCGAGCACACGGTAGTCGGCGAGCAGTGCGTCGCGGCGATCGGCGAGACGCTGGATCGAAGGACGCATCCGGGCACCCAGGCTGCGGTCCCCGGCGGCTGTTTTCCGGGCACTGTCCAGTGCCCGGCGCGTCTGCATCCCCCGCGACAGGACACGGTCGCGATCGCTGACCGCTCGTGCCCAGCCGGTGACGAGTTCGTCTAGCCCGCCGGGGCCGCGCTGCGGCGCAGTTGGTCGGTGACCATCGCCTCCAACTCCCTGCGCAGCGGGTCGTCGGGATCGGTCGGGACTGGCATCCGATCCTCGATCCGCTGCTGCACCAACGCCGTTACCAGCTCCCGAAACTCGAGCGGCAGCGGAGCCTCCCACAGCCGGTCTACGGCGTTCATCGCCTGGCCCTGCTCCGGGGACGCTGTCACCAGCAGTTCCCGCCACCTGTCTGGGTCTCGCCGATCCCGCAGCAGCCGAGCCTGCTCCTCGGTCCGGTCCTCCCAGGCCGGTGCCGACTCGTCCGGTGGAGTCGGATCCGGGCGGTCCTCCGGCTTTGACTGCGGCACTGCGGCTTTCACCTCCCTGGTGCGTCGCGGCCACATCGCGTGACGGATGCTGCGCATCGTCGGCTCCCTTCTGCTCGGGGGTCGGGTCGTCGTATTCGGCCCACAGCGATTGCTGCCCGTTTTCGGGTTCCCCGCGTGTTCGACCGGCCACTGTACCGCGATCCCTTCTAGTTATTCTAGTTATTGCCTTAATGTCCGCGCCGGGTTTGGTCTTGCTGCTGGTGAGGCAGTGCAGCCCTGGGGAGTTCGCTCGCAGGTCGCGCGTGCGTCACGCCCGGAGGAGAAGACTGTGTCGGCGTGGAGGGTGGAGTGAGAGGCCCAAGGGCCGCATCCAGTGCGGTGGTCGATTCCATCGACTGTTCGACATCGGCGCCCCGGACGATATCTCGCTCGCTGTCCAATCCGAGCTCGCGGCCGTCGATATCGTTGCCGTGCAGGAATTCTCGGACGCTGTCGGGCGTCGGCAGCATGTGTCGCGGAAGGGCTGTCTTGATCGCGACTTCGAGGTCCGTGGCTGCCGCGGTGAGAGCCTGATCAGCAGACATCCCGGCGTAGCGGGTGCCCTCCAAATCCGTTGTCCAGTCGACGTCTTCCCAGACCCCAGGATTATGGAAGCTGGCCTCGAACCAGGAACCGAGCCAGTCGCGCTGCATTTCACCGGCGACCTGGGGCCAGAGAGCCACGGCAGTAACGTAATTGGCATCGAGCTCCGGGATGGGAGGGATGCCGGACTCATGGGCGTTACGGCCGAATTCATCTGCGAGTCGCAGCGCTTCGGCTGGGTCGGAGACGGCTATCTCCTCGGCGTGACTCCATCCCTGAAGTTGCAGATCACTGTGGACGGTGCGGCCGCTGCGGACATCGCGGAGCTGCCACAGCTGGTCTGTGTCGCGGTCGTAAAGGTGGGCCAGGACCGCAGCGGGCTCGGCGTTGCCAGGCTCCGCGACGATCTCATACAACGGCTCGATGGGATGGTCCATCGATAGAAAGTGGACGTGGCCGCCGATACGGATCGCGCTATCCCAGGCCTGCTCGTCCCGCAGGATGAACTGGGGCTGCTGCCCGAAAAAGTCAGTGCTCCGCATCGGCGGTGCACTGGCCGGCGCAGTGCCACCGGGCTCGACATTGTTGTTGGGCTGGGACATTCGCTATTTCCCTTCGAGAGTCATTGGGGTACTGAGGTGATGGCAGTGATGAGCACGTGCCCGGCAGTGGTCGCGGTGGTGACGATCTGCTGGTAGATCTGCGGTGCGTCGCGGCCGTGCCGAGTGGTCACCTCGACGTGGTAGCGGTCGGGTCCGTCGACGGTGATCGACAGGCAATGCTGGGTGCCTGTGGGCACCGTGGCGATGCCGGCCTGGATTTGGTCGGCGGGTCCGACGGCCGCGGTGGGCGCGACGAAGTTGCGGGCCGCAGCACCGTCGCGCAGTACGAAGTAGGCGTAGTCGAAGCCGAGGATGGCGTGCGGCCCGGTGTCGGTGCCGCCGGGCCCGTCGCCGCGGACTGCGGTGCCGTCGTCGCTGGCGCGGCACGATGCGCCATCGGCGAACGCCGCGGGAGTTGTGCGGGTAGGCGAAGTGCGAGGTGCGGGGCGCGGGGCATTTCGGTTGTCCAGGAACAACATTGCGACGAGGGTCACCACAGTGCACACCGCCAGGACACCGCCGCCTACGACAATGACGCCTCGCCGCGACGGTCGGGCGCGCCGCGGCCGGCGCGGTCCCTGTGCTCCGTCGTCCTTCGGTGTGTTGCTGTAGATGTCCCGCGGGGGCCGCAGGACCGGGCGATGGCGCAGCGGCGAGGGGGTAGGCCGAGAGCGATTGATGATGTCCGTCATGGGCGGTCACCGCCGGTGGGCGTGGGTGGGGCGCGTCGGCGAAGCGGGCTGTATCGCCCAAGCTGGCGGTCGCGTCGAAACACTTGGCCGTCGATGGGTGGGGTCGACGGCGTTGATGACGCCGTTGTCCACGCGCCAGGTATCGGCAGGCTCGTCGAGCGGGGCGGAGGTAATGACACCGTTGTCCACGTGCCATCCCGGTTCGGACTGCTCGGAAATTGGATCCGGCGGGTGGTTGCGGGACTCGCCAAGGGCTGCAAGCCTGTCCGGGCGATATCCGGCGAAGTGACTGTCACCAGCGACAACGACTGGAGCCATGGTGTAGCCCATACCGAGCAACCACCGGCGGGCACCGACGTCGGAGCTGACATCGACTTCGGTGTAGCCGACACCGAGACGGTCCAGCGAACGTTTGGTGGCGGCACACTGAGGGCAGTCCGGCTTGGTGTAGACGGTGATCGGATCGTGAACATCGGACACGGTGGATTTATCCTCCCGAGCTGGGGTTTTGGAGGGAACAGGCAGGAGACTCTCGTCGGTTACGGTGATGTCGGCGGGGTCGAAGATCAGGTAGGTGAGATGGTTGCCGATATCGGCTTCGCCGCCTTCGACCGTGAGCAGGCCGGCGTAGCCTTGTGCTCGTAAGTGGCTGGAGAACAATTCGCCGCAACGTTGAGTGACACGTTTGAGTTCACCGACCCGTATCTCGCCACGGTGGAGGATCTCTCGCAGATCCTGCAGATTGTTGATTCGCAGCCAGGACGGGCGTTCGGCACGCTCAGCGAGGCTTTGCTCAGTGGCGAGCACAGACTGGAACCCCGCCATCACCCGATTTACCGTCGTCTGGTCGGTGAGATCGACCAGGCGACCGTCACGAACAGAAACGCTGTACAGCGTGGGCGTATCGGTACCGGCCTGGCGTGCCCGATGCTGGGCGTACCCGGTGGCGATGTCTTTCTCGGCCAGGTACACGCCGCTGCCGACCGTGTCCTCCTCGGCTCGTTCGAGCTGGCGAATCCCGGTCGCGGCTGACCCATGCCACAGTGCGGCGTCAGCGATCCGCACCTCCGCCCACCCCTCGACGATCGGGTCGGCCGGACCGACTGGCACCAGTTCGTCAGGTCCGAGTCCGGCGGCCAGATGGTCGGAGATGTCCTTGCCGACCGCGGATTCGACGATTTCCACGGAACCGACCCGCCCACGCAGTAGTTCGGCAATGGCGGCGCCGTGCCGGCGCCCGGCCTTATCCCGATCGGTCACGATCACGACCCGTCGCGCTCCGGCCAGCTGATCGGCGTGTTGAACACGGAACTTGCCAGCGCCCATTGCGTTGCAGGTGGCGGTCAGTCCGGCGCGAATTGCGTTGTCGGCGTCCTTCTCACCCTCGACGAGATAGATTGTCCGGCCGTCGCGAACTGCGGCGATAACCTCGGGCAGGTGGTAAAGAAGCGTGGGGAACCCGCCACGCGCCCAGGCATGCCCGTCCCACTGGTGCTGCCAGAAGACGCGCTTGGTCCCTTTCTCGTGCGGAATGTAGGCACGGGTGACCCGCCCGGCCGCGGTGCCGTCGGGCAATCGGTAGTAGTAGCGGGCCGCAATTCGCGGCGGTCCGCTCTGCGGGCCGAGTGGGTCGTCGCGCGGGGTTCGCGGGAACGGGCGGGGCGACGGAGTTATCCGGGGCCGGTAGGGGGCTGCATGCCGGGAGGTGAAGCGACGTGCGTCGTCGTAGAGGTCGGCAACGCGCAGACCGATCGCGGCCAGCACGTCCTCGTCGGCGCAGCCGGTGAAGCATCGGACCACGGTGCGCTGCTTGGCCGGGTTGTAGACCACGCCGAGACTGGGATCGGAGTCCTCATGCGCCGGGCAGTTGTAGACGGTCCACGCGCCGGAGCGCCTGCCGAATCGGCCAGCATCCTCCAGCGCCGCGTTGATGCGATCGAAGGAGGTGGCCGAGTTCATGGTGTTATTCCACTTATTCCAATAAGGAGCCGAGGTTGGAGAAGGTGAACTCACAGCGGCCGCGCTGACGCGGCGAAGACGCGAAAGCTGAGGTCGCGACTTGAATCTCTTGTCGACCGCGCGACATTCGATCTTCCGATCTGCTGCCCATCGTGCCTACCTCTCGCGTGTGGCGATCCGTCTATGTGATTCTACTTATTCCAATAATGGCGTGCTTCGACGTCGTCGGGAATCGAGTGGACGGCGGCGCGCGGGACCTTACGACAGACGTTTGCCCACGCCGGCGAAGCTGATCAGAGCCATGATCGGCGCTGCGATCAGTGCGCCGACGAAGAATGCGACGGTTCGCAGGAGGGCGCGACCGGTTCGGGCCGTGGCGGGCCGAGCATTGGTGTAGCGCACAATGGCCACGATCGCTGCCGCGATGAGCAGAACCGCAGGATAGACCAGCAAGATCGACATCGGATTCTCCCTCCTTATTCCAATGATTCCAGAGTGTAGAGCGTCGAAACCGTGTCAGGGAAGGGGTTCGAGGCAGACGCCGGAGCTTCCACATTCGGGATACGGCCGCGCCGCAGGTGGCTCACCCTCCAAGCGCAGGTGCAGTGCGCGCGGAAGCGCCTGTAGTGCAATAGAATTCGCCGGGGCAATCACGGGGTCCTTGATTGCCGACTATGGTCTTTCGGCGGTGTGTAGTCGGCCTTTTTGGCAATGGCGTCCTCCGCCCAGTCGGCCCAGTCGGCCCAGTCATCGCGGTCAGCCCACCAGGCGGCGCGGGCGTTGTCCCAGACCGATGGCGTGCAGGTGAATCCACGCTTGATTCGACCTTGGGGAGCTGCGGGTGGCAAGCGGCGGCCGGTGGGCAGGCGATCGGGTGCCGGGGGGAAGTCTTCGCCTTTACGCAGGCGGTGGCGCTTGCGGGTGGCAGCCGTCTTGTCGGCCAAGGCGGTTTCGAGCCAGTCGGACCACGCGGGATAGAGGTCGCGATCGGCAATCCATTTCCTCTTGGCTGCCTCCCAAACTGGGTCGCTGATGGAGAAACCGCGTCGTTGGCGTCGCCACCCCGCCGAGGGGTCGATTCGAGGCTGTTCGCCCACCCGTTCCCTTCCTCCAGTGCTTCCAATGGGTGAAGGCAATGGTACCCAGGGGCATCCGCCTCGACGGCACTCTACGTCGGCAGCGATGACCGAGCCGTTGCGCCAGCGGATTGCGGCCGTGTCTTCCTCGGCCCCGGATTCGGGATCCCCGCCAGCACGGCGCTTGGGCATATCCAACGCACTTTCGCCGCCGGGCGGACGATGTCGAGACTCGGCCCCAGGCGGCCACTTTGCGACCGTCGATGTCGCCGCTGGTGAAGAGTGCGTCGAAGCGGCGGTTGATGATCGGCCGGCGGGCCTGGTTGTCGATGATGCTGTGCCAGTACGGCTTCCGGTACACCGCGCCGTTCCAGCGCAGAAGATCGCCCCTGCCCCGGATGATCGGCAGCACGGAGATCATACCCGGTACAGCTGAGCGGCGAGGTCGCGTGGGAGCCGGTCGGCGGTGAGCAGTCCGTCGACGATCTGGTGCTCGCTGATGTAGCGGTCGATGAGCGCCCGCAATACTTCGTCGCCATACTCGGACAAGTGGACGCCGTCACTCCACATGCTGATTGCTCCGGCCGGCGGTTCCGCCGGTGCAGTTGGGGACCAGCCGAGGCACGTGGCACCGAACATGACCTCGTCCCACACGTCGACGAAGTGCGCTCCGTGATCGTCGACGGCCCTGCGCGCACGTTGGTTGTAGGCAGCGATGTCGGCGTTCGCGGGCGGGACGGTGATACTCGGTTCCCAGCCGATGGGCGGCTCCCCGACGACCAGGACCCGGCGGGCCCGGCCGGTCAGGATCTCCAGTGCCGCACGGAGATTGGCGTCGTACTCCTCGATTGCTACTGCCTCCGACAGGCGCTGCTGGTAGCCGCGCCAGACGTCGTTGATTCCGGCCCCGAGTACGGCGAGATCCCATCGCTGCTGGGGGTCCTGGGCGGCGGTGCGGATAATGGCGAGGATGTCGCGGCTGGTCGCGCCGCCCTCACCGTGGTTGTCGGAGGTGAAGGTGATCCACGGGTAACGGGCTCGCCAGGTGGTGAGCAGTCCGTGGACGTAGCCGCGGTTGCGCCATTCGGTGATTTCGATGGTGTCGCCGATGGCGGGGAGGTCGGCTTGGGCGCTCAGGCGGGGGTTGTGGGCTTCGTAGTGCTCCATCAGGCTGGTGCCGAACCACGCGATCCGCAACTGTGGCCGGGACTCGGTGGCGTCGAGCGGGCCGGGGTGGCGGGTGGTGACACGCGCCGGTGTCCCGATGGCGGTCGTGTTTGGCGGCACCGATGCGGTGACGACGGCGTTCGCGCCGATCAGCACATTCTGGCCGACGGTGACGCCGGCGATGATCGAGACCTTGTTCGAGATGATGGCACCAGCCTCGATGATAATGGGGGCGGCGTCGAATCCGCTGGCCCACGGGGTGATCGGTTCACCGGCAGTGGTGGTGTCGTGAGTGCGGGCGCGGTGGTTGTGGTCGTGGATGTCGACCATGTTGGAGATGCCGACACCGCGGCCGATGCGAATGTGGGTCATGGCGGAGATGACGACGTTCTCTCCGATTGCGACGTCGTCGCCTATGACGATGTGCCCACCGGCGTTGGCTTGCAGGGTGGTGCCGCGGCGGATGCTGACCCGATCGCCGAGGGTGATCGTGGCGTCGGTGTCCATGAGAAAGTCGACGTCGTTGGCGATGACGCAGTCAGTGCCGATGCGTACCGCGTCGCCGTGGCGGTCGCGGATCCGGTCGATGGGGGTAATCGTGTCGGTCACGCTGATCATGCTCCTGTTCTGGTGATGGGGTGTGGTGGCTATCGGAGGGTGCTCGACTGCGGTGTGTCGATCAGGTAGTCGCCGATCACGATGGCGTCCAGGCCGAGGCGGGCACCGCTGCGCAGCGCATCCGCCGGTGAACCGACGATTGGTTCGCCGGGTCCGTTGAAGCTGGTGTTCAGCACGCAGTCGATATCGGTCTCGACGGCGAAGCCGTGGAGCAGGCGCGCGTAGGCCGGTTGCAGGTCCGGATCGACGCGTTGCGGGCGTAGCGTGCCGTCGACGTGGACGACAGCCGGAATCTGTTGTCGTGCTTGAGGTGTGGCATTGTGAGCGACGACCATGAATTCTGCCGGACCGTCCGGTGTGGACGTCCAGGACCCCAAGTCAAGCATGCTCGGTGCGAGTGGTCGCCACAGTTCGCGGTGTTTGATGTCGCGGTTGACGCGGTCGCGCAGGGCGGTACTGCGTGGGTCGGCGAGGATACTTCGGGCACCGAGCGCGCGGGGCCCGGCTTCGGCGCGGCCCTGGTGCCAGCCGATGACCTTGCCGTCAGCCAGCAAACGTGCCGCCGCGAGCGCGATATCGCCGGGAGTGGTGTAGTCCGCACCGGCGGCATGCAGTGCAGTCTCGATTGCATGGTTGTCGTAGGCCGGGCCGAGCAGTGCTTGGGTTTGGCGTGGGCCGGGCACGGTGTGTTCGCCGCGGCGGTGCGCGACCTCGAGGGCGGCGCCGAGTGCGCATCCGGCGTCGCTGGCGGCGGGCTGTACGAATAGGGTCTCGATATCGGGTGTGCGGGCGAGGATTCCGTTGGTGGTGCAGTTGAGCGCGACCCCGCCAGCCAGACACAACGCACTTGCACCGGTTTCCTCGAGCGCTGTCGCGACGACGCTGATCAAGCAGCGTTGCAATAACAGCTGCGCCGAGGCCGCGAGAGCAGCGGCGAGGCTGCGAGGCGCGTCGGCGCCCTTCGGCTGGGCGGGGATTCCGGCGTCGGTGAACGCCTTGCCATAGGCGCGGCGTAGGTCGTGGTAGTAGGAGAAGTTGCGGTAGCGTGCAGTCTCATCGGCATCGGGGGCCAGGCCGTACCGGGTCAGGTCGAGGTGGTAGCCGAAGCTGGTGGGGTACAGAAAATCCAGGTCGATGACAGGACGGCCGTAGGCAGCCAGCCCCATCAGCTTTCCCGCGTTGGTCCAGTCGCCGAGTCCAGCGTGTTCGGTTGCGAATTGATAGAACCAGCCCAGGGATTGGGTGAAGGGGAACTCGCGCACAGTGCGCAGGCCTGCTCGGGTGCCGTGGTGGATGGTGGTGGACACCCCGTCTCCGGAGCCATCGACCACGACCACGGCTGCGTCGGTGAGACCTGCTGGATAGAAGGCACTGGCGGCGTGGGCGAGATGGTGGCCGACGACGGTCAGCCGGTGCGGGCGATCAGGCCCGGCGTCGGGTCCGATAAGTTCGGTGATCAGGTCCACGTCGTCGGTGTGGTCACAGTAGTTGGGCCAGTAGGGATTCCACGCGACTGCGACCTCATCGACCTCGGCCCAACCGATTCCGGCGTGGTGAAGGCACCACGCGGCCGAGCCCGCGGCCGAGCGGGAGTCGCGGTGGTGCTTGATCCGGGAGAACCGTTCTTCCTCTGCAAAGGCGATAACCTGGCCGTCGGCGACAAGACAGGCCGAGGCGTCATGGTGGTAGGCACCGCCGAGCCCGAGCACATATCCCATTGATCACTCCTCCCGCGCTGCTTGGGCCGGGGATAGCGAGTTGCGCACGGCAGTGTGCACCTCGTCGACGGTGATGGTGTCCATGCAGCCGCCGACCCCGCCGCAGGTGACCTGGTGCGCGCATGGCGAGCATTCCAGGTTCGATCGCAGCGCGGTCACGGTGTCGGCATGACGGGGGATGACCTCGGCGCCGTTGCTCGGCCCGAACAGAACCACCACGGGTAGGTCGTGGGCGAGGGCGAGGTGGAAACCCAAGGTATCGCCTGTGACCATGACGTCGCAGAAGTCGGGGACCGCAGCGAACTCTTCAAGAGGTATCGCGTCGTGGCGGACCCGGCCTGCGCCCGTGTCCAGCTCGCGCAGCAGTTGGTGACATACGCGGGCATCGCCCGCTCCGCCGGTGATGACCAGCCGATTCCCGTCGTCTAGCAACCGGCGGCCCAGGTCGCTCCAGCGCTGCGCCGGCCATAGCTTGGTGGCCTTCGAGCCGCCGACGTTCAGACACACCCAGCCGCCACCCGTGCCAAGCCGGGCAGCGACACGGGCGCGCGCCGCGTCGGGGACCGCCAGTTGGTACGGCTCACCGGTGTAGGTGTACCCGGCGACCTCGAAATACAGCTCGGTCCAGGTCTTTTCGTTGCCGTGAGTACGAAAGTCGTTCCAGGTGTTCATCGCGAAGAAGTGCCGTGCGGCCTCCCCGATCGGGTACAGCGTGTTGTGGTCGCCACCGTAGGCGAGCCCGGCGCGGTGCTCGGCGCTGATCCGCGGCACCAGCCCCGCGGCGGCCGGCTGGCGTTCGAAGGAGTAGATGGCGTCGTAGTGCTCGGCGAGCAGGGTTTGGGCCGCGTCGTCGTCCCAGATCAAGACTCTGTCGATGTGCGGGATCATTGACACGATGGCTGCGGATTCGGAGCCGACGAGCCAGGTTATGTGTGCGCCGGGGTGTTCAGCTTTGATCCGGGCCGGGAGCGGTGAGGCGATGAGCATGTCCCCCATGCGCTTGAGCATCACGATCAGGATCCGGTGAGTGACCGGTTCGTAGAGGGTGCAGCCGGCGCACGCACGCCAGTGTCGGCAGGGCAGACCGCCGACGAAATGGCGGCAATCCGGATGCCAGCTGAATCCGTTCGTGGTCAGCGTCAGGTCGGTGGTGGTCACGGTGTCCTCGGTTTCTCCCGCCCGGCTCGGCGCAGCTGGGTCGCCAGTTCTTCGGCGGCCTGGTGGTTGTGATCGGTCAGGTAGCGGGCTCGCAGGTCGGCGACCTGGGGAGCGATCGTGTGCGGGGATTCGCGATGGATGAGCAGGCGGGCCATGAGAGTGGCTAGTTCGTCGACGCCTTCGGTGGTCAAGCCGAGGAAGGTCACCTCTTGTACGCCCAGGCGGAGTCCGGGCTCGGGCAAGTACGGGATATCGATGGCGTTGACGACGATCCCGGCGTCGTACAGCAGCCGGGACGCGGCCGCGGCCTGGCAGATCGGCGTGATATCGACCCACACCTGATGCGATCGGGTACCGCCGCGCTCGGCGGCGCACACGGTGAACCCCTGGTCCGTGAGTGTGGCGGCCAGGCGGCGGGCGTTGCCCACCACCGAGGCCGCGTAGGTCGCGGCATGGTCGGTCATCCACGCCGTCGAGATGGCCAGCGCGGCGATGTCAGCGGGATGATGATGCGAGACCCAACCGGCCGCATGCAAGTCTATCTGCCGTGCGAGGTCTGGGTTGTTGGTAGCCACCACGCCCTTACCAGTCGGCCCCGGCCAGGTCTTGTGGACGCTGCCACCCAGGCTGTCAGCGCCCTCTGCGAGAGGGTTTTGGAATTGACATCCAGCGATCAACCCGAGGGTGTGGGAGCCGTCGTAATGGATCACCGCCCTCTCGCCGACCGCATCGCGTATTGCCACCAAATCGTGTGGGAACAACGCCATGAACGAATCCAGATAGATCAGCACAGGCCCGTCGACGCTGCGGGCCCGGCGTGCCAGCATCTGCACATCCACGCACCAAGTGGCGGGGTCGACGGGCAGCGGCTGCCAGTACAGCCCGAACCGGCGCGCGACGAATTGGGTTGAGCCGTGGCCGCCGTCGGGTTCGGACAGGCTGAACACTGTCTGTGCCGATCCGGATAACGCCGAGAGCGCCACGGTCATCGCCGATAGCCCGGAGACCGGTTTGAGGTTGACGAACTCCGCTCGCAGTAGCACACCCATTGAGGTGGCTGCCGCCGCTTCCAACTCGGCGAGTTCGCCGCGGCCCGGCCACGCCCAGGCGGTGTCCTCTGCGCTGCCGAAGCAGTACCGGGTGAGCGCGTCCGTCAGATACGGCACCCTTGCGGCCGCGGGCATCTGATTCTCGCTAGCGATCAGATGCAGCCGTGGCGCGGTCGCGAGTTCGAAACGGGCCAGCCGACAAAACATTTCGTCGATGTTCACCGGTGCACCGCCCGGTGTACCCGAGCATGGACCGGACCGTCAGGGGTGCGCACCGGCTGAAACTTGGCCACCTGCGGACGACTGTCGGGGTTCAGGTCGATGCGATGCTCGGCGAGCACGACCGCGGCCAGCAACAAGGTGCTCGCCTCAGCGAAACTGCGGCCCGCACACGCATGCGCGCCCCGCCCGAACGCCAGCAGTTCCGGCTCGCCGCGCGACCCATCCGGTCCGCAAAAGCGCTGCGGGCGAAAAGCTTCCGGTTCCGTGAACAATTCGGGCAGCAGGTGAGTGGTGGGTGCGCTGTAAGCGACGTGCCATCCAGTTGGGATGGTGAAGCCGCCGATTCGTACGTCCGTGACCGCCTGCCGGGTAGCAACGGTATTGGGCGTGTGCACGCGCGTACACTCGGCCAGCACGCCGCGCAGCCCTGGTGCGCCACCACGTACGATCGCCCGCATCGGGTCCCCGATCACGTCGCGGGCTTCGGTGGCCAACGCGGCAGCGAGCCAGTCATCTAGCGCGCATTCGATCAGCAGCCAGGTGATCAGGCTCGCAGTAGTTTCTCGCGCCGCGATCAACAGCGCCAGCAGGTGATCGACTACATCTCCAGCTGGGGCGCGCCCCGAGCAGATCAGCCTGGACAGTACCGACGACCCTACGCTGGCGGTCACGCGCACCGTGTGTGCCCGCAACAACTGCCTCAGCTCCTCAGCAGCATCTACGGCCGCAGCGAAGACCTCGTCCGTATCCTCGCCAGTCGCGGGCAGCTCGGCGCCTGCAACGAACCGATCGAAAAGTTCTGGCACCCGCAGCCGGGTCGGATCGTCGGCGGCGAACCCGAGGATCGCCGTCAGGCACAGCTCCATGGTGTAGTCGCGCGCAGCTTGATATAGCGGCACCGCTGGCAGCTGGCGCCACCGCGTTACGTGACTTTTCGCGATCCGGGCCATGGTGGGCAGATAGCCAGTTACCGCATCGTGCCGCAACCCGGTCGAGAGATAGGCGCGGGTGGCCTCGTGCTCGCGGCCACAAAGAGTGAACACCGCGCGACGGAACAGCGTATGGATGGTTCCGCTGTTGTGGACCGCCAGACCGCCCTCGCGCTCCCGTGCGAACATCTCTCGCACTGCGGTCGGCCCGACGCAGTACACAGTCGGCGCATCGTCCGAGGTCTCAAGGGCGAACACGGCACCGAGTCGGTGATGTTGGGCGGCGAGGAACCCCGGCAGATTCAGTGGCGGCGGTCGACGCAGGATCGGTGGCGGGCTCACGCGATCGCCTCGCAGGCATCCAACGTCGTAGCTGTGCGTTCGAGGATGCGTTCATGGTCGAGGGCTGCCGGCTCGATCGAGTGGCGGCACTCGCACGAAGCCGGCAGATCGGAGAGGTCGCCGGTGACGCTGTAGGCGACCAGACCGTCCACGATCAGGTTCGCGCATAGCTCACATGAGTCCGGATACACCGAGTCGAAGTCTGTGCCCCGCATATTGATACACGCCACCCGCACCGCCGCCTTGGTGTGCGCGCCGCGCACGGCGTCGACGACGGTCCACAGGTTCGGCGCTCGGTAGTGGCCGCGCTGGTACAGCCACCACGCCACGGTGTTCGGCGCAAGCCTGGTCGGGCACAGCGTCACCCCGGACACGCCCAGGGACGCCACATACGCCGTCGAGCCGATAACGTCGGTCATCGCTTCGGCCTCGGTGAGGAACGGCGGCCCGATCATCAGATACACCTTGGGAATCACGTTGTGCGCCTGCATCAACGTCACTGCGGCCTCGAACGACTCACGGGTGACGCGGGTGTTCACCAGGGTTTCGCGCACCAGCCGATCCGCCGACTGCAACCCGATCCCCACTTCAAGTTGCACGTCACCGAGCGCCTCGACGAACGGGACGAGTGTTCCGGTGGTGATGAACTGCGGCAGCGACTCGACGACCAGCCGGCGTACCCCGGTGGCCGCGACCCGCCGAGCGATATCGATCTGCACGTCGGTCGGCACCTCGCGGCGGGCGAAAAAGCTGCCGTCGTTGTAGAGGGCGAGCATGTCGTAGTCCGGCTCGTCGTCGGTGCGTCGCAGCAGTTGGGCGACCTGCTCACGAAGGTTCCCGGCGTTCCCGCCGAGCAGCCCGAAGTTGTTGTAGTTGGTGAACGGGCACATCGTGCACGTGGGAACCGAACATCCGCCCGACATCAGGATCGCCTTCTTGCGACCGTAGGTGACACCGTCGGCGTCGCGGACGGTGTCGTAACCGACGAATCGCGGCTGGGGAAGGTGCTCGACCGTGGTCACTTCGCGCAGCGACCGCGACAGCATTGTGATTCGGTGGCGTAGCGCCTTCTCTCCATCGAGTACGTCGGTTGTGTTGGTAGACATCGCGTTTCCTCCGATCACAGGGACTTCGCAAGTTCGCCCACGCCGACAGTCGCCCTTCGGGCGTGGTCGAACAGGTCGTGGGCGTAGCTGCGGATTTCGTTGGTGCTCAACGGTTCCAGGCCGGGCAGGGTCTTTCGCAGGTGTCGCATGTCCGCGCACGTCCAGTACTGGTAGCGGTCGCGGACCGGATTCGGCACCGGCACCATCGGCACGGGTGCACCGGCCCACTCGGTGCACCAGCCCAGCAACGTCTCGAAAGGGATCGCCGACCCGGAGCCGAGGTTGTAGACGCCCTTGATCTGCGGGTTCTCGAGCAGCCGGACCAGCGTCGTCACCAGAGCCTGCACCGGCAGATAATCCCGTGCGGCGGTCAGGGTGTCGTCGAACAGCCGCACCGGTCCTCCGGCGGCCGCCGTGGTGACAATCTGCCACAGGATCGAGGCCATGCGCCCCTTGGTCTCCTCGCCGGGCCCGAAGACGTTGGTGTAGCGCAAGCCCACATAGTCCAGCCCGAACACCGTTGCACGGCGCCGCATCGCGTGATCCATCACGAGCTTGGATTTCGCATAGGCGTTGAGCGGACCCGAGCAGCGTCCGTAATCATCGGTGTCGGACTCGAGTGAGGAAACTCCCTGCGGCACTACGCCGTACACGCTGCTCGATGAGGCGTACACCAGCCGTGTCCCGGATTCGGCGCACGCGCGTGCGATCCTTAGCGGCACCGTCGCGTTGCACCACCGCAGTCGCTCATCGTCCTGTGCGAGAGTGTTACTGATCGCCGCCTGGTGGACGACCACTACGAACTCCCCTCCGGCGATCCGAGCCAGCAGCTTCGGATCCGCGGCGTCCGCAGTGATCGACTCCCACCTCCCCGCCGCGCGGGCAGGTTGCAGGTCCACCCCGGTCACCGTCCACCCCGCGGCGTGCAGGCCGGCGACGGTGTGACCGCCGATGAAACCGGCAGCGCCGGTCACCAACACCGCGCGGGTCATGGCTGCACCGCCCGGCCCGCCGCGGCACGTTCGATCAATTCGCTGGTCGACACTCCATCCAGGTAGGGACCGAGTACGACTTGGCCACCATGGCGTTGCACCACCTCGGCCTCGGGCAATTCGGTGGCGCCGTAGTCGCCGCCCTTGACCCACAGGTGCGGTCGCACCCGCTCCAACAGCTCGGTGGGGGTGTCCTCGTCGAACACCACCACGGCATCCACACAGGTGAACGCCGACAACATCGCTCTACGCTGCGCCTGCGGGACCAGAGGCCGACTCGGGCCCTTCAACCTGGCGACGGAGGCATCGCTATTGAGCAGCACGATCAGGCAGTCGCCCATTGCGCGGGCAGCCTCCAACAGCTGGCGGTGCCCGTCGTGCAGCACATCGAAGCACCCTCCGGTGGCCACCACCCGGCCACCGGAGGACCGCACTCTCTCAGCCATCGCAACCCAGTCGCCATCGCGATCTCCCTGAGATCGGGGGCCTGGTGTGCGGCGCCCGGCCACGTAATCAGCAGCCGTGCCGAGTGCACGCTGCACCGCTCTGGACATGATCCGCGCACCGATCAACTCTTCGAGCAGGGTTACCGCGAACCGGTCGCCCGCCCCACAGGTATCGCCGTTCTCGCGTTGCGGTGCGGGAAATACCTGTGCGGGATCGGTGTCGGAGCCGACTAAGACCACACCGTCGGCACCGCGGGTAACCACGGCATGAGCGCACCGCCACCGTGACCGCAGATTCCGGGCCCGGCGAACGTCGACATCGAGATCCCCCGCAGCGCCGACGCCGTCGGCGCTGAGCAGTGCGGCTTCCTCATGGTTCGGCACCACAACGCTCACCGACTCGACTGGTGCCGGACCGTGCCGGTGCGGATCCCATACCACTGGCACGCGCCGCGCTACCGCCGACAGAAGTGCCCGCATCCGCGATTGCGCAGCCACACCGCGCCCATAGTCGGCGACCAGCACGCCATTCGCCTCGGCGAGCGCATTCGCCACCTCCAACGGCGGATCACCCACCGGGCACGGCGGTGCCGAATCGTCGACCATCACCAAGGTCTGACCTCGCGCCCGCATCCGCAATTTCACTGGCGTAGGTCCCGCAATGCCGAGGTCGATCACCGACACCCCCGCCGCAGTGAGGCCCGCGCGGGTTCGACGGCCAGGGGCGTCGTCACCGATCGCGGTCACCAGCGTGACCTCGCAACCGTCCGCCGCGGCAAGCATCGCCGCCAGACCTGCGCCGCCCGGGCGCCACCGCCGCGACACCTCGCTCAGCACCGGCACTGGCGCCTCCGGCGACACCCGCGTGACCTCACCGCACCAATCGCAGTCCGCCAGCACGTCACCGACCACCACCACGCGCCGAGCTTGCTCCGGCGTCGGCCGCGCACCGTCCGTGCCATCAGTCATCGCGATAGTCGGTGCTGCACAAGATGTTTCGCAGCTCAGAGCGGCATCGACCGCCGCGCACAGTTCGTGGGCGATCAGCAGATGGCATTCCTGGATCGTCGATGTCGCCTCCGACTCGACAGACACCACCTCATCGCACACCTGCGCCAGTGGGCTCCCGGTGGGCCCGGTCAGCGCGAAGGTGAGCATTCCCAGCGCGTTCGCCTCCACGGCGGCCGCGATCACGTTCGCACTAAGGCCGGAGGTCGAAATCGCAAGCAGTACATCGCCTTCGCGGCCGTTCGCACGAACCTGGCGTGCGTACAACTCGTCGAATCCGTAGTCATTACCGATCGCGGTAATCACCGCTGAGTCGGTGGTCAACGCCAACGCCGCCAGCGGGTTCCGCTCGGATTCGAAACGGCCCACCAGCTCGGCCACCAGGTGCTGCGCCTGCGCCGCGCTTCCACCGTTGCCGACCGCCAGTATCCGCCCGCCACCCCGCAGCCGACTGGCCAGCATCTCGCCCCACGCCCTGACCTTTTCCAAATCCGCGCCCGCCAGGGCTGCGGACAGTTTCGCGACGCGATCCATACTGGATCCGTTCATGTATCCCACCTCGCGTGATCATCCATCAGCGAATCTCCCTGCAAATCAATACATTTGATCGATTGGGGCTGGACCTGGCACACAAAGACACGTCATCGGACCCGCCCTACCGCGGCCAAGCAACTTTCACCGGTCGAGGCCGGATCCCAGCGGAGAGAATCGGCGAGCAGCCTGTCCATCTCTGGGGCCGGCCGCCAGTCGTGCGACGCGACCAAGCCGGGGTCGACAAGCTCACAGCACGACAGGATCTCGGCGATTTCGTCGCGTTGGCGCGGCCTGAATTCGATACCGCAGTCGCGGTAGATCTTCGCCGCACGCTCGACCTCGTCAGCATTCACATCGCTGGTGACGTGGCTGAGAATTGCATACGACCCGGCGGGCAAGGATGCCGATACCGCCTCCACCACTCCGCGCGGATCCGCGATGAATTCCGCGACGAACCCGAGGCAAACTGCCACGGGCTCAGCAACATTCATGGTCGCGGTGATCGCGCGCACGATCGTGTCGGTATCGGTCAAGTCCGCGTGAACGAATACGTTCTGCTCGTCCGCCAGCAGCGCCTGCCCGTGCGCGGCGATCACAGAATCGTTGTCCACGTATAGGGTTCGCGTCGCCGGAACCCTCCGGCGCGCGACCTCATGCAGATTCGGTGGGCACGGATAACCCGAACCGAGTTCCACGAACTGGCCTATCCCGCACTCTGCTGCCAGGTGGTGTACCGCGCGAACCAAAAACAGCCGGGCCGCGCGAGCGGACTGCTGGAACACTGTGCAGTCGCGCACGAGCCGTTTGCCGACCTCCCGATCCACCGCGTAGCTGTCTTTCCCCGCACCCAACAGGTAGTCGTGGATCCGTCCGCAATGAGCCCGGCTCGGGTCGTGGACTGCGATCGGTTCGGGTCGCAGGGACTTGTCGTAGCCCGTGCTCATACAGCCCCGCCCGTCTCCCGCTCGGCCAGTGGGCCGCGGCTTTGATCTGCTCGGATACGAACACGGCAGGTTGAGGAGCACCGCGGATGCAACTTGTGTGCGCGCTGGGCCTGCTCGAGGGGCAGCACGCCCGGGTCGGTTGAGCAGTCGTAAAGGTTGGACGTCACGTGTCGCAGCAACGCCGGATCCAGATAGTCCCGCCCTAGCCCGTAGGCATTCATGACCAGCGGCCTATCGGCGCGGCTGCGCCCGTGGCTGTCGCGTCGGGCGTGACCGGCAGCCGCCCGATCAACGTGGGCTCGTAGTGCATTCCGGACTCGAGTGCGTGCCGGACGACCATCGTCACCCAACTGCGGAAGCTCGCGTTGTCTGCGGCTGTGGACATACGCAGCTGGGTTCCGTTGGGGTCCAGGTGCATTCGGGCGTCCGATCCGATCGCCATCCGCATGGTGTCGAAGTGGACGAACGGCAGCCCGGCGGCCGCGGTGACCGTCAACGGATCGGCCGCTTTCGACCCCGGCCGTTTGCGCGTGAACCAGCGGTCGTAACCGGCGGCCACCAGCCGCGCCCATTTCGGCGCGTTCTCCGCCGCGAGCAACCGATACACCTCGCTGTCGCGGGTGATCTCGGTTTCGGCAGTGAAGGTGACATCGCTGGTAACCAGCGACAGATCCAGATCCGGCGCGGTCCAGACCGCACACGCGCTCGCAGGATCCATGCGCGCGTTGTGCGAGGCTCGAGCCGGATCACGATAGAGGTGAGCGGGCCCGCCACCCATCAACGTGATCACCAGCCGCCGCGCCAGCTCCGGCGCGCACGTGTACAGCCATGCCAGGTTGGTGAACGGGCCTTGTCCGATCCAGGCCGCGCGGTCGCTGTCGCCCAGCACTGCACGGACAGCCTCAACCGTCGAACCGGTAATCGGCATCGATGCCGGCGGGAAGTCGTCGGGCACCAGCCCGTCGCACACCCACCGCGACTCGGCCCCTTCGATCTCCTCACCAGCGACGACAGCGACACCCGTCCGTCCGCACAAATTCAGCAGATACCGCGCCAATCGCGCGCGCTCACCCCCGCCGAACTCGTCGCTGGTCACCACGAGTCGTAGAGGCAGCGCCGCGGCCGCCAGGATCAGCGCGAGCAAATCATCTGGGTCATAGCCAACATCTGTGCAAATGCAGGTCGGCAACCGGCCCGCCGATCCCGTTCCGACATGAAGTGACGCTACTGGAGCGACCATGGCATATCCCTTCTAGATGGCATGAAAAGTCGTTGGTAAGGAAGCTGTTTCAAGTCTTCGGTCACCCGATCGTCGACCGCGACCGCCGCCAGCCGCTGTCGCGTAGCCTCGGAGGCGAAAGCCTGCGCAGCGGACTCCTCCGCGCGGTAGTGCTGCGGCGGCACCCCGGGTAACCCGAAATCGACGACGATGTGGCGCTCCATTACGGACGCGTCCGCTCCTGGTCACCCCGTAGCTGCTGCAACTCGTCGAGCACCCGCTGTAACGTCGCTGAATCGGTAGACCACTGCCGGGGCAACTCCACCCCTAGCTGCTTTCGGGCCGCACTCTCTAGCACCTCGCTCAGAATCTCGAAGTGCGGGGCAACGAGGAACCCGAAATTCGTTGCGGCAAATCATCTTTCACAGCGAAGCTCCTCACACGGAAACCAAACGGCCGATAGACTTGCTGTGGCGCTCGTTCGGTTCGTCGAACGATGGGATATGGACGGCCGCCTGTGGCGGCGGCAGGGAGACGACGCCGCAGATCGCATGGGTGTCGAGTCGGCCGTGCGCGCCCCGGCCCGGCGTACGGTGACGACGCGCTGCGGCATCGGCAAGAGCGCAAATAGTCGCTGACGGAACGGGATTCGTCATGTACTTCAGCATCGGCACAGCCCGCCTGGTGCGGAACTGCACCGGCACCGAACCGCACTGAACTTTCACCGAACTTCGTGCCCAGGCCACTGCCGTGTACCGGTTAGCCGGTGGGACACTGGCGGCATGATGGAACTCAACGGCCGGCCGGTCACGGTGGACGACCTTGCTCCCCTCGCGTTGGTCGGACTCGGTCACTTCACCTCGATGCGCGTCGAGGACGGCGCGGTCCGCGGCCTCGAACTGCATCTGGATCGTTTGGTCCGTGACAGCCGCGCTGTCTTCGACGCCGAACTCGATCCGGACCGTGTCCGCGCCCACGTGCGGCACGCCATCCGCGCCGCCGATGGACCGGTGGTCGTCCGAGTGACCATCTACGATCCAGCGCTCGAACTGTCCAAGCCAGGCGCCGCAGCCGACCCGCACGTACTGGTCTCGACACGCCATGCACCGGCGGTGCCACAGACTCCGCTGCGTCTGCAATCGGTCGTGTATGCGCGGGACTTGCCGCGGGTCAAGCACATCGGGCTGTTCGGTGCGTTGCACCAGCGCGCCATCGCGCAGCGCGCCGGATTCGATGACATCGTGTTCACCGCCGGAGACGGCTCGATCAGCGAAATCGCTACCAGCAATATCGCTTTCATCAGCCGCGAAGGTCGCCTGGTGTGGCCGCACGCCGAAGTCCTCGCCGGCACCACGATGCGGCTGCTGCATCAGGTCCGTGACGAAGAGGTCGTGACCGCGCGCGTCACCCTGGCCCAACTCGGTGACTACGCCGGTGTCGTCGCAACCAACGCCGCGACCGGCGTCCGTACCGTGGCATGCATCGACGAGGCCCAGTGGCCCGAGCACGAGATGGTGTCGATCCTGCGCAAGCAGTACGAATCCATTCCGCCACAGCGGATTTAGCGCACCCCGGCCCTGAATCGCCGCTAGGCTGTTACGCCACCGCATTGGGAAGGGGCGCTGCCGTCGATGAAAAGCCTGGTCCGGCCGTGGACGGGAGCCGACGTGGCCGCGTTGCGTGTGGCTCGCCGCATGTCGTTGATCGAGTTCGCCGGGCACCTGGGAGTCAGCGAACGCATGGTCTCTAAGTGGGAGGCCAAGGGAACCGACATCACGCCGCGGCCGGTCAACCAGGCCGCGCTCGACACCTCGCTGGCCCGCTTGACCCCGGATGAGCTGGCCCGATTCGTCATTGTGGTACCCGCTGACGCGATCGTTGACGCACCTGATCCCAGTCTGCTCATCCAGCCCGACCGTATCCGCCATCCCGTCGACGGACGCTCGATGACTTGGATCCCCGAAGGTGTCTTCCTGTCCGGGCCGCTGGACCAGCCGGTCTGGCTGCCCGGATACCACATCGACACCTACTCGGTCACCAACGCCGACTACGCGACATTCGTCACCGCTACCCAGCACCCGGCCCCCAAGCACTGGGAGAGCGGTCGACCGTCTGCTGATATCGCCGATCACCCCGTGGTGTGGGTGACACACCACGACGCCAGCGCATACGCACGCTGGGCCCACAAACAACTGCCGACCACAGCACAGTGGGAGAAGGCCGCCCGGGGAACGGCGGGAGCCACCTGGCCGTGGGGCAACCAGGTCACCCCTGCCAAATGTAACTGCAAGGTCTTTAACGAAGACGGTGCAACGACCCCAGTCGACTGCTATAAATCCTCGGTCAGCCCCTACGGCGTCTACGACCTGTGCGGCAACGTCTGGGAATGGCTGTCGACCGAATCGGCCCCTGACCGATTCGAGCTCAAGGGTTCCTCGTTCGCCAGCCTCCTCGAAGCAGCCGCCCCTGCGGCATTCAACGACGCTCACCGACTGATGTCCGACAACGACACGGGATTCCGGTGCGCTACACGAAGTCTCACACCGTAGCTCCCGATGGACATCCAGATCAGTTGTGTCCATGGGCAAGTCGCTGCGCACGACCCCATCAGCACGCACGATGGTCATTTCCGGCTCCTGCCTGTCCATACGGAATCCACTGACGGGATGTCGAATAGCTAGTCGTCTTCGAGTCCAGCCGACAAAAGCGCGGCAGCTTGCGCCCACAATTCGTTCGGCACGCTCGTCGGACGATTGACGACCGCCCGCGCGGTCGTTGCGGTCAACGGCGGCTCTGTGACACCGAGGTTGGCTCCGAACGCCGACTGCGAGCTGAAGTCGCACTGCTGGTGCACTGAAGTGTGCAAGCGCCCGTTGACGGTTCGGCTGCGTCGTTGGCACAGTCGGCGTATGGCGTCTCGTGCTCTCGCCTCGCCACTCAACCAGGACATAAGTCCAGCGTGGTCGTAGCCAGGGCTTCCGGGAACGTAGCAACTCGTAGCATTCAGTAAACGAATTCGGCGTCCAGCAAACCAACAACCCGCCGGTACCGTGAGGAGCATGACTGATCGCCCGCCGCGCACCACGGTCCATTCCGGAGAGGTCGTGTATGACGGCCGACCATGGTTATCGGTGGAGCGCCACCACATAACGACGCCGGATGGAGTCGATCGGCATCATCACGCGGTGCGACTGAATCCCGTCGCGACGGTCACCGCCGTTGATGACCACGGCCGGGCTCTGCTGCTGCAGCGTCATCGGTGGATCATCGACACGATCGGCTACGAGTCGCCGGGCGGGATCTTGGATTCGGGTGAAGAGCCCGAAGCGTGCGCGCGCCGTGAGCTGCTGGAGGAAACAGGATTCGCTGTCGACCGGCTCACGCTCGTGGCGGAACTCGAACCGATGCCTGGTCTGGTGCAGACACCTCACTACATCTATCTCGGGCACGGCCCACAGCAGGTAGGAGCACCTTCGGACGCGGAGGAGGCGGGGCAGCTCGTGTGGGTTCCGCTGGCCAAAACTGCCGAGTTGCTGGCCGCAGGGCAACTTCTTGGAACAGGCACGGCTGTGGGAATGCTAGCCGCCGCGAGCCTAACCAGCGGTCATGAGCTGGTGGCTTCGGCGGTGGAGCACATCGTGTCGGCGTCGAAGCCGTCCTGAGCCCAGAGTGCGGATGTGACCAGCCGAAACTGACAGTAGGGACACCGCTTCTTCTCGGCGACCTGCGTTGATCGCTGCTTGTGCGAGATCGAGGTGCTGGGCGCAGCGGGCGCGGACGAAGTCCTCGGGAATCACCTGCATCGAGTCGCGGGTGAGCGCGGCGGCCGCTGGATCGCCCAGCTGGGCAAGTATGTGACCGGCCCAGCGGGAAAGGTGCGTTTCGTCGTGCGCGATGAACGGCATCGCGTCATCATCGCAAGATCCGTTGGGCAGTAAGGCTTCCGCAATGCTCAGCGCATCGCGGGCCGTCGATGCTTGTCCGGGGCAGTAGGTCGCCACCTGCGCACTTGTGGCCGACAGCCAGGATCTGAGCAAGGGCGGCAAACCCCCTGTGCGCTCCGCCTGGGCAACCTGTGCCATCGCCCTGGCCGCATCCCCGCTCTCCGCGAGCAACACCGACTCCTCACCTATGGTGTGGGCCAGCAGGATCGGATCCTCTGCCCGCAATGCGGCGGCTTGGGCCTGTTCGTAGTGTGTGGCAGCGGCTGTCGTATCCCCGACATCGAAGTCCTGCCAGGCGGCCAGCGCCGCAGCATCCGCTTGCGCCCTCGCGATGACAATACGATCCACGCCTTTGCTGGTGTGCCACATCGCATCCAGCGCGGTGACGTGCGCGGCCGTTTGCAGGCGTGCCGCCGGAGCACCGAAACGTCGATCGAGAATGCGCAGGCTATTGGTGTGATTCAGCAGAACCTCGAACAGAGTGCCGCCTTTGGAAAGATCGACGGTAACCGTCGGGAGCTCGAGCACCTGCCGCAACAACCGACTATGCAGCTTATCGGGCTTCGTGTGCCCGTTCTCCCAGCGCGACAACGCAACTCGGAGACTGGTGGAGGACATCAGGGCGATTCCCTGTTGGGTCGCGCGAGTACGCAAGGCGCCGAGCAACTGTGCCTGCGACCAGCCTCGTCGGGTGCGTGCCGACCTGATCTCCGTGCCGTCGATCGTGATCACCTCCCTTGCGACAGCCCCATGCCCGCACCCCGCTGGTACCGCTGTTCTGATAACCATAAGCTGATAATCAGAATTCAGGAACCGAATCAGGGTTATCTGAACTACAGCTACGGTAGTGACCATGGCGACGCGGACTGCCCGAGGACTACTGCTCGGGCGCGAGATCCACTACATGATTCGCGCCTCGGGCAAGAGCCAGGCCGAGGCGGGACGCATCATCGAGGTCGGGCAGTCGCGCATCAACAGCCTGATCGCAGGGACGGGAAAGATCGCGGCCGGCGACCTCCAGGTGCTGGCCAAGGAGCTGGGGTTCACCGACGAGCACTACATTCAAAGCCTGCTCGAGCTCCGGAGAGACAAGTATCAACGCGGCTTCTGGACCAGCGGACACCGGCGGGTGTACTTCGAGGAGCTTCGACTCCTCATCGACCTCGAAGAACAGGCCAACCGGTTACGCATCGCAGAATCCGAGATCATCCCTGGTCTGCTGCAAAGCGAGTCGTACATCCGTGCGCTGCACGCGCATATGCCAGGCGCCAGCAATGACGTCACAGTCGGGAACTGGGTGCAGGCGCGGCTGGAGCGTCAGCGCAACCTCGTGAAGGCGAATGCGCCAGAGTTCCATGCCATATTGTCCGAATCGTGCCTGCGGCGCCGTTACGGCGATCTCCAAGGCAAGGTCATGATCGACCAGCTCGATCACCTGATCGAGCTTTCCCAACGTCCCAACCTCCTGATTCAGGTCCTGCCGTTCAACACCCCGGTCGATGGTGGAGGAATGGAGGACCGCTTCACCCTCATCCGTGTCCCGTCACCGGGCGCGGCCGGTGACCTCGAACTCGCTGTTGTCGAAGCTCTCGGGGAGATTCGCTACATCATCGATAAACCGCCGGTCGGCACCCGCGAGACGTTGTTCGCTCGGCTCAGCGCCGCGGCGCTCAATAGCGAGGACTCGCGAGAGTTCGTCGACCGCATCGCACGAACCGTCCAGCGCGGATAGATGCGATCAAGGCTGATCTGGTTTATATCGTGAGAGGAACGAACAATGCCCCCGACCTTCACCCCTCGTGAGTGCATCAAAGCAGCGCGAAGCGCTGGCCAGAATTCATGTGTGCGAATCGGCCGGAAGAGTGGGTGGACCGTAATATGGGACGACAAACTAGCTACGCCGTATACCGATCGAGCTGCTGCGCTTCCTCCTGAGCAGGTGCTGATATTTCCGGATGAGCAGTTCGATGCGTTTCAGGAGGCGCTGCGCGCTGGCAGCGCCGAGGGGGAATGTGTGCAGATCGACCGGTCGCTCGCTGGTCGGTACACGTTTACTTCCCGAGTTTCGCCTTACCTGGATGGCATTCAGGTCGCTCTTTATTTTGATTCCGGCGAGTTTGAAGCGTTCGTTGATGGGGTCTGTAATCACGAATTCGATCTCGGTCAGTTCAGCGCGGCTGTTGTCACCGACACTGATCGTGCCGAAGACGCCTTGGACGACATCGAAGTATTCGCAACTCCCCATAGTGGTAGAGCGTAGATCAGGTCGTAAGTAGTCTCCATATCGTATTAAGGCGAATTTGGGTTTCCTGCAAGCTGATATAGCCGACTTGGCACACATGGGGACACTTCAGATTCGATGCCTAACCGGTGAAACAGTCGACCGGCATCTTCTCAACCAGCCCAACCATTTCCCTGTACCGAAGCGCTTGCCGCGGATTCGGAAAACGTACATTGTGACGGTAGTAGCGGTGGAATGCGATGATCAGTGCGGCATGCTCTGCCATGGCCGGAAGCAAGACCACATCTTCGGAATCCAGCGGACGAACCGAGCTGTAGCCGTCGAGAACGGACCGCACACGCTCACCATCGAGCTGTCCGCCCGTATCAGCGAGACCTACCAGAGCCATGCCTAAATCCAGCAGCGGATCATCCAGCGAAGCGGTCTCCCAATCAATCACCGCCAAACCGCCGTCCGGGCGGACGATCAAGTTGTCCGGGTACAGATCACCATGGGTGAGCACATCGCGGTGCCCGCTGCGCAGCTGACGCACCCTATCGAGCCGGCGCATCAACCATTCACCGAATTCCTGATCCTTGAACTCGACGATTGTAGCCTCGTGTTCAGGTGACAAGCGACGAGTCCGCACCGGAAGGTCCGGGAAACCCGGATCAGCGGAATGGAGCTGGGCCAGAATCCGGCCTGCCGCAGCGAGGAACCTGTCCGGCAGCGTGTCGTAAGCGGTGCCCTCGATCCACTGTTTGATGATTGCCGGACGCCGACCCCACGAGGTGACGAGGTCTCCGCCGACTGCGGGAATCACGTCCGTGGTCGGGACTCCGGCCGCGTAGAGAGCGCGGGTCAGTCGAGCTAGCCTTGCCGCGCTGGCATGGTCGTGATTGTCCAGCACAGTCAGTGTGAAGGCACCGGACGGTCCCTCGACTCGGAAGCTGGAATTCGCTGCCCCGCCGGCGAGTTTGGTGAGGGTGCAGTCGCCGAGGCCATATCGTTCAGCGATGCTGTGAATATCGATGTGCTCCAGTGCCGTGTAGTCGGCCATCCCTCAATTCCCTTCCACCGCAACGGCCTGGCGCCGATCGTCGACCAGCGACAACCAACGCGCCCGGGTCTGTGCCTCGCCATCTATCCAGTCCGCTCGCGGCCACTCCTCCTCTGGATCGGTGCCCGTGAACATGTGCGACATCTCGACCAGATACGCGAACTCCTGCCCGGCAACACTTGTCGTCAGACGGCGCCGCGCCACCGCCACCCCTTCGGCTTCGCCAACGACGGCCGCGTGGAAGCATTCCACCAATCGCGCATACGCGACCGGCGACGTCAACCCTGCCTCCGTCGCCTGGGCTGCGACCCGATCCACCCGCTGCGGCAACTGGTCGTCGTGACCGGCGTCGGCCAGCAGTGCCGCGACAGCGATCAACTGGTCACCGAACCCGACCGGCGCGTCGGCGAGCATCGCCTTCGCACGAGCGATCTGCTCCAATGCCCGCGGTCGGTCCTCGAACGCGGCAACGAATGCCAAATACGCCTGACACAACGCGGCCTCTCCAGCCCAGCCTCGCGCTGTCGCGTCATCACGGGCATTCGCCAGTGCGGTGCACGCGGCAGCGATTCGGCCATGAGACCACCACAATTCCCCGAGCGCCCGCTGTTGTTTCCCGTCGGCGCCGAGCCGGTCCACAAGACTGAGGGCTTCCTGGAAGTGGCCGAGCCGGCGAGCTAGATGCAACAGCCCACGTGTCGCTTCGCTGGCCAGGCGACCATCGCGTTCCACAACCTGCCGCATTCCGTTCAGCGACGCCGATAGGTTGCCGAGGTCGCGTTCACACATCGCTAGGTAGCACTGCGGCAGCTCGACCAACTCGTCCGGCAACAGCTCTTCCGCAAGAATCGCTCGGAGATCCTGCGCGGTGTCGGCGCGACGCTTTCGGTTCCGACCGGCGATTGTGTTAACCGCATCCGTCAGCGCCGCAGCGGAATTGCGCCCGGCCCCGTGTGAACCAATATCGATCGGCAGCCACACCGCGTCTTCGACATACCGGAATGCGGCATCGGCCAGCCATCCGAGATCGAAGTCGAACTCCGACGCCAACCGCAGCCCTTGCGTCATGCACGCCAACAACATTCGTGTATCTCGAACAGGTTCGGCGCATTGTTCACCGAGTGCGGTGTGGGCGCGGAGTGCAGCGAACTGCCAGTCACGCGGACTCCACCGGTCGTCACTGACGGTGTCGACGTTGCGTACCACGTCCCGCACCAGCGTGTGCAGGCGATAGGGCCAGACCCCACCCGGAGTGTGCTCCACGAATGCTCGTTCGGTCACCCGCAGCGCCGCCCCGTCCTGAGTGAGTCCCGCTGCAGCGGTCGCCAACTCGACCGAAAACCCGTCCAGCAGGCTCACCGCGCGTACAACTTGTCTTTCCTGTGGGGACAGATCACGGAACGTCCTGGCCACCAAAGCGGCAAAGTCGCCATCGAATTCGTCCACCTCCGGAACGCTACCGTCGGCTCGATACAAGCTCAGGAACCGCATGACAGCCAGATCCAGATATAGCGGCAGCCCCCTGGACCGCTCGACAATCGCCGCCCGCACCTGGGCCGGGATCACCGCCGCGCCCTCACGCGTCAATCGCCGAACCAGATAACCCTCACAGTCCGGCGGCGACAGATACCCGACAAGATGTTGACTCGGCTCGACCTGATCTCCGGCCGCCAGTTGCGGCCAATACAGCGGTCCCGCCCAGTCCAGCTGCCCTTCCAACCGAAAGTCCGCCCACCGTAACCGGTTCCGGCCAGTGATGATGAACAGAACGTTCGGCATCAACCACACCAGCCGCTGTAGCAGCCGCTCCAGATACAGGTCGTTGCGATCACTCACATCCTCGAAGGTGTCCAGCAGTATCACCGGAACGGCAGCATGCTTGGCCGGCACGTGCGCCAGGTCCCAAGCCAGTAGATGCGGATAGAAACTCAACGCTTCTACATCCGGCGCGGCTTCCAGAAGATCCGGCAAACGCTTGCATTCCAACGCCTGGAGCCGACGCTTGCGCTCACGTAGCGTCCGGATCAGCGTCGTCAAACCCTGACCCGCCAGTTTGCCCAGCATCCCCGGCATGCCGAGTGCCTGCGCGACGTCGTTGAGTGCATCCTCGATCTGTTCCTGTGTAGCGCCGCCGAAACGGAAGGGGAGTGCCCGCGCACGCAGGTAATCGTCTAACGACTCGTTCGGATGACACTGATCCCAATATCGCCGGAACGCCAGATCGAACGCGGGCATCGGCCCCAATGGTGCGACAGCGAGCCTGATCGCGAGCACCAGCGACTCGAAGTCCATACCACCCTGACGAGACAGGTCGATCCCTACTGGCATCACCCGCGGCAGTGGCGGGTCCGGCGTAACCCACTGCGGCACCGTCTCCGACGCGCCGTCCAGCTGCAACTCGATCTGCCGCAACAGCGCCGTCTTGCCGATGCCACCGACACCATAGAACGACAGCACGTTTCGTCGCGGTGACTCGACGTCCTCGGGATCGAAACTCGGGTCTGCCACTGCGGCAGCCACATTCCGGATACTGGCGACCACCGCCGACCACTCGCCCTCCCGGTTGGTGAACACATCGACAGCCCGTAGGTCGCGGTCGTTCGATCGAAACAGCCCCTGCAGATCCGAGCGCACCATCAGTGCCACATCCCCCGATGTCCGAGTGATCCCACCAGTCTGATTATCCACGCACCTGCCCTCCCGTCGCTTGGAAAGCGCTGACAGTCAAGCTATTTCGCTGGGCCAGATGGCGTCTTGATTCTAGGCGTCGATCGACAACCTCCAAGAGGGGTACCGGCGAAGATCGTCTCTGTCGGGTTATCGGAACGGCGGTTTCGCACGCAGTCGACCTGCAACTCCTTGCGGCAGTTTCTACCTCACAACGCATCCGGGACACCGCGTTCAGCCTCTGGCCTGCTAGTTCGCCTGAGAACTCGAGTATTTTACGGGTAGACGTCAGGCAGACCGGTCGGAAACCATGCGACAAGGTCGAACATCATGCAGCACAACAGGAACCGACGCAGCAGAGGCGAATCGCAACCACGTAAGGCAACTGGTCTCTCGGAACAGTTCGCCACAGTCCGCGCAGCCGCGCTGGCGAGGCTGCGCCGGGGCAAGCGGCGTGCCGTACTGTGGCAGCGCGTCAAGTCGGCGAGGTGGTCAGGTGCTTGCTTTCCGCGGCCGTGCAATATCGTCCAGCACAGGCGATTGAGCTTGGCAGTGTGGTGGTGACGTTGGCTTCACGTCACCTCACCGCGCTCGGTGCGGGATACTTGACCGTGGCCGATGTGAAATGTAATGCAGGGGGCGATGTTTCGGTGCTCTGGCGGTCAGATTCCGGAGATTTTTCCGCACAGGTCGGAGGTCATGTTCTTACCGGGTGGTCTAGCACTGCGGAAGAGATGCAAGCCATCCTCGGGCGTTTCGGTGCCATGGGGAGCCTCGCCGACAACGCAGCCGTGTCGCTGACAAGAGCTACATACGACTGCGATGGATTCGATGCAGCGAGGGCTGATCGTGAACGCAACGAGTCGTTGCGGCGCATGCGCGCGGTCGCCGATGGACCTGAGCGAGTGGTCTTGAAAGATGCCCTGGAGCGGCTACGCAGCGAGATCCCCTGCCCGGGCCCGAATGCACACATGATGCGGTGGGCGCGAGTGCCGGACCCCGGCCGCGAACTCGCCCAGTGGCTCGCGGGACAAGTTGACCGCGTGAATGAGCAGCCACCGCAGGTGCCCCAAATCCATGCCTTCGGATCGTCGTCTCTTCCGCAATCTCGTCGCAGCTCCTCGGCTCGCGCACAGTACTTCGGCTGGATCGACCCGGTGCAGGTCGCCACCACGCCAGACCATGAACGATGGGGGTATTTCGACCGCAGCGAGCGGGTTCGACGCTCCCTGGACGAGTTCTGTGTAACCCTGTATGCGGCCGACACGCCCGCGTTTCTGGACGCGTGGATCGACCGCATCGTGTTCGGTGACCTCAACCAGCCGGTACATCTCGAGCGGGTTGAGGGGCCGGCTGGCCCGCTGTTCCGGGTTGTCGGCGATGGAACACATCGTGCACACCTGGCGCGAGTCCTCGGTCTTCCGCTGTTCGCGCAAATTCAGACGAGCACGCTGCCGACGGAACTATGGCCGATCGACAGGCCCTCTTTTACAGGTGCGCCATTCGGGCGATGGAAATCGCTATGGGAGGGCCTGCAGCGACATGGGTTGCTGGAAATCGACGTGGCGTCCGCCGCCGAAACCTGGACACCGACACGTATGACAGCCGAATGGATGCTGACCGATCCAGAGTCGGCTACAGCAGCCAACAGGCTTTACGAGGCGATCTATCCAGGAGCCCTGGCGCAGGTCACAGGGCTGACCGATGCTCAGCTGTTCAGCACCTCCAGCTGGGCAGACACTATGGTTGGACCCGAGCCTCACATCCCTGGCCACGGCTGCCTGCCTCCGAGATCGTCAGCAAGGCGTGCGTCCACCAGAAGCTACTGGGCATCATTGCGGAAATGGCTGGCCAGAGAAGGCCCGGACTCGAACTGATGCTGATGCGAATTATCAGCGTCCGCGTGTCGCTCGGATAACCCCGACGAGGTCTGAAGCCAGGAAACTGATGGCGACGGCGACCTGCTCGGGATCGCCGACCGCCTCTTCAGTGCGGCCAGCCATGACGGAACCAATAGCGTCGGGGCCTGCTGCGAACAACTCGTGGAGATGATCGACTGCCTCGCTAGTCACGGTACTGCTGATCTCGTCGACGAGTAGAACGGCGAAGGAGGCGCGCAGTCGCTCGGTTGGGACCGCCACCAGGATCCGATAGACGTCGTGAGCATCCTTGTCCTGGAGTCGACTTGGCGATTCGAGGCGTTCGGTGATCTTGTGGCACTTGGCTACGATCAGTGCCGCAGGCCCTGCCACAAGCGCTGTGGTCGATCGGGTGTCGTGGGGATCGAGCGACGGGACGGTCATCTCGCTGTGGTCGACGATTGCTGCTTCCAGGCCGCGAGAGCGCCGCATTGCCATCTTGTTGTGGGGTGGCGCGACCACGCTGCGCTTGCCTGGTTTCCCTGGTCCTGCAAGGGCTTCCGGGACCATGATGTCAACGGGAATACCGTCGGCACTTACCCAGGCGCCTGGCTGTGGCTGTTCGCGGTTGTACTCGAAGCGCGCTTTCCGCATGGCTGCGTCAATCGTCGGGTCTTGTCCGAGGCCACGGGTGTCGATCGCAACATCGGCATCCTTGGTGGCCTCGGCGATCGCGACGGGTGCGTCGCCAGTATGCAGGTAGACGGCCTGGGCCCCGACGACGATCACCGAGTCGCGGTGCTCGTCGAGTGCGTCGAGGGCGTCGAGTAGTACGGTGCGCGTGCGGACGAGCAGATCGAACGGCTCAGGAGTGGCGCCAGGATTGTTCATTCTTCTCCATCCAGTTGAGCAGTTCTGTTGCTTCCGAAGGCGCCCGGCCTGGCCCATGGATTAGGTCGGTGGCGACCTGAGTCGGAGCAGCGATCCTCAGATCGTCCAGCGCTACCTCACTTCGGGAGAGAAGGACAGGGTAGGCCGGTGCGGCCAGCAGCACGTTGACTCCGGTGTCGGTAGCCCGCAATCCCCAAGCTGCAGCGGCACTCTCGGGGTCTTGGGCATAAATCATCGCCGAGCGAGGCGGGGCGTAAGACTCCCACGCCGCGGCGGCAATCGATCCGGTGACGGCGTAGTCGGAGACTTCTGAGCTACGCACGATATCGAGGAACGCCGGCAGGCCCCGCGGTGCGATCCATCGGGTGATCGTGTTGGTGTGCAGGAACTGGTAGTCCTCGCTCCAACGGCGTAGCAGCGCAACCCAGTCCGGCACCTTGATGGTGCTGCGCTCGCGGGTGATCAGGGCTTCCTGTTCAAGGAAGTCGAGGACTCGATACGCCGAGCCGGTCGCGACATCCGAGGCGTCGACCAATTGGCGGATCTTCCACGGCCTCGCGAAATCGAGCAGCGCGCGGACCACTTTTGCGGCAGGTTCGCCCTGCAAGGTGGCGCGCGGCCGGCCGGGGCCACGCCATGGATCGGTGTCAGCGCCTACGGCGGAGATGAACACGGCCTCTGCGTCGGAGCGAATCAGCAGGTTGCCCGTCGCGTCAGCGTAGGAGATGTGTGCTTCTTCCAGGCGGCGGCGCGTCGATGCTGACAGGTACCGCGCGACCAGCATGCCGCCGCTGCCGGGCTCGCGGGAGGTGGCGGCATCGAGTTGTTCACGTATCCGATCGACATCGTGTGCACGCACGACGTTCTTGGCCTCGACGAGAAGAACGCTGACCAGCCGTCCGGGAGCATACAGCCTGAACATGGCGTCGTAGCCCGCGTCCTTGGGGAGAAAGCCCTGAACATTGAGGTCCCAGGAAGGTGGTAGCCGGCTGCCGATGGCGGTCGCAGCAGCGGTGATTGCCTCTCTTTCATTGCGCGGCGGCTCCGTCTTCATAGCAACCATGTTCAGATAATACCTTGATTCCGTTCCGTACGGAGACGGCATATTTACTGAACATTGCCGGGTATCGTGAGCGGTGCTTCTGCTTGCTCACGGCGGCGCGGGCCCCGCGCCAGGCGCTATGTGCGCGCATACTCGGCCGAGCGAAGCGCTGTGTGCGCAGCGTACGCAGTCAGCCCGCGGTAGGGCCTTTTTAGTGGTCGGATCGATATATGTACAAACCGGGTACATGATGCGTCGCGGAAAGGCCGCACGGTCTTCGGTGGCCCCAAGGAGTTGGTCGGCGCTACTGCCAGTTGCGCGGACGTAGTTGTACGCAGATGCCGTGCTCTGGTGCACAAGGTGCCCATACGCGGATTCGGTTTGCGAGTTGTGCGCAGTCGGCTGATCGCTGACCGCCGGTACCACGGTGTGGAGTCCAAATCGGTTGAGGAGCCATGCGTGCCAGACGGCGCGTTGGCGTTTGTGCTGTGCGATGCGCTCCATGCGGGCCTGCGGGAGGTTGTGTGCGAGGGCAATTCTGTCGAGATGCACTGGGCCGACGGTAATCTGGCCGTGTCGATGATTTAGCAATCCGGCGGTGGTGAGGCTTGCGAGGGCCGAATATCCTGCGCTGCGGCTGATTTTGGCGGCTGCTATCGCGTCGGCTGGGGTAGTGAGGCCGCAGTGTGCGACGGCATCGTAGAGCCTGCGACAGTGCAGTCCGATTACGCTCCATGCCTCGTGAACGGGGGCGATCCGCGCGCGCTGAACCTCGGTCGGACCAGGCCGTACTCGGCGGCCGTTGATGCTTGGGAGCACGAGTGCGTGCTGATCGGCCAGCACCCCTGCGCCGCGGCGGATCCGTAAGATCGGCGAGCCCGGTAGGTCTCGCAGGTCACGCAATAGCTGCCATACCGTTGTCTCGGAGAGGCAGGCCATGATCGACAGCGAACGTCCGCCGACTTCGACAACGGGGACTCCGCGCACCACGCCGCCGGCCGCGACGGAAGCGTGAGCCAGACCTTGTAGCAGGGCGAGGATCGTGTGTCGTCGAGGTGAGCCTGGCCATTGCGCGTCCACCCACATTGTCGCTGCAGCAAGCCATTCGGTTTGTTTTCGCGCGCGTGATGGTTCCCCCCGCCACCCCCCTGTGTGCTCTGGAATCTTGTGCGCGCCAGGTAGGAATTCGGGGGCGTTGCGCGCGGCCCAGCTGCAGACTTTGGCCCAGTCGCGGTGTAATGCGTCGGAAGCGCCGTGCTTGCCGTATCGGTCGTAGGAGGCCCAGAGCCCTGCCCAATCGCCTCCGGCGGGCGGCAGTTGACGATGAATGTCGGCGAGGGTATAGCCGCGCAGTACCGCGGCTGTAAGGACGGATTGGCGGGCGGCCGACCGGTCGAGTCGTCCGTCGGGTGCGCGCCAGCGTCCGTCGGGTGAGCCGGTGCCGTCGACGGCAAATGCGCGCACTGTGCGCGGCATTGGTGTCTGGAGTCGGAACTGCGCGCGCAGCCGTGCCTGCTTACCGTCGCCTTCCCATAGGTGGAGATGTCCGGTCGGCAGTGTGCGCGTGGTGCGCGGTGTGTGCACTGGTTGTGTGCGCATTGTGCGCACAGACGTGCTGTCCTTGGCTGCGGTGGTACGAGGTTCGAGGCTGGCGAGGAGTTCGGTCAGCCGGGCTAGAAATCCTGGCGCTGATCGGATGGTGAAGGCGTCGACTGCATCATCGAGGCTGCCGAGCAGGATTCGGAATCCGCCTTCCCGGGTGCGAGATCCGGGTGGGGTGATGCATCCGGTAGAGGGATTCAGCATCGGGGTGATGTCGAGGGAGTCCAGCTGGGTCGCAAGTAGCCGCAGGATCGGCTCGATCTGGTCGCGGCGGACCTCCGTGTCGATCGGTAGCGGCACGAGCACGTGGCATCCACCGCTGGTGCTGCGGTCGACGACCGCGCGGCCGCCAGACTGTCCGATCCAGTCCAGGCACTGCCGCACATCGGTGATGACGACATCTGCGCTGCAGTGGCGGGCATCGAAATCCAGTGCCAGTACACGTGTTTTGCCGCGCACATACAACGGAACCGCGGCGGGCAGATCGGGTAGATCACGTGTAAGGCGTTGCGCTCGTGAGCGGTACGCCTGTAAGTCGGAATCTCGCAAGCGCATCGATCCACGTGCAGCCAGCAGGGTCGCCAACCGCCAGATCCGTTGTGCCTGACTCTTGGTATAGGTGTAATCAATTGCAGCGGAGATCAATTCATCAAATCCGGGCAGCGCAGAGCGTGGTTGGCGGGGCTGAATATCGCTGTATCCGGCCGCTATTGCGGCCGTTGCCGCGCCTGAGCTACCCTCGAACGTGCAACGCATTTGCAGCCTTCGGGTTGTAGGCCCCCAGTTCCCGCTGGGGGCTTTGTTCTGTATTGGGTTATCCGCTTGCTCTAGGTGAGAGCAGGCTCGCCGGGCCGCTGCGGCTTATGGTTGGACCTTTGCGGCCGGGCGAGCACTGCGGGTCATGCGCTTTGGGTAATCACCTCCTCTCCGGTGTTTGTGGTGGTCCGGAAGCCGAATTCGCGGGCTCTGCCGATGGCGCGGTCGATCGTCGATCGTGTGTAGGGTTTTCCTATAGTCGTGGTCATCTGGGTAGCGATGACGTGGGCGCTTGCGCCGGTCTGGGCGATCTGCAGCACCATCACCAGATCGTCCTTACTGAGTGTCCTGGTCTCCTTGCGCATCACGAGCTGATGCGCGATCCGCTCACACTGGTCCAGCGTCACAGTTCCCGTATCGTCTGCGGCGGAAGCGAACTCACTTCCGACCTCTGACGGACGTTCGCGAATATCGCCGGTTGGTCCGGCATCCAACGCTGATCCTGTCGCGGCGGAGTGCGACACCCTGTGGGGAGACGGACCGTGACGCACAGCCGTAGGCGCGGGGGTAAGGGCCCGGGTGTCGGAGAGATCCGTGGAGGACAATCGATCGCCTGAGACTGTGGTCGTCTTCGGGTGGTGAAGATCGATCAAAGTCGCGTACCTGCTAGCCAACCAGGAATGTATCCACATGCAGACAACGACCATTGTGGGGGCGACCGTATCGACTGCGGCCCAACCCCAGTCGGCCGAGATCAGATGCGGACCCGCGTTGAGTCCGACAGTTAATAGTAAAAGCCCAGCGCCGATCAGGGGGACTCTGCTGCGATTGATCTCATGTCCGGACTCGGCTGCAGTGCTCGACAACTGCATGATCGCCGCGATCGGCAACGAGATCATGCCCTCGAAGGCGAAGCTGGTGACCCACAAGGCCCACCAGGTCAGTCCGGCAGGCCCGCTGTGGTCGGGCTGAAGGTTGCGCCCGACATTCACTGCGCTCCAAACCATTCCAATGCCCATTGCGAACCGAAGGCTTCGCGACATCCACGTCATCCGGCGGTACAACCGTCCGATGACTGCGTCCGGGCTTGTCGCGCGGCAGCGCTCAGCCACCGCGTCGGCATGCCATCGTTTCTCCCGCTCGTCTCGTCGGCGTGACCGGGCCTCCGCTCTGAGTGAGCGAAGTTCCATCGTCTGCTCCCACCGGAAACTGCGTTTCCGCAAGCGCCGCTGTCGAGCACGCATCCATTCGTGAAGGTCACGCTCCGCAGCGATCTCGTCCTCGGTCAACTCCTCGTACAGAGCGGGTTCGTATTGGTAGCCGACGTGAGCCTTTGCTCGGGCCACACGCTCCGCGAGTCCTTCGTCCGGCTCATTCGATTTTCGAATCTGACCGTGCCGGCCGCGTAAACCCATTGGCGCGGTGGACGAGGAGTCCGTCCGGGATGTGGCACTCGCCTTCGCTGCATTGTCGGCTGGCGCTGTGTGCGGGTCGTCGAGCTTCACCACGCTTCCCCCCTCGACGAGAATGCCCAAGCGGTCAAGGGGGCGTTCAGCAAGCTCGTCTTCGTCGACTCCGCTGACCTGGCAGAGGCGATATCACTCCTGCGCGGTCCCGTGAGCCGATGCAGTGACTCGGGTGGCGATGGATTGCTAATAGATTGCTGAACTGAAAGACTCGCCGGTGCAGTTTCGTCGCGACACGCCGGGAGATGCGGTCGGTAGATCCGCGGAGAGTGTCGGCCAAGAGGTCCCACACCCGAGTAGCTCATTGGCTCCCCGCCGCGCCGCGAAGCTCGCGCGCGGCAACTAGACCTCTCCCGTAATTCTCCCGTGGTTCGAGCGGGAACTGCGGGGATACTCCGGGATGGCGGTTCGTCGTCATTCGACGAAAATCGCCTAGCTACAAGGGTTTTCCGGGATAGTGCGGGAACTGTAGGGAATCCGCGATCAGTGACCAGAAGGTTAGGGGTTCGAATCCCTTCGGGCGCGCTGGTAGGAGGCCCTTTTCGCTCGTCGCGGAAGGGGCTTCTTCCGTTCCGGTGTGCGAACGGGTTGGGCGTCGCCTCAGTTTCCGGGTGGTGCCGCTGAGGTTTGTGATGGCCGTGCTGTCCGAGGCGCCTGAACGGATCCGTTGGATCGGTGCTGCCACGATGCTACCGGGCAGACGGCCTGTTCCCGTGACGCGGCTTGTCGAGGTGTGCTTTCTCGTAATAGTCGCAGTTGGAAGGTGTTTGGCTGTGTAGTGGTGATTCGGTGATCTCGAACCGATGGCAGCTGCAGCGATCGTGTAATGAAGACGCCAGCGGATCGGCATTGGCGACAGTTTGCCGGGGGCGAGTGCGCGTGGCGCGGCGTGAGCAGGTTGATCGCATAGCGCATCGTGGAGCAAATCGGAAGGCTGAGACGTTCGAGTGGATCGCCTGCCACGCAGCTCAGAGGCAAGCTATCCACCTGTCTGCGAGGCCGTTAGGCCGCTGACTGTCGGTCGATGCTCGAAACCGTGTGCAGGTCGGTTTGGTTGTTGACCACCACAGCTCGGCGTCGGGTCTGTGAGTGACCGCGATGATCGGGGCCGCGCCCTGAGCGCACGCCTGACTACCTGCCGCTGAAGCAGATGTCTCGCAAGCGAATTCCGACGTTGCGACGGCCGGATCGGTTATGGTTCGCCATCGCCGGGCTTGCCGTCGAGGACGCGATCGGGATCGCGGTCGTCGTCGATGGGCACGAGCATCGGAAATCGATCGGCTTCGAATTCGGCACGAAACCTTGCTACTTTCGTGGTCTTGTCGATGCTGCTGACGTCGGCGTGCTGGTCGCGTCATCTCCTACCCATCCGAGTGAACTGGTCGGCCTGAGCGCTGTCTCGGTCGAAGCTGTGCGCGTGAGCTGGCTACGCGGGATGCCGATTGAAACCGGCGAGATCGATCGCTGTTCACTATTAAAGTGCAGTAGAGTAGATCTACTGCACTTTAATGGTAGGTGGACCAATGGCCAAGCGTGAAATTGCTCCGACCCGGGGGGCAGCCGATGCGTTGAGTGTGCTCGGTGCGCAGATCCGGCTTGCCAGGCATGACAAGAACTGGAGTGCTGCTGACTTGGCGGCGCGTGTCGGTGTGGGGCCGCGGACGATTACGGCCATCGAGCGAGGGGCGCCGGGGGTCGCTGTGGGCACAGTATTCAGTGCGGCCTCTGTTGTGGGGGTTCCGCTCTTCGCCGCGAGTGGTGACGAGTTGGCTCGGCTTCGCAGACGAGGGCAGGAGCGCGTTGCGCTGATCCCTGCTCGGGAATACCGGCCGCGTTCCAAGGGAGACGACGATGGCCTCGATTTCTGACGGCAGTTCTCCTCGGGGAGAAGACGCCTATGTCTGGGCGTGGCTTCCCGGTCACCTGCAACCGGTCGTCGCCGGGCGCGTTCAGCGTCACGGGAGCCGGTACCGCTTCGGATACGGACGTAGCTACCTCGATCGTCCGGATGCGATCAGCCTGTACCCGCCGGAGCTTCCGCTCATCAGCGGCTGGCAGGAGCCGTCCGGCAATGTGGCGATCGCCTCGGTTCTGCGTGATGCCGGACCGGACTCGTGGGGACAACGAGTGATACTGGAGCGGGTACATGGCGCCCGAGGTCGTGACGCCGATCCTGGGGATCTCGACCAGATCACCTACTTTCTCGAATCGGGTTCGAACCGCATCGGCGGACTCGATTTTCAAGCCAGCCCGGAAACCTATGTCCCACGCGGCACTACTGCGACAATCGACGAGTTGCACGCGGCCGCGGATGCGTTGCAGGAAGGGCGGCCGATCGGTCCCGAGTTGACTGCGGCTCTGGTGCGGGGGACTTCCATCGGTGGCGCGCGTCCCAAAGCGCTGATCGATGTCGACGGGGTTCCGTGTATCGCCAAATTCTCGTCGACCTCCGACCACTATCCGGTGGTGAACTCCGAAGCGTTGGCCATCGAATTCGCGCGGAGGGTCGGCATCGACACGCCGCATTCGTTCGTCACCTCGTCCCTGGGTAAGGACATCCTGGTGGTCGAGCGTTTCGACCGAGGGCGACCGGGCGACCGGCGCATCCTGGTCTCGGGACTGACGATGCTCGGCCTCGACGAAATGGAGGCTCGGTATGCCACCTATCCCGACCTGCTGGACGTCTTGCGCCGCGACGGAGCTGACCCGCAGGTCGGCCGAAAGCTGTTCGAGCGCATCGTGTTCAACGTCGCCATCGGCAACAATGACGATCATGCGCGCAATCATGCCGCGTTCTGGAACGGGCGAGATCTTCGACTGACACCCGCCTACGACCTGTGCCCACAACCGCGTTCAGGTGAGACGTCCGCGCAGGCGATGGCGTTCGATCGTGCGGGACAACGAGACTCGTCGTTCGCTGCCTTGCTGAATGCGTGCGCTGTATACGGCCTGAGCAAGGCCGAGGGCCGCGAGATCATCGACTACCAGATCGATGTTGTCCAACGAGATTTCTCGGAAGTCGCCGATCTTGTCAGGCTGACGCAGGCGCAGCGGAATTTCCTGTGGCACAGGCAAATCCTCCACCCTTTTGCCGGGTACGGATATGAGTAGCGATCCGTGTTCGTCTTCGGGCATGGTCCGAGCCGGGGCGTGAGCTTTTCGACGAGATGGTGAGCGGTCCGTCGCCTACCTCGGCCTCTGATGACTTCGGGATGTGTGGCACGCGGGGCATGCCTCGCGTCGACGACGTTGCGCCGATGCGCTGACGTTGCGCCGATCCGCCAGCAGTGGGTGGTCGAGCCGGAGTCGTTCTCATCCTTGGTGAGTCCGAACTTCTGCAGGGTGGTGAACAGGATGCCGTCGGTCTGCCGGTCGGCGAACCACGCGGCTCCTGCTACGGCATCATGTGGAGCATCGTCGGCAGCCATATCTGGGTTGAGGGTGTTCAACGGACTCCGGAAGACTTGAATAAGCGGCACGGGGCGCTGGGCAGAACCCGGACAGCGTCAGCGGTCGTTCGGATGGCGACCTCGACTGCGGGCGAGGTAAACAAGCCGTGACCTCACGCAGCCGATCATCATCCCGTGGACCAGAGTCCGTCGGCAGCGTGCAGCTTGCGGAATTGGATGTCCGCTCGATCGGCGGTACTGAGCGCCTGAGGAATTAGTCGTCAGCATTTGTGGCGCTGCCGTTATGAGGGTTTGCGAATACTTCGATGTCATCCAGGGCGTCTTCGGCCCGGCCGGCAGTTGCCGGATCGTCCAATAGTCGGCGGAGGGCCGGCACAACGCGCGCTTGGTCGATCGACCGATGGATGCGTGCAACGTGCCCTAATGCGGTGGCGGCGGTGATCCGCACTTCTGGGGCGCTGTTGTTGAGCAGCTCGAGCGCGCGATCGGTTACCCATCCCCCGTCTGGATCGTGAAGGGCCAGACGCAGTATCGCTTCACCCGCAACCCTTGTATCGCTCGATGACATCATTTCGAGCGCGTCATCGCGGCTCAGCGGCGTCAGGCTTTGGTATGTACTCAATTGATCGGTTTCCCCTCGCCTGTCCGGCGGTTGCGGGCGCTTCCCGAGAGACCCTGGACGGAGGTGGCCCATGGTTTCTGGACGGGTGCGGGGACACCTCCATCCGAGGTCATACGCCGACCGCTCAGGTCAGATACCGCCACGTGGAATTGCGCCGCCAGGACACCATACGCCCGGGTCGGGACTGTGCGAACCGGTCGCAACACAGTCCTGAAACAATTTCAGCGTCGGACCCAATGGATCGTCGTCTTGCCGAAAGTGGGGACGTGGGGCCCCGGGCTTACAGAAGCCGTTGTCATCACAACCGGGATGGGGGCCAACCATATCCGGCCCCGCCCAGGCGGATGACGCACCCATGGCGACGCCCGCCACAATGCCGAAACCGATAACTCCGAGACGAACAACCCTGCGCATACGCACCTTTCACGAAATCTCGATCTACGAAATAGCGAGACCATAGTACGATATTCCCAGCCATGATGACCCCGCCCCTCGGCGATATCGGTTGCCGCGGTGAAGGATTCGAGCGTGACGCTCACCGGGCCGCAGATATTCGGCAGTAGTGGTCACCGCTGCCGCGCACACCGCCTCGGGGGTCTCGGGCGAGTTCACGGCTGTGCGAGCAAAACGCGCACGGTAACGAATCGATAGGAGGTATTCGGTTCGTTCACCGAGGTCCGGAAAAGGCAAGTGAGATGACCAGGGAGATTCATCGAACTGCCATACGCATGCGGTCGCCACGGCCGTGCCGGCGGCGGCAATCCCGGTAATGGCGATGGCCGCGCCCACACCACAGTTCGGCCGACCAGCGAGTTTCGAGGAATTCAGCGCTCGGTCGCCGCCGAATTCGCGGACCCCAATGGCTGTGCGCGGCCATGGCGTCGACATTGCGGTGATATGCCGGCCCCATCGTCGAGCCCGGATGGCGTGGTTCCGGTGGTTCTGTCAGGGGCGAGTCGAATCGGAGGGTGCTTGGGCGGCGTCCGTGCCCCAGCTGGCCAAAAGGGACAGGGCCTCAGCGGACGGCGAGCCCGGTTCCGCGTGGTAGACGCACAGGTACTGTTCCGCGTCGTCCGGCAGGTACAACGTCTCGTACGCCAGGGTCAGCTCGCCGACCAGAGGGTGCCGCATCCGCTTGACACCGTGCCCCTTTTCTTTCACGTCGTGCGTGGCCCACAGCCGCCGGAACTCCTCGCTCTTGACCGACAGTTCCCCCACCAGCGCCGACAGTTCCGGGTCGTCCGGGTGCTGACCCGCGTACAACCGCAGGTAGCTGACCATGTCGGACGCCTTGGAATCCCAGTCGAGGAACAGCCGCCGGTAGTCGGGAGAAAGGAAGGTCAGCCACGCCCAATTGCGTTCGGCCGGCGGTAATTGTCCCCAGTCACCGAAGAGCGCCGCCGCCATCCGGTTCCAGGCGAGGATTTCCGACCGCGCCCCGGCCACGTACGCGGGCATCTCGTCCATCGACCACAGCAGTTGTCGCAGCCCGATCCGCACCTGCTGCCGCTTGGGTGCTCGATACTTGCGCCGCAGTTGCTTGGGCTTGGCGAGGCGGGTCAGATGCGCGTGTTCGGCATCGGTCAGCCGCAGGGCGCGCGCGATCGAATCGAGCACCTCCGCCGATACATTGCGCCCATTGCCCTGCTCGAGCCGTGTGTAGTAGGCCACGGATACGCCGGCCAACTGCGCCAGTTCCTCACGACGCAGGCCCGGCACCCGCCGATGTCGCCCGTGCCAGGGAATCCCCACATCACCCGGCTCGAGCCGGGCCCGACGCGTGCGCAGGAACTCGCTGAGCTCGGCGCGCTGGTCCAGGCCGTCGGAGTGGCTGCTGTGAGCATCGTCCGGGGCGGGGTTGTCGCTCATGCTCTCCAGTATTCCCGGTCGTACGACCATGAGCCTGATGCTGTCAGTAGTAGGAACACTGGACGTACGCAAAGCGGTGGTCTGGGCGAACGTCGATTCGTCCAGCACGCTGGACGTCATGACCACTACTGTTGCCGCATACGCCGCGCCCGGCGCCAAGGCTCCGCTGGAGCGCACCACCATCGAGCGCCGCACGGTCGGCGAATACGACGTACTGATCGATATCAAGTTCGCCGGGATATGCCACTCCGACATTCACCAGGCCCGTGCAGGCTGGGGTGAGGCCATCTTCCCGATGGTCCCGGGGCACGAGATCGCCGGCGTCGTCGAGGCGGTCGGTTCCGGCGTGACGAAGTTCAAGGTCGGCGATCGCGTCGGCGTCGGTTGTATGGTCGACTCCTGCCGCGAGTGCGAGCCCTGCCGCAACGGCCAGGAACAGCACTGCGTGCAGGGAAATGTGCAGACCTACAACGGCATCGGCAAGGACGGCGAACCCACCTACGGCGGCTACTCGCAGAAGATCGTCGTTGCCGAGGCGTTCACCGTCCGCATCCCCGAGGGCATCCCCCTCGACGTGGCGGCGCCGCTGTTGTGCGCCGGCATCACCACGTACTCCCCGCTCAAGCGCTGGGGCGTCGGTCCCGGCAAGAAAGTCGCAGTGGTCGGTCTCGGCGGACTGGGGCATATGGGCGTCAAGATCGCCCATGCTCTCGGCGCGGAGGTCACCGTCCTGTCGCAGTCGCTGCGCAAGCAGGACGACGGCCTGAGGCTGGGCGCCGACCACTACTACGCCACCAACGATCCGAAGACGTTCGAGGATCTGGCCGGTTCCTTCGATGTCATCCTCTCCACGGTGTCCGCCCCGCTGAACTTCGGCGCGTACCTGAGCCTGCTGAAGACGGGCGGCGCACTGGTGAACGTGGGCGCCCCCGAGGAGCCCATCTCGTTCAATCTGTTCTCGCTTCTCGGTGGATCCAAGATCCTCGCCGGCTCCATGATCGGCGGCATCGCCGAGACACAGGAGATGCTCGACTTCTGCGCCGAGCACGGCCTGGGCGCGGAGATCGAGCTGATCGAGGCGAGTCGGATCAACGCAGCGTACGAACGGGTCGACAACTCGGACGTGCGCTACCGCTTCGTGATCGACACGGCCACGATCTGATCGACACCCGTCGGCCGGGAGCGCGCGGCCGGGCCGTCGAGGTCGAACCCTCGGTGCGCCAGGTCCCCGGCCGAGTGATCCTCAGCGATGTTCGCCGTGAAGCCGTTCGTGGGTGGTCAGCAGGACGTGATCGAACACATTCATCATCCCGGGCTCGGGGGGCGGGAGCAGCGACAGGTCGGCGATCAATCGGGACGCCAGGGCGCGGAGTTTTACGTTGGTTTCCTGGGAACGCCATACCAATAGTCGAAATGCTTGGGCGTCGCTGATTCGGTACATGAGCATCAGTACGCCCTTGGCTTTTTCGATCACTGCTCTGGCTTCCAGCATTTCCGGCAGTACCGTTGCGACCGTTGCTTTTTCGTTTCGGACCAGTGTGTCCGTCAAGTCGATGTAGAAGCCCGACGTGCCCGCGACGGTTCCGGAGGCATCGACGATACGGTCCGCGGCCACCATGACGCTGTGTATCGCGCCGGTCGTGTCCAAAAAACGGTGGCGGCTGGAGAACGGTTCGCCATTCTGTACCGCGCGGTTTATCAGGTCGGCGACCTGTTGACGGTCTTCGGGGTGTTTATGCGACAGCACCAGTTCGGTGGTCGGCTCGATCTCGCCGGGAATATATCCGTGCATGCGGAACACTTCCGGTGACCATTCCCAGCGGCCGGTGGCGAACCAGAAGCGGAAGCTGCCTGCTGTCGAGGGATCCACCCGGCAGCTTGCGGCAACCTCCGTCGGAGCGAACGGTTCGTCCATTCGGAACAGTATTGCCGCACCGGGGCCACTGCCGAGCATGATGAAGCGATCATTCGTCGTTCCGTTATGTGGCATCGCCGCACGACCGACGGCGGTGGCGTTTCGGGCGGTACGCCCCGAGCCCGATACAAACGGGGTAACGAGAAGGACCCTCGCGGTCCCGGCGGGGTCTGCGATCGACCGGCTCCGCCGGGACTACGCGCGCTCCGCGAGGGCTGTTACAGGTATGCCCCGCATTCCGGCCAGGCGCTGCGGCCCTGGTTGGCCAGGACGGTCTCGGCGACGCGGATCTGCTCGGCGCGACTGGCCTGCGCGGGCGACCCGGTGCCGCCGGCGGCCCGCCACGTGCTGCGGGCGATCTGGAGGCCGCCGAAGTAACCGTTGCCGGTGTCGGCGCTCCAGTTTCCACCGCTTTCACACGCGGCGACCGCGTCCCAGTCGTGGCCGCTGGATTCGGCTTGCGCAGCGGGAGAACTCATCACGGAAACCGCGGTAATAGCGGCGGTGATGCCGAGAATGCGGATGTCGAAAACACGCGGGTGGTGCACGGAGAATCTCCTTCCATGATCAGCTGACTCGACCGTTGGAAACCCGCTGTCGTGCGCGCGGGTATCGTCAGGGATTTCGCGAACCGTGGTATGGAAATTTCAGGTGTGCGTAAGGATCACCGGCGCGCGGGTGATGTACCGCGGCCGGGCCACTCCCGCCGCAATCGCGCGTAACCGCCAGTCGGTAATGCGCCGGCTACTGGGTCGACACCGGCTTTCGGCTGGACGAAAGGCCTGTGGATCCGTGCAGGAGTGGATAACTCTGGGCACTCTTTTCTCCGCGACAGACGATACGTCGAACCTCGTATATGTGCCGGAGAGTTTATTGAATCGAAACCCACCGATCACGGTATTTTCTCGGAAAACGAAATACGCACGTTTCATGTGTTGGGCACAGCGATGGCCCGGGGTCTGTGTGCTGCCCTCCCGGGAGTGTGGGTGGCCGCCGACGCGGACGACCGCTGAGTGGAAGGGCTGTATCTGGAATTCGACCAGGACAGGACGCAACGAGATCGGCGCGCGGTCGCGCGGAGATCTCGCGACTAGGGACGTTCGAATCCGGTGGCCTGGGTTGCTTCGTCGGCGACTCGCACACCGTAGTGGTAGGCGAGTTTGCCGCCGAGATATCCCGAGCCGCCCAGGACGAGCAGGGCGATGATGCTCAGCACCAACGGTCCGGCCGCGGTGGCGTCGTACGGTCCGCCGCTGTCGTACCGCCACAGGAATCCGACGACGAATGCCACCAGAACGGCCAGATTCAGGCCCATGTGCAGCAGGCCGGTCCGGAACGCGGGAGTGCGGGTGGGGATGGTCACCAGGTCCAGCGTTCCGACCGCCGCGGCGACGAGCGCGCCGATCACGCCGATCGCGATCAGCCACAATGCTCCCCGGGCGAGGAAGTCCGGGTCGTCGACCACGTGGGAACCGATGTCGAACACCAGGCTCGCGATCCACGCCCCGATCGGCACGGTCACCAGGATCGGATGGAACGGATGCCCGTAGGGGCCGGTCAACATCGCGGCCAGGGGGCGTTTGCCACGCTGTGATTCGCTCGTCACGACGATCTCCTTGTCCAGAGGGGATGGGGTTCGGTCCGACCGCGGCCGGTCGCCGCGCCTGCGGCGGGCCCTGGCTCAGCGGATCGGGCGGGATGGTCCCGAGGTGCCCGCCGGGTACTCGTCGAGCGGCACGAGGTTGCGGGACCAGGCCGACAGAATCGGAGTGACCACCCGCCAGGCCTGTTCGGCCTCGTCGGCGCGAATGGCCAGGGACGGGTCGCCGCGCAGTACGTCGAGCAGGAGCCTGCCGTAGGCAGGAAGTTCCGGCGGGTGCATCTGCGCGGTCAGGGTGAGTGGTTCCAGGGTGTTGACGGTGGGTCCGATGGTGGTGAGTTCGAGCGACAGGCATTCGGGATCGAGCCCGAATCGCAGCACGTCGGGCGCGGCGGTGCCCTGGTGACCGAAGGGTATGTGGGGGACCGGGCGGAAGTGGACGGCGACCTCCTTGCGATCCGAACCCAGCGCTTTGCCGCTGCGCAGCACGAAATTCGTACCCGACCAGCGCCAGCTGTCGATCGTCAGCTCGACCGCGGCGAACGTCTCGGTCCGTCGCTGTGGATCGACGCCGTGTTCCTCGACGTAGGAGGGAACGTCGCGCTCGCCGATGCTGCCCGCCAGATAACGGCCACGGCTGGTGCGGCGCGGGATATCGGCGTCGGTCAGGGGGCGGATCGATCGCAGGACATCGACCTTCCGGTCCCGAAGATCGCGTTCGGACAGGGTGATCGGCGGTTCCATGGCGATCAGGCACAGCAGTTGCAACAGGTGGTTCTGCACCATGTCCTTGAGGGCGCCGACATAGTCGTAATATCCGGCTCTGCCCTCGAGCGTGAGGGTTTCTTCCCAGATGATCTCCACCTCGGCGATGTGCGCGCTGTTCCAGACGGACTCGAGTATCCGATTCGCCAGCCTGCTGCCGAGCAGGTTCTGCACGGTCGTCATGGCGAGGAAATGGTCCACTCGGAACACGGCTTGTTCGGGCACGAGATCCGCGAGCAGCCGATTCAGCTCCTCCGCACCGGCCAGATCTTCACCGAACGGCTTCTCCAGCACGATCCGGCTGCCCGCCGGCAGACCGGCCTCGTGCAGCGTCGTGACCGCCGTGGGAAACAGCGCCGGGGGGAGTGCGAGGTAGATCGCGACCGGTTCGTCGCCGGGTATCAGCCGCGCCACATCCTCCGAACTCTGGATATCCGCCCGTCGATAGCGGGTCGCGGCCTCGGTCGCCTTCCGCGCCGTGGCCGGTGCGTCGGCGGCATGGCGATCGAGTTGGGTCGCGACCCACTGCTGAAACTGTTCCTCGCTCCGGCCCTTCCGATCGGCACACACCATTTCGAAGCGACTGTCCAGATGCCCGTTCGCGAACAGTGCGCTGACACCCGGCAACAGGTAGCGACCGGCGAGGTCTCCCGTACCGCCTAAGACGACCAGTCGCGTGATCACGCGGCGACCGCCCGCGCTCGGCCCGGATTCGCGACGTCGGGATCGTACATACGGCCCCTTCCACGAGTGTGACTGACCAGCGACAAATTCAGTGGAATCTGTTCAGCGGCTACGTGCTCGATCTTCGTGTCCGATATCTGGAACCTCTGGTCACAACCGTCGACATCGAATTCGTGCGTCATCGCGGATCGCAGCGTCGTGGCGTCGGAAAACGCCCTCCTCGTGATTTCAGGCTAGCAGCTAGCATCATCCCAGCAAACAGCCTTGATCCGCGCACCCGGGTTGCTCGGGAAGTCCGGTAACCGGCGCTCGCCGGTGTATCCGCGCGCACGCGGCACCCCACCAGCGGGAAGGTGGTGTTACCGGCAGTCGTCGGACGATGTGTGGCGGTAACCTCTTCGGGCGTCGCGGTCGAATTCGCCTGCGCCGCTTCTGCTCGACCGCGGAGTGCGTGGTGCCGGCGTGAGGCTTTTTCTCAGCGGCGCAAGCGATTCCGCGCGTGGCTCGGTGCACTCGGCTCCGGCCGCACGAACCCCACCATCCGATCTCTCGCCTGGAGCCGCATCAGTGACACGACCTTCGATCGAGACCGCCACGACCTCGCCGACCGACTTCGCCGGTCCGCGGGTGGCGCTGTACACCGAGGAATTCTCCGCCGACCCGCACCGCGCCTATCGCGATATGCGCGCGCGGTACGGCTCGCTGGTACCGGTGGATCTCGCGCCCGGCGTGCCCGCGACCCTGGTGATCGGCTACCGCACCGCGCTGCGCATCCTGCACGATCCCGCACATTTCCCGGCCGATTCCCGGATCTGGCAACGCGATATCCCGAGAGACTGCCCGGTGCTGCCGATGTTGGAATGGCGTCCCGCCGCGATCCGCACCAGCGGCGCCGAACACCAGCGCTACCGGCAGGCCACGGTCGACGGCGTCAACGGGATCGATCAGTTCGCGTTGCGTGGCGTCGTGGAGCAGGTCGCCTTCTCGCTGATCAACGGTTTCTGCGCCGCGGGCACCGCCGATCTGATCTCGCAATATGCGCTGCCGCTCGCGTTCACCATGATCAACGCCATGCTCGGCTGTCCGCAGGACATCGGTCAGCGTGCCGCGGCCGGGATGGCGGCGATGTTCGACGGCGTGAACGCGGCCGAAGGCAGCGCCATGTTCGCCGGTGCGATGTCGGACCTGGTGTCTCTCAAGCGGTCCCATCCCGGCGACGATGTCGTGACGCGACTGCTGCAGCATCGGACCGAACTCGACAACGAGGAAATGATCCATCAGGTGCTGTCGTTCTACGGCGCGGGAATCGAACCGCTGCAGAACCTGATCGCCAACACACTGCAGCTGATGCTCACCGACGACCGGTTCGGCGGCGGCCTGCTCGGCGGCAGCCTGTCGACCCGGGACGCCCTGGACGAACTGCTCTTCACCGATCCGCCCCTGTCGAACTACGCGATAACCTTTCCGCGGCAACCGATCCTGATCGATGATGTCTGGCTCCCGGCGCACCAGCCCGTCATGATCAGCCTGGCCGCCTGCAACAACGATCCCGAGATCAACAACGGCGAGTACACCGACAACCGTTCACATCTCGCCTGGAGCGCCGGTCCCCATGCCTGCCCGGCGAATTCGGTGGCATATCTGATCGCCCAGGACGCCATCGACCAGCTGCTCGACGCCCTGCCGGAACTGAGCCTGGCCGTGCCCAGAGACGAATTGTCTTGGCGGCCCGGACCTTTTCACCGCTCACTGACCGCGCTGCCGGTCGTATTTCCCGCCACGCCACCCCTGACCTTGCCGTGACATCGCTGCCGCCGCGCGGGCCGAATCACGGCGCGCGCGGGACGGCCGCGGCTACCTCGCGCCGCGAGCGGATGCCGAGCTTGGCCAGAATATTCGACACGTGTGACTGAATCGTCCTGCGCGACAGGAACATTTGAGCAGCGATATCGGAGTTCGAGAACCCTTCGGCCACCAGGGCGGCCACCTTGCGTTCGGTCTCGGTCAGCGCCGGCCAACCGAACTTGGGACGGTTGCGTGGGCCGCGCACGCCGCGGCGGATGCCGTAGGGCCGCACCCGCGCGACCGCGCGAGCGCTGTCCCACGCGGCGCCCAGCCGCGAAAACCCTTCCACCGCTGTGTCGAGCGCCGCGCGGGCGTCGGCCACCCGCCCCGACGCGGCGAGCAGCACGGCGGCGTTCTCGTGGGACTGCGCCTCGTGCAGCGGCCATCGGGCCCGCGCGAACGACCGCGCGGCATCGAGCACGGTCGTCGCGTCGCGCTCCGCCATACCCCGGCACAGCAGTGCGGTCGCGGTTCTGGCCGGGGTCTGCCGGCGCGCCACCAGGGCGTCGGCAGCCGCGGTCACGGTCCGAGCCGCATCGTCGTCGCCGACGTCGGCCGCCAGCCGGGCGATATCGGGAAAGGTGTAATACAACGTCGGTCCGGCCAGGCTGTCGGTCAGTTCGTGATACGCGTCCAGCAGCAGCTTCAGCGCCAGGTCCGAATTGCCGGTCGTCTCGTGTACCAGCGCGTTGACCCAGGGATGGAACTGTGCGTAGCCGTTACTGCCCAACCGGCCGTCCGGGGCGGGAACCGTATCCGGGTCCGGTAGGAACGTTCCCCGATGTATGCCGATCAGCGCCGCCAAGGCCTCGGCCACCAGCGCGTAGCCGAGGACATCGGGAGCCTCCACGCCGGAGGTGCATTCGGCCAGCGCATCGTCCCAGCGACCGTCGAGCAGGTGCAATCGCGCTTTGGCCACCAGGTTCGCGGACAGATACACACCGTGTGAGCTGCGGTTGTGCCGGATGGCCGTGGTCAGCCTCTGTTCGGCCTCGGCGAACCGGCCGAGCTCGATCAGACAGTGCGCGTGCAGGATGTACGGGTCGAACTGGTCCGACCCGGTTCCGTTCTCGAACAGGGCCGGGATCCGGCCGCTGAGCTGCACGGCTTCGTCGAGGTAGCCCTCGGTGTAGCGAACCGCTCCCAGCGTGATGAGGCCCCAGCCGGTCGCGAGCGGATCCTGGGCGGACTCGCCCAGTTGCAGCGCTTGCCGCCCGGCCGCCTCGGCCGCGGCAAGCCGGTTCAGGAAGAAATTGTCCAGTCCGGCCATGCCGAGCATGCGGCCCTTGTCCGCGGGGCCGAGCCGCATCGTGGACAACGCCTCTTCGGCCACCGCGACGGCGTCGGCCATCCGGCCCTGGGCATGGCAGGCCTGTGCGAGCAACCAGCGCAGTTCTACGTCGTCGCCCGGCGCGGGCCACGCGGACAACGCGGACCGGACCACCGATTCGGCCGTTGTCGCCGATCCGTTCCACAACAGTGCCTTGGCCTGCAGCCTGATCAGCGTCGGCCGCAGGCGGGTGTCGGTGGTGGTCGCCGCGCGGGTCAGCAGCCGCACCGCCAGATCGGGTGCGCGCACGATCAACGTGTCCGCGACCGCCACCAGCCAATCCAGACTCGCTCCGTCCAGCTCGCGGTCATCCCTCGACAGGTAATAGGCGACCCGCTCGATCGGTGCGTCGGTCTGCTGCAGCACCTGCCCGGCGCGCCGGAGCAGATCCGATCGCAGCGAGGCGGGCAGTCGCTCGGCCAGCACCTGGCGGATCACGTCGTGCCGGAACACGAGTTCGGAATTCACCTGCACGAGCAGTCCGCCGTCGATCGCCTCGGTGGCCGTTGCCCAGGTCTCCAAAATCGGATTGCCCAGCACCGCAGCCAGTTCCGTGACGTGCACCACCGGGCCGAGCGCCGCGGCCATGGGCAGTACGTCGCGTACCGGGCGGGAGAGCGTATCCAGTCGCTGCGAAATCGCCTCGGACAGCGAAGGTTCCGCGGTGATTCCGGTGGGATCGGCGGTGTCGGCGACGACCGTGATCGATCCGTCGCGCAGCAGCGCGGCCACCAGTTCCGTTATGTAGAGCGGATTTCCGCCGACGCCGAGGGCCGTGCGCAGCAGGCCCGGACCCGGGGTGGCTCGCACCAGATGCCCGACCAGTGTCGTGGTCGCGGCGTCGGTCAACGGCCCGAGCCGCACCCGCGGCGCGCGGCGCGCGGCCAGGTCGGTCACCACCTCGGCGAAGGCCGCGTCTCGCGGGAGTGGGCGCGCGGCGAGCAGAACCACCAGTGGCAGGTCGTCGGCGAGAGCGCCGAGCCGGTGCAGCACCGCCAGGCTCGACCGGTCCGCCCAGTGCGTGTCGTCCAGGATCAGCGCGACCGGGCCCGCGGAACACCAGGTATCGACATGTTCCAGAATCGCCTCGCTGACAGCGAATTCGTGGGTGGCCGCGGCACCACCGTCCGTGCCGCGCAGCAGTGCCCGAATGCGATCCGTCGCGTCATCGGCCGCGCCGCGGTCCGCGTCCAGCCAGGAGCAGACCGCGGCGAACGGCATGTCCCGCCGAAGTTCGTCGGCGGCGCCACGGCGCACGCGCAGCCCGGCCGCCGCATAACGCGCGGTAACCGCCTCGAGCAGTGCGGTTTTGCCGATGCCGGCCTCGCCCTCCACCAGGGCGACCACACCCTGACCGGCAATGGCCCGCGCCGCGAGCGAGGCCAGTGCCTCGATCTCGGCATCGCGGCCGACCAAGACGGTGGTTTCCTGCATTCGGCCGAGTCTAAGGCGGTCGGAGCCGTCCGGCGCCCGGTCCGTGCTGTCCGACCACAGCGGCATCGGCTCCAGGGCCTCGGCGCGCAGGATGCGGATATTTTCGGCCGTCGCGACGGATGTTCCCGGGGTCGCGCTGCCATACCGTTCCGGGCGGAGACGGTCGCCCGGTCCGCCTCTCATCGACGAACCAGCCGCAGGAGACAGCCGTGACCGATGTATCCAGCCGCAATCCCGTGTTGGAGACGGTGCGAGGGATCGCTCGCATCGGCGGACACGTCGCCCGGGAACGGATCGCCCGGCCACGCGCCGTCGCCGCGACGGATATTCCGGTCACCGGACGTGAGGTCACCACGCAGTGGCTGACGGCCGTGCTCTGCGACGGACACGACGGAGCCGCGGTCGAGTCGTTCGCGACCGAGAACGTCAGCGCGGGCACATCGACCCGATGGAAGCTCACTGTCACATACAACGAAGCGGGCCGGGCCGCCGCACTGCCGGAGCGGTTGTTCGCCAAGACCACCGCGCACTTCAAACAGCGGCTCACCCTCGATCTCGCCGGAATCCTCGGTGGCGAGCCGGGATTCTTCACTCACCTGCGCCCGGAACTCGATATCGAGGCCCCGCGGAGTTACCACAGCGCTATCGACCAGCGATCGGGACGCACGATCTCACTGCTCGAGGATATCGACAGCAGTAAGGGCGCCAGCTTCTGCTCACCGCACACCCCCATCAGCCGCGGCCAGATCGAAGATCTGTTGCGCACCATGGCAACCTGGCATGCCTACTACTGGAACCATCCCGAACTCGATCGGCACGCCTGGTTGAAGCCGCCGCGAGCTCATTTCGCGAATCTCGACCGGTTGATCGGCATGTCCAAGCGGTCCCGGGTGGGCGCCCGGCGCGCGGCGTCGGTGCTGCCGGAAGCACTTGCGGGCCAACATGACCGGCTGTACCGGGCACTGGAACGGTCTTTGGAGATCGCCAGCTCCGGCCCGCAGACATTCCTGCACGGCGATTCCCATATCGGCAACACCTACCGCACCCGCGCGGGGCGGATGGGGTTCACCGACTGGCAGGTCGTGTTGCGTGGCAGCTGGGCCTACGACTTCGCCTATGTGGTGAATTCCGGCCTCGCCGTTGCCGATCGGCGCGAATGGGACCGCGAGTTGTTGACCGTCTACCTCGACCGGCTCGCGGAATGCGGCGCTCCGGCGCCCGATTTCGGTTCGGCCTGGCTGGCGTACCGACAGCAGTCGCTGTATCCGTACTTCATTTGGCTCTCGACCATCGGCCACAGCGTCATTCAGCCGAAATACCAGCCCGACGAGGTCAGCCTGGGCATCATCGAGCGCACCGCCGCCGCCGTCCTCGACCACGACGCCGCGCGGGCGGTCGACGAGGCGCCGTGAGCGGAGTGGCCGCTTCGACGGCGACCCGCGGCAGGAAGTAACCGACGAGGGGGCCCATGGCGAAGGCGATGAGTACGGTGCCGATGCCGATGGTGCCGCCGAGCAGCCAGCCGGTGGTGGCCACGGTGACTTCGATGACCGTGCGTACCAGGGCAATCGGTTTGCGAGTGAGTCGGACCAGGCCGGTCATCAGTCCGTCACGTGGCCCGGAGCCGAACTGTGCGCCGAGGTAGAGGGCATCGAAGAACGCCAAGCCGATGATCCCGGCGATCAGGTAGAGCACTCGGATTTCGATATCGGGTGGGTCCGGAACGATCCGTGCGGTCGCGTCGGCGGCGAAGCCGATGAGCACGACGTTGAGAAGTGTTCCCAGGCCGGGAAGTTCGCGCATGGGGATCCATGCGAGGAGTACGACAACGGCGATGAGGTTGGTCGCGGCGCCGAACGAGATTCCGGTGGACCCGGCGATGCCTTCGGTGAGCACACTCCAGCTGGCGGCGCCCAACCCGGAGGTGACCAGCACCATCACCGATGCGCCGTAACCGATCAGCCCGATCAGCAGTTGCGCCGATCTGCGCGGTTTGCGTCCGGCGCGCAGTTGTTCGACAGCGTTCATGCGGCGGAGGACGAATTGATCGCCGTGTTCGGCGGTCTGGTGATGCGGTGGAGTCACCGGGCCATCCTCCAAGATTCTGGTATGTGATTCGATAGCCAGATTTGCGATCCTGGTTCGATGAAGATCGGTTCGACGGCGGTGGCGCGGATGCTCGGTTCGTGGGATGAGGGGCCGGGTCCGGCGCACCAGCGCCTGGCGGACCGGCTGCGGCTGCTGGTGCTGGATGGACGCCTGGTGATTGCTGCGGCGTTGCCGAGCGAACGGGATCTGGCGCTCGCTCTCGGCGTGAGTCGCACGACAGTCGGTACCGCCTATCGGACGCTGGCCGACGCGCAATTCATCGACACCCGGCCACGGTCGAGGGCCGTCGTTCGGCTTCCCGACGATCCGGCGCCGCGCCGGCGGGCCGCGTCATCGTCTCCGACGATCGATCTGTCGTTCGCCGCACCGGCCGCACCCGGCCCGATACTGCACCGCGCCTTCAGCGCCGCGTTGGAACGGTTGCCCCGCTATTTCGATCGCCGGGGGTACGAGCGCGACGGCGTGACCGAACTCCGGGAATCGGTCGCGCGGTGGTATGCCGGGCGAGGATTGCCGACGCGTCCGAATCAGATCATGATCACCAACGGCGCGCAGCACGCGCTCGCCCTGATCGCTCGCGCCCTGGTCCGCCCCGGTGACCGCGTCGTGATCGATCATCCGACCTACCCGCATGCGATCCGGGCCTTCACCGACGTCCGCGCCCGCCTCGTTCCGGTCGCGCTCGAACCGGAGGGCTGGGATGTCGAACAACTGCGGGTCGCCGGCCGAGACGCCGCGCTGGCCTATCTCATTCCCGACTTCCACAACCCGACCGGACAGTGCATGCCCGCGCAGGTGCGGCGCGGCCTGGAGCCGGGCTGTCCGGTGGTGGTCGACGAGACGATGGCCGATCTGGGCATCGACCTGCCGCGGCCGATCGCGTTCGCGGCCGACCACCCGGATGCGATCAGCATCGGGTCGACGTCGAAGAGTATCTGGGGCGGATTGCGGATCGGGTGGATCCGGGCCGGATCATCAATCCTGAACCGCCTGTCGCAGACGCGTCCCGGCACCGACCTGGGCACCCCGATCCTGGAACAACTGGCCGCGAGCATCCTGCTCGACAGCCTCCACACTCATCTACCCGACCGGATCGAGCGACTTCGAGCGCAGCGTGACGTGTTGTACAACGCACTGTCCCGACACCTTCCGGGCTGGTCGGTGCCGATTCCGCCGGGCGGGTTGTCGTTCTGGGTCGCTCTCGACGATCCGATCAGCTCGCGCCTGGCCGCGATCGCACCCGACTACGGCATCACCCTGGCCGCCGGGCCCCGATTCGGCATCGGCGGCGCGTTCGAACGTCATGTGCGGCTGCCCTATTCGCTGCCGGCGGGCGAACTCGCCGCGGCGGTCGAGCATTTGGCAGCGGCGCGGCAGGCGATCCTGCGCGGTGAACGCGGAAAACACAAACCGTCGACCGTTGCGTGAAAGGTGTTCGGCACGAACATGTTCGCGGCGGGCGGCGGACGCTTCGAAAGGCGTTCCGGAAACGGCGGACGTCCCCGGAAATCCGGGGCCGTCCGCGGTGTGGGCGCCGAGTGCTCAGAAGCAGTAGGGGAATTTGCAGTAATGCGGGTCGTTCGGGCCGAAGATCAACAGGACCAGGCCGTTGACAATGCTGTCGGTCACCGCCGAACCGGTGTTGAAGTCGACGTGCTGTGCGGCGACGGGCCGGTCGGTGACAGCACCCACCGCCACATCCGCGGACGCCGTCGCCGGTGCTGCGATCAGAACACCGGCGACCATCGCCGGCAGAACCTTCCGGATCATCATGCCGCCCTTCGCTATTCGGTCGAGTGTATCGGCAGCGTAGCGGAGCGACGGGCGGTCAGGGCGGTACCGGAAGAACGCGGCAACGTTCTCAGGGAAATCTCAGCGAAGGCACAGCATGCCGGATGGGCACGTAAGGTCGGCTCACTCGTCCTGGTGGTGATGCCGCGCTTCGGTCCCGTGCGGCGAGCCGCCGGTCGTCCGATTCCAGATCTGCCCGTCTCGGGTTCGAAGCGTTGTGCGGCCGCGTCGAGATCGGCTCCGGAGTACGCTGCCGCTGTCACGAGAGTGATGCTGGGCGGTGGAACGCCGCTGTGAACGACGCCCCACCTGATGGGCTACCTGGTCCACACCCAGCGGACCAGTGCGAGCGCCCCGGCGATCACGGCAGCTGCTGTCGACACCATGCCGTAGTCGACCGGGGCATTGTTCTTTGCCGGCGATGTTTCGTCATTCCCATCACCTCCTTCCTGGGCGCGGTGTGTGGACCATGTCCACCGCCCCTCGGCTGGAGGTGTCACTACCTTACGTCGTGTATTCGAGTGGAACCGTTGGGGCACAACGGCTTCCATTGTTATGGAACGTTGTGTAAGTGGGCTCGGGTAAGTACCGCAAGCTGCACGGTGTTGTCCGTGCGGGAGCGTCGGACACGAGTTGCCCGGAGGTCGCCTGACCGGGCTCGAGTAATCTGCTCATCCAGGCGCCTCGATGCCGGTCGGGGTTCACGGCGAAAGGGCAGGTGTGGCGGGCGCGAGGATGGTGGGGCTGTTCGCCGGGATCGGCGGACTCGAGCTCGGCCTCGGCGCGCACGGGTGGAGCACCGAATTGTTGTGTGAGATCGATTCCGGTGCGCGGGCCGTGCTTTCGGCGCGTTTTCCGGATGTCGAGGTGCATCAGGACGTCACCCGGTTGCGTGCGCTGCCGGCCGGGACCGAGCTGGTCGCGGCGGGTTTTCCCTGTCAGGATCTGTCGCAGGCGGGGCGGACCGCCGGAATCACGGGTGCGCGTTCGGGTCTGGTGGACGAGGTGTTCCGGTTGGTGCGGCGGCGTCGCGGTCCGCGGTGGCTGTTGATCGAGAACGTGCCGTTCATGCTGCAACTCGGGCGTGGACAGGCGATGCGGCACATCACCTCCGCGCTGGAGGAATACGGCTACATGTGGGCGTATCGAGTGGTGGATGCGCGGGCGTTCGGACTGCCGCAGCGGCGATTGCGGGTGCTGATGCTGGCCTCGCGCACCGAAGATCCGCGGCCGGTGCTGTTCGGGACCGATGCCGGACCGCACGAGATCGGGGATCCGGCGGTCGATCCGTGCGGCTTCTACTGGACCGAGGGGGTGCGCGGGCTGGGCTGGGCGGTCAATGCCGTGCCGACGCTCAAGGGCGGGTCGGGGCTGGGCATCGCCAGCCCACCGGCCGTCCGCCTGCCCTCGGGCGAGATCGTGACGCCCGGCATCACCGATGCCGAACGGCTGCAAGGGTTTTCGCGGGACTGGACCGCCCCCGCGCTGACCGTGCCGGGGGTGCGGGCCGGGCATCGCTGGAAACTGGTCGGCAATGCGGTGAGTGTGCGGATGGCGACCTGGGTCGGCGGACGGCTGGCCGATCCGTCGGGGGTGGCGATACCCGAGGATGGCGTGTTGTCCGGGCAGCGCTGGCCGACCGCGGCCTGGGGGCGGGCCGGGACGGCGTACCGGGTGCCGATCTCGACCTGGCCGATCCATGCGCCGTACGAGGATCTGCGCTGGTTCCTCGAGGACGCCCAATTGCTGTCCGCGCGCGCCACCGCCGGATTCCTGCGCCGGGCCGGGCGTGGGACACTGCGCTTCCCGCCGGGTTTCCTGGCCGATGTGCAGAACCATCTGCTGCGCATGGGCGGATCACCGCAGGAGGCCGCTTAGCGTGCAGAGGACGTGTACATGAGTTCGGGACGACCCGGCACCGACGCGGCGACCAGCGCCCGGATGTCCCGGCAGCGCCGGGTCGGCACCAAGCCGGAGATCGCGTTGCGCAAGGAGTTGCACCGCCGTGGCCGCCGCTATTTCGTGGATCGCGCGCCGCTGCCCGGGATGCGCCGTCGCGCGGATCTGGTCTTCCCGCGATATCGCGTCGCGGTCTACGTCGACGGCTGTTTCTGGCACAGCTGCCCCGAACACGCCACCTTCCCGAAGAACAACGCCCGGTGGTGGGCCGAGAAACTGGCCGGGAACGTCGTCCGGGACCGCGACACCGACGCCCGCCTCGCCGCGGCGGGCTGGACCGTGGTCCGCGTCTGGGAACACGAGGACCCCATCCGCGCCGCCGATCGAGTTCAAGCCGCGCTGACCTCCCAATAGCGGTTCTGGTCTCGCTCATCAGGGATGATTGAGGAGTAACTCCGGTATCCGGCCGTCCAGTATGCGTGCCCGGATCGAGGAATCGAGGGCGATGACACCGCACAGGCAAGCGCCTTCCCCGGTCGAGCCTCGACGCGGTCCGGGCGAGTTCCGGTACGGAGTGCGCGTGCCCCGCACCGGACCCGACAGAACCTGTGGAGCATGCGGCAACAGTCGCGGTTGTCGTTCCGGGAGCTCGGTTCGGAACCCAGTGCACGGATGCCGGTCGCCCTCGGATGTGCGGCGGCCGACCGGGAGTGGTGTGGAATGTCGCCGGACGCGCGGGTGTTCACGGCGAGTGGGCGGGTAGGTGTCGCTATCGAGTGAACGTGGGTTGATCCGGTCCGGGCGGATATTGCCGACACGGCAATGCGCGCCCGGGGCGCGTGAGAGGGACAGATCGGTGCGGACGGTGGCTTCGAATGGGCGCAGACCATGACGCCGGGTGCGACCGCTGGGTCGGTCGGTTCCGCGCCGTGGTGGCGCTCCCGGACTGTTCGGTGCGCGATCGCTCTGGCGATTGCCGTTGCGGGGGTTTGCTATTCGTCGTGGGTGCTGGAGTTCGTGTTGCCGTTGCGGACGAATCCGGTGCGATCGTTTCTGAGTGAACTGGACGCACAGGGACGGGCCGATGCCTGGGTGTTCACCGCGGGGGACACGATCACCGGGTCGCTGGCGCTGGTCGCGGGGATCGCGGGGCTGGTGGCGTTCGCGCGGCGGCGGTTGTCCACGGTCGGGTGGGTGGCGCTGGCATGTTTCGGGGCGTCGACGATCGCCGACGCGCAGTGGCCGCTGCACACCTGTACACCGAATCCGTGTCCGCCCGAGGACGACGGCCTATTCCCGCAACTACATCAGATCCACGCGTTGACCAGCACGCTCGCGGTGATGTCGATCTTCGTCGCGATGATCGCATTCACTGCGGCGGCGTTCCGGTATCGGCGCTGGCCGATTCTGCGGCACAGCGGGCTGTGGATACTGATCCTCGGATCGGGGGTGACGCTGTGGATGCTGATCGCGGACAATCTGCCGGGGAACTACGCCCTCGGCATCGCCCAGCGCATTCAGGTGGGGGCTATGTCGCTGTGGATGGTCGCGCTGGCCGTGCAGATCTTCGTGGCCGAACGCACGGTCAGCGGCGGCGAACCCGCACCGCGACCAGCGAACGGGGAGCCGAGGAAGCCAGGAATCCGGAGGCGGCCATCGTGAGGAAGACGGCCAGTATGGCGGTCACGGCCAGGACTTCAGCAATTGTGCTCATGACACCACGGTGCCAGCTCAGCCTGTACACGATCCGTGGGCTTCATCGGTAAATCCTGAGAATCCCGCCGGAGCGGGCGAGTTGCCCGGTCCGGAAATTCGGTTGGCCGGGATCGCGATTACTGGCAGCCTGGAAGGTCGCGCCCGGAGCGTGCGGTGCGCGAGCGATCTGCCGATGAGGAGGGGGGGAGCCTTGTCCGTTTCCGTATCGGAGAATTCGGCTCGTCAGGATGTCGGTGCGACGAAATCGTCTGTCGCGCAGACTGATCCGGCCAAAGGTTCGCTACGTCGATTGTGGCCGCAGATCCGGTGGTACCGGCGGGCGATGTTCGTCGCGGCCGCACTGTCCGCGCTGGGCATGCTGTGCGACATCCTGCTTCCGGTGCTGACCGGGCGGATCGTGGACGGTCCGGTCGCGCATCGTGAATTCGATGCGATCTGGTATCCGCTGCTGATGGTCGCGATTCTCGCCGCGGTGAGCACCGTGACGTCCTGGATACGACGCTGGATGGTCGCGCATCCGGCCAGCCGCCTCGAAGTGGATCTGCGCGCGAACCTGTTCGCCCGCTTGCAGATTCTGTCGGTGGGCGTGCACGACGGGATGGAATCGGGACAGCTGACCTCCCGGGCGATCACCGATATGTCCACGCTGCGAAGGTTTTTCGCCGCTGTCGCGCCCTCGCTGCTGTCACTGGGCGCGACGCTGTGGATCGGAATCGGTCTGCTGTTCGTGTTCAGCTGGCAGATCGGGCTGGTGGAGCTGTCGATCGAGGTGCCGCTGGTGATCCTGGCGTTGCGGTTCGAGCGCGGCTACGGTCTCGCCTCGCGGCGCGCGCAGGACAAATCCGGTGATCTGGCGACCATCGTGGAAGAGTCGGCGCAGGGTATCCGGGTGCTCAAGGCATTCGGTCGCGGGCCGTGGTTCGGTGAGCGGTTCCGGCGGCAGTCCGGAGAACTGCGCGCGCTCGAGTTGTCCAAGGTGCGGCTGGCCGCGACGTTGTGGACGGCCTTGAACATGTTGTCCGCGTTGGGCATCGCGGCGGCGCTTGCCATCGGCGGATATCTGCTGGCCGAGCATGCGATGTCGTTGGGCGCGCTGATCGCGGGCATCACGCTGACGACCTATCTGCAGTGGCCGATCATGGGATTCGGTTTCCTGCTGGCGGAATTGGAGCATGCTCGCACGGCCGCCGAGCGGTACTGGGAGGTGATCGACACCCCGGTCGAGATCACCGATCCGGACGCGGCGGTGCCCCGGCCCGCCGAACTGCGTGGTGAATTGTGTTTCGACGGCGTGCGATTCCGTTTCCCGGACAGCGAACATGATCTGCTGCAACGGATTTCACTTCGGTTGAGTCCGGGTGAGACGGTCGCGGTGGTGGGCGCCACCGGTAGCGGTAAATCCGCGCTGCTGGGGCTGGTTCCGCGACTGTTCGACGTGTCCGAGGGCGCGGTGCGGATCGACGGCATCGATATCCGCGCGCTGCGGCTGGCCGATCTGCGGTCGATGGTGTCGGTGGCGTTCGAGGATCCGGTGCTGTTCTCGGCGAGTGTCCGGGAGAACATCACCCTCGGCCATCCCGAGGCCACCGAATCGCAGGTCCGCGCCGTCCTGGAGGTCGCCCGCGCGGACGGCTTCGTGGACGCGCTGCCGTGGGGTTTGCGCACCCGCATCGGGGAGCAGGGGTTGAGCCTGTCCGGCGGTCAGCGTCAGCGGTTGGCCCTGGCCCGCGCGGCGCTGGCCCGCCAGCGGCATCCGGGCGGCCACATCGTGGTGCTGGACGATCCGCTCTCGGCACTGGACGTCAGCACCGAGAAACAGGTCCAGGACCGTCTGCGCGCGGCCCTGTCGGGCGCGACGGTCCTGCTGGTCGCGCACCGGCCCTCCACGGCGGCCTGGGCCGACCGGGTCGCGGTGCTGGACCGCGGCCGGATCATCGCCGACGGCCCCCACGAGGAACTCCTGGACACCTGCCCGCGCTACCGCGAACTGATGGGCGGCGAGATGACCGAGGACATCACCCCGGTCCCCGCTCGATGATCCAGAACTCCGCAACTCGTTCGACAGGAAGTGAAGATGTCGGAAGATTGTGATACCCAGCAACATTCAAAACCGAACCGGTCCCGGCCGGCTGTGACAACGGAGCCGGTCCCCGATTCCGTCACCGCCGCAACCGGTACGGACCGGATCGGCGCGGATGACTCGGCTCCGCAGCCCGGCCGCGATTCTCGCACTGTAACTACGGGTTCGGATTCCACCGGCGAAGACGGCTGGCGTGGTGTCGCGGCGGAGGAGGCCGAGGCCACCGAGGAGGTGAATCTCGCGCTGGCGGCTCGGTCGCGGCGGTTGCTGTGGTCGCTGGTGCGGCCGTATCGGGTGTGGGCGGTGGCCGCGATAGCGCTGGTGGTCGTGGACAACGCGACGATGGTGGCGGTGCCGCTGTTCGTCGCGCGCGGACTCGACGCCGGAGTGCGTAACGCGTTGGTCGGCAACTGGATTCCGCTGACGGTGGCGGTGGGCGGCGTGACCGGGTGCGCGCTGCTCGGCGGGCTGACGACCTTCACCTTCGTGCGAATTTCCGGACGGTTGAGTCAGAATGTGCTGTTCGATCTGCGGCTGCGGGTGTTCGGGCACGTGCAGCGGCTCTCGATCGCGTTCCACGAGAACTACACCTCCGGCAAGATCGTCGCGCGGCTGACCAGCGATCTGGAATCGCTCGAGGATCTGCTCGACCGCGCGCTCAACGATGCGCTCAGCGCGGTGTTGTCGGTGCTGACCATCGCGGTGGTACTGGTCTGTCTGGACGTTCCGCTGGCGCTGGTGGTGCTGGCCGGATTCGTTCCGCTGGTCTACGTCACACGGTGGGCGCAGCGGCATCAGCGCGCGGGCTATCGGCGTACCCGCGGCGCGATAGCCAAGGTCGTCGTGCATTTCGTCGAGGTGATGGCGGGAATCCGTGCGGTGCAGGCATTTCGGCGTGAAGAGCGCAACGAAACGCTGCTGGCACAGGAGGATTCGGTCTACGGTGCGGCGAATACCAGCGCGTTGCGCGGCATGGCGACCTACATCGGCTGGGCCCGGCTGATCCAGAACGTCACCACCGTGGTGATCCTGGTCTTCGGTGCGTGGCGAGTCATACACGGCCACACCCAGATCGGTGTTCTCGCGGCATTCCTGCTGTATCTGCGGCAGTTCTACGGCCCGGTGGACGAACTGGCGCAGGTGTTCAACTCCTACCAGTCCGCGGCGGCCGCGCTCGAGCGCGTTTCCGGTGTGCTCGAGGAGCAGCCGAGCGTTGCCGAGCCCGCGCGGCCGCGAGCATTGGAGCGTCCGCGTGGTGAACTACGTTTCGAGAATGTCGGTTTCGAATATCCGGCGCGCCGGACGCAGACCGATGAAACCGGTTCCGATAAAAGCGCGGGCCAGCCGATCCCGGTGCTGCCGACGTTCTCGCTGACAATTCCGGCCGGGCAGATCGTCGCGCTCGTCGGGGCGACCGGGGCCGGGAAATCGACGCTGGCCAAACTCGTCGCGCGGTTCTACGACCCGTCGCGAGGCGGGGTGCTGCTGGACGGCGTCGATCTGCGCGAGATCTCCGATGCGCGGCTGCGGTGCGCGGTGACCATGGTGACGCAGGAGTCCTACCTGTTCTCCGGTTCGGTGGCCGACAACATCCGGCTCGGCAAACCCGAGGCCACCGACGCGGAGGTGCACGCGGCGGCCCGCGCGGTCGGGTTCTACGACTTCGCGATGTCCCTGCCCGAGGGTTTCGCCACCGATGTGCGCAAACGCGGTGGCCGGCTGTCGGCGGGGCAGCGTCAGCTGGTCGCCTTCGCGCGAGTATTCCTCGCCGATCCAGCGGTGATCGTCCTGGACGAAGCCACCTCCAGCCTCGACATCCCCGGTGAGCGGCAGGTGCAGAACGCCCTGGAGACGGTGCTGCGCGACCGGACCGCGGTCATCATCGCCCACCGCCTGTCCACCGTCGCCATCGCCGACCGTGTCCTGGTCCTGGACTCCGGCCGGATCATCGAGGACGGCGCCCCCGAGGAGCTGATCACCGGAACCGGCCATTTCGCCGGCCTGCATACCGCTTGGCGTGAATCGCTGGTCTGAGCTCGGCCGATGAGGCCGGCGGCGGCCGGGCCCGTGGACTCGGCCCCGCGGGCACGGCAGCCGGGTGCGACGTCGAATGCGGCCGTCGAATGCGGCCGCCGGACGCGGGTCGGGCGACGCCGGTGGTCGAGGTCATGGCTCGGGCGCGGTGGGGGCGGACGGCCCGCATACCGCCCCTGCGCCGCCTCCTCGGTGCGATATCCGGTCTTCGCATCGCCTGCCGGGGTGGTAAGCCGTCCGAAGTCGCCTACGGTATAGGTGTGACGAATCCAGCCCAGGGCAATTCGCAAGCCGCCCCGGTGAGCGGTGCCGACGCGGACGCGCAACCGACCGTGTCGCGATGGCCCTCGATTCTCACCTGGCGCGCGCACAACGGCAGCCGGATGGAGTCGGTGCGCGTCGTGCTGACCGGCAATCGGATCCGCGCCTCCGGACGTATCACCGGCGGCGAATGCGCTGATCATCCCGCATTCAGCGCCTCCTACGATCTGATCACCGACGAGAACGGCGCGACCAAACGCCTGTCGCTGCGCAGTACCGTCGCCGCGGGCGAGCAGCATGCCTCGATCGCCCGCGACCAGGAGAACTACTGGCTCATCGACACCGGCGGTACGCATGTGCGCTCCACCTTCGCCGGAGCGCTGGACGTCGACGTGGTGCTCAGCCCGTTCTTCAACACCCTCCCGATCCGCCGCTACGCCCTGGCCCGCTCCATCGGCGACGTCGAGGTTCCGGTCGTCTACGTCCGCCTGCCGGACCTGCTGGTTCAGGAAGCGAGCCTGACCTACTCCGCCGGATCCGACGGCATTCACGTGCTGTCGCCGGTGTCCAGCGCGACCCTCACCGTCGATCCGGACGGATTCGTGCTCGACTATCCGGGGTTGGCCCAGCGGATCTGAGGTTCAGTCCAGGTTGCGGATCACCCCACCGCGCTGACCCGCCTCGTGCAGCCGGGTCAGCCAATCCTGGTCTCCGGGGCGGACATCGGTGATCTCCCAGCGTCGCAGGTCCTCGTAGCGGACCCGTTCGCTGTAGCCGGCGTCGATGAGTTCGCCGAGGGTGCCATCGGCGGCCAGGCTCGCGCGGGCGTCGGTGAGCAGGCGCAGCGTGTCGTCGAGCGCGTCCAGCAGGGCGGCGGCGTTCGGTTCGCAGATCGCGCGGACCAGATCGGCCGACGTGCCCGCGACCCGGGTGCCGTCGCGGAAGGAACCCGCGGCCAGGCCCAGTGCCAGATCGCCGCCGGCGGCACCGGCGACGGCCAGCGCCTCGGCCAGCACATGCGGCAGATGCGAGATGCGCGCCACCGCGCGGTCGTGTTCGCCGGCGAGTACCGGCACGACATCCGCGCCGCAGTCCAGTGCGAGCCGCGCCACGCGGGTCCAGGTCTGCGCATGCGTGCCCGGGTCCACGCCGACCGCCCACGCCGCCCCGCGGAACAGCTCGGGAGTCGATGCGGCCCAGCCGGATTCGGAGGTTCCGGCCATCGGATGCCCGCCGACGTACCGGGCGCCGAGCTCGTACCGGCGCACCGTGTCCGCGACGGGAGCCTTCACGCTCACCACATCGGTGAGCGCGCAGTCGGGGGCGAAGAGTTTCACATCGGACAGGATCGAATCGAGAGCCGGCATGGGGACACCGACCACGAGCAAGGCGTCGTCGGTCGCGGCGCGCCGCAACACGGTCCCGATATCGTCGGAGACGTCGAATCCGTCGGCCCGCGCGGCCTGCACACCGCCGTGGGAGCGGTTGTACGCCCACGCCTCATATCCGGCCGCGACGGCCGCGCGGAGCACGGAACCGCCGATCAAACCCGTTCCCAGCACACATATCGCGGACTTCCGATCGAGGGTCACCGGACCAGATTCGCATACGACTTCAACATTTGAGCCGAAGCGGACTACCGTTGCGGCCATGGCAGCACAGCGCTCGAGCACGAACAGGGCGACGTCGGATGATTACGACGACGTGGAAGGGTTCGCAGTAGCGGTTGTCCGCGAAGAAAGCACCTGGCGATGCAGTCCGCTGAGTTCCGCGGCACTGCATTCGCTGGCCGAGGCCGAGGACGAGTTGCGCGAGCTGCGCAGCACCGGCGCGGTATTCGGATTGCTGGATATAGACGATGAGTTCTTCATCGTGCTGCGGCCCGCGCCCACCGGTTCTCGCCTACTCATCTCCGACGCCACCGCGGCGATCGACTACGACATCGCCGCCGACGTGCTCGAGGCCTTGAACGTCGAGATTCCCGATATCGATCCGGACGATCTGGACGACGTAGAGCCTTGGGAGGAGGGCGATCTCGGCGTGCTGTCGGATCTGGGCCTGCCCGAGCCGGTGCTCAGCGTGATCCTCGCCGAGAGCGATCTGTACCCCGACGAGCAACTCGGCATGATCGCGCAGCGTCTCGGCTTCACGAACGAGTTGTCCGCGGTTCTGGACAAGCTGCCGCGCTGAGCAGTGCGGTCCCGCGATGTGCGCGCCGACGAGGAGATGATCCGCGCGGCCCTGTCGGCGGCACAGGCCGCCGATCCGCGTGACGTCCCCGTCGGCGCGGTGGTGTTCGACGCGTCCGGCCGGGAGTTGGCGCGCGCCGCCAACGCCCGCGAGGCCCTGGGCGACCCCACCGCGCACGCCGAGGTGCTGGCGTTGCGCGCCGCCGCCGCGGTGGTCGGCGATGGTTGGCGGCTCGAGGGCACGACCCTCGCGGTCACCCTGGAGCCCTGCACCATGTGCGCGGGCGCACTCGTCCTGGCCCGCGTCCGCCGCCTCGTCTTCGGCGCCTGGGAACCCAAGACCGGCGCCGTCGGCTCCCTGTGGGACGTCGTCCGCGACCGCCGCCTCAACCACCGCCCCGAAGTTCGCGGCGGCGTCCTCGAATCCGATTGCGCCGCAACGCTCGACGCCTTCTTCCGTCGGCAGCGCTGAACGCGTTCGGGCGGCCGACCCTGCCGATTTCGGGTTCGGCGGGGTCTTCCGGTAAAGTCACCTGCGGTGGCGTGTCCGAGCGGCCTAAGGAGCACGCCTCGAAAGCGTGTGAGGGGTAACCCCCCTCCGAGGGTTCAAATCCCTCCGCCACCGCCAGAGCCCCTGACCTGTCATCGCAGGTCAGGGGCTTTTTCATGTCCCGAGCTTGCTCGCCGGATGGGCACCCCTCTACCCACCATGCGTCCGCATCGGGGATCGCACACTCGCTTTCGGACATGTTGGAGCGGTGGTCGGTTCGATCTCGCTCGTTCCCGTTCGCCTGATCGTGAGGTCCGGCTGGACGCCGGGAGTGTCAGGCTGCGGAGGCCGGCCCGGATCGCTCGGCGACGTGGGGCCGCTTCGGTGAGGATTTGCAGGCCGGCGGCGACCTTGCCGGACATGATGTTCAGCTGTTCGGGCGGGACGGGGGTGCTGGTGGCGGCGGCGTCGGCCAGGTGGTCGCGGACCTGCTCCAACCACAGCTGCGCGAACTGGATGTGGCGGTCGAGTGGCATGGGGACACTGTACCGACATTCGAACATGAGTTCGAGTATTTCGGTGAGTGTGATCGCGTCGGGGTGGCGGCGCCGGGGGTATATTACGTTACGTATCCGTTCCGTTTCGTAATTTGGAGGTGGTCGTGCCAGGTTCGCGCGATACCGAGCCCGCCCGTGGCAGGCCCCGTGATGCTGCTCGCGATCTGGCGATCCTGGATGCGACGTTGAAACTGCTGGTCGAGGTCGGATACGACCAGTTGTCCATCGAATCGGTCGCTGCCGCGGCGGGGGTCGGGAAGCCGACGGTCTATCGGCGCTACGCCGGTAAGGCCGCGCTGGTGGCTGCCGCGGTCGAGCATCGGGCGGCCAGTACTCCGCCCGCCGCTACGGGCGACGATCTTCGCGAGGCTCTGGTGCGGACCGTGGAATGGCTGGCCGAGCAGATCGCCGAGCAGGAGGTCGGGTTGCTCGGCGCGTTGTTCACGGGGATGCGGAGCGATCCGGAGCTCGCCGCGGGTATGCGGCGGATCCTGCGACGTGACGAAGCGGCGATGACCGCGCAGCCGTTCGCCGATTCGGAACATCTCGCTCCGGGGGCCGCCGCCCTCTTCGCCGAGATCGCTCCGGCGCTCATCGTGCACCGCATCGTCATCGTCGGCGAGAGCTGCGACCGGAGCTTCGTCGAGCACGTCGTCGATGACATCCTGCTGCCGCTGCTCAGGCGTCGATGAACAGTGGAATATTCCGCTTTCACGTGGCGGACAACGGAATTCGAAGCCGACGACCGATATTTGCAGGAGGCATCAATGATCGTGATCACCGGAGTGACCGGAGCGCTCAACGGGGCTACCGTCGAACATCTGCTCGAGCGCGCACCCGCGGACCGGATCGGCGTCAGCGTGCGCGATGTCGCGAAAGCGCAGCACCTGGCGGACCGGGGCGTGCGCGTGCGACGCGGTTCCTACGGCGACCCGGCCGCATTGCGGCACTCGTTCGAGGGTGCGGATCAGGTACTGCTCGTCTCCCAGAACGACCCCGCGGCCGACGGAATCCAACTGCACCGCAACGCCATCGGAGCTGCCATCGAAGCCGGGGCCCAGCGCATTCTGTACACCAGCCACCAGAACGCGCGCGGCGACAGCCCGTTTCCCCCGGCGCACGAGCATGCCGCCGCCGAAGCGCTGCTCGCGCGATCGGGGGTCGCCTGGACCTCGTTGCGCAATGGCTTCTACGCCCACAGCCTCGACTGGCTGCTCGGCCCCTGGCAGCAGACCGGCGTCATCGCCGCACCCGCCGACGGCCCGGTCTCCTGGACCGACCGCGCCGATGCGGCCGAGGCAGCCGCGATCATCCTCACCGCTTCGCGAGCGCTCGACGGCCCGGTCACCCTCACCGCTCGCCGCGCCGTCACCTTTGACGAAATCGCTTCCACCGCAGCCGAACTCACCGGGAGAGCGATCAAGCGGGTCGTCGTGGACGACGACCGGTGGGTCGCCGGCAAAGTCGCATCCGGCACCCCCGAACCCACGGCCCAAATGTTGCTGCGATTCTTCCGAGCCGCGCGAAACGACCACTTCGCCGACACCGACCCGCTCCTGGCCGAGCTCCTGGGCCGCGAACCGCACACGGTCGCCGACCTGCTCACCGCTCGGCTCGCCGACCCCCGGTGACTCCGCTCGGAGGAACGGTCTAGTTGGCGCCGGTGAGCGCCATCCCCGCGCCCACTCCGATGATCATCAATCCGCCTGTGCTGCCGACGGTTTCGAGACGCCGGGGAGAGCGGGCGAACCAGGATCGCGCCGTCGCCGCCACCAGCGCCCAGGTGCTGTCCGAAAGTGCCTGGATCGCAAGGAATATCGCACCGAGTAACAGCATCTGAGCAGGCAGGGCGCCTCGTGCGGGTACCGCGAACTGCGGGAGGACGGCGCTGAAGAATACGATCGTCTTGGGGTTGGTCGCACCGACGATGAATCCTTGCCGGAACACGCGGCCGGCGTCGGGGCTCGGGACCTTCGAGTGCAGAACCGCGGCGAGTTTCCGGCGGTGCCGGATCGTGTTGACGCCCAGGTAGATCAGGTACACGGCCCCGACGATCTTCACGATCAGGAACAGCGTCGCCGAGGCCACCATCACCGCGCCCAGGCCGAACGACACCGCGACCAGCGGTACGAACGATCCGGTCACTCCACCGGCGACCGACAAAATCGCGGACCGGCGTCCCAGGCTCAATGCCCGGCCGATGGCGAACAATACGTTCGGCCCCGGAATGACGATGATGATCAAGGCGGCCACGGCGAATGCAGCGGCATGTGACAGCGGAACCATCTCTCGAAGCGTAGCCGCCCTCGACCGTGCCGCGGCGAGAACTGGTGAAGGCTCAACCGCCTTGCCGGACAATATGTTGCGGTCGCATCGGGATCACCGACCGCGCACCGCGGCACCGTCGGCGACGGTGCACACGAACACCGTCGCCGGGAGAATCGCCCCGGTCACCCGTGCCCAGCGGCACGACCAGCGCTCACGCAATCCGAGTCATCCATCGCGCGATAGGGAACCATGCGCGGCGAGCGGGCGGCTGCATCGGTATCAGTCGAAGGCGCCGGTGAGTTTCCGGTCGCCGCTGCGGACGAAGAGGCAGGCGGCGCTGTGGTTCGCGTCCCACGAGGATTCGGTGTCGGCGAAAAGGTAGGCGGCCTGGACCCGGGTGCCGGACGGGACCTTGCCGGACATGCCGGTCAGGGCCGTTTCGCAACTCGTGCGGGCATCCGAGGTGATGCCGCTGCGGTCGCTCCAATCGTGATCGGAGAGATGGGCGAACGTCATCACCTGGGCGTCGTGCGGCTGCTCGCAGGAGATGACCTTCAGGCGTACATGTTGCGCGTCGGCGTCCGAGGTGAGGCCGGTGACATTGTCCAGGCAGTCGCCGGTGTGCAGCGAATCGAACACGGGCTTCGCTGCGGAGGTGGAGGTTTCGACGTTCCCCACCCACAGGTGCACCGAGCCTGTTGCCACCAGCAGCACCGAGAGCGTGATCCAGGCCAGAGCGGCGGTGAGTCCGGCGACGGCGAGACCGAATCCGCGTTCGCCGCGGGATCTGATCCGGATCAGCGCGACGATCGCCAGGGGTACCGCGATCGGACTGGTGCAGGCGATGACGCCGAGAATCAGCGCCGTGATCGCCAGGCCGCTCGTCCGCGGCTGCGGCATCTGCGGCTGTCCCCAGGCCGGATGACCGGGCGGTGGGCCGACGGGGTAGGTGGGCTGTTGATAGGTCATGATGTCGGCTCCTCGCTCGAACCGGACGGTGCAACTCGCCCATCGCGTTCGGCGGCGGTTGCCGGATACCGAACGCGATGGGCGGGCCGGGGTTGTCGGCTACGTCGAGCCTGAGCGTCGAGACCACGGAACGGCTTACGAAAGCCTTAATGCTCCAGCGTTGTTCGCTGCAACCGTACGGCCCGTGGTCAGTTCGCCACGGCGTCGAAGGCGCCGGGTTGATACGAGCCGCCCTTGGTCCTGGTGATCACCAACAACCGGTTGGCGGCGTTGATCATGGCGACCAGATAGATCAGTGCGGCGATCTGGTCGTCGTCGAAGTGTTTGCGCACCACGGTCCAGGTTCGGTCGGAGACGCCGTGGTCGGCGTCGGCCATGCGGGTGCCCTCCTCGGCCAGGGCCAGTGCGGCCTGTTCGGCGTCGGTGAACACCGTGGATTCGCGCCAGGCGGCGACCAGGTTGACTCGTACGGCGGGCTCACCGCCGGCCGCGAGCTCCTTCGCATGCGCGTCGACACAGTATCCGCAGCCGTTGATCTGGCTGGCCCGCAACTCGACCAGTTCGATCAGGGATTTCGGCAGCGGTGACCGCAGAATCGCCGCACTGGTATTGGCGAAGCGCTTACCGATCTCGGCGCCGAACTGGTTGGCATTCAGGTCGAAACGGGGGTCCATCGGGTGATCCTCACTCGCGGTAATGGATTGAACGATCACAAGACGGCGGCGCGCCGACCGGCATAACGGCGCCGCGGTGTGAGGTGAACCATGCCGTTCCCGTGTTACGGCGCGGCGGTCACCGGCGTCGGATGGGAGACTCTCCTCCAGAAAGCGGCAGCCATGGCAGATACGAAGCACACCTCACCGCCCGATCGCGGCGGCGGAGGCCGGGCGGACCTCGCTACCGAAGTTTTTGTCGCCCACCGCAATCTGCTGTTCACCGTCGCCTACGAGCTGCTCGCTTCGGCCGCCGACGCGGAAGACGTCCTGCAGGAAACCTGGCTGCGGTGGACCGGCGTCGATCTCGACACCGTTCGAGACCAACGCGCATATCTGATCCGGATCACCACGCGCCGAGCACTCGACCGGCTGCGCGCCCTCGGCCGCCGCAAGGAGTCCTACGTCGGCCCGTGGTTACCGGAACCCCTGCTCACCGCGCCCGACGTGGCCGAGGATATCGAACTGGCCGAACATGTTTCGATGGCGATGCTGCTCGTGCTGGAAACCCTGTTGCCGATCGAGCGAGCGGTGTTCGTACTGCGCGAGGTCTTCGACCTGGAGTACGAGGAGATCGCCGAAGCCGTCGGCAGAACCCCGGCCGCGGTCCGCCAGCTCGCCTACCGGGCCCGTTCCCACGTCTCGGCCCGCCGCCCGCGCGGAAACGTGTCCGCGGCGGACACCAGGGCAGCGCTGACGGCCTTCCAACGCGCCGTGGACACCGGCGACCTGCAACATCTGCTCGACATCCTCGCGCCCGATGTCGTATTCCTCGGCGACGGGGGCGGCGTCGCCCGAGCCGCCCTGACACCCATCGTCGGAGCGGAGGCCGTCACCGCCGTCCTGACCGCAGGACTGGGCAACCTGGCCGCCAGAACGCCCGAACCGGCCCACGTCAACGGCCATCCGGCGCTCCTGCTCCGCATCGACGATCGGATCGACACCGTGCTGGCCCTGCGGCTCGACGACGGCCTCATCACCGGCCTCTACTCCGTGCGCAACCCCGGCAAACTGACGCGGCTACAGGGCGAGACCGTGCTGCATCGTTGAGGTCGGGACGCTCGGCTTCCGGTCAGTGGGTGAAGGTGCGGCGGTAGGCGGTTGGGGTGGTGCCGAGGTTGCGGCGGAAGTGCAGGCGGAGGTTGGCGGCGGTGCCCAGGCCGCAGTCGCGGGCGATGTGGTCGATCGGATGCTCGGTGGTTTCCAGCAGTTCGCGGGCTCTACCGAGACGGGCGCTGAGTAGCCATTGCATCGGGGTCGTGCCGGTCTCGTCGGCGAATCGGCGCATGAGGGTGCGTTGTGAGACGCCGGCGTGCCGGGCGAGCAGTCGCAGCGTGAGCGGTTCGCCGAGACGTTGCAGAGCCCAGCCGCGGGTATCGGACAGCGACGTCTCACCGGCCACCGGAACGGGCGCGGGAACGTACTGGGCCTGACCGCCTTCGCGATGCGGCGCTGCCACCACGCCGCGGGCGATTCGATTGGCCGTCACCGCGCCGAGGTCGCGGCGCACGATGTGCAGGCACAGATCGATACCGCAGCACACACCGGCCGAGGTGAGCACATCTCCCTCGTCGATGTACAGCACGTCGCGCTCGACTCGCACCGCCGGGAAGCCCCGTTCGAAGTCATCGATGTACTGCCAGTGGGTCGTGGCGCGCAACCCGTCCAGGATGCCCGCGGCGGCCAGCGTGAAGGCCCCGGTGCAGATCGAAACCATGCGTTTGCCCTGCTCACGGGCCTGTCTCAGAACTTCGATCGCGGCCTCGGGCGGACGGTAATGCGGTTCGCAGCCCGGCACGATCACGGTATCGGCGGCGCGCACCTGTTCCGGACCTCCGGCGGCGGTCACGGTGAAGCCCGCGCTCGTGGTCACCGTCGGCGTGAGGGCGCAGAGCGTCATCTCGTAGGGGGTCTCCGGGCGGGCGTTGAAGATCTGCGCCGGAATGGACAGGTCGAGCGGGGTGACCCCGTCCAGCGCCAGAACCGCGACTCGATGCACAGTCATGGCAATATCCTAACGAAATGGGGCAATCTTGCCACTTACCAGTTCAGGACGCTGAACGACAAGCTGGAGACCATGACCGACCCGGCCCGCGAACTGATCGCACTACCCAGCACGCCACTTGCCGACGCGATCGTGAACCTCATCCGCGGCGTGGAATCGACCTCGGTGTTCAACCACAGCATCCGCACCTATCTGTTCGCCCGGCTGGCTGCCGCGCGCCGGGCCCTGACCGCGGGCCGTGACTACGACGACGACCTGCTCTTCGCCGCCTGCACCATGCACGACCTCGGTGTGGCCACCGACGGCCCGCACAGCCAGCGATTCGAGGTCGAAGGCGCGGATCGGGCCGCGAATTTCCTGCGCGAGAGGGGAATCGGCGATGCCGAGGCCGATCGGGTGTGGCAGGCCATCGCCCTGCACACCTCGCCGGGCATCGCCGAACGTCGCGGAGTGCTGTGCGTACTCGTGCGTGCGGGTGTCGCCGTGGATTTCGGCGGACCGCTGGGTGCGGACCATCTCGCGGATCTCACCGATGAGCAGGCCGCGGCGGTGCACGCCGCCTATCCGCGACTGGACATGGTCCGCTCCCTCACCGACGCGATCGTCGCGCAGGCCGCGAAGAATCCGAAAAACGCGCCGCGGTACGCGATTCCGGGCGAATTCCTGCGCGAACGCGAAATCTTCGGCCGGACCAGGCTGGAGCACTCCTGCCGAACGTCCCGATGGGGCAACTGATCAGAAAGGCACCACCGATGACCATCCAGACCATTGAAATCTCGGACAGTTCCGAGGTTTTCGGAAAGACGACAGACGCCTTCGCCCGCTTCGGGCATTCCGCCGCGGTTCGTGCCCACGGCCTGCTGTTCATCTCCGGCCAGATCGGTCGTCGCCCGGACGGGACCGCCGGCGAAACCGTCGAGGAGCAGACCGAACTCGCGCTGCGGCGCATCGAGGAGATCCTCCGTCAGGAGAACCTGGACCTCGACGCGTTGGTCGACGTCACCAGCTACCACGTCGACATCCGCCGCAACCTCCCCGAATTCCTCACCGCCAAACAACGATTCATCCACGCCCCCTACCCCGCCTGGTCGATCATCGGCGTCGACGGCCTGGCCGGTCCGGAGCTGCTCGTCGAAATCCAGGCAACCGCAACATATCCCGAACGCGGCTGACCCTCGGGCCTGCCCGGCAGTGCCGCGCCGCAGCCGGTGGACGCCGGTGTCACCCGCCCTGTTCGGCCGTGATCCCGCCGCTGGGCAGGGGGCGTGATGCGGTGGCGGTCCGGCCGCGGCGGGCGATCACCCCTGGGTGATCGAGGTGGAATCAGCCGGCGGGCTTGCCGAACCAGCGAGACAGGTGAGCGTTCAGATCCCGCTGATTCTCGCCGATCCAGGCGATGTGGCCGTCGGGGCGTAGCAGCAGAGCTGGAACATCCAGTGCCGCAGTGGGGTCCGCGATGAGGTCGACGCGGTCGGACCAGCCGTCGACGGACAGTTGTTCGGTGCGGTCGAGCACCAGGGCGCGGCCCTGGTGCATCCGGTCGTAGAGACGGCCCTGTTCGAGATCGATATCGCGCAGCCGGCGGCCGAGCTGATCGGGCCCCTCGCCGAAGTCGTAGCGGATGCCGGTCGCGGTGATCTTCTCGATGAGATAGCGATTCACCTCGTCGAATTCCATCAGTTCGGTGAGCAGTTTGCGCACGGCCCGCGGGCCCGGTTCGGTCGAGAGCAGTTCCATCTGAGCGCGGGTGTTGTTCAATACGTCCTCGGCGACCGGATGACGTTCGGCCGCATAGGTGTCCAGCAAGGTCTCCGGCGCCCAGCCGCGGATCTGCGCGGCCAGTTTCCAACCGAGGTTGAACGCGTCCTGAACGCCCAGGTTGAGACCCTGACCGCCGGTCGGTGGATGGATGTGCGCGGCATCGCCGGCAAGCAGCACCCGCCCGACCCGATACCGTTCGGCCAGCCGGGTGGCATCGCCGAACCGGGACAGCCAGCGCGGGGAGTGCACACCGAAATCGGTTCCGGCGATCGCCAGCAGTTGCCGCTTGAAGTCCGCGAGGGTTGGCGGCTGCGCACGATCCTCGCTCACGCCATCGGCGGGAACGACGACGCGATAGATCCCGTCCCCGAAGGGCCCGATGCCGAATCGTTTGTTGGTCTCGCGGATCTCGGTCACCTTGGCGACGACCTCCTCCTGCGGCACACCCACTTCCATCTCGCCCAGCAGCGTCTCGGTCCTCGACGGCTCGCCGGGAAATCCGACGCCGAGCAGTTTGCGTACGGTACTGCGCCCGCCGTCGCAGCCGACGAGATAGCGCGACCGCAGCCGCTCGCCGCCGGCCAGTTCGACGGTCACGCCGTCGTCGTCCTGCTCGAAACCGACCACGGCACAGCCGCGCCGGACCTGCGCACCCAGTTCGACGGCATGGTCCACGAGCAGCTGATCGATGACCGGCTGTGGAATGCCCAGCACATAGGCGTGCGCGGAATCCAGGCCCTCGGGTGTGGGTCTGGTGATGGCGGCGAAGAATCCGCCGACCGGATGCTGTTTTCCACGCTCGAGGAAACGATCCAGCAGGCCGCGCATGGCCATCACCTCGATACTGCGAATATGCAGCCCGAGCGCGCGCACGAACGGCACGGGTTCGGGCTCGGCCTCGACAACGAGGACCCGCACATCGTGCAGCCGCAACTCGGCGGCCAGCATCGCGCCGGTCGGCCCGCACCCGGCAATGATCACATCGAACATGAACCACCCATTCGCCCACTCCTCTTCTGCCCAGTTGCCCGCGCTCCGGTGTGCGACGCATACACGCGCCTCGTGAATTCCGGATTTCCGCAGGTTCTGGCTTCGGCCGCCTATTGTGCGGCACCTCCCGGGCCTTGCCGCAAGCCCCGGTGTGCGATATATGTTGAAAAGGGAGGGGAATTCGCCCGGATGTTCGCAGGGCTCTCAGCGAACGGCGAATTTGGCCTTGGCCGCCTCGGTGACCGGTGCGAAGAGGTTGACCAGATTGCCGTCCGGATCCCGCAGCAGCAGCGACCGGTTACCCCACGGCATGGTCGTCGGTTCGTTGACGAAATCCGTTATGGCGGTGCGCAATCGGCGATATTCGGCGTCCACGTCGGCGACCATGAATTCGATGATCGCGGTGTGGTTGTCGGCCGGGCGTGCGCTGCCGGCGGCGAAAAGCGCCACGGTACCGGTGCTTCCGATGGCGAGCGTTCCGGCGGGAGTCACGATCTCGGCGAATTCCGGTGTAGCCCAAGCGATGTCGAATCCCGTGACGAGCCGGTAGAATTCGGCCAGGCGGCGAACGTCATCGGTGATGAGACGGATCGATACGAGGTTCACGGCGATGCCCTTCGGTCGGAGCCGGGGCGAATCCCCCGGCTTTCGCCACGCTATAGGGGCAAGCGGACAGGTTCTGTCCGCTGGATCGATGGCGCCGTGGGCGTACGGTGGAAGCCCGTGGACCTACGGATCTTTACCGAACCCCAGCAAGGCGCAACCTACGACGATCTCCTGAAGGTCGCCAAGACCACCGAGGATGCCGGATTCGACGCGTTCTTCCGGTCCGACCACTTTCTGAAGATGGGCGAGGTGTCCGGGTTGCCCGGCCCCACCGACGCGTGGATCACCCTGGCCGGTCTGGCCCGCGAGACGTCGCGCATCCGGCTCGGCACGCTCGTCACCGCCGCGACCTTCCGGCACCCCTCGGTGCTCGCGATCTCGGTGGCGCAAGTGGACCAGATGTCCGGCGGCCGGGTCGAATTCGGCCTCGGTGCGGGTTGGTTCGCCGATGAGCACACCGCCTACGGCATCGAGCTGTACGAGGTGAAGGAGCGATTCGACCGGTTCTCCGAACAGCTCGAGGTCATCACCGGACTGTGGGAGACCCCCGAGGGGGAGAGCTTCGACTACGCCGGTAAGCACTACCGGCTCCAGAACGCCCCGGCCCTGCCCAAGACGACGCAGCGTCCGCGTCCGCCGGTGATCATCGGCGGTTCCGGCAAGAAACGCACCCCGGAGCTGGTCGCTCGCTTCGCCCAGGAGGTCAACCTGCCGTTCGTCGACGCCGCAACGGCCAAGGCGCAGGGTGAGCGCGTGGACGCGGCGGCGCGGGCGATCGGCCGCGATCCGGGGGAGATCATCCGCTCCGCCGCGCAGGTCCTGTGCACCGGCCGCGACGATGCCGAAATCGCCCGGCGCGCAACGGCGATCGGCCGCGAAGTGGACGAGATGCGGCAGAACGGCCTGGCCGGGTCCCCGGCGCAGATCGTCGACAAGATCGGCCGGTATCGCGAGGAGACCGGCATCACGCGGGTCTATCTGCAGGTGTTGGACCTGTCCGACCTCGAGCACATCGAGTTCGTCGCCTCGCAGATCGCGCCGCAATTGGACTGATCGGACATGCCGCGGCCCTCGCCCGCAGTGCGAGCGAGGGCCGCGTGACCGTTCGTACGATCAGCCGACCGGCACGGGTTCCTTCTCCCGCGCCGACTGGCGCTCACGCTCCTGCAGCGCCCGCAGTTTCGTGCCCTCGACGTCGATATCGGGCAGGATCCGATCCAGCCACCGGGGCAGCCACCAGGCCGAGCGGCCCAGCAGCACCAGCAGCGACGGAATCAGCACCATGCGCACCAGGAAGGCGTCGAACAGCACGCCCGCGGCCAGCGCGAAGCCCATCGACTTGGCCGTCACGTCGGGCATCATGACGAATCCGCCGAAGACCGAGATCATGATGACCGCGGCCGAGGTCACCACTCGGGCGCCGTGGTGGTAACCGGCCACGACGGCCTGCTTCGGCGACTTGCCGTGGGTGTATTCCTCTCGCATCCGCGAGACCAGGAACACCTGGTAATCCATGGCCAGGCCGAAGACCAGCCCGATCAGGATGATCGGCAGGAAGCTCACCAGCGGATGGGTCTCCTTGACCAGCCCGAGCTTGCCCTCCTGGAAGATCAGCACGGTCGCACCGAAGGTAGCGGCCATCGACAACAGGAAGCCCAGGGCCGCGGTCAGCGGCACCAGAATCGAGCGGAACACCAGCATCAGCAGGATGAACGCCGCCGCGGCCACGATCGCCATATAAGGGACGATCTTGCCGAGCAGCGCACTGGACACATCGGCGTAGATCGCCGTGGTGCCGGTGATGCCGTATTCCATCCCGTACTGCGATTCGAACTGGTTTTCCGCGCTGCGCGCGTTCTTGACCAGATCCTGGGTGGCTTTGTCGTTCGGCCCGGTCTCCGGCACCGCCGACAGTCGCGCACCCGTCGAAGCCGGGTAGTCCGGAGCCTGTGTGGTCTTGTCCACGACATTGGTCATCGCGGGGGTGACGAAATCCATCCCCGGATAGGAGGCCAGCTTGTCGTGCAGCGCGGTCACCGCGGCCTGCCGCTGCGCGGGTGCGACACCGCTCAGATCCGCGACGACGGTCAGAATTCCGTTGCTGCCCACGCCGAATCCCTCGGTGCGCAGGTCGTATGCCTTGCGCACGGTGCTGGTGGTGGGCTGGCTGTCCTCACCGGGCAGGCCGAGGCTCAGCTTGGTGGCCGGCAGCGCGAACAGACCCAGCACGACGATGCTCAGCGCCAGCGTAACCGCGGGCATCCGGCCGATCAGACGGCCGAACCGCATGCCGTTGGTGACCGAGGAGGGGTCCTCGGGATCGTGTGTGGCGACCAGCGGCAGCTTCGGCTTGAACAGATATTTGCCGAACGCGCCCATCAGTGCGGGCAGCAGCGTCAGCGCGACCATGATCGCGAACGCCGCCGCGAGCGCGCCGCCCAGGCCCATCCAGGTCAGGAAGCTGACCCCGACGATGCTCAGACCGCACAGCGCGATGATCACCGTCAGGCCCGCGAACACCACCGCGGAACCGGCCGTGCCGATCGCGGTACCGGCCGCCTCCTCCGGTGAATCCTGCAGCGCCAGTTCATGTTTGTACCGCGAGACGATGAACAGCGCGTAGTCGATGGACAGCGCGATGCCGATCATCGAGGCCAGAATCGTGGTGAAGCTGGGGATGTCGGCGATCGAGGTTCCGGCCATGATCAGCGCCGAGGCCGCACCGACGCCGACGATGCCGGTCAGGATGGGCACGAAGGCGGCCAGCAGGGCGCCGAACGCGATCATCATCACGATGAAGGCCACGACGTAGCCGACCATCTCCGAGGCGCCGGTGTCGATGGCGTTGTTCTGTGCGATGGTGCCGTCCATCTCGACGGTCAGCCCGGCGCTGCGCGCGACGTCGGCCACGTCGTACGCGGCCTTGCGGTCGGCGGCGGTGATATCGGAGAACTTCTTGATACTGAACGGAACCTGAAGGTACGCAACGGTATCCGCGGGTGCGGTGGAACCGTCGCCCTTGCCCAGGACGTTCAGCGGGGCCAGGCCGCAGCGCGCGACGAACGCCGCGTCGGCGCGGTCACCGGTGAGGCAGCCCATCTTGTCCGCGGCGGCGAGGGGATCCATCAGCGGTTTGCTGTGGTCGACGATGTTCAGCTCGCCCAGCTTCTGCACCAATTCGGTGACCGCGGCACGGTTCGCGGGGTCGGTGAGCTTCTGCCCGGCAGGTGCGCCGATCACGTAGGTGCCGGTGACGGCGTCGAAGCTGAACTGCGCCGACAGGCCGGGGAATTGTTTGTCGAGGATGTCCGTCGCCCGCTGGGACGGCAGGTTCGGGATGTTGAAATCATCCTTCACCGGCTTCTTCAGCCCGAGGCCGAGTCCGCCGATGATCAGGACGATCAGCAGCCAGACCGGTAACACGATCCATTTCCGGCGGTAGGCGAACTTGCCCCACCGGTAGAGGTATACGGACACGAGCGGTTTCTCCTAGCGATCGCTGGGGCGTGTGCTGGCGAGATGTGTAGACAGCTCTTCCGCGGCTGCCGTGCGTGCCGCCTCCACAACGTTTTCTGCCTACCGTGCGGTAGGTAGACTACCGAGCTGTAAGCGGAGCAACAACCTCGACTTGGTCACTGTCGCCCGCGTCACGCACAGTGGATGAGAGGATCGCAAGATGGCAATGCGCAGTGCTGCCGGATCGGTCGCCGCAGGTAGAAGCACCAAGGAGGCGATTCGGGAGGCTGCGATCCGGCTTTTTTCCGTCAAGGGGTTCGATCAGACGAGCCTGCGCGAGGTCGCGGATGCGGTAGGAATCACAAAGGCGTCGCTCTACTATCACTACGCCTCGAAGCTCGATCTCCTGTTCGCCGTCATCGAGCCGATCTTCGACGACCTGCGGACCAACGTCGATGTCGCCGAAGGCCTCGAGCATGATCTGCGATCGGTTCGCGAGGTGCTCACCACGCAGTTGCGGGTGCTGCTGCGGCATCGCACGGTAGGGGCGATGTGCATGCGGGACGGTGTCACGATCCTCAACGCGATCGGCGACCGCTACCCGGACCTGCTCGATGTCAATCGACGGCTGTGCGTGTGGCTGGCCGGTCCCGATCCCGATGACGCGGCCATGCTGCGGGCGAGTGCGTCGCTGGAACTGCTCAGTTCGGTGTTCTGGTCGCGGGAGCTCGCGCCCGGCGCCGATGACGAACTCATCGAACGGGTGCTGTTGAACGCGGCGCTCGGCGCCCTCGGCGGGGAGTAGGCCGTGCATATCTCGCCGCGGGTCGACAACGCCGTTCGGATACTGCTGGAAATTGCTCGTCTGCAATCCGATTCACTCGGTGCGCATCACGATTCGGTGAAAGCGGAAGCCATCGCCGCGGCGCAGGAGATACCGCCGAAGATTCTCGAGGCGACCGCCGCGCAACTGCGCCGGGCGGGCCTGCTGACCAGTCGTCGCGGCCCCGAGGGTGGTTACCGGCTCGCTCGCCCGGCCGAGCGGATCAGCATCGCCGAGGTCATCCGCGCGGTCGAGGGGCCGCTGGCCTCGGTGCGCGGGCGGCGTCCCGAGGACGTGCGGTATTCCGGTGTGGCCGAACCGCTGCAACAGGTGTGGATAGCGTTGCGGGTCAACATCCGCGCGGTACTGGAGGAAGTGTCGATCGCGCAGATCGCCACGGGGGACCTACCGGAATTCGTGCACGCGCTGACCGCCGATCCCGGTGCGTGGGTCCGGCGTCCGGCCCCCGAAGGGGCCGACGACGCAGGCGAGCGGAAACCCGCTGTGCGGCCGGACCCCAGGTGAGGTCGTGCGGTGTTGCCGAACCGGCCTGTGACGTGGGTACGCCATCTGTGTCCGCTCCGGAAAAAACCCCGGGGAACGTGTCGCCGGTAGACGGTAGCCTGCATCCATCATGTTGATCCGACTGCTCCGCACCTTCGCCGCACCGTATCGTGCACAGCTCGCGGGCGTCGTCGCGCTGCAGCTGATCTCGGTGATCGCGATGCTCTACCTGCCCACGCTGAACGCCGACATCATCGATAACGGCGTCACCAAGGGTGATATCGGCTACATCTGGCGCACCGGGCTGTGGATGCTGCTGGTCTCGGGCGTGCAGATCCTCGCCTCGGCGACCTCGGTCTACCTCGGCGCGCAGGCGGCGATGGGCGCCGGGCGCGATATGCGCGCGGCCCTGCTGCACCGGGTGGGCGCCTTCTCCGCGCGGGAGGTCGGGCTGTTCGGCGCGCCCTCGCTGATCACCCGCAACACCAACGACGTGCAGCAGGTGCAACTGCTGGTCGTGATGAGTGTGACCATCCTGGTGATGGCGCCGATCATGTGCGTCGGCGGCATTGTCATGGCGTTGAAGCAGGCGCTCGGGTTGTCCTGGATCCTGCTGGTCGCGGTGCCCGTGCTGGCGTTGACCATGGCGGTGATCATCTCCCGGATGGTGCCCGGCTTCCGGGCCGTGCAGTCCCGCATCGACGGGGTGAATCGTGTTCTGCGCGAGCAGATCACGGGTATCCGGGTGGTCCGGGCGTTCGTGCGCGAACGGCACGAGACCGCGCGTTTCGACCTCGCCAACACCGATCTGACCAAGGCATCGCTGTACGTCGGGCGGTTGAGCGCGCTGATGTTCCCCGCGGTCATGTTGATCAGCAACGTGACCACGGTGGCGGTGCTGTGGTTCGGCGGGCACGCGATCGACGACGGGACCATGCAGGTCGGGTCGCTGACCGCGATGTTGGCCTACATCATGCAGATCCTGATGGCCGTGATGATGGCCTCGTTCCTGGCGATGATGGCCCCGCGCGCGGCGGTCTCGGCCGAACGCATCTCCACGGTGCTGGCCACCGAATCCTCGGTGATCCCGCCCCGGCAGCCGCAGACCTTCAGCCGTGATCCCGGTTCGGTGGAATTCGCCGCGGCCGAGTTCACCTTCCCCGGTGCGCAGGAACCGGTGGTGCGCGATGTGCGGTTCCGGGTCGAGCCCGGGCAGACCGTCGCGATCGTGGGTTCGACCGGTGCGGGCAAGTCGACGTTGATCAATCTCGTTCCGCGACTGATCGATGTGACCGGCGGGGAGGTGCTGGTCGGCGGCGTCGACGTACGGCGGCTCGATCTGGATGTGCTGCGCGCTCGGATCGGCCTGGTCCCGCAGAAGGCGTACCTGTTCACCGGCACGATCGCCGATAACCTGCGCTACGGAAAGCCCGAGGCCACCGACGAGGAGCTCTGGCACGCCCTCGAGATCGCCCAGGCCGCCGATTTCGTGCGGGCCATGCCACAGCAATTGCAGACGCCGATGGCGCAGGGCGGCACCACGGTGTCGGGCGGCCAGCGCCAGCGCCTCGCGATCGCCCGCGCGCTGGTGCGCAGACCTCGGATCTACCTGTTCGACGACTGCTTCTCCGCACTCGACGTCGCCACCGACGCGCGGGTGCGCGAGGCATTGCGTCCGGAGACCGCCGATGCGGCGGTGATCACTGTGGCACAACGGATTTCCACGGTCCGCGAGGCCGATCGGATCATCGTGCTGGAGGACGGCGCGGTGGTCGGGCAGGGTACCCACGACGAACTGCTGCGCGAGTGCGGTGAGTACCGCGAGATCGTGGAATCGCAGTACAGCCCGGAGGAGGCCGCGCGATGAGACCCGGTATGCCAGGTCCGGGCGCTCCCGGAACCAAGGCGAAATCCTTCGGCCCCTCGCTGAAGCGGCTGCTGCGGCGGCTCGCGCCGGATCGGATCCTGGTCGCGGTGATCCTGGTGCTCGCGGTGATCGCGGTCGTGCTCAATACGCTCGGCCCGCAGATCCTCGGGCGTGCCACCAACCTGATCTTCGACGGCGTGATCGGCAAACAGCTGCCCGCCGGCCTGACCAAGGATCAGGCGATCGCCGGACTGCGCGAGCGCGGCGAGAGCCGGATGGCCGACATGCTGGCCGGAATGGACGTGATCCCCGGCACCGGCGTGGATTTCGGCGCGGTCGGCCGGGTGCTGCTGGTGGTGCTGGTGCTGTACATCTGCGCCGGGGTGTTCGGCTGGCTGCAGGGATATCTGCTCACCACGGTGATCAACCGCGTGATCAAGCGGCTGCGCGCCGATGTCGAGGACAAGGTTCACCGGCTGCCGCTGAGCTATTTCGACAACAATCCGCGCGGTGATCTGCTCAGTCGCGTCACCAACGACGTGGACAACATGTCGCAGAGCTTGCAGCAGACGCTGAGCCAGATGGTGACCTCGGTGCTGACGGTGATCGGCATCCTGATCATGATGTTCTGGATCTCGCCGCTACTGGCGTTGATCGCGTTGCTCACCGTGCCGGTCGCGGTGGTGGTGACCGCGCAGATCGCCAAACGTTCCAAACCACATTTCATCAATCAGTGGAAGTACACCGGTCTGGTCAACGCCCAGGTCGAGGAGGCGTACACCGGGCACGAGGTGGTCACGGCGTTCGGCCGGATGAACGAGGTCGGCCGGGAGTTCGATCAGCGCAACGACAAACTCTACGAGGCGAGTTTCCGGGCGCAGTTCATCTCGGGGCTGATCATGCCGGTGATGATGTTCGTCGGGAACCTCAACTATGTGCTGATCGCGGTGGTCGGCGGGTTGCGGGTGGCCTCGGGCAGTCTGTCGCTCGGTGAGGTGCAGGCGTTCATCCAGTACTCGCGCGGGTTCAGCCAGCCGCTCACGCAGATCGGCTCGATGATCAATCTGCTGCAATCCGGGGTGGCCTCCGCCGAGCGGATCTTCGAGATCCTCGACGCACCCGAGCAGGTTGCCGATCCGGCGCGGGAGGATCCGCGACCGGTCGATCGCGGGCGAGTGGCGTTCGAGGACGTCTCGTTCCGCTACGAGGCCGATAAGCCGATCATCGAAGATCTGTCGCTGGTCGCCGAGCCCGGGCATGTGGTCGCCATTGTCGGCCCGACCGGCGCGGGCAAGACCACGCTGGTGAATCTGCTGGAGCGGTTCTACGAGGTGGACGAGGGCGTGATCAGCATCGATGGCGTCGACATCACCCGCCTGACCCGCGATCACCTGCGGTCGCGGATCGGCATGGTGCTGCAGGACACCTGGTTGTTCGGCGGCACGATCCGGGAGAACATCGCCTACGGCAATCCGGCGGCGAGTGAACGGGAGATCCTGGAGGCCGCCCGTGATGCCTTCGTCGACCGTTTCGTGCACTCGCTGCCCAACGGCTACGACACCGTGATCGATGAGGAGGGCTCGGGTGTCAGCGCCGGGGAGAAGCAGCTCATCACCATCGCCCGCGCCTTCCTGGCCAAACCGTCGATCCTGATCCTGGACGAGGCCACCAGTTCGGTCGACACCCGCACCGAACTGCTCGTCCAGAACGCCATGGCGGCGCTGCGCCGGGACCGCACCAGTTTCGTTATCGCCCATCGTCTTTCGACCATCCGTGACGCGGATCTGATCGTCGTGATGGAGGCCGGGCGGATCGTGGAACAGGGCACTCACACCCAATTGCTCGCCGCCCGAGGGCACTACTACCAGCTCTACCGTGCCCAATTCGCCGGCGCCGCAACCGACCAGGACCTCGAGGATTCCCTCGACGCGGTGTAGAACTCCGGCGATACCCGGCGGTGGCGTTTCAGGTCGGCCTGTGAGATGTGTACTACAAACGTACTACAGCAGGTAGACTAGCTGAATGGCTATCAGTTTTCGACCATCGGATCACGACAAGGAGCTGATCGACCGGCTGACTCATACGGGCGAATCCACAACTGATGTGATTCGCCGGGCTCTTGCCGCGCTCGATCGCCTCGAATGGGAACGCAGCGCGCAGAGCGCCGCCGAGGTGATCATGCTCGCCGGTGAAGATCTGAACGACGAGCCTGACGCCTGGTGAACATGATTCGCGCAGCCGTTCACCGCATCGATCTCGGCGGAGACAAGAGGGGACGTGAGCAGCGGGGCAGGCGTTACGGAGTGATCCTGTCCGTCACCGATTGGAATATGGTCACCGTCGTGCCCACGTCGACCAGCGCTCAACCTTCACCGTTCCGGCCACAGGTCGAGCTGATGGGAACTCCGACCAGGTTGCTCGTCGACCAGATCCGGTCTCTCGATACGCAATACGTCCACGAAGTGGTCGACTTTCTCCCGCGCGTGGAGATGGAAGCTCTGGAACACGCCACACGGCGCTATCTTGGGCTCTGAACACGGCGGGGCGAGGTACCTGCGGAGGGCACGGTCGCGGGGTCGGCGCTCGGGCGGCCTGGCAGTATTGCGGCGTGGCTGATCCCGCTGATTTCTCGTTTTCCATCGGTACCCGGCTTCCGGGGCGGCATGGCCGGTCGGGAGTGTTGCGGACGCCGCACGGGAGTATTTCCACTCCGGCGTTCATTCCGGTGGGGACGAAGGCGACCGTGAAGGCGGTGTTGCCGGAGACGATGCGGGAGATCGGGGCGCAGGCCTTGCTCGCCAATGCCTATCACCTGTATCTGCAGCCGGGGTCGGACATCGTGGACGAGGCGGGCGGATTGAGCCGGTTCATGAACTGGCCGGGGCCCACCTTCACCGACAGCGGTGGATTCCAGGTGATGTCGCTGGGGGTCGGCTTCAAGAAGGTGCTCGCCATGGAGGCCGTCGGCGTGCAGAGCGACGATGTGATCGCCGAGGGGAAAGAACGTCTGGCGGTCGTGGACGACGACGGGGTGACCTTCCGATCGCATCTCGACGGGTCGAAACATCGTTTCACCCCGGAGGTGTCGATGGGTATTCAACATCGGCTGGGCGCGGACATCATGTTCGCCTTCGACGAGCTGACCACATTGTTCAATACCCGCGGCTATCAGGAGAAGTCGCTGGCGCGCACGCACGAATGGGCGCAGCGCTGCCTCGATGCGCACGAGCGGCTCACCGCCGAACGCGCCCATCGGCCGTATCAGGCGTTGTTCGCGGTGATCCAGGGCGCCCAGTACGAAGACTTGCGCCGCAAGGCATGTCGCGATCTGGAAGCGTTGCGGGGAAGCGCCGGAACGGGTTTCGACGGTTACGGTATCGGCGGCGCGCTGGAGAAACACAATCTCGGCACGATCGTCGGCTGGTGCTGCGACGAATTGCCCGAGGACAAACCGCGTCATCTGCTCGGCATCAGCGAACCGGAGGATTTCTTCGTCGCCATCGAGAATGGCGCGGACACCTTCGACTGCGTCAACCCCTCCCGCGTAGCCCGCAATGCCGCCATCTACGTCTCCGCGGGCCGTTTCAACATCAATACCAGCCGTTTCCGCCGCGATTTCACCCCCATCGACGAAACCTGCGACTGCTATACCTGCGCGCACTACACCCGCGCCTACATCCACCACCTCTTCAAAGCGAAGGAAATGCTCGCCGCCACCCTCTGTACAATCCATAACGAACGCTTCACGATTCGCCTCGTAGACGATATCCGCGCCAGTATCGACGGCGGCTACTACGATGAATTCAAAGCCGAAGCACTCGGCCGCTGGCAGGGCCGCATCACCACGCCAACGGCCTGAATCATCAACTCGCGCAGTATCTTCGGACTCAGATTCAGTGCAGTTGCAGCACGATGGGAAAGCGACCGATACGCCTATTGCCGTCGTCGGCCGGAGGTGATCGGCGTGCCCTGCTTCGGTGTAGATGAGGCCGAGGTGAAAGGCGTGCAACATCATTCGGACACCCGATCGTTCGGGTGTCCGAAATGTATCGGGCCGATGTGGATTACGTAGGTAACAGCCGGGATCAGCTGTAGAGTGCCGGGCGGTCCAACGGGCCGTAGCTCGGCTCGCGTTTCTTCAGGAAGGCGATGCAGCGGTAGCTGATCGGCATGACGATGACCTCGCAGAGGGTCTTCCAGATGAAGCCCACCAGAACGTAATTCAGGAATGCGCCCCAGGTGTTGATGCCGATGGCGGTTGCGGCGATCGAGCAGAAGATAAGGGTGTCGCCGAATTCGCCCGCGACCGTGGAGCCCAGGAGGCGGGCCCACAGGTGCTTCTCCTTGGTGCGTTCCTTGATCAGGACCAGCGTCACCGAGTTCAGGAACTGGCCGACGACATATCCGGCCAGGCCCGCGGCGACCAGTTGCGGGGTGGTTCCGGCGACGGTGCGGAAGGCGTCCTGATTGCTGTAGAAGTCGGCCGCCGGCAGGCCGATGGCGATCCAGAAGCACAGCACCATCAGCGCCAGCATGCCGAAGCCGTAGTAGATGGTCCGGCGGGCGGCCTTGAAGCCGTAGACCTCACTGAGGATGTCGCCGATGACGTAGGCCAGGGGGAACAGGAAGAACGCGCCGTCGGTGGTGATCGGCAGGATCTCGAGCGGTCCGAGGGACAGATGCTGCCCGCCGAAGAATTGCACTCCCTTGGTGGCGCAGATGTTCGAAATCATCAGGGTGGTGGTGAAGAGCACCACGATCAGGGTGTAGGGACTCCCCACGGCCCGGGCAAACGACGCGTGTTCGGCCGCGGGGTGTCCAGACTCGTCGATTTCCGGCGTTTGTCTTGTTTCGCTCACGAGGTACTGACGATACCGGGAGCAGGGTGACTTCGAATAGGCTGGACGAATGACGAATCCCGGCGATTCCGACGAGTGGTGGAAGCAGTACGGCGGCGAGGGTGTGTCGTCGGAGTCGGGGGGCCGGCCATCGGCGCCGCCGCCTCCGCCGTCCTACAACTCGAGCCCGCAGTACCCGGCCGCGCCGCCACCACAGGCGCAGTCGTATCCGAGTTACCCACAGCAGCCGGTCCAGCCGATTCCGCAGCAGCCCTATCCGCCCGCACCCGGATATCAGCCCTACGGCGGCTATCCGCCGGTGCGCAGCTCGAACGGCATGGCCATCGCCTCGCTGGTCACCTCCCTGGCCGGCCTGGCGACCTGTGGTGTGACCTCGATCGTCGGGGTGATCCTGGGATTCATCGCTCTGAACCAGATCAGGGAGCGTAATCAGGACGGCCGCGGCATGGCGCTCGCCGGGATCTGGATCGGAATCGGGATCATCGTCCTGGTCATCGCCTACTTCGTCATCGTCTTCGTCGTCATCGCGAACAGTTCTTCGAACACCTATTGAGTGCCGGGAGAACGACGAGGGGCGCACCCGTGATCGGGTGCGCCCCTCGGTATTTCGCCGTGATCGAGGTTGTCGGCCTCAGGCCTTGATCACCTGGGTGCCGCCGGCGATCCGGTCGTGCCAGCCCTGCTTGATGGGGGACTGCTCGACGGTGACCATCATGACGATGATGATGACCAGCGCGGCGATCTCTCCGACGCAGAACAGCAGGTTGCAGACCGCGTACAGGTTGCGGATCAGCGCCTGCTGGAAATCGGGCTTCGGCGCACCATTCGGGCCCAGGACCCGAAGTCCGAGGATCTTCTTGCCGAGCGTGTAGCCCTGCGTGGACTCCATCAGCACGAAGTACAGCACGCCCACCAGGCCCAGGAGCAACCCGCCGACCAGTTCACCGGCGATGTTGGTGCCCATCCCGAGCCGGATGAGGAAGAAGAAGATGTATCCCGGAATGGCGACGATGATGGTATCGATCACCCGCGCGCCGATCCGGGTGCCCAGATCACCGGGCTGCGTGCCCGGCGGCAGACCCGGAATCCCGGGCGCTCCGGGGAAACCCGGCGCACCCGGCGCGCCGTATCCCGGCTGCTGACCGTAGGGCTGCTGCCCGTACGGCTGCTGCTGCTGACCGTAAGACTGCTGCTGCCCGTAGGGATCCTGCTGTGGATACGGCTGTCCGCCGGTCTGCTGGCCGTACGGCTGCTGCTGTCCGTAAGGGTCCTGCGGTGCCCCCTGCGGATACGGCTGTCCCCCCTGTGGGTACGGTTGCTGGCCGTACGGCTGCTGCTGGCCGTAGTCCGGCTGGCCCGGGTAGGGCTGACCGGCTTGCGGGTACGGCTGACCGTACGGCTGACCGCCCTGGGGATATTGGTTGGGGTCGTACCCACCGCTTGTCATATTTCGTGTAGTCCTCGTAGAAGTGGTCGTGGCTTCGGACTCGGCGTACGTTACGGATTTCGGCTCGGTTCCACCACATCACCAGTGACGAAGATCCACGGTGTGGTCGGCAACACTGCGGGCCGGAACTGCTCCAGTAATTCGTGCGGGCGGTTTGCCCGATATCCCAGCGAGTCCGCGAGCAGTGCGAATACCTGTTGCGGTGATTCGCCCAGTGCGCGCCGATCGGTGAGCGTCACGGCTCCGTCTCGCTTGGCCAATCGTTTGCCGTCGCGATTGAGCACGAGCGGAACATGCGCATACCGTGGCACATTCGCGCCGAGCAGCGTGGCGAGATAGGCCTGGCGCGGCGTGGACGGCAGCAGATCGTCGCCTCGGACGACCTGATCGACGCCCTGATCGGCGTCGTCGACCACGACCGCCAGATTGTAGGCCGGGACGCCGTCGCCGCGGCGCAGCACGAAATCGTCCACGATTCCGTGATACCGCCCGCGCAGCCCGTCGACGATCTCGAACTCGGTTGTCTCCGAGCGCAATCGCAGGGCCGCGGGTCGTCCCGCGGCTCGCCGCAGGGCGCGTTCGGCCTCGGACAGATCGCGGCAGGTGCCCGGATACGCGCCCATCGGACCGTGCGGCGCCTGGGCGGCCTGCTGGATTTCCCTTCGGGTGCAATAACATTCGTAGGTCAGCCCGGCCGCGGTGAGTCGGTCGATGGCGGCATGATGCAGTGCCGGCCGTTCGGACTGCCGGACCACCGGCCCGTCCCAGTCCAGGCCGAGCGCGGCCAGATCGGCGAGTTGACGTTCGGCCGCACCGGTACGCACGCGGTCCAGATCCTCGATCCGGATGCCGAAGGCGCGTCCGGTGGACCGGGCGAACAGCCAGGCCAGCAATGCGGTGCGCAGGTTGCCCAGATGCAGATCGCCGGACGGGCTGGGAGCGAATCGTCCGGCGCCGCGGTGCGCGTTCATGTCCAGCCCCGTAGACGAGGAATCAGATCATCCTCGCGGATCTCGCGTCCGGCGGACAGATCCGCCAGCAGACGCTCGGCATGTGTGCGCAGACCTGCGCCGTCGATCTCGTAGGGCAACGGTTCCGCGGCCGCCAGACGCCCCACCGCCCGCTCGAGCAAGGTTCTCGCCCCCTTGGGATTACCGCGTTGGATATGGGTGATTCCGACCGCGTATTGGGCCAGCCCCTGCCACAGCATCCTTTCGGCGAACGGTCCGCTCTTCCACGCGGCCTCCAGAACCTCATGCGCGTTGAAAGCCAGACCGTCGTCCAGTAGCCGCTGTGCGTAGTCCAGCGTCTGGTTCGGCGTGAGTTCGAGATCGTCCGGAATGCGCTCCACGCCGGGGCTGCCGAGTGGTAGCGGGCGCCCGAAACGGTCACGGGGTCGGGCATTGCGGGCATGTCCGGCATCGTCTCGATCGCGTTCCACCACGGCTCCATGATCCACGGTGGTCGCGGCGGGTGACGGCCCGGGCGGATCCGCACGTCGGAACATCGGACGAATTATGTACCTAATAATGTTTGCCCGGTCCGGGAAATATTTGCTGGCTATAATTGTGCAAACAAATTCGATGGGTCCCGTCTGGGAAGATATGCACGATTGGATTCGAAAAGAGGACAGCGCAACATTGCGGAAACCTGCTAGTGTGCTCAACGGGGGCGAGGCCCCCGCAAGGTGCGGAAAGTGGACACGCACCACGAGTCATGCAGTGTGCAGACTGCGCCGTGCAGGCGTGGTTGCGGGGAACTGAATGAAGTCAGCAAATTCTGAGGCTCGAAGCAGTGAAGGAGCAAGTGCTGTGAAGGTTGATACGACCGATGCCGTGTGGTTCAAGAGCAGACACAGTGGTCCCGACGGAAATTGTGTCGAGGTTGCCTTTCTCGGTGACGGCAATGTCGCCCTGCGGGACACCAAGGATCATGGCCGCGGTCCGGTGCTGGGGTTCACTCCTAGCGAATGGGATGCGTTCGTCGCGGGGGTGACGGATCGGCTGTCGGGGCGAGCCTGACCGGCCGATAGTATTCGACACATCGGGCCCCGGGCCGTGCGGCTCGGGGCCTTCGCGTGTCCGGATCAGTCCTCGTTTCCGGGCCCTTCGCGGCGACTTCGCAGCACGGCGAGTTGCTCGTGCTCGCGATTGCGGTCGGCTGCCTCCAGTTGTGTGGCCTCCACCTGCGGATCCGCTCGCAGGAAGCTGCCGAGGCCCGGTTTGCCGGAAAGACCCAACCGGTTCATTTTCTTCGGAATCGCCGCTCCCTGATATTCCAGTGGAATCGGATGTCCGTCCTCGTCGACCGGGCCCAGCGGCTGATGGATCTCGATGTATTCACCATGCGGTAGCCGGCGCACGATTCCGGTCTCGATGCCGTGCTCGAGCACCGCTCGGTCGCTGCGCTGCAGCGCGATGCACATCCGGTAGGCGAGCAGGTAGGCCAGCGGTGGCGCGATCAGCAGGCCGATGCGGAATATCCAGGTGGTCGCGTTGAGCGAGATGTCGAATTTCAGGGCGATGACGTCGTTGACGCAGGCCAGCGTCAGGACCAGATAGAACGTCAGCGCCATCGCGCCGATCGCGGTTCGCACCGGGACGTCGCGGGGGCGCTGCAGCAGATTGTGCGGTACGCGATCCCTGCTGAGGCGTTTCTCGATCCACGGATAGCCGATAAGCAGCCCGAAGACGACCACCATCAGCACCGCGACCGCGACGGGCCCGGGAACGGTATGCTCGAACGGATACAGCTCCCAGGCCGGGAACAGGCGCAGGAATCCGTCGGTCCACATCATGTAGAAATCGGGCTGGGTGCCCGCCGACACCTGAGATGGGTTGTAGGGGCCCATATTCCAGATCGGATTGATCTGCAGGATGCCGCCCATCAGCGCGACGATGCCGAGGGTGAACATGAAGAACGCACCCTGATCGGCAGCGAAGACCGGAACGATGCGGGCGCCGACGACGTTGCGTTCGGTGCGCGCTGGTCCTGGGAACTGGGTGTGCTTCTGATACCAGACCAGGGCCACATGTGCCGCGATGAGCGCCAGCATGATGCCGGGCAGCAGCAGTACATGCGCGATGTACAGGCGCGGGATGATGATCGTTCCGGGGAAATCGCCGCCGAACATCAACCAGTGCAACCAGGTTCCGATCACCGGTGTGCTCATGGTGATGCCCGCGAACGCCGCGCGCAGGCCCGTGCCGGACAGCAGGTCGTCGGGGAGCGAATAGCCGAAGAATCCCTCGAACATGGCCAGGATCAACAGCAGCGCGCCGATCACCCAATTGCCCTCGCGCGGTTTGCGGAACGCGCCGGTGAAGAAGATCCGGCACAGATGCACGATCATCGAGGCGGTGAAAAGCAGTGCGGCCCAATGGTGTACCTGTCTTACGAACAATCCGCCGCGCACGTCGAAGCTGATGTTCAGCGCCGATTCGTAGGCGCGTGACATGGAAACGCCGCGCAGTGGCTGATATGCGCCGTGATAGATCACCTCGGTCATCGACGGATCGAAGAACAAGGTCAGATAGATGCCCGACAGCAGCAGAATGATGAAGCTGTAGAGCGCGATCTCGCCGAGCAGGAACGACCAGTGCGTCGGAAAGACCTTGTTGATGGAACGTTTCGCGAAATTGGCCGCCCGATATCGCTGATCCGCCGAATCGGCCTGTCCGGCGAGCGTTCGGCCGATCCGGCCTTCTCGTACTGCCATGGCAGTCACCCCGCCCCGGGAGATGGGTAATCTTCTACTACAGAGCGTAGCACTCGGGGATGCCGAGATCGATGGGGTTTTCCGGCCGATCTCGGCGATGGATATCGTCGTCGGGTGAATTCGCTGGCACCGCAGGACGCGACGAGATACTGGCTGTCCCATCGGACGGTCAACGATCTGTTCCTGCTGTACTGCTTCACCGACGCCGGACAGTCGTTCGAGCAGTTGCGGGACGAGGTGTGCAAGCGTGCCGCGAGCATCCCCGACCTCTGTGTGCGGTTGCGGGAACACCGGTTCGCGTATCCGGAGTGGGTGCCGTGCGCTATCTCGGCCGAGCAGATCACCGAACCTGTCCTGGCTGCCCCGCGGTGGCCGAATGTCGTTGCGGCGCTCGAGGACCTGCTGTCGCGAGGCGTCCGAGCCGACGAACATCCATGGCGATTGCACCTGTTCCGTGGTATCCGCGATGCGCCGGGTGGCGTTTCGCCCGCGCTGGTCGCGGTGTTGCAGCTGTCGCACGCGCTGGCCGACGGGCGGCGGTCGGCCGAGATCGCGCGGGCACTGTGGAGTGATGTGGCGCACCGGGAGGTGCTGGGCAGTTCGGCGCGCATGGCTGCTGTTCGCAACTTCGCCGCATCACTCCGGCCTGTCGAAGCCGTCGCGCTGTTGGGTATGCCGGTTGCGATGGCCCGCACGGTGATTCGCGGACTGGATGCGGAGCGCGCTCGGCGGCGACTCGAAGAACTCACCGACCGAGGCGAAATTCCTCCGCCCGCAGTGGAATTCCCGTTGACCCGGATCAACCATCCGCCCGCGCCGAATTCGCATGCGATCCGCATGATGGTTCGCGAGGATCTGCGCGTCCCGGGCTACACCGTGACCGTGGTGGCCGCAACGGCGACAGCCCGGGCCCTGTCCCGCTACCTGGCCGAACACGATGAGCCGAATGTACCTCTGGGCGCGCAGGTTTCGATGGCGCTGCCCGTGTCGAGCCGCCGTCCTCGCAACAACTACGTCGACCTCGCCGTCGAACTCCCCGTGGACGAACCCGACCCGCATCGCCGGGCCACCCGCATCGCGGCCGACCTGGCCGCCCGACGCTCGCGCGCCCTGCACCCCCTCATGACCGCCCGCAACAGAGTCACCGAGGTGATCCCCGCCCCCGTACTCCGCCGCGACATCGCCGGTTATCCCCTGGATCTCACCCCCGAAACCCTCACGGGCCACACCGTCATCTCCAGCGTGAACCGCGGACCCGCCGACCTGCTCTTCGGCAATGGCCTGGTCCGCTGGACAGCCGGATTCCCCGCCCTCGGAACGGTGATGCACCTGACCCACGGCATCCACGGCCTGGGCAACACGGTCACCGTCTCGATCCACGCCGACCCGGACGTCATCCCGGATATCGACGCCTACGCCGAGCTTGTGGACGCCGCCCTCACCGAGACGACAGCAGCTCTGCGCTCCTGATTCGCATTGGCGATCCGGTGACGACTTACAAACGCCACTCGCACACCTCAGTGAGGATCATGCTCGAATAAGTTGGGCTGCTTGCTTTTCCAATGCCGAAGCGGGTTGGAAACGCTTCCGTCGGGATGGGAGCCGTGGCTTGTGTGGAGCAACCATAGACCTCAGTCGCGGCACACGTAACTGCCGCCCTCGCCGGTATCTACGGAAAGGCCGTCCCGCATCTTCAGCAGGAGCTTGCGACGTCCAGCGCTTTCCCTCCATCAACGCCGATGCACTCGAAAGCTGGCTTGCACCATGGAATCCCGCATTGCTCGAGCGACGCAGAGGGCGACCGGATGTCTGATCGCCGGCTGTGATCGGCACGGCCTGCGTCGACGCGCGAACGCGGTGTGCCGGTGACGATCGTGTGGGAGGAGAACGCGGGGCGCGGCTGAACTTTCCCTAGGATTCCGGCGACGTATGCGGGTCCGGATTGCTGACCTCGTGGCCGATGACCGCGCCGGCCGTGTCGAGTGCGGCGCGAAGGCGAGTCCGCCGCCCGGCGCGAGGGCGGGTTCATCACCGCGACCGCCGGGGGATCAGCGCCGTGATCGCGAGCGCGATCAGCATGATGCCGTAGCCGGTCGCGGTGGTCAGCAGGCTGACGCTGGTCGCGATGACGCCCGCCGCGACGGCCGGGATACAGAATGCGAGGTAGCTGAGTACGTAGAACGCGGCGACGAGCTTGCCGCGTTCGGTGGCCGGTGCGAGCGGGAAGACGGTGCGGGTGATGCCCTGAAAGCTGGCGCCGAAGCCGATCCCGGCGATCACCGTGCCCACGAAAAGCATTGCCGGTGAACGGCTTTGGACGGCGGCGATGGTCACCGCGATCCCGATCGCCAGCGCGGCGGCCGCGAAGCGCATCACCCGGGTGGCCGCGACCGTGCGCAGCAGCCAGATCGCCGCCGCACCCACTCCGGCCAGGGTGAACACCAGCAACCCACCGAGCAGGATCGAGTTCGAGCCGGTGACCACACGCACCAGGCTCGGGCCGAGCGAGAGGTAGAAGCCGCTCAACGCCCACGCCGCGATGTCCAGCAGAGCGGTGGCCGCGAAGGCGTTCCGCGCTGCGGCCGGGACGCCGACGTGCGGCCGCAGCGCCCGCCGCGCGCCGGGCATCATCGGCGAGGTCTCGGTCACCAGGATCGTGCCGATCGCCTCGATCGCGAACAATACGACGAGCACCAGGTACACGGTTTGGCGCGGCCACGGCAGGAACTGGACGAGCGCCGCGGAACCGAGTCCGCCGACGGCCAGGCCCGCAACGGGAGCAACGCTGTTCACGATCGGCCCGTGTGGACGTTCCGCGTCCAGGACGGCGGCGGCCAGCGCACCGGTTGCCGCGCCGGTCGCGATGCCCTGCACCATGCGCGCCGCGATCAGCAACGGAACGCCGTCCGCGGTGCTGAACACCACCATGGCCACCACGTCGAGCGCGATCGCGGCGAGGATCACCGGGCGGCGCCCGACGTGGTCGGACAGCGACCCGACGGTCAGCAGCGCCAGCAACAGGCACACCGCGTAGACGCCGAAGATCACTGTCAGCATGCCCGGGGAGAACGACCAGCGTGCCTGGTAGACGCGGTAGAGCGGGGTCGGCGCGCTGGACGCGGCGAGGAACGTCAGCATGGTCGACGCGGGCAGGACGGTGGCCAGCCCGGACGACATGCGCCGGGTTGTCGGAGCGATCAGCATGGAGAACCCCACGGTCAGCTAAAGCAAAGATTATTGCTTTAGCCGACGGTACACGGGGCGGACCTTAAAACAAAGACCTCTGCAATAATGGTCGAATGTCGGCCACCACACCAGCCCGGCGGCCGGGCGGGCGCAGCGCGAAGGTCCGGGACGCCATCTACACGGCGGTCGGCCAGCTCATGGGCGAGGGCAAGGCGGACCGCATCACCATCCCGCTGCTCGCCAACCGGGCCGGCGTCAACCCGACCAGCATCTATCGCCGCTGGGGCGACCTGGACACGCTGCTGGAGGAGGTCGCTGTCGCCGCGCTCACCAAGGACGGTGACGAACTGCCGGACACCGGGTCATTGCGCGGTGACCTGTCGGTGTGGGCTCGGATCGTGGTCGACGACATCACCCAACCGCGCCGGACCCGCTACCTGCGCGCCATGATTTCCGCCCGGGACGAGGTGGGCAGCTGCCCGTGCTGGGAGCAGCGCCGCACGCAGGCCGAGGAGATGCTGGATCGGGCGAGGGCGCGCGGGGAGCGGGTGCCGACCGAGCGCCAGGTCCTCGATCACGTGATCGCGCCGATGTATCACCACGTGGTCTTCGGCCTGTCCGCCGACCGGGACTACGCGGACCAACTGGTCCACGACGTACTCACCATGGCCGAGGCGTCCGCCCCGTCACCCCCGTTGAATTGACAAAGCCCTGGTCGGAGACTGAATTACAGTCCCCGACCAGGGCGGTCAACAGCGGAGGATAGGGGATTTGAACCCCTGAGGGCGTTAACCCAACCCGCGTTCCAGGCGAGCGCCATAGGCCACTAGGCGAATCCTCCGGTCAGGAATATACCGGCTGACCCCCTCCGGGTGCCAAACCGGCCTGTCGGAGGGGGTGCGGGATCATTTGTGCAGGCCGGTGAGGACCTTTTTGAGCTGGTCCTTGCACGTGGTTCCGGCCTCTTGGGTACTCGGGGCGCTGTCGGCGTCGATGCGCAGCTCGATCTTCACCGAGACGTTGGAGTCCATCGCCGCGCAGGTGTAGTTGAGCACGTTGAAGCTCGAGTAGTTCCGCTGCTCGATGGCGTAATAGGCCTGCTGGCCGATTCCGGTGATGTCACCGGAGCTGCGACCGCTGCCGGTGGTCTTGGTGTCGGTGTCCTTCCACATGTTGTAGTCGGGCGAGCCGTACTTGCTCTGGAACTCCACATTCAGGGACAGCTGGGAGCTGTCGGTGCTGTATTTGCCCGCGCCCTCGTAGGTGCCGTCGCAATCCAGTGAGCCGCCGCCGATACTGCCGTCGGGTGCGCGTTCGGTGTGCGTCGGGTTGGGTTTGGCCGTCGGCGCCCACTTGCTCAGCACCGTCAGGTCGACCAGGCTGCACGCGTTCGTGACGCTGGACATGCTGTAGTCGCCGTCGACCTTGTTCTTGCCGAGAACCGAGCTGGAGTTGTCGCCGCCACCGGCCACGGCCACGATGCCGATCACGACCCCGATGACGACCACCAGCCCCACCACGCCGCCGATGATCCACAGCGCGGCATTGCTCTTCTGCGGCGGCCTCGGCGCGAAGGACGGCTGCTGTGGATAGCCGCCGGTGAACTGCGGCTGGTGCTGCTGTCCGGTGTAACCCATCTGCGGTTGGGCGATCGGTTGCGGCGTCGGCTGGGAGGGCGGCTGCGGGATCGCGGTCGGCTGCGCCGCCGACTGTGCGTAGGGCTGTGGGTTGTAGGACTGCGGGGTGTACGGCTGCTGGGTGTAGCCCGCGGCGCCATAGCCCTGGTTGCCGCCCAGAATGGTCGGATCGGTGCCGGTGAGCGGCGTGCTCGAACCGGTGCTGGCCGGTGTGGACCACCATTGATTGGAGTCGTTGGGCGGCTCGTCCTGCGGCGGGGTGTTGTCCGTCATATTTTCCTTCCCTCCGGTTGTGGTAGCCGAAGCCCCCTCGGAATGTCGGACAGATCGTAGCGACTCCGCCGCTCCCGCGTCTCCCGCGTTTGGCGGGGGCGCGTGCGGACCGGATCGCGACGAGTCGCTACACTGGTCGACGGATCCCGCGCGGCGCGCATCCTGTGAACTCCCCCAGGGCCGGAAGGCAGCAAGGGTCAACGGGCTCTGCCGGGTGCGCGGGGTCCCCTTAGATCTACGGGGCCCTCGCACAACACTCACGCCGAGTGCGCTGCCCCTCTCGCCGCTCAGACGCTCAGACATCTGGCGATGACATCGAGAATTACCCCGAAGATCCCCCAAGTTCGCTCACCCGAATAACGCTGCTACTACGGTTCGCGGCCCGTCCGTCGGTCTGGTGATGGTGTGGAGAATCACCGGCGACGGTCACCCAGGCTCGCTCACCCCGGATAACGTCAACTCCGAGGTTCGCGGCCCGTCTCGCCGGTCGGACGCGTGGCGGGTGCGAGGAACCAGTGCCCGACACGGGGCCGAGCGGCGAGACTTCGGGGGCCGCGAACAGCCGGAGCGAAGCGGAGGCAGAAGATAGAGCACCCGAGTAACGTGGACGGCTGGACCGGCGCGGGCCGCGTCCGGACAAATCCCCAAGCTGCTTGGAAAGGCTGTTGAGTGATGCCCCGGCAAACGCAGATCGGTTTGATGAGCCATGCGGAACTCGTATCCGAACACGAGACGCAGACCGCGAACTACGCGAAGCTCGAAACCGAGAAGCTGACACTGGATCTCACCCGCGGTAAGCCCTCGCCCGAGCAGCTCGACCTGTCGCTGGATCTGCTCACCCTGCCCGGCAGCAACGAATTTCGCGATGCCGCCGGTACCGACCTTCGCAATTACGGTGGCCAACAAGGACTTCCGGAGTTGCGTGCGATCTTCGGCGAGCTGCTCGGCATTCCGGTGGCCAATCTGCTGGCCGGGAACAACTCCAGCCTCGAGCTGATGCACGACGTGCTGACCTTCGCCCTGCTGTACGGCACCGCCGATTCGGCGCGCCGCTGGGTGGACGAGCCGGCGGTGAAATTCCTGTGCCCGAGCCCGGGATACGACCGGCATTTCGCGATGACACAGGCGCTCGGCGTGGAGATGATCCCGATCGCGATCGGCCCCGACGGCCCGGACGTGCACGCCATCGCCGAGCTGGTGGCCGCCGACCCGCAGATCAAGGGGCTCTGGGCAGTGCCGAACTACGCCAACCCGACCGGCGTCACCTTCTCCGAAGAGGTTGTCCGGGAACTGGTTTCGATGCCCGCGGCCGCTCCGGACTTCCGGCTGTTCTGGGACAACGCATACGCGGTGCACCCGCTGACCGACACCGCCGAACCCTCGCTGGACGTGTTGGGCCTGGCCGCCGCGGCCGGAAACCCCAACCGCCCCTACGTTTTCGCCTCCACCTCGAAGATCACCTTCGCCGGTAGCGGTGTGAGCTTCCTGGGAAGCTCGACCGCCAACCTGGACTGGTACCTGAAACATGCCGGGAAGAAGAGCATCGGCCCGGACAAGATCAATCAGCTGCGGCACGTGAAATTCTTCGGCGACGCCGACGGCGTGCGCGCGCACATGCAGAAGCATCGCGCGATCCTGGAACCGAAATTCGCTCTGGTGCTGCGGATTCTGGAGGATCGGCTGGGCGCGTCGAAGATCGCGTCGTGGACCGAGCCCAAGGGCGGCTACTTCATCAGCCTCGACGTGCTCGACGGCACCGCGGCTCGGGTCGTCGCGCTGGCGAAGGCGGCCGGAATCGCGCTCACTCCGGCGGGTTCGGCCTTCCCGTACGGAAAGGACCCGGACGACAAGAACATTCGCATCGCGCCGAGCTTCCCGCCGCTGGGTGATCTGGAGAAGGCGATGGACGGTCTGGCCACCTGTGTACTGCTCGCGGCCACGGAGAAGCTGCTCGACAAGTAGATCGGTATCTGCGGCCTCCGCTTCGCTCCGGCGGGTTCGATTGCCTCCGCGTCTGCCGCTGTTCCTCGAGCTCCGCTGCGGCATATGCCGCAGCGGAGCGTCGGTTGGTTAACCGGGTTTGTGGGCCAGGACCGCGAACATGGTCACCGACAGGTGGATGTCACCGGATTCCGCGCCCGCGCGCAGGTCGGCGAGCAGCTGCTCACGCTGCTGTTCGGTGATCGCACCGCGCGCCACCGCCATCGCGGAGATGCGCGCGACGAGCGCGCCCGCGCCGATACCGGCGTCCTGGACCAGCGCGTACGAGCCGACCTCGTCGACGATCAGCCCGGCCTGCTGCAACTGTCCGTGCAGGCGACGTCCGGCGAACGGGTTGGTGGTGTTGCCGATCAGCGTCTCGATCACCTCGTGCACCACCTTCCGGTCGCCCGGATGCACGATGGCGGTGCCCCAATCGCTGTCGGTCACCACGACCCGGCCGCCGGGCCGCAGTACGCGGGCGATCTCGGCGGTCGCGCGCGTGGGCGCGGTCAGATGCTGGAAGACGCGCTCGCACAGGGCCGCGTCGAACGATCCCGCGCCGAAGGGCAGGCCGTAGGCGTCGCCGGTGACGAATCGCGCGGCCGAGCCGGCCTCGGCGGCATTGCGTTCCGCTGCGGCCAGCAGATTCGGATCGGGTTCCACGCCGACGGCGTAGCCGTCCGGGCCGACCGCATCGGCGAAGGCCAGGACCTCCGATCCGGTGCCGGAACCGATGTCGACCGCGCTTTCGCCGGGCCGCACGGCCAGAGCCTCGTGGGCCCAGGACCGCAGCCGCGCGATACCGGGCAGGGCGGCCTGTAGATCGCGGACGTCGATGAGTTGATCATGCCCTTCGCGGTCGAATCGATCCGGTCGGCGGGCAGGGTTCGTGGTGCTGTGTGTGGGCGCCATATAACTTGCCGTTCTGTCTTTCGGCGCCTTGTCCACTGTGGGGGGTATCACCAGAGTGTCAGGCATGCGCCGAGCCTACGCGGCGCACCCGGCTACCCGCCGGTTTCGAATCGGCAGGCGTCATAATGACCCAGCAAGACCTGCCACACTCGCCACATGCGGAGGGCGCTCGATGAGTTACAAGCTGTGCCTGGCGCAAGAGCCGGAAGCGGACAAACTGCTGTCCGAAGACTTGTTCGCATTACTACTGGGCATGCTTCTCGATCAGCAGTATCCGCTCGAGCACGCGTTCCGGGGGCCGCGCAAACTCGCCGAGCGAATGGGCGGATTCGATATCCGCAAGATCGCCGAGGCGGATCCGGCCGAGTTCGAGGAGTTGGCGGCCACGCCGCCCGCGATTCACCGGTACGGGCGGTCGATGGCGCGGCGGGCGCAGGATCTGGCTCGGTACGTCATCGAGAACTACGACGGGCAGACCGAGCGGATCTGGACCCAGGGTGATCCGGACGGCGCCGAGGTGCTGCGGCGGCTGAAGGATCTGCCGGGATACGGAGATCAGAAGGCCCGGATCTTCCTCGCGCTGCTGGGGAAACAGCTCGGGGTGCGGCCGAGCGGGTGGGAGAAGGCCGCGGGGGCGTATTCGGAGAAGGATTCGCGGCGTTCGGCGGCCGACATCGTGGACGGGGAGACGTTGCTCGAGGTGCGCGCGTTCAAGAAGGAACAGAAGGCCGCCGCGAAGAAGGCGTGAGCGCCGGCCCGCGATGCGATGGCCGGCCTGAACCCATGGATAGGTGAAAGGCCTTGGCGGACAATCTTTCCGGATGACGAGATCGCCGCAACGTCCTGGCGATGAGAGGTTGCGGCGACCACGTGGTTTTCGAAGGCCGCGATTCGGTCCGGTGGTCCCGTGATCAGGGGATCGGGCCGGCGGTGTCAGGCGACGGTGATGATGGTCCGCTCGTCGCGGACATCGTGCGCGGGCAGGGCGTTCACCCGCTGCCGCACCAGCCGCATCGTGTACCAGGTGTGTTTGCGGACGCCCGAGGCGATCGCGGCCACCGCACCGCCGAATGCCGCTGCGCCGCAGAGCATCGCGGCGGGATCGAGGCCCGCGCTGGCTACCTCGTGGGTGCCGTACCGAGAGGTGCCGCCGCCCAGGAACAGGCCCAGGAGGCTGCCGAGGCCGTCGCCGAATCCGTGTTCGCCCTGGACCATCGTGCGCAGTTCCGGGGCCTTGCCGCTGAGGTAGAGCAGGTCGGCCAGGACGAACATGGCGGTGGCCAGGGACGACCCGAGTACCAGATAGGACAGCGCGTCGGTGCGGATGCGCAGATACATCAGCACCGCGCTGATGGTCACCACCGCGGCCAGTATGGCCAGGACCGCCCAGACGCCGCTGATGCTCGGCTGGCTGTAGCCGTCCGAGTACCAGTCGTCGAAACTTCTCGTCGCGCCGTCGATTCGGCCGAACGCATCCGAACGCAGCCGCCCGTTCGGGCCCGATGCGGTCAGCCACGGCTGGAACATCAGGATGAGGGTGAGTGCCGCCGCGACGGCCGCGGCCACATAGCCCTTGTCGGCTCGTGCGGACGAAATGCTTTGTGTCACAAGGTTGGTGTGCCGGAACGGCGACGCGGGGAGGTTTTCCGAGTCGTCGTGAACATGCCAGGGTGTCGAAGAGGTCATTGTTCCAGTCGTAATTTTCCGCATCGCTGATATCGAGAGCTTGTTTTTCCGATATGCCATCTCGTGAATGGTGCGATGCGTGTTCATTTCATTGGTTCGTGACAATGAGCGGCGGCGGCCATTGCCTCGTTCACGGTAGTCCGGTTCTCCTCTGGAGTACAACGTGGTTCGAATCCCAGAGAGACTCCGGGCACAGTAAAATCCGGATGTTTCGGAACGCGGGAAAGCGGTGCTCAGGCGTGCCAACGCTGTTGTATATCAGCATCTTTCGCGTGCCGACAAGCACTGGGAACGATCGGCCACGGGAGGCTCGAGCACTGCCGGAGGAGAATTCTTGTGATCGAGCAGACAGTATTCGCGGCTCGTAGTAATCCATTACCGGCGGGTTGCCGAATTCGAATGTTCCCAATTCTGAGAATGGCCTCGAATGTGGGGTATCGTGCCGCGACCCGATCCATCTCACGAGCCGCGGATACGACAGCTGCGACCACCCGGAATTGGGGCGGCCGCCGTTGCGATGTCCGTGCGGGGCTCAGCTGCTACCGGCCGCCGCTGTGGCGAACGGGGTGGTCGCCACGGGACGCACTCGCCGCGTGGGGTGCTTCCACAGACCGCGGCGCTCCAGAATCGGCAGAACGCCCTCGCCGAACCAGTACGCCTCCTCCACATGGGGATAACCCGAGAGGATGAACTGCGTGATCCCCAGGCGCGAATATTCGATCAGGCGCTCGGCGACCTCTTCGTGCGAGCCGACCAGCGCGGTACCGGCGCCGCCGCGCACCAGCCCGACGCCGGCCCACAGATTCGGCGCGATCTCCAGCCGATCGGTGGCGCCGCCGTGCAGTTCGAGCATCCGGCGCTGGCCCTCGGACTCGCTCTTGGTCAGATTCGCTTGTACGCGTTCGATATCCGCGGGATCGACCGCCGCGAGCAAACGGTCCGCCTCGGCCCAGGCCTGTTCCGAGGTGTCCCGGGAGATGACGTGAATGCGCAGGCCGTAGTCGAGCTTGCGGCCGTGGTCCACCGCCAGGCGGCGGATCCACTCGAGTTTCTTGCTCACCGCGAAAAGTGGCTCGCCCCAAGTCAGATAGGCGTCGGCATACTGGGCGGCGATCGGGCCGGCGGGAGCCGACGAACCGCCGAAGAATACCGGCGGGATCGGGTCGGGACGGTTGTTCAGCAGAGCGTTGCGGATCTGAATGTGCTTACCCTCGAAGCTGATCGGCTCGCGCGCACCCCACAGCTCGCGCACGATGTGCAGGAATTCCCCGGTGCGCTCGTAGCGCTGTTCCTTGTCCAGGAAATCGCCGTACGCCTGTTGTTCGTGCGGTTCGCCGCCGGTGACGACATTCAGCAGCAGTCGACCGCGCGAGTGGCGTTGGAAGGTTCCCGCCATCTGCGCGGCCAGGGTCGGGCTGACCACGCCGGGGCGGAAGGCGACCAGGAATTTCAGTGTCTCGGTCGTCTCGACCAGCATGGCCGTGGTGAGCCAGGCGTCCTCGCACCAGGCCCCGGTCGGGGTGAGCACGGCCTCGAAACCGTTCTCCTCGGCGGCTGCGGCGATCTGGTTGAGATAGCGCAGCGAGGCGGGGCGGTCGCCCGACATCGAGGTGCCGTGGCCGCCCGCGACCAGGTTGCGGGAATCACCGTAGGTAGGCAGGAACCAATGGAAATTCAAGCTCATTCGAGCGCAACCCTTTCGAGACGGAGCACGGGCGGTCGACCGCCGTACGGTCGGCGATCCAACATCCGATACTGCGCAGTCCGGCCCGGGGCGTCACCGGTTGAAATCTGGGTGTTTCTTAACCTGGCTCGACCGTAGCTCGATCTTCGATGCTCGCTCCGGTGACGGTTGCGGTGGCGATTCAGTATTTCATCACGATCAACGCGCCGTTCACCCCGGCGCGGTAGCATTCGTCGTTATCGGATCGTCACCGTGCAATGACGGTCCGATCGGCGAATCCGACCCGGTGCTACGGCACTGGGGGGACACCGCCCAGCCCGGGAGTGCCAACCCGGGCGCGGCGGGTCCGGGATCGGCCCTGTGCGTGGGCGAACTCGGAATTCCGTGACGGCGGATTCGCTGGATGCCGGGGTGCTGCAAGCGCCCCAGTCCTACTGCTCGATGATGAGGGAAACAGAAAAGTGAAGATGAGAAAGTTCGCGGTGGTCGCGGCTCTGGTAACGACTGCCCTTGGCGTGACCGCCGGGGCTGCCGGCGCTGCTCCGGAGAGTGCGCCGGAGGCCGTCAACTACAAGGCGTGGACGACTCCGACCGCGTCGATCGTCAAGACCGACGCCGGTTCGATGGACGTCGAGAACGGCGTCTTCAAGATCAAGGCCGCCAACGGAAAGACTGTTGCCGGAACAGAACTGAAGTTCCGGGTCGACGATTTCGAGTTCCCGATCGCGGCGAATATCGCCGATCGCACCGCGACGCTGACCCCGCAGTTCGACATGCAGCACGCGGTCTACAAGCCGGTGGATCTGCCGTATCAGAACAGCGCGCCGTGGAAGACCCCGTACGACCGTGAGCAGGCCGCGTTCAACCGCATGAAGGACACCATCGGCACCGGCGCCACCGTCGGCACCCTGGTCGGCGGTCTGACCGGTGGGGCCGTGGGCTGTGTGCTCGGCGGTATCGCGGGTGCGACCGTGTCCGCGGCGGCGATCGTGGGTCTGTTCGGTGCGTTCATTCCGGCCGCGGCGATCGGCTGCCTCGGCGGCATCATCGCCGTCGGCGCGCTGGGCACCCTCGCGGGCCAGCTGCTGGTGACCGCTCCGGTCGCGATCGCGGCCGCGGTGCAGTACTTCCAGACGATCAACGCGCCGTTCACCCCGGCCAAGTAATTTCGAATCCACAGGGCCCCGTCCGGAATCCGGGCGGGGCCCTGCGGCGTTTGCCCGGTGTGTGTTTCGATCCGGCTGCGCGTAAAGCGTGCGCGAAATCCGTGTTCGGGTGATCGTTCGGGTATGACCTCCACCGCCGTACGCACCACCACCGATCGCGAGCTCGCCGAGATCTTCGCCCCCATCTTCGACCGGATCGCCGCCGGCGCCCTACAGCGCGAGATCGACCGTCGCCTGCCGTACGAGGAGGTGGGCTGGTTGCGCGAGGCGAAGTTCGGCGCGCTGCGGGTGCCCGTCGAATTCGGCGGCTACGGTGCGAGCGCGGGTCAGCTGTTCGGCTTGCTGATAGATCTGGCCGCAGCGGAATCCAATCTGCCGCAAGCACTTCGGGTGCATTTCTCGTTCGTCGAGGATCAACTTCTGGCGCAGCCGTCCGCGGCCGGCCAGGAGTGGCTGCGGGCGGTGGCGAACGGGACGTTGGTCGGCAACGCGATCACCGAGCCCGGCGTGGGCGCGGTGGATCGGTACCGGACCACCCTGACCCCGGACGGGGCGGGCTGGCGGTTGAACGGCGTCAAGTACTACAGCACGGGTTCGCTGTACGCCGATCACATCCTGGTGGCGGCGGACAAGGACGGCGAGCGGGTATCGGTCCTGGTCGACGCCGACGCCGAGGGGGTCCGGCAGCACGACGACTGGGAGGGGTTCGGGCAGCGGCTGACCGCCAGCGGCACAACCGAATTCGAGAACGTCGCGGTCGCCGAGGACCGGATTCTCGGACCCGGATACGGCGGGCCGGGGGCCACCTACGCCACCGCCTATCTGCAGCTGGTGCAACTCGCCGTCCTGGCGGGCATCGCACAGCGCGCCGAATTCGACGTGCGCACCTGGGTTTCCGAACGCACGCGCGCCTACACCCACGCCGCCGCCGATCTGCCGCGGGAGGATCCGCTGGTGCAACAGGTGATCGGTCGGCTCTCGGCCGCGGCATTCACCGCCCGCGCCACCGTGCTGGCCGTCGCCGATCGGCTGGACGAGGTACTCGATGCCGGTGCGAGCGATGAGAACGACCTGGTGGCACTGGAACTCGCGGCCGCGCAGGCGCAGCTCGGCGTGATCGATATCGTGCTGGCGGCTACCACCGAGCTGTTCGAGGTCGGCGGCGCGTCGATCGTGTCCGAACAGCTGCGGCTGGATCGGCACTGGCGCAACGCCCGGACCGTCTCGGTGCACAATCCGGCGATCCAGAAGGCCCGCGCCATCGGCGATCACCTGCTGAACGGGACCGCTCTGCCCTTCGCCTGGAGTGCGGGCGCGCGCGGGACGCGGGAGGCCGGGAAATGACCCGGCGGATCAGGTTCAACGCCTTCGATATGAATTGCGTTGCGCACCAATCCCCGGGACTGTGGCGTCATCCGCAGGACCAGTCGCATCGGTATACCGAACCGAGCTACTGGACCGAACTCGCGAAACTGCTCGAGCGGGGCGCTTCGACGGCATCTTCATCGCCGACGTGCTGGGCACCTACGACGTCTACGGCGGTGACGACACTGCGGCGCTGCGGCAGGGCGCGCAGATTCCGCTGTCCGATCCGTTGCTGCTGGTTTCCGCGATGGCCGCTGTCACAACACATCTCGGCTTCGGCATCACGACCGGTACCGGCTTCGAACATCCGTACCCGTTCGCCCGACGGCTGTCCACGCTGGACCATCTCACCGGCGGACGCCTGGGCTGGAATGTGGTGACGGGGTATCTGCCCTCGGCCGCAAGGAATTTCGGCGAGGCGGACCAGCTCGACCACGATGACCGCTACGACCGGGCCGATGAATACCTCGAGGTGCTCTACAAGCTGTGGGAGGGCTCCTGGGAGGAGGACGCGGTGGTGCGCGACGCCGACGCCGGGATCTACGTGAATCCCCAAAAGGTCCACCACATCGGGCATTACGGCACGCATTACACGGTTCCGGGAATTCATCTGTCCGAGCCCTCGCCGCAGCGCACACCGGTGATCTATCAGGCCGGGGCCTCCACCCGCGGCATCCGGTTCGCCGCGGAGAACGCCGAGGCGATCTTCGTCGCTGCACCGTCGAAACGCGTTCTGGGGCAGACCGTCTCGCGAATCCGAGAGGCATTGCGGGAGGTCGGGCGCGACCCGTATTCGGCGCGGATCTACGCGCTGGCAACCATCGTCACCGATGCCACCGACGCGGCCGCCGAACGCAAACACCGGGAATACCTGGAGTACGCGAGCGTCGAGGGCGGACTGGTGTTCATGTCCGGGTGGATGGGGATCGATCTGTCCCATTACGACCTGGACGATCCGATCGGCCAGGTGCACAGCAACGCCATTCAGTCGGCGGTATCGGCATTCCAGGAGTTCGACGACGACGGCCGGGAATGGACGGTGCGCGATATCGCCCGCTGGGCCGGTATCGGCGGTATGGGACCGGTGTTCGTCGGATCGGGCGAGTCGGTGGCCGATCGGCTGCAGGAATGGGTCGAACAGACCGATGTGGACGGGTTCAACCTCGCCTACGCGATAACCCCGGGAAGTTTCGAAGACGTTGTGCAACACGTGATTCCGGTGTTGACCGAGCGTGGTGCCTACCCCACGGGGTATGTGCCGGGGACACTGCGCAACGCGCTGTTCGGCGCGGGTGATCGGCTGCCGCGCGAGCATCGGGGCGCGCGGTACCGCCTGGACGGCCCGGGGTCCACGGCGTATCCGGCATCGGTGCGACGTCCGGATCTCACGGCTACCACGAAGCCCTGAGTTCGCGGCGTGGCCGCGAATGCGGGAAACCGGCTCCACAGATTGGTTCTCGGTGATTACAACACTCCTCGGCGGACCCGCTCGATTGCAGAATTCCTTTATGACCGAACAGAATTCGTCTCGCACAGCGGCCATCATCGGTGCCGGGCAGACCGGCGCCACCGCCGCGCTCGGCCTGCTGGACGCGGGCTTCCGAGTCACCATCTACAGTGATCGCGATCAGCAGAGTCTGCGCGATGACGTGCCCGCCACCGGCACCGCCCTGGGATTCGGTGAGGCGCAGGCCGCCGAGGCCGCGCTCGGCCTGGATACCTATGTCGATCGCGCCCCCAATCACACCGGGCTCAGCGTGCGTATCGCCGGACCGGAGAATGCCGAATTGATCGGATTCGACGGGGATTTCGACGGATTCGTCGGTCTCGCGGTGGACACCCGGCTCAAGGCCGACGAGCGGCTGACCGCGTTCGCGCAGCGCGGCGGGCGATTCGTGGTCGAGCAGGTGACGCCGCGGAAATTGGACGAGATCGCCGCCGCCAACGACCTGACTCTCGTCGCCACCGGTCGCGGTGGCCTCGCGGATCTGTTCGAGGTGGACGCCGACCGCACCGTGTACGCCGAGCCGCAGCGTAAGGTGCTGACCGTCACGCTGACCGGATTGGGCACCGGCCCAGAGGTTTTCGCGCATCGCAGCGCGGCCGGCGGTGCGCACAGCCTGTTCTCGATCTTCGCCGAGCAGGGTGAGGCGTGGTGGGGTCCGTACCTGCACAAGGACGCGGGGCTGTCGTGGGTCTTCCTGGGCTGGGCCCGCCCCGGCAGCGACTGGGACGAGCGTTTCTCCGCCGCCGATTCCGCGGCCTCGGCGCATCAGGTCGTCAAGGAGCTCTACCGCGACTACATCGACTGGGATCTGCCCGAGGTGCTGTCCACCCGGGTGATCGAGGATGATCCGCATTCGTGGCTGAAGGGCGCGGTGCGTCCGGTGGTGCGCAAGGGCGTCGGGACGACCGAGAACGGGCATCTGGTGGCCGCGCTCGGCGATACCGCGGTGGCGTACGACCCGATCGCCGGACAGGGTGCGCAGAGCGGACTGGTTCAGGCGCAGCGCCTGGTCGCGGCCGCGGCGGCGCACGAAGGGGAATTCGATCGCGCCTGGATCGAGGCGCAGTACCAGGACTTCCTGAACTTCCGGTCCGATGCGGCCAGTCACGCGACCCGGCTGTTCCTGAGCGATCCGGAGCTGGGTGACATCGCCAACCGGTTCTTTCCGGCCGCCGCGGTGGACAAGAAGTTCGCCTCCGCGCTGGTCTCTCTGCTGCACCGCCCGCAGCCCTTCCTCGGCATCGACACCGTGGCGGCGGCGGACGCCTACATCGAGCAGGTCACCGGCGCCGAGGCCGACGAGGTGCTGGCCGAATTCGCCCCGGCGGGGCGTTTCGAGCGTTCGAAGTACAGCGCGGCCGCCCAGGTCTAGCGCGGGTCAACCGAGTTCACCGAGTTTCGTCCGCCCTTGGGCACCAGCGCCTCGCCGGAGCGAAGCGGAGGCCAAAGGTACAGCCAAAAATACTGCTGATTCAAAACCTCGTGCCGGCTGGCTCGCGGTGCTGAAGTGAAAGGCATACGCCGTGCCTGGTCAACGAGGGCGCAGACTCCGGCCGACACCACTGGGAGCAGAAGTGAGTACCGAAAAGATTGCTGAGCAGACCCGGTTCGCCTACTGGGTGCCCAATGTCAGTGGCGGCCTGGTCACCAGTGATATCGAGCAGCGCACGTCGTGGGATTTCGAATACAACAGGAAGTTGGCCCGCACCGCGGAGAACAACGGCTTCGAGTACGCGCTGTCCCAGGTTCGCTACACCGCCTCGTACGGTGCGGAGTTCCAGCACGAGTCGACCTCGTTCAGTCTGGCACTGCTCGGCGCCACCGAGCGGCTGAAGGTCATCGCGGCGGTGCACCCGGGACTGTGGCATCCGGCGGTGCTGGCGAAATTCGGGGCCACGGCAGATCACCTGTCCGGCGGGCGATTCGCGATCAACGTGGTTTCGGGCTGGTTCGCGGGGGAGTTCCAGGCGCTGGGGGAGCCGTGGCTCGAACACGACGAGCGGTACCGGCGCAGTGCGGAATTCCTCGAGGTGATTCGCAAGATCTGGACCGAGGACGGGGTCGACTACGGCGGCGACTTCTACCGTATCCGCGATTTCACGCTGAAGCCCAAACCGCTGAACACTCCGGAACGGCCGAATCCCGAACTCTTCCAAGGTGGTAACTCCACCGCTGCGCGCCGCAACGGCGGACGTTTCGCCGACTGGTATTTCTCCAACGGCAAGGATTTCGACGGCGTCACCGAACAATTGGACGATCTGCGTGCCGTGGCGCGGGCGCACGATCGCGAGGTGAAGTTCGGGCTCAACGGGTTCATCATCGCCCGCGACAACGAGAAGGAGGCGCACGACACCCTCCGCGAGATCATCGCCAAGGCGAACAGGCCTGCGGTGGAGGGGTTCCGGGACGCGGTGCAGCAGGCCGGCGCGTCGACCGCGGACCGCCGGGGAATGTGGGCCGATTCCACCTTCGAGGATCTGGTGCAGTACAACGACGGTTTCCGGACCGGTCTGATCGGCACGCCGGAGCAGATCGCCGAACGCATCGTGGCCTATCGCGATCTCGGCGTCGATCTGATCCTGGGTGGATTCCTGCATTTCCAGGAGGAGATCGAGTACTTCGGGCAGCGGGTGCTACCGCTCGTGCGCGAACTCGAGGCGCAGCGTCGTCCGGTGGCTGTGGCGGGCTGATGACCGCCACGGCCGCGCAACGCATCACCTCCGCGGGGCACGCCCGGCAGGTGGCCCGGGATCTGTCAGCGGAGTTCGCCGTCACCGCCGCGGAGCGGGATCGCTTGCGGCAGTTGCCCTATGGTGAGGTGGAGCGGTTGGCGGCCAGCGGACTGCTGGCGATCACCGTCCCCGCCGAATACGGCGGCGCGGATCTGCCGCCGAGTGAATTGGCCGAGTTGGTAAGAACTCTCGCGGTCGCGGATCCCAATATCGCGCAGATTCCGCACAGTCATTTCGTCTATGTGAATTTGCTGCGGCTGGCCGGATCGCCGGAACAGCAGCGGCGATATTTCGCGCAGGTGCTCGATGGTGCGCGGATCGCCAACGCGCAGTCCGAACGAGGTGGCGCGACGGTTGCGGAGGTGGCGACCACGTTGCGTCCGGACGGGCCGGATCTGCGCGTCGACGGGACCAAGTACTACTGCACCGGTTCACCTTTCGCGGGAATTCTGGCGGTGCTGGCCCGGCTGGACGATCCGGAGGAACGTACCGGACTCGGTCCGGGGGAGTACGTGGCCTTTCTTCCGGCGAGCAGTCCGGGGGTCGAGATCGTCGACGACTGGAATGCGCTGGGGCAGCGTACGACCGGCAGTGGCACGGTGCGATTCGACGGTGTCCGCGTCGAGGCCGGGCAGCTCGTAGCCCGGGATTCGGCGGTGCGCGCGCCGACCGGATACGGGGCGTTCGCCCAGTTGCTGCACGCGGCGATCGATACAGGTATCGCGCGCGGAGCATTGAGCGCGGCAACGGAATTCGTGCGCACTCGCAGTCGCCCGTGGTTCGAGGCGCGGGTCGAGCGCGCCATCGACGATCCGCTGCTGATTCAGCGCATCGGTGAGCTGGCCGTCTCGGTGACCGCCGCCGAGGCGACGCTGACCGCCGCCGGACTGGCCGTGGACGCGGCCACCGCGAGCCCCGATCCGGGACAGGACGTCGTCGCGCGGGCGTCGCTCGCGGTGGCCGCGGCCAAGATTCTCGCCGACCGGGCCGCGATCGAGGTATCCGCCGCACTGTTCGAGGTCGGCGGAACTCGCAGTGCCGCAGCAGATCTCAACCTGGACCACTTCTGGCGCAACGCCCGCACACATACCCTGCACGATCCGGTGCGCTGGAAGTATCAGCACCTGGGCCGCGCCCTGTTGCACGACACTGCACCGCCACTGCACGGGGTGCTGTGATTTCGGCCTCCGCTTCGCTTCGGCGGGGCTGTGTCTTCGGCCTCCGCTTCGCTTCGGCGGGGCCCTATTGACCCCCCGGTCTCGGGGTTGGCGTTGCCCGGGTGGACGGAACTCAGGGGGCCTTGTGTTCCCCTTCGCCAGAACAGAGAGGTACCCCATGTCCGAACTGCAGGAGATTCCCGCCGACGCCGCCGGTTTGCGTGGCGCGTTCGCCTTCTTTCCCAGCGGGGTGGTGACCGTCTGCGCCGAAATCGACGGTGTGCGTCACGGATTGGCGGTGAGTACGTTCGTGCCGGTGTCGCTGGATCCACCGCTGGTGTCGTTCTGTGTGCAGAACAGCTCCTCGACGTGGCCGCTGCTGTCGCAGGCCAGCCATCTCGGATTGAGTCTGCTGGGGACCGATCAGCAGGATACTGCGCGGTCGTTCGGGTCTCGCACGGGTGATCGGTTCGCGGGGGTGCGGCTGCATCGCGGGACGGGACACGCGGTATTCGTCGAGGGCGCCTCCGCGTGGATCGAGGGGACGCTGCACGCGCAGGTGCCCGCGGGGGATCACCAGGTGGTGCTGGTGCACGTTCGGCGCTCGGCCACCCGTGCCGATATCGATCCGCTGGTCTTCCACGGCAGTCGGTACCGCCGTTTGCGCGCCGAGGAATTGCGCGCCGCCGGGTAGTCGGCCGGATCGGGCCGGGCGTGTCCGACGTCGTGTCGTCGGTGAGATCGATCACGTGTGCGGGCGCATGCCCACAGGTGGGAAACGCCCCGTCCCTATCAGATCGGGTGCGCCGGACGGAAACACAGGCGCTCGCGCGGACCCGCACTCGCTTGCGTATGAGCGATGACACCGGCGACCAGGCCGCGGGCGGTCAGACCGTGGCGCTGCATGTCCTGGCTGAATCCGTCGAGGTGAATGAGGGTGTGCTGGATCAGATCCGCGGCGATACCGGCCGGTTCGGTGCAGGCCACGCGGTAGGCCGCCACCGCTCGGGGGTCCTCGGTCAACGCCGCGAGCGCGCCCAAACGCACTCGCTGCGTGAGATTTTCCCAGAGACGTGCCTGGTCGGCGCTGCGGATGACCCGCCTGCCACCTCGGTAGTCCAGGTCACGAATGATGTTGTCTGCAGATTTGCCGAGCCGGGTTTCGCACACCACTGCCCATAGTGCGCACAACCAACTCAGCCCGCGCAGGATGTCGATCCGCTCTTGCGATCCGCGCAGGGCCAGATAGGCGTCGGCGGATGCCTGAGTGGTGATGTTCTCCCACTGGAACACCAGCGTCTCCAGCTCGACCAGGAAATCGCCGGGCAACTCGCTCTCGTCGGGGCGGACGATGCCGACCGCGCGCTGCGACAACGGGTCCCGCAATTCGACCATCGCCGGATCTGCGGTACGGATCCAGTCGTGCTCGTGCCCGGTCATCAGCGAACCCTCGAGGTCGATGCGGACGGGCGGCCGGTAGGGGCCGCCCCTTCGCATTGAGCCACGAAATGTGCGGGCGCGCAACGTCCCAGCGCCGGACCCGCGACCTCGTGTCGAGGCCGCGGGCTCGCGGGTGTGCGATCAGGGCTTGCCGGACATCACCGCGGTGACCGCGTCCATGAACGGCTGCCCGCCCATGGCGTATCCGCCGCCGATCGCGCCGATCAGCAGGCCGACGGGCCCGGTGAGCCAGCTCAGGAAGAAGAAGCCGCACACGGCGCCGATCAGGCCGCCCAGCACGCCGCCGACCACCACGCCGACGATGTTCTTGTTGATCTCCGCCATCAGCCGGGCCATCGAGCTGACCGGTCGCAGCTCGCCGACATCCTTGGCGCTCGGGGCCTTGGGTTGCAGTACGAGCTGGTGACCGTCCGCGCTGATCTGCTGCGCGAGATGCAGTGTGCCGCCGTTGATCCGGAACGCCAGCGGCACCTTGGCGAGGGCGGTGCCGTCAGTGTTCTTCAGATCGACCTCGGTGCCGTTCGCGGCGAGCTCGAAGCGGCCCTTGTCCACGACGGTCGTCAGTTTGTGCGACAGGTCCGACAGGACCGAGTGATAAGCGACGCCGTGGTCGACGCCGGAGGCGGTGGTTTGTTTGGCCACTGCGGGGGAAGGGGGTGCCGATGGGCTCGCGTCCGCCGTCCCCGCGGCGATCCCCACCGTCACAACCGCGAGAAGTGCGGTTGCGGCGAACTTGCCGAACTTCATACAGATTTCCTATCGGAGCCTACCGCCGGCATGTGCAGCCGGACGGCGAATGACTGTACCGGGTCCGAAGCCTGTTGGCAGACATGGCTATACGCGAGAGCCCGTCCGGCATCGTTATTGAATTGTTATATGTAAAGGTGCGTCCCGCTTCTGAGTAAAAATATGCAGCTTCACAATTCGCGTATGCCGTCGCAGGTGGTGTATGCACTGTGTGATCGCAAAACACATGTGTTCAAACTTGGAATCTCGCGATACGGGTTCGAAGTGTTACAGCTCTGGAGGACGGTTTCGTGCCGCGTCGTCGTGTCCACGCCGGAATCATCCTGGTGGGCTTCGTGATCGCTTCCGGCTTGGCGATGGCATGCCTGATCTTCGCTGCGCTGTCGGTGGGCGGCCACCATGTGAACGCGGCCGACGCCAGCGCCTCGCAGACCTCGGTGCCGCCGAGCGCCGAGACCACCAGGCCCGAGGCGTCGCACACAGCGAAGACGACCGGCCCCAGATCGCCGGCCGCCAAGCCCGGGACCACCATCGCGCCGCTGCCGCCGTTGGCCGCGGCCTCCTCGGCGGCGCCGACACCGACCTCCACCCCGGCATCGACGACCAACAAGGGTGCGAATCAGCGCGATGCCGCGGACCCGGTCTCCGCGGGTGACTGTGTCGCCGGGGTCGGCTCGGACGGTTCGGTGACCAAAACCTCTTGCGGCAGTTCGAATTCCGCTTATCGGGTGAACAGCAAGGCGAGTGCGGGCGGACAGTGCCCGAGTGATTCGGATCGTTCGGTGTCGCAGACGCTGCCCGGCGGCGCGAAAGACACGCTCTGCCTGGACACCGACTGGGAAGTCGGTCGCTGCATGGCGGTCTCGGGCAATTCCGCGACCCCGACCGACTGCACCGCGGCCCCCGGGACGATGCGGGTGCAGGCGATCAACCGCAACACCGCGGATGTGAACACCTGCACCGATGCGAACCACGGCGTGGTCTACAAGCAGCGCAAGTTCGTCGTCTGCCTGGCCCAGATGTGATTCTCGCGCGAATTCTTCAGCGCGACACCGGAGTTCGACGCTGCGCGTCGAGCAGGCGACTGAACTGCCGGTTGGCCAGTCGCATGGCGATCTCGTACGGCAACGCGAATTTGCGGGCGAACCAATAGCCGATCCGGATATCCGCCGAGGTGTGCACCAGATAGCGGTTGCGCTCGACGCCGGACAGAATCCGTTCGGCCACCTGTTCCGGCGTCGCGGCGTGGCCCTCGAACAGTCCGGTCAGCCGTTTGACCCGAGGGTCGTCGCGATCGACGCCGACCACCTGCACCGTGCCCACCAGCGGTGTGCGCACCGCGCCCGGGACGACCAGGCTCACCCCGATGTGATGGCGTTCGAGGTCGAATCGCAACACATCGGAGATCCCGCGCAGGCCGAATTTGCTGGCGCTGTAGGCCGCGTGCCAGGGCAGGGCGAGCAGTCCGGCGGCCGAGGAGACGTTGACCAGATGTCCGCCGTGCCCGGCGCGCACCATCGGCGGCAGGAAGCTCTCGATGACGTGGATCGGTCCCATCAGGTTGACCTCGACCGCGGATTGCCAGTGCCGGTGTTCCAGATTCTCCACGGTGCCCCAGATGGCGATGCCCGCGATGTTCATCACGACGTCCAGGCTCGGATACCGCCCGTGGATCCGCTCGGCCCACGCTCGCACGGCCGCGTAGTCGGAGATGTCCAGGGCCCGCGCGTCGAGTACCTCGCCGCCGGTGGCGCGGATCTGCGCCACCGTGTCGTTCAGCCCCTCCTCGGAGATGTCGGTGAGGAACAGGCGCATACCCCGGTCCGCCGCGGCGATGGCGGTCGCCCGTCCGATTCCGCTCGCCGCGCCGGTGATCAGGCACAGGCGGCCGTTCAGATCTTTCATGACGGACTCCTCCGGGCTGGTTGAAAACGGCGTTGTTCTGATCATGTCCGGGCGGGCCTCAGCTCGTCTCAGGTCATTGCGAACGATAGTGTACATAGAAATTTCGCGGATCATGGCGCGGCTCCGCGAGCCCGGACCAGCAGTTCGATTCACGCTGAGCAGGAGTACCGGCAGCCGGACGCGGCTGTTCCGGCGTCGATGCAGCGGCATCGCCGCCGCCGGGTGCGAGCGCCACCGCGGGATCGCTGGGGGAGTCCATGAGCACAGAGACCGCTGTCGGCAGTCCGCCGGTACCGGAGGCCGACGAGGGGCCCTGCCGGTCGCGCGCACCTGGCATGCCGAACGCGAGGCACGGTCCCGGGAGGTGCGGCCGTGACGATCTCGGGCGGGCGCGTCCCGCTGCCGGTCCGGGACCTGTCGCCGGTCGGCGCGGGATCCGCACCGCGCCAAAGCGATCCGGAACACGCTCGAGCCGGCGCACCGGGCCGAGAGCTGGGTTATCGGCGGTTCCGGGTGGCGGAGCATCATTTCGGGTATCGATCCGGCGAAGGTCTTGTCCTGCACGCGGTCCGGGTGAGGACGCGCAGATCGAACCGTGGCCGGCAAGACGTGACAATTCGGTTGACGGCTGTTCGGAATTCGCCGGATATTGGGCATCGTGACCACAGCCGCACTCGCAGTCTCGCCTTCCGCCGCAGTTGCCCGGTGGCGGCTCTGGCGCTCGCCCGCTGATCAACCTGGGTGGGCACGGCCGCTGCTCCTGGTGGTCGCGGCGCTCGCGGCGGTGAGCTATGCATGGGGCATCGCGGCGCAGAAGCCGCACATCTACTACGCCGCCGCCGCGCGGTCGATGTCGATGAACCGGCACAATTTCTTCTTCGCCGCCTTCGATCCGGATGCGATCATCAGCGTCGACAAACTGCCCGGCGCGCTGTGGATTCAGGCGGCGTCGGTGCACGTGTTCGGGCCGCACGTCTGGGCCGTGGTGTTGCCGCAGGTGGTCGAGGGCGTGCTGACGATACTGCTGCTGTATCGCGTGGTGCGCCGCACGGCCGGGCCGGTGGCAGGCGCGGTGGCCGTTGCCGTCCTGGCCGCTACTCCGGTCGTGGTATCCCTGGATCGGGGGAATATCCCGGATACGCTGCTGATTCTGTTGCTGCTGTCGGCCGTCGACCGCACCTTCACCGCGATCGAGAGTGGCCGAGCCCGAAATCTGTGGCTCGCCGGACTTCTCGTCGGGCTGGCCTTCCAGGTGAAGATGGTGCAGGCGTGGGTCGCGATTCCGCTGCTGGGGTTGGCCTATCTGATCGCGGGGACCAACGCGCTGCGCCGCCGCCTGGCCGACGTGGCGGTTTTCGGTGTTGTCGCCCTGATAGTTTCGCTGAGTTGGATGACAATCGTCGGCCTGATACCAGCGGGTCGGCGGCCGTATGTTGATGGCAGCAGCCATAACTCGCTCTTCGATCAGGTATTCCGTTACAACGCGTTGTCGCGCGCGGACAGTGGCTTCAACGTCGGCTCGGGGAATTTCGAACTCGGCGGTCAGGGTTATCGCGACAAGCTGGTGCTCGGTCCGGACAATCGCCTCGATCACGTATTCACCGGCGGCGGAGGGCGTTCCGGCGGCTGGCTCGTGCCGTTGGCGCTGATCGCCCTGGTCGTGCTCGTGGTGCTCGCCCGCCGCCGGGCGCGGGACCTTCGGGTCGTCGCGGCGCTGATCATCTGGGGCGGCTGGCTGCTGATCCATCTGGCGGTGTTCCTCGCCGTCGGAACGGTCAACCCGTACTATCTGGCCGTGCTCGTTCCGCCGGTGGCAGCTCTGATCGGTTGGAGCACAGCCGAATTCGTAAATGTCGAGTCGATGTGGATACGGCGGTGCGGCGTGCTCGCGGTGGTCGCCACGGTGCTGTACGGTGCCTGGTTGCTCGCGCCCGCGCCGTCCGCGGTGCGGTGGGCGACAGCCGCGGTGGCACTCGGGCTGTGTGTCGTCGCGGTACTCGCCCGGGGCCGGTATTCGATTGCGGCCCTGCTGATCGCCGCGCTGGCCGCGCCCGCGGTCGCGGCGACATCACTGGTCGTCGACGGATACGGCGTACTGGATATGCCGTTCGAGGCCGCCGCGACCCGTCGGGTGACACAGGATTCCATCGCCTCGGCCCTCGCGGAAGGACCCGAGCTGACCGCGCTGGCGCACAGGATATTTCCCGGCGCGCACTATCCGATAGTCGCGTACACCGGAATTCTCGCCTCGCCGTTCATCTTCACCACGGGCGCACCGGTTCCGGCCTTCGGCGGGTTCACCGGCTCGGCCCCGGCCATGACCACCGACGATCTGGCTCTGCTCGTCCAGCGGGGCCAGATCGGATTCGCCCTGGTGACTCCCGCCGATGACGATCGCGTCCGGTGGATTCAGCGGCACTGCAAGGCATTGCCGCCCGACGGTAAGGATTCGGTGCTGGCGTACGCCTGCGGGCCGGTCCGGCAGGTGCGGCCGCCTGCCGCGCATCGCTGACGGGACTACCGGCGTGCCAGTCTATTTCGTGCCAGGCGCCCAATCCTCGAGGTAGGCACGGTACGTGCCCATCGGCAGCACGGCGTCGTAGACGAGCGCGCCGGAGGGGGTGAACTCCGAGATGTGCGGCGCCATTCCCCAGCCCACCAGAGTGTTGCCGCCCGGCAGCCCCTGCGCATTACCCATCGCGACAGCGACCAGGTTGCTCGGGTGAGTCTGGTTGCGCACCAACGTCGCCCGGTGCGCGGCGGTATCCAGGCGGATCCACTGCACACTCGACACACCCAACGTCTGCTGACCGCTGGAATTGTCGTTGAACAGCCGGATCGTATCGGGACCGTCGAATTCGGCGTCGTGCTGGAAGGCGAACTGCACTCCGGGGCCCATGGCCAGGGTGGAATGCTTACCGCCGAGCTGCCAGCGGATCTTCCCGGTGTGGATGTCGACGTCGTACACCGCGGAGGTGTCGCGCATCGAGATCACCAGATTTCCTTGTGGATCGAGGGCGATCGAATTCATGTGGTAGGGGTCGTAGACCGCGGAACCGGGCGATGAGGTGCTCGAGGTGGTGTCGGTGAGCGGCACGTGCTGGGCCGCACTCCACTGGAACAGCACCTTCTTGGTGGCGACATCGACCACCGAGGCGACGGTGTCGTACATCCGGCCGTTCTTCGGTCCGCCGATCGCGCTGAGATCCGCGCCGACCTCCCGGTAGGAGGTGATCAGCGCGCGGCCGTCGGGCGTCAGCCGGAACTCGTGCACGTCGGAGCTGGATCCGTCTCCGGCACTGAGTGTTTCGATGACGCGGCCGTGTTCGTCGGCGATGTAGTCGGTACCCGTGCCGTGCCCGCCGACGGTACTGCCCTGCCACCAGGTCAGCACCCGCTTGCCCTGGTAGATCTGTGTCCGGAAGTTCGACACGTCCTGTCCTTTGGGCGGGGTGTACCGCCAGACCTCGTGCCCGGATTTGTCCATCACCACATTGGCGGGCGCGGCCTGCGGGACGATCGACAGCGCCTGCCCCAACCCCGGCACCAGCGCCGCGGCACTGACCCCGCTCGTGTAGTAGATGTACCCCGGACTCGCGCCGGGTTCGTTCACATCGACGGTGTAGCTCAGCGCGCCCACCGGCATACTGGGCAGCGGCGCGGCGGCGGCAGACGGAGCGAGTGCGGCGGTCGCCAGCCCGACGGCGGCCACGGCCAGGGCGGCAGCGCCGCGGCGCCCACGGTGCGAATTCCGGATCATGGGATCTCCTAGCGAGGCTGATGTAAGGTGCGCGCGGGAGCGTATCTCCGGTTTCTGTGGCCACTCTGTGATCGGGGCGTGTACGCGGGATTGGAATCACGTTGAGCGTATTGCATGCAGACCGCTCGGTCTGGCGTCCGCTATACCTGGGATGATAACGTTCTCGACCATGTTCTCCAGCCGATCGAATGCCGCTGAGGTCACCTATGTGACCGTTGCGCTCGGTGTGCGGCTGCCGCGGCAGCGGGAGCTGTGTTGCTCTCGGCCGCGCAGCTGAGAACCGCTCCTGCTCGTTCGTGACGGCCGGTCGCGTTCTGTCCGGGCCCTTCTCACTGCCTTGTTGTCGTTGCCGAACACAGCCCTGCGCGGGCTTTCAACAAGGATTTCACATGACGATCCCCACCATCGAGCGACCGTCGACCACCGCCGCGCCCGTCCGGGTCGTATCCGTGCGTCCCGCGGTGCCGGCGGAACTGCGCATCTCCGACAACCCCGCCGCCGCTGTCCTGCGTGCCGCCACGCGCGGACCGATCTTCCGCGATTCCGCCGCGCGGACAACGGGTTCCAGTATCGCGACGGTGAATCGCCAAGTGTCGGCGCTGCTTTCGACGGGTCTGCTGCGTGAGCGGGCCGACCTGACCGTGTCGGGCGCGGTCGGACGTCCGCGCATCCCGTTCGAGGTCGATACCGACACCTTCGCCACGCTGGGCGTCCACATCGGGGCCACGGTGACCCGGATCGTCGCCGCGGATCTGTCCGGGCGCATTCTCGGCGGGCTGGAAATCGCCACGCCGCAGGCCGGGCAGGACGCCGCGTTGACCATCATCGCCCGCAGCGCCAAGGCATTCCTGGATCGGCTGCCGCGCCGGCGTCCGCTGTGGACCGGCGTCGCGCTGGCCGGACGGGTGGATCCGGCCGCCGGAGTGGTCGATCATCCGCGTCTGGGCTGGCAGGCCGCACCCGTTGGCGCGGTGTTCGGCACCGTGCTCGACCTGCCGGTCTCGATATCCGCGCACGTGGAGGCGATGGCCGCGGCGGAATTGCTGCTCACGCCCGGTGAACAGCAGCGCCCCGGCAGCAGCCTGTACATCTACGCGCGGGACACCGCCGGCGTCGCGGTCACCCTGCACGATCGCGTGCACACTCCCGCCGGCGGGCCCGGTTCCATCGCACACCTGCCCACCGGCTCCGATATCGAATGCGCCTGCGGACGTCGCGGTTGCCTGGAAGCCACCGTCGGCGAGGCGGCGATCCTCGGCCGCGCCGTGCGCGCCGGAATCGTGCCCCGCCGCGAGGCTCCCCGCCGCCCGGTGATCGCCGACCTCTACCGCGCCGCGGATTCCGGATCCGGCGCCGCACGTGAGCTGCTCGATGAGCGTGCCGAAATCCTCGGCCGCACAGCGGCTCTCATACGCGACATGTTCAATCCCGACCGAGTTGTCCTGGGCGGCCAGGCATTCACCAGCTATCGCTCCGGGATCGACCGCGTGGCACAGGCATTCGCCGAGAACACCAACCTCCCGCCCGCCGACGTGCGCATCAGCCGCTTCGGCGGCCGCGTCCAGGAACACGCCGCCGCGGTCACCTCCCTGAGCGTCTTCTACGCCGACCCCATCTCGGCCATGCGCCGCGCCACCAGGCAGTGATTTCGGCTTCCGCTCCGCTGCGGCGGGGCTGAATCCTTGGCCTCCGCTCCGGCGGGGCCGGGGCCCTGTCAACCCCGGTCCTTCCCTCCGCCGCTCAGTCGCTGCGGTCCTTCCCTCCTGCGCTCAGTCGCTGCGCTCCTTCCCTCCGTCAGTTCCAGGACCGGGGCGGGCCCCGGCCTTGGAGTGGGTCAGGACCGGGGCGGGCCCCGGCCTCGGGGTGGGCGTTGTCCGGAGTGGGCGGAACTCATGCGATCCATGGAGCCTTCTCTGTGGTCGGGTCATGTCGACGGAGCCTGTCCCGTTTGGGCTTCGGTCTGTTCCACGCGGTCTGGACCGGGTCTTCGCCCGCAGTCGGCGGCGCTTGGATAGGCGTAGTCGGGGGTCAGTGGGCGAGGACTCGGATTGCGGTGTTGCGCAGTGCTATTGCGGGTCGGGAGCGGGGGACGAGGAGTTGACTCGCCAGGGCGAAGCCGCGCTGTTTGGGCTTCAGAATGGTGCGGTGTCGGCGTTCGTAGCGGTGTAGGGCGGCGGTCGGGTCGGCGGGGGTCCGGGCGAGTTCTTCCGCGAGGGTGTGGGCGGCGGCGATGGCCAGGGTGGAGCCGTCGCCGAACAGGGACAGGCTCGAGGCGGCGTCGCCGATCAGCGTGATGCGGCCGTTCGTCCAGGACGGCAGGCGGACCTGGCTGACCGAGTCGAAGTACATGTCCTCGGCGTCGGCGACCCGGTCGAGGAAGTCCTCGAACATGCCCAGTCGTCCGGCGTACGTCTCGGTGACCAGGCGCTTGTGCGCGGTGAGGTCGCGGTGGTCGAGACCGGGCACGGGCGCATGCCGGAAAATGAACGCCGCCAACGGAATTCCATGCGCCGGATGAACGCTGAAGGATCGGCCGGGCGCGTTGTACATGGCCACGGCATGCTCCCCGGCGAGCGTGCGGTCCACCGGCAGGGTGGCCACGAACATGCCCATGTGCCGGATGAACTCACGCTCGGGGCCGAAGGCCAGCCGCCGTACGCCCGAGTGCAGTCCGTCCGCACCGACGACCAGGTCGAACCGGGCGGGCGCACCGCGTTCGAAGGTGACCTCGACCCCGTCCTCGCGCTGAGTGAGTCCGGTGATCGTCTCGCCCCAATGGATTTCGGCGCTGTCCTGTGCGGTCGAGAGCAGCGCCGCGGCGAGATCGGCTCGGGCGATCTCGATTGCGCGACCGTCGGGTGAGCCCTGTATCGAGTTCGTATTCATCGACGCCCGCTCGCGTCCCGATCCGTCGAGGAACGCGATTCGCCGCACGGCCGTCGCGGCGGCCCGGAGCCTGGGCTCGATCTCCATCTGCTCGACCACCGCGAGCGCCGGGCCCTTGACGTCGACCGGGTTGCCGCTGGAGCGCTGCCCGGTCGCGCGCTCCACGACGGTCACCGTGAAACCCTCTCGCGCAAGCCAATACGCCAATGTCGAACCGGCGACTCCGGCGCCGGAGATCAGCACGCTCTGGTACATGTCGAAAACCTCCGCAAATAAGTGGACGACTTTCGTCCACTTAATCGACGGTACGCTAACCGGAAGAAAATCGTCCACTTGTCTCGGAGGTGTGTGGAGTGCGATCCGATGCGCGCAGTAATCGCGATCAGATCCTGGCGGCCGCGCGGGTCGTCTTCCTGGAGCAGGGCGTCGAGGTGCCGATGAAGGAGATCGCCGACCGGGCGGGCGTCGGCGTCGGCACCCTGTATCGCCGATTTCCCGATCGCGGTGCGCTGATCACAGCCGCCGCACACGCCTATCTGTCCGGCCTGGCGGATCTCGCGGCCACGGCCATCCAGGACGAGGAGAGTGCGTGGTCCACGCTGTGCCGGTTTCTGCGCGAATGCGCCGAGATGCGGCTGGGTGCGTTGGCCGCGGCCATCGAGCCGACCCTGCACGCCGATATCCGCAGCGATCCCGCGCTGACCGAGGTGCGCGGCCGGATCGCCGCCCACGTCGACGATATGACCGCCCGGGCCCAGGCATCCGGTGACCTGCGCGCCGATGTCACGGCCCGGGACATCGCCGCGCTGATGACGCTGCAGGTGTTCGTCTTCCCGGATGAGCCCTACGTCGAAACCGCGCGCCGCACAATGGAAATCGCTCTGGACGGCCTGCGCGCCCGCTGAGTGGGACTACTTCGCGAACAGCCCTTCCAGGGCGGTGATGAAATACGGGAAATGCGCCGCGAACCGGCTCAGATCCCGATCCTGCTCGAATCCGCCGAACCAGTAGAGGCCCGGTTCGCGGTCGGCGGACAGATCGATCTCGCGGAAGGTGCGGATCCAGTTGTCGGAGCGAGCGCCGATGATCGTGTACGGCAGCCCGCGCGAGAACACCTGCTCCCGTTCGGCCGGCGGCACCAGTTCCACCCGCATCGTTTCGAGTCCGCGCTGCAGGCCACGGACCCGCCCGGCCAGCGCCCGCCCGGCAGCTGTGCGGGCCGGGAGGTAAGCGGGCAACAGCAACGCGGCCACGCCGCCGAGGCCGATGGCGATGCCGACCAGCGCGTATCCGCCCGAGACCGCAAGTCCGACGGTTGCGGCGATACCGACGATCAGGAGTATCACGCCCAGCCCGAACGCCAAGCCCCGGCGTTTGCGGTCGATCAGAATGCCGTGCGCCAGAGCGTCGGCCCGCAGTGCCGCGCGGGCGGGCTCGCCGGACGCGCGACCGCGCAACTCCGACAACAGAATCGACTCCGTGCCGTCGGGCAGAGCGGCCCGGTAGACCTCCCGCTCGAACTCGCGCAACTGCTCGTCGGCCGGATTCAGGCGGGTGATGCGCCAATCGGAATCATCGACCGGCGCGACCCAGATATACCGTCGCACAGCCAGATCCACGATGGTCGAGGCGAGATCGGCCGCGTCGACGGAATTGTCGAGCAGCAGGCCGGCCTCGCCCGGCAGCACACCGTCCGGCGAGACGAACTGTGCCTTACTTCCCCTGCGCTGCACCGGATCCACGACCTCGTCGCCGCCGAGCGCCGCCGCGTCCTGACGACGCGACCACAGCACGTATCCGGCCAGTGCGGCGAGGGCCACGATCAGCACGCCGAAGGCGATCAGCACCGGCGCGGTGATCGAGAACGGCCCCCGCGAACTGTCGTCGGTGATATCGGCGTTGGCGGGTACGGTCCCGGGCGGCAGCTGCAGGGTGACATCGACGATATCGCCCTTGTGCAGGTTGGTTTCGTGCAATGTCAGCACGCCGTCGGGTTCGACAGTGGCATCACATTTGTGCGCGCCGGCCTGCGGTCCGACCTTGCAGTCGATGATGCCCATCCGATAACTGGGGCTGATCAACGTGGCATCGAATGAGGCCACATCGGATTGCAGGACACCGGTCCAGCGGAAGATCTGAGTGCCCGGTGCATCACTGACCGTGTTGTGCACGGTGTATTCGAAGGAGGACGTCCCGGCCGGCGCGTCGACGGTGAACACCTCGCCGCTCACCTTCGCCGAACCCGGACCGGTGCTGGAGATGTCGCTGACCTTGAACCGGCGCTCACCGCCCTTGTCGCCCAACGCGACTCGCAGCGGCAGCGCCATCCGGAACTGCCCGCCCTGCGGAACCGTCACCTTCTCGGTGACCTCCAGATTCCCGTCCCTGCTGAGTTTCACATCGGCCTGAATCGCCACCCCGTCGGCCGGTTGCTGCGCCTGCGCGGCAGGTGCTGTCAGCACTATCCCGGCAAGAGCCAGCGTCACGGCGCCGAGAGCGCCCCCCCGAAAAATCAGCATGGGGCAACAGCATAGACAGCTTGGTATTCTTCGGCATCAGCTAATCAGTTGACCGAGAGACGGGGGCGCGGGGGAGTGAGCCGACCACCCTATGGGAACGGTCCCGGTACGCCTGGTGGTCCGGTCGGGCCGCGAGGTCCGCAACCGGGAAATCCGCCGGGATACGGACCCGATCCGAGTTATCCACAGCGCCCCGGGCATCCCCAGCCCAGTCATCACCAGCAGGCCGGTTATCCCCAACAGCCTGGTTATCCACAGCAGCCCGGTCCGCCGCAGTACGGCTGGCAGTCGGGTTATCCCCAGCAGCCGGGCTATGCCCCGCCGCCGGGACCCGGCGGCCGGATGCGGCCGCGGCCGTACGGCCCGGCCGGGGTTCGGCCCGCGACCTACGGGCCGCCGATGGGCCGTATGCCCTATGCGCCACCGCCCGGACGTCCGCCGCGCGGCGGCCAGGGCGGGGTGATCGGCGCGCTCGTCGTCGTGGTCGTGGTCGTGGTCGTCGTCGCCGGTGCACTGGTCCGGCTCGGGCTGCACGCCGCGGTCGACCACACCACCACGTCTCAGGCGGGCCCCTACACCACCTACCCCACCTCGACGAAGACCGCCGGAGTCGCCGCGACCGGCAACAACCCCATCCTGGCCGATCCGGGAACGTCGGTGAGCGAGGCGAATTGCCCATACGCGAGCTGGAGCACCCAGGTCGACCAGGCTCGAAAGTTCTTCGAGAGCGCCGCAACGTGTCTCGCCGCGGCGTGGAAACCGGTGCTGGCCAAGGCTGATCTGCCGTTCACCCCGCCGGTGCTGAACGTGACCGCGAGTACGGCCGGGCTCACGACCCCCTGTACGGGCAGCACGACCAATTTCGCCGCGTTCTACTGTAATGCGAATCAGACCATCTACATCCCGCTGGACCACATCCAGACCGATTTGATCGGGAATCGTTGGGAGCGTTATCTTTCGGTCTTCGCGCACGAGTACGGACATCACGTCCAGCAGCAGGCGGGCATCCTGGCCAAGGCGCACGAGGACGAGTACGACGCGGGCGTGGACACCTCGAAGGGGATGGAGGTCTCGCGCCGGATCGAGTTGCAGGCGCAGTGTTTCGACGGCATGTACCTGGCGGCGAGCGCCGGTGGCGGATCGCTGACCTCCGCACAGATCACCATGGCGCGTAAGGACGCGTACTCCCGTGGCGATGACGATTCCGATATGCGCGACCACGGCACGAACCAGCATTCGGGCGACTGGTTCAGCCTTGGCTACGACCGGAACAACACCGCCCGATGCAATACCTACACCGCCTCGCCGAGTCAGGTGAGCTGACTTCCGATGTCCGGAAATCTGGTTCACCACAGCAGGTCTCGCCAGAATTCCGGATCGAGTGAGGCGTCCGAGCGGTGAATCGGCCATCCTGTCCGCCAGGTCCGGGCCGCCCACCCCCGCGAGGTCCGCACGACAAGCATCCGAGTGCAGGCGGGCTCGGCCATGGACCGGCGCAACCCGGTCGCCCCGAATATGCCGGCCCGTCACCGGGATACAGCGGTCCGCCACTCGGATATGGCGGCCCGCAACCGGGATACGGCAATCGCCCCGGCATGGCTGCGGGGCCCGGCCCGCATCCGCACTATGGCGTACCCCTGCCCGCCGGATATCGGGCGGGAGCGCGTCGCCCACCCCCGCTGCCGCCGCCCGCCGGGCACTACGGCCGCCCGCCCTCCCCGAGCGGCGGCGGTGCCGCGATCGTCGCGGTGATCGCCGCGACATTCGTTCTCGGCCTGGTCGCTTCGCTGGTGGTTTTCGCCACGACGGTCGATCGCGATGCCGATTCCGCCGGTGCGACCGGCATCACGCCGAGCTATACCTATCCATCGACGATCTACCGAACAACCACGCCCGCAACGACTTCCGAGCACACGACCGCAGCGAGCGCGACGGCGAGCCGGACCGCTCTGGCGGCTCCCACCACCTCCGCGGCAGCCGGGCCCACCCCGGTCGCGGCCACGTCGAGCAATCCGCTGTTCGCGAATCAGAACAACGGGCTTCTCGACATCCGCTGTGACCTCCCGCAGTGGGCGGCGAATTCGGCAGCCGCGACCGCCTTCTTCGACGCCGCATCGACCTGCCTGGGCAGGATGTGGCAGCCGATGCTGCGGGCGCAGAATCTGCCCTTCCGCAGCCCCGCGGTGGTGGTTCCGGCACATGCGGCCGACGCGTCGTCGCCGTGCGGCGGTTCACCCAACTTCGCCGCGTACTTCTGCAGTGCGAACGACACGATCTATCTGCCGCTGGACACCATCCAGACCGATGTGTACGGCAGTCGCTGGTACGTCTACCTGGAGGTTTTCGCCCACGAGTACGGCCACCACATCCAAGCGCTGACCGGAATCATGGACCGGCAGGCGCGGGAGCGCGAGGATGCGGGCGCGCGGTCGGCCACGGGACTCGAATTGTCCCGCCGGACCGAACTCGAGGCGCAGTGCTTCGCGGGCATGTTCGTCGGATCATCCCGCTATGCCGGGCTCTTCACCGACGATCAGGCCGTATACATGCAGCGGGACCAGTACACCCGGGGTGATGAGAAGCAGAAGACCGATATGCACGACCACGGCACCAGCCGGCACTACGCCGACTGGTTCGTGAACGTCGGCGAGAAGTACAACCGGGTGTGGCGGTGCAACACCTGGACCGCGCCGTCCGGCGAAGTGAGCTGATCAGTCCCCCGAATCACGTTGTGCACCACGCAGTTCGGCCAACCAACGGGCGCCCTCATCCGGTTCGGGAACGGGATCGCAGCCGATGATGTCCAGGACCGCGTGCCCCATACATGCCGCGCCGAGGACGCGTTCGATGAGTCTGTCCACATCACCCCACGGCAGTGCGGGTTTGGCGATCAGCAGCGAGGCGATGCCGTGCGCCGCGGCCCACAGCTCCAGGGCGACCGGCAGCGTATCCCCATCGGCGATGACGCCGGAATCCATTGCCTCCCGGACAGTTGCGCTGAACCGGACGACAGCACCGCTGCCGAGTACCTTGTCCACCGCGCTCGGCCCGTCCGCGTCGGTGGGCACGAAGGCCAGCCGGTACTGTTCGGGATTCTCCAGGGCGAATCGCACGTAGGCCATACCCTGATCGCGCAGCCGGGTGATCGGCGAGTGCGCCGGATCGGTGGCAGAACCCATTGCGGCGTCGAGGTTTTCGAAGACCTGTGCCACGGCGGCGTCGATCAACGCATCCTTGTCGGCGAAGTGCCGGTAGATCGAGGGAGCACTCACCCCGACCAGTTTGCTCACCTCCCGGATGGAGACCGCGTCGGCATTTCCGGTGCGCGCGAGCAGTTCTCGGGTCGCGTCGAGAATCTCCTCGCGCAACTGCGCTCCGGTGCCGCGGGCCGAACGCTGCCGGCGGGGGCGCATCATCTATGCATCACCAGCTCGGGGTCGTGGGTGGGCGGCGCGGATTCCTCGTGGAATCCGAACCTTTCGTGCAGTCGGCGCAGCGGTGCGGGCGCCCACCAGTTGGCGGTGCCCAGCAGCCGCATCAGCGCGGGTACCAGAAGTCCGCGAATCACGGTGGCGTCGGCGAGCACGGTCAGGGTCAACCCGAGGCCGAACATCTGCATGAACGACACCTTCGCGGAAATCATGGCCCCCAACACGATAGCCATCAGCAGTGCTGCCGCGGTGACGATCCGCCCGGTGTGTGCGACGCCCAGGGCCACCGACCGGGTATTGTCCGCCGGAGTGCGATCCGAGGCCAGCCAGGCCTCCCGGATCCGCGAGAGCAGGAATACCTCGTAGTCCATGGACATGCCGAATGCCAGGCAGAACATCAGCAGCGGCATGGTCGGGACCAGATAGCCGGTCGTGGTGAAGCCCAGCAGATTCGACAGATGCCCGTTCTGGAAGATCCACACCATCATGCCGAACATCGCGGTGAGCGAGAGGGTGTTGATGAGCACCGCCTTCAGCGGGATCACCACGCTGCCGGTGAACAGGAACAGCACCACGAAGGTGGACAGCGCGATCAGCGCGATCGCCAGCGGCAGCCGAGCGGCGAGCGAACGCAGTCCGTCCGAGTCGATCTCGGCCATGCCGCCGAACAGCGCCGGCGCGGGTGCCGGAACCGCCCGCAAAGCGCGCAGCTGCCGCTGCCCCGCCGCGGAATAGGGGTCGACCGTCGAAGCGACGGTGAGGTATTGGCCCGAGGAGTTGGCCATACCCGGTGGCGTCGAGGCCATCCGGCCGCCGGAGAGGTAGACCCCGGCGTCGGACAGCACCGCGGAGACGCCGTCAACCTTGGACAACGCCGTGGCATAGGAACTCACGTTGCCCGAATAGTCGTGCAGCACAATGGTTGTGCCGTTGCCCGCGTTGACGCTCGGGAAGTCGCCGCGCAGCGCGTCGCCGACCGACCGGCTGGTCGTGCCCGCGGGCATCACCCGATCGTCCGGATAACCGAATTTCACGCCCAGGAACGGGGATCCGAGCGCGAGCAGCACCGCGATGATCACCAGCGCCACCGGAATCGCATGCCGCATAACCCAATCGACCGTGCGATACCAGCGTGACCGCTCCGGGGCCACGGGCACGGGTGCGGGCCGCCGCAGCAGACGCCGTACTCCGGCGCGGGCGTCCAGGGCGTTGACCCGGTCGCCGAGCAGTACGAGCGCGGCGGGCAGCAGCACGATCGAGGCCGCCGCCGCGGCCACCACCACCGCGACGCCCGCGTAGGCGAAGGATTTGAGGAAGTACAGATTGAACACGCTGAGTACCGCCATCGCCAGCGCCACCGTGAGCGCCGAGAACAGCACCGTGCGTCCGGCGGTCTGCACCGCGCGGATGGCGGCGTCCCGGTGTGTGCGCCCGCCGCGCAACTCCTCCCGGAAGCGGCTGACGATGAACAGGCTGTAGTCGATCGCCAGAGCCAGCCCGAGCGCGGTGGTCATATTCAACGCATAGATCGACACGTCGGTGAACAGGGTGAAACCGCGCAGGATCGCCAGTGCGCTGGCGATCGCGAACAGGCCGACCACCAGCGGCAGGGCCGCGGCGATCACACTGCCGAAGACCAGCGTGAGCACGATCGCGGTCAACGGCACCGCAACTCCCTCGGCGAGGGTGAGGTCCTTGGTGATCTGGCTGTTCACGTCGTGGTACACCGCCGTCTCGCCCCCCGCCCGGACGGTGATCCCGGGCGGCGTCGTGTCCGCGAATCGCGTCGCGAGTGTTCCGGCGGTTTTCTGCGCGACGTCGTCACCGCCCTGCAAGTAGGCCAGGATCAGTGCCCGGTGCCCATCGGTGCCGCGCAGGGCCGAGGCGACCGGCCCCGGGCTGGTCCAGTACGACCGCACCCCGACCACGTCGTCCCGGGTCTGCAGGGCATCGACGATCCGCGTCCCCGTGGTGCGCGCGGCCGGGCTGTCCACGCCCTGCTCGGCATCGACCAACAGGACGAAGTTCGGCTGCGCGCCGTCGAAGTCCCGCGCCAGCAGTTGCGCCGCTCGCGAGGATTCGGCGTCGTTCGAGGTGAAGCCGCCGGCCTCGAGGTGCGCGGCGGCCGACGCGCCGAACAGACCGCAGAACACGGCCAGTGCGAGTGCGGTGAGTAGCACCGCTCGCGGGTATCGGGTCGAGAATCGGGCGATTCGGGTCAACATGGGAGCCCCCAGTCCGCAGTGAGGTAACAGCGTTAGCCTAACGCTGTTACCTCACCGGCGCGCAAGGGGTCAGTGATCCCCGTCACCGCGTTGGCCGGGCTGACCCTGCTGACCCTGCTGACCGAAGAGTCCGTGCTGGCCGTGCTGGCCGAAGAGCCCGCGCGGCGCATGACCGTGCACTCCTTCGGCATAGGCGGTCTCCGCGTGCAGGGCGAAGTCGATGCCGCCGACCTCGTCCTCCTTGCTGATCCGGAAGCCCATGACCCGATCGATGATCTTGCCCAGGATGTACGAGACGACGAAGGCCCACGCCGCGACCACGACCACCCCGACCGTCTGCTTACCCAGCTGGGTCAGGCCGCCGCCGTAGAACAGCCCGCGCGGACCGCCGGTCATCACCCGGCTGGCGAGCAGGCCGATCAGCAGCGTGCCGACGATGCCGCCCGCGAAGTGCACGCCGACCACGTCGAGCGAATCGTCGTATCCGGCACGGAATTTCCAGCCGACCGCGAACGAACAGACAACGCCCGCAACCAATCCCACGATCACGCCGCCGAGGGTGTTCACCGAACCGCAGGACGGGGTGATCGCGACCAGACCGGCCACCGCGCCCGAGGCCGCGCCGAAGGTTGTGGGCCGGCCGTCGCGAATCCGTTCCACCACAAGCCATCCGAGCATGCCCAGGCAGCCCGCGACCAGGGTGTTGAGAAAGGCTGCCGCAGCGAGTCCGTCCACCCGAAACGCCGATCCGGCATTGAATCCGAACCAGCCGAACCACAGCAGCCCCGCGCCCAGCAGGACGAACGGCAGATTGTGCGGGCGCATCGCGTCGACCTTGAAGCCGATTCGCGGTCCGAGTACCAGAGCCAGGGCCAACGCCGACGCGCCGGAAGCGATCTCGACCACCAGGCCGCCCGCGAAGTCGAGCGTGCCGAACGAGGCGAGCCAGCCGTGCGGACCCCACACCCAGTGGGCGACCGGTGCGAACACCAGCAGCGTCCAGAGCGGGACGAACACCATCCATGCGGAGAACTTCGCGCGGTCCGCGATCGCGCCGCTGACCAATGCCGCGGTGAGGATGGCGAAGGTCAGCTCGAAGGTGGCGTACAGCAGTTCCGGTACGCCGCCGCGCACGGTAGCCGGGCCGATGCCGGACATCGCGGTATGCGCGAGTGTGCCGATCACACCGCCGCCCGCGTCGGGGCCGAACGCCAGGGTGTAGCCGAACAGCAGCCATGTCACCGTCACGAGGGGGATCGCGATGAAGCTCATCATCAGCATGTTCAGCACGCCGGTCGAGCGCACCATACCGCCGTAGAACACGGCCAGGCCCGGTGTCATGAGCAGAACGAGTGCGGTGCTGGCCAGTAACCAGGCGGTGGTAGCCGGGTCGAGGGTCGAGGGCATGGGGACTCCTTCCACGCGCGAAAAGCGCTGCATGGAAGTTACCGAACGCGGGTGTCCGGGCGTGTCGGGTGTCCGGGCGCGTCCAGATGGAAGTTATCCGCGCCGGGCGCGGCGGGCGAGCGCGCGGCGTCCCCGGGGTCCCGGCACCGGCAGATCATCCTCCAGGGCCAGCCATCCGGCGGTGCGCAGCCACTGCTGCTGAGCTCGCGCGTCGGCGGTGTCGTTGAACACTCGGCGGCCGCGGTCGTCGCGCAGCTCGTGCGCGAGTACCGACCAGCGCGGCGGCCGATCGTGTTCCGCCCGGTAGTCCTCGAGATAGGTGGCCACGATCGTGCCGATGGTATTCACCGGCCGCAGCGAGACTCGATTGCCGAATTTCGCCGAATGGAAACGCCGTGCCGCGCACAGCGACCGGGGCGTCGCGTCGAATGCGATCCACCCGGCGCGCTGCACCCGCTCGATCAGCCAGAGGTGTTTCACGGCCGTCGGCGCGATATCGCCGACATGTCGGGCGATGAGGTTCATGACCTGTTCGGTCTGCAGGATGTCGCGGCGGGTCGGGCCGTGGCCGTGGTCGTCCCAGTAGTGCTGGGTCAGGGTTGCCAGAACTCGGCCGAATTCCTCGACATTGCGCTGCGCGCGCCGGCCCAGACGTTCGATGCGCTCGGCCTCCGCGCGCATCTGGTTCTGCACGATGAGGGTGCGAACCGCCGCGGGCGTCGGCACCTGGCCACGGTCGAGGAGTTCCAGGATCGCCGCCGCGGAATTCGGGTCGGCAGCGGCCGAGACCGGTAGCGAATCGCGGTTGAGGGCGAAGTCGGAAGGGCTGATCGCCCTGCTCAGCAGGCCGGTGGCCGTGCTGTTACCAGCGAATTCGGTATGTGAGAGCCACGCGGCGGCGGTGGAGTCGCACGACTGCACGGTGGATATTTCCTCCGGGACATTGGCGGGAGCGCGACGCGGAGATGGGAGGACTCCCGATGCGTGCTGTGGATTGTCAGGTTGTGCCCCGGCCGGGATGAGGGACCGGCCGGGACCACCAACCTGATGAAGGTTTGGCTACCGAAGTTGCCGTGGTCCACGTTAGCCAGCCGATTGCCTCGAATGCCAATTGCTTTATGTGATCGTTATGTATGTGTTGCCCGACTAAAACAGATGTTCAGTCTGTTACCACGCGCCCGAACCGATTCGAGTCCAGCGATACGGCAGCAATTGATTGCATTTCGAATTTCTTCGCGGCGTCGTCCATCACACGCTTCCGCTCCCGGCCCCACGAACAAGCCGCAGGAATGCTGCGCATTTACGCTACGCACCAACCTCGACCGCTCCGCCGCGTGCGTGCCCGGCAGCGCAGCGCCTTCGGTCCCCTTTCCGCCCACCCGGCCACGTGGTATCGGCCGCCCAGGGCGAAGCCTCCCCGTCCCTCTCCGCCCGGCCCCTCCCCTCGCGGCCCAGCGGCGAACCGTCTCCGTCCCGCTCCCCACTCGAACCGACCATCTCGTTACGCGCCCAGCGGCGAATCGTCTCTGTCCCGCTGGTAGTCGCCCGCGAAGCGAAGGGTTCAACAACGCCAACCCCAAGGTTTTCGGCGCCTTACAGCGTCGAAAACCCGCCGGAGCGAAGCGGAGGCCAAAAACCCAGTACCCTCGGGCCGTGGCTCTGTACCGGAAGTACCGACCGGCAACATTCGCAGAGGTGGTGGGGCAGGAGCACGTCACCGAGCCCCTCAGTACCGCGCTGGACACCGGGCGGATCAGTCATGCCTATCTGTTCTCGGGTCCGCGCGGATGCGGTAAGACGTCCTCCGCGCGTATCCTCGCGCGCTCGCTCAACTGCGTCGAGGGGCCGACCTCCCGCCCGTGCGGGGTATGTGCGTCCTGTGTGGCGCTCGGGCCGGGCGGTCCGGGGAATTTGGACGTCATCGAACTCGACGCCGCAAGTCATGGCGGTGTGGACGACACTCGCGAGCTGCGCGACCGGGCCTTCTACGCGCCCGCCGAGTCGCGGTACCGGGTGTTCATCGTGGACGAGGCGCACATGGTCACCACGGCTGGGTTCAACGCCCTGCTCAAGATCGTGGAGGAGCCGCCCGCCCATCTGATCTTCGTCTTCGCCACCACCGAACCGGACAAGGTGTTGCCGACCATCCGCTCGCGCACCCATCACTACCCGTTCCGGCTGCTCCCGCCCGCGACCATGCGCGGGCTGCTCGGCACGATCTGCGAGCAGGAGGGCGTGGCGGTCGAGGAGGCGGTCTATCCGCTGGTCATCCGGGCCGGCGGCGGTTCCCCGCGCGACAGCTTGAGCGTGCTGGACCAGCTGTTGGCGGGGGCGGGGCCGGAGGGCGTGACCTATCCGCGGGCGCTGGCGTTGCTGGGCGTCACCGATATCGCGCTGATCGACGATGCGATCGAGGCGCTGGCCGTGGACGACGGTGCGGCCCTGTTCGGCACGGTGGATCGCGTGGTCGAGGCCGGACACGATCCGCGCCGGTTCGCCGGTGATCTGCTGGAGCGGATGCGCGATCTGATCCTGTTGCGCGCGGTTCCCGATGCCGCCGACCGCAATCTGGTCACCGGGCCGGGCGACGTCCTGGAGCGGATGCGGGATCAGGCCCAGCGGCTGGGCCCCGCGGCCCTGACCCGCTACGCCGAACTGCTGCACGAGGGCCTCGGCGAGATGCGCGGCGCGACCGCCCCCCGCCTGCTGCTCGAGGTCATCTGTGCCCGCATGCTCCTGCCGATCGCCTCGGATTCCGAATCCGCCACACTGCAACGACTCGAGCGCCTCGAACGTCAGGTGGCGAGCGGCGCGGTGGCCCCCGCGGCGAATGCGGCCGCACCGACCCGCGCCCCCGCGCCATCCGGCGAAGCCGAGCAGCCCCGCCAGGCGCCCGCGGAGCGCCCGCAGTCCGGCCCGCCCCGCCGCCGCGGTGCCGAGGCGCTGGCCGCGATCCGCGAAAACCGCTCGGGTGGAACGCAATCCGGGCCTCAGGCGGACTCAGCCGGCACGGCGGCAGTCCCGCCGACCGCCGAGCAACGTCCGCATCCGGCCCAGCGCGCCCAGTCGCCCGGACCGGAATCGCCTCGCTCCCAGCAGAATTCGGATCCTGCGGTGCATTCGTCCGCGGAGCCCGCGCCTGCCGGTGCGTCGAGGGTCGGTGAGACGTCGCCTGCCGATCGTCCGGCCGCGGCGCGGCCCGGCGACCCGCAGGTGGGGCCCACCTCTTCCAGCGTGGGGACGCCCGCGCGGTCCGCCCCCGAACAGCGTCAGTCGGTCGCCGACACGGCCGCGCAGCCGTCTGCCGGCGGCGATCAGGCGGAACGTGCGATCGCCTCGGCCGAGGAGTCCGCGCGAGCGGCAACCGAACCGCAGCGCGCTGATCCGGGTTCTCGGCGATCTCCGAGCGGGGATTCGGCGACCGCGTCCGCGACCGATGCACCCCGGGCCGGCGTCGGGTCGTCATCGGATCTGCCGATGGATGCGGGAACTACCGCGCAACAAGATGACTCGGTCCAACCGTCGTCGTCCGACCCGGCCGCGTTCGCCTTCGCCCCGGGCATCCGGGAGACCGAAGGCGATGCGCCGCAGCGTGATTCGGTGACGACCGCGTCGCCCGGCCCGAGCTCGCCGGCACCCGATGACGCCCGTCCGCCGACAGCCGGCGAATCGTCCGATGCCGCGTCGCGGACGGCCCGGTCCGACGCCGCCGCGCAGGCTGCGCAGCCGTCCCGTGTGCCGGAGGGCGAGTACGCGACCGACTCGGCATCGCCGGAGGCAGGTGCTCCGGCGGCCGACTCCCGCGCGGGTGCGAGGTCCCCGGACTCGACTGTGTCGGCATCCGGGGCCGAGGTGGCTCGGGATGCGTCGTCCGCCGGGGAACCGGCTGCGCGGCACCGGGACGCGTCGGCAGGCAGTGCCTCTGCGCTGGAGCAGTCGCGGGATTCTGCGGCTCCGGCATCCGGACCCGCCGGTGTTCCGCCCGCTCCCGACCCGGCGGCTGCCGGCGATTACAGCGCTTCCGGCCGGGCATCGACGGGCGAGACCGTTTCCGGCGCCGCGGATTCCGAGTACTCGCCGAGCGGCGACGAAGCGGCCGGTTCGCGCGACGTCGCCGAAGCCGTTGTGCCGCAGGACGAGTGTCCCGGCGCTGCCGAGGGAGCGTCCGGTGGCGACGCGCTGCGCGAGGTCGAGGCGGCTTGGCTCGATATCCGTGCCAAGGTGCGGGAATTCGGTGCGGCCGTGCACGCGCTGCTTTCGGGCGCCTCGGTGGCGCGGCTCGAGGGGGAGACGGTCGTGCTGGCTCATCAGCACGCGCCGCTGGCGCAGCGGTTGGCGAATCCGAAATATGTCGAGGCGGTGCAGTCCGCGATCCATGCCGTGCTCGGGCGGCGCTACGAGGTGCGCTGGGAGGTTGCGGGGGCCTCGCCCGGTGGTGCGCGGCCGGAGCCGCCCGCCCGGCCGCAGCCCGCTTCCGGGCGAGGTGGTCCGGCGCGTTCGGCCGAGCCGCCGAAATTCACCCGGCCCAGCCAGGCCCGGGGCGCGACGTCCGAGACCGGTGCGGCATCGCGCGCGCAGCGACCGACGGGCGGGGGTTCGGGCGAGCGGTCCGGTGGTTCGGTGAATCGCGCCACGCCCGCGAGCGATGCTTCGGCGCCGCCCGATGACGATATTCCGCTGCCGGACGGGCCCGATCTCCCCGACGACCCGGGCCTCGGGGACTACTCGCCGGTAGGTTATGACGGTGTCCCACCTGCGTCGACACCCGAGGAGGAGCGGGAGATGCTCGCCGAGTCGGCGCACCCGGTCCCGCAGCAGGATCGTCGCGACCCCGATGAGGTGGCCTTGGAGCTGTTGAGCGCCGAGTTGGGCGCGACGCGGCTGGAGGCTTGACAGACACCCTCCCGACGGCCTTAAGTTAACCGGAGTTCGCATCCGGCTGTACTATGAACGGGTGGTCGTCAGCATCGACGCTCCGAGGTTCTATGGTATGCCCAGGTGTACGGGCCGCCCGGGAGTCAGTGGGGCCGATGCGTGCCGACGTTTGTACAGCGTTATACGACGGAACCGGGACATGGCCTGCGTGCGAACGCAGGGTCCCGGGAGCGTCGCGTGACAACTGCCAGCGGTCGGTCGCAGGGCCGGTCGGCGAGGTTACCTGCAGCGATGCCGCACTGTGCGGTATCGGGGCACCGTAAGGAAGGAAAAACTCCGTTATGACCACAGAGGCCTACATTTTCGAGGCCATCCGCACCCCGCGTGGCCGCAACAAGAAGGGCTCGCTGCACTCGGTCAAGCCGATCGATCTCACGACCGGTCTGGTGAAGGAGCTGCGCAACCGCTTCCCGAACCTCGACGAGGACCGGATCTCGGACATCATCCTGGGTGTGGTCTCGCCGATCGGTGACCAGGGCGCCGATATCGCCCGCACCACCGTGCTCACCGCCGGCCTGCCCGACACCGTCGGCGGCATCCAGATCAACCGCTTCTGCGCGTCCGGCCTCGAGGCCGTCAACCTGGCCGCCCAGAAGGTCCGCTCCGGCTTCGACGACATCGTCATCGCCGGTGGCGTCGAGTCGATGTCCCGCGTGCCGATGGGCTCGGACGGCGGCGCGCTGTTCGCCGACCCGATCACCGCCTACGACAACTACATCGCCCCGCAGGGCATCGGCGCCGACCTGATCGCGACCATCGAGGGCTTCTCCCGCGAGGACGTCGACGCCTACGCGGTGCGGTCCCAGGAGCGCGCGGCCGCGGCCTGGACCGGCGGCTACTTCGCCAAGTCGGTCGTGCCGGTCAAGGACATCAACGGCCTGACCGTGCTGGACCGCGACGAGCACATGCGTCCCGGCACCACCGTCGAGGACCTGGCCAAGCTCAAGCCCTCCTTCGCCACGATCGGTGAGATGGGCGGCTTCGACGCGGTGGCGCTGCAGAAGTACCACTACGTGGAGAAGATCAATCACGTGCACCACGGCGGCAACAGCTCGGGCATCGTCGACGGCGCCGCGGTGGTGCTGGTCGGGTCCGAGGAGGCCGGTAAGGCCTCGGGTCTGACTCCGCGCGCCCGCATCGTCGCCACCGCCACCTCGGGCGCCGATGCCACCATCATGCTGACCGGTCCGACCCCGGCCGCGCGCAAGGCTCTCGCCAAGGCGGGCCTGAGCGTGGAGGACATCGACCTGTACGAGCTCAACGAGGCCTTCGCGTCGGTCGTGCTGAAGTTCCAGAAGGACCTGAACATCCCGGACGAGAAGCTGAATGTCAACGGTGGCGCCATCGCCATGGGTCACCCGCTGGGCGCCACCGGCGCGATGATCACCGGCACCATGGTCGACGAGCTGGAGCGCCGCAACGCCCGCTACGCCCTGGTGACCCTGTGCATCGGCGGCGGCATGGGCGTGGCCACCATCATCGAGCGCGTCTAACCCGACCGCGGCGCGCACCGGCGGGCCGAAGGAGACAGCTTCCGTAACCACGTAGGCCCTCGCCAAGCGCCGCCATTCAATTCAGACTTCCTTCAGGAGAACTCTAAAACTATGACCGACAACATGATTGCGTGGGAGAAGGACGCCGACGGCATCGTCGTGCTGACCATGGACGACCCGAACCAGGGCGCCAACACGATGAACGAGCTCTACAAGACCTCGATGTCGGCCACCGTGGACCGGCTCGAGGCGGAGAAGGACGACATCACCGGTGTCGTCATCACCTCGGCGAAGAAGACCTTCTTCGCCGGTGGCGACCTCAAGAACATGATGCAGACCGGCCCGGACGACGCGCCCGCCATCATGGAGGAGCTCACCGTCATCAAGGGTGCGCTGCGTCGGCTGGAGCAGCTCGGCAAGCCGGTCGTGTCCGCGATCAACGGCGCCGCCCTGGGCGGCGGCCTGGAGATCACCCTGGCCACCCACCACCGCATCGCGGCCGACGTCAAGGGCCTCAAGCTCGGCCTGCCCGAGGTGAAGCTGGGTCTGCTGCCCGCCGGCGGTGGTGTCACCCGCACCGTGCGCAAGTTCGGCCTGCAGACCGCTCTGCTGCAGATCCTGTTGCAGGGCAACGAGTTCGACGCGAACAAGGCCAAGGGCATCGGCCTGGTCGACGAGGTCGTCGGCACCGTCGAGGAGCTGATTCCGGCCGCCAAGGCGTGGATCAAGGCCAACCCGGACAAGGGTGTGCAGCCCTGGGACGTGAAGGGTTACAAGATCCCCGGCGGCACCCCGTCCAGCCCCGCGCTGGCCGCCAACCTGCCGGCCTTCCCGGCCAACCTGCGCAAGCAGCTCAAGGGCGCGAACATGCCGGCCCCGAAGAACATCCTGGCCGCCGCGATCGAGGGCGCGCAGGTCGACTTCGACAACGCCTCGCTGATCGAGTCGCGCTACTTCATCAACCTGCTGACCGGCCCGGTCGCGAAGAACATGATCCAGGCGTTCTTCTTCGACCTGCAGTCGATCAACAACGGCGGTTCGCGGCCGAAGGACGTGCCCAAGCGCGAGATCAAGAAGGTCGGCGTGCTCGGCGCGGGCATGATGGGCGCGGGCATCGCGTACGTCTCCGCCAAGGCGGGTTACCAGGTCGTGCTGAAGGACGTCTCGATCGAGGCGGCCGAGCGCGGCAAGGGCTACTCGGAGAAGCTCGAGGCCAAGGCTCTCTCGCGCGGCAAGACCACCGAGGAGAAGTCCAAGGCGCTGCTGGATCGCATCCAGCCGACCGCGGATGCCAAGGATCTGGCGGGCGTCGACTTCGTGATCGAGGCCGTCTTCGAGAACACCGAGCTCAAGCACAAGGTGTTCCAGGAGATCGAGGACATCGTCGAGCCCGACGCGCTGCTGGGCTCGAACACCTCGACGCTGCCGATCACCGGCCTGGCCTCGGGCGTCAAGCGCGAGCAGGACTTCATCGGCATCCACTTCTTCTCCCCGGTCGACAAGATGCCGCTGGTCGAGATCATCCGCGGCGAGAAGACCTCGGACGAGGCGCTGGCCCGGGTGTTCGACTACACCCTCGCGATCCGCAAGACCCCGATCGTGGTCAACGACAGCCGCGGCTTCTTCACCTCGCGCGTGATCGGCACGTTCGTCAATGAGGCGATCGCGATGCTGCTCGAGGGCGTCGAGCCGCAGACCATCGAGCAGGCCGGTCTGCAGGCCGGTTACCCGGCGGCGCCGCTGCAGCTGTCGGACGAGCTGAACATGAAGCTCATGCAGAAGATCGCCAAGGAGACCCTGGAAGCGGCCCAGGCCGGCGACACCACCCTGGGCGTCACCCGGCACCCGGCGCAGGACGTCATCGACTACATGGTCGGCGAGGGTCGGCCGGGCCGGCTGGAGAAGGCCGGCTTCTACGAGTACGACGAGGACGGCAAGCGCCTGGGTCTGTGGAACGGGCTGCGCGAGCACTTCAAGACCAGCACCGAGGACAAGGGTCCTTTCCAGGACCTGATCGACCGGATGCTGTTCGCCGAGGCCATCGAGACCCAGAAGTGTTTCGACGAGGGTGTGCTGACCACCACCGCGGACGCGAACATCGGTTCGATCTTCGGTATCGGGTTCCCGGCCTGGACCGGTGGTGTGCACCAGTTCATCGTCGGCTACCCGGGTGGACAGCAGGCCTTCGTGGCCCGCGCCGACGAGCTGGCCGCCAAGTACGGCGACCGCTTCCAGGTGCCCGCCTCGCTGCGCTGATCAGGTGAGTTCCGGCGGTGACAGTCGCCGGAGTCGCTGCCACGGCCCGGACCTCCGCTGATGCGGAGGACCGGGCCGTCGGTGCATGCGGGTAAGCCCGTTGCCGTGGTGTGTGTTTGGGTGGGGCGCGCGCGGGGTGGAATTGCGGACACGCGACGCTCGGGCGAGCTACGTTGGACTCAGCGGAGACATCGAGGACGGTCCTATGAATGCACGCGGGGACAGGGTCCGCGGCACCTCCTCGGAGTCGGACACACAGCGGTATCAGCCGGTGGATATCCCTGAGGAGCTGCAAGCCATCGGCTTGTTCGACGCCGAGGAGATCGGCCGCGGGGGCTTCGGGGTGGTATATCGCTGTGTCCAGAAGGCGTTGAGCCGCACCGTCGCGGTGAAGGTGCTGTCCTCGGAGATCGATTCGGAGAGCCGCGAACGCTTTCTGCGCGAGGAACATGCCATGGGCCGGTTGTCCGGCCATCCCAATATCGTCGACGTACTGCAGGTGGACGTCACCGCCAGCGGGATGCCGTGCCTGGTGATGCCGTACACCGCGCACGGTTCGCTCGAACAGCTCGTGCGCGACAACGGACCGCTGAGCTGGGCGGACGCCCTGCGCGTCGGGGTGAAGCTGGCCGGGGCGATCGAGAGTGCGCACCGGGTGCAGGTGCTGCATCGCGATGTGAAACCCGCGAATGTGCTGCTGAGTCGCTACGGCGAACCACAGCTGACCGATTTCGGCATCGCCCGGATTCCGGGCGGTTTCCGGACCTCCACCGCCATGATCACCGGCTCGCCCGCATTCACCGCACCCGAGGTGCTCAAGGGCGGCGAGGCCACGGTGCGCTCGGACGTCTACGGCCTGGGTGCGACATTGTTCGCGCTGCTGACCGGGCATGCGGCGTACGAGCGGCAGTCCGGGGAGAGGGTCGTGGCGCAGTTCCTGCGGATCACCACTCAACCCGTGCCGGATCTGCGCGAGCAGGACATCCCCGCCGATGTGGCCGCCGCGATCGAGCGGGCCATGTCGACGGATCCGGCCGAACGTCCGGCCTCGGCGCTGGAGTTCGGCGAATTGCTGCGCGCGGTACAGCGCGACCACGGACTGCCGCCCGACGAGATGGCGCTGCTGGAGCCGGGCCCCGAACCGAACCAGCCGGGGGCGCTGGAGAATTCGCCCTCGGGCACCGGTGTGCTGTCGAGTGGCCCGCGTACCGCGCTGACCGTCCGCTCGGACGGGTCGCCGAACCCGCTCGGAGCGTTACCGCCGACTGCCGCAACGAAATTCCGGCCGCCGAAGCCCACTCGCCAACCGGTCTCGCGGCCGCGTCTGCTGGATATCCTGCGGGCGGGTGGTCGACGTCGGCTGGCGATCATCCACGGCCCGGCCGGGTTCGGTAAGAGCACCCTGGCCGCGCAGTGGCAGGCGGAACTGGCCGAGCACGGAAATGCGGTGGCGTGGATCGGTATCGATCGCGACGACGACAACGAGGTGTGGCTGCTCGCCCATCTCGTGCGCGCGATCCGGCGGGTGTGCCCGGATATCGGAGCGGGTCTGGAGCACGTGCTCGAGGAGCGGTCCGAAGAAGCGGTGCCGTACGCCATCTCGACGCTGATCGATGAGATCCACGCCGGAGGACGGACCGTCGTGGTCGTCATCGAGGATTGGCATCGGATCACCGACACCGGTGCGCAACGTGCGATGGATACGTTGCTGGACAACGGATGTCATCATCTGCGGTTCGTGATCACCACGCGTGAGCGGTCCGGTCTGCCGCTGAGTCGCCTGCGGGTGCGTGACGAACTGGTCGAGATCGGTACCGCCGAGCTGCGCCTCACGCAGGCCGAGATACGACGGATCCTGGTGGAGCGCAACGGCTTCGAGCTGACCGATGCGCAGTTGGAGCGGATCGGCCAGGCCACCGACGGCTGGCCCGCGGCGATCGCGCTGGTGAGTCTGTCGCTGCGGGCTCGGGCGCAGGCGGCGGACAAGGGCGAGGCGGCGCCCGCGGTGTCCGAGGTGGACACCGATCAGCTGATCGGAACTCTGTCCGAACGCAACGAGCCGATCGGCGAATACCTGGCCGAGAACGTCCTGGACACCCTCGAACCCCGCATGCTGACCTTCCTGATGTCCCTGTCGGCGACCGAGCGGGTGTGCGGCTCACTGGCCGCCGCGGTCAGCGATGATGCCGATGCCGAGCAACTGCTCGAAGAGGCATGCCGCCGTGAGCTGTTCGTGCGGCGCCTGGATCACGACCCCGGCTGGTTCCGATTGCAGCCCCTGTTCGCCGAACAACTGCGCACCCGCCTCGAGCGTGAATCGCCCGGTGCGTCGAAAGTGCTGCACCGCAAGGCTTCTCGCTGGTACGCCGAACATCAGCTGCTGCGCAAGTCGGTGGATCACGCCCTGGCCGCGACCGATCTGAAGTTGGCGCTGGATCTGCTCGAGGGCGGCGGGATGGATCTGATCGACACCTCGAAACTGGCCACCCTGCTCGGTACGGTCTCCAAACTCCCGGTGCAGCAGGTCGCGACGCGGTCGAAGCTGATGCTGGCGCTGGCGCGAGCCAATATCAATCTGGAGCAGTCCAGTGCCGCGCGCACCGCCCTGGGCCGGGTGAGCAGCATGTTGGCCCGCACCTCGCCCGGCGACGCCGATGCCGTGCGTCAGCAGTGCGAGGCGGATGTGCTCGCCGCCGCCGACATGGTCGCCCGCGACCACACCGACGGTGTGGCGGAACGGGTTTCGGAAACCTTGGCCGCCGCCGGTGACCTGCCCGCCTGGACCGTGTCGACCGCGGCGAACCTGATGTCGTATGTGCGTCTGTGCGATTTCGACTTCGACGGCGCACGCGAGATGCAGGAATGGGCGGCCCCGTACCACGCACGATCCAAGGAACCGCTGGGCGAGGTGCTCGGATTGTTGAATCTCGGTGCGGCAGCTTACGAGCAACTCGATATCGCCACGGCCGCGCGGTGTTGCGAGCGGGCGTGGCAGGTCGCGCGGGATCGCTCGGGGCCGCGTTCACATGCGGTGCGCGCGGCCTCCGCACTGCTGGGTGAGGTGAAGTACCGGGGCGGAGACCTCGACGCGGCGGATGAACTGCTCGACGAGAGTCATCGATTGGTCACGCGGGTGGGACCGGCGGACTTCATGATCAGCACGTTCGTGGTGGGCGCGCGGGTGAAGTCCGCCCGCGGCGATATGCAGACCGCGGTCGCACGTCTGGCCGAGGGGGCCCGGTTCGGCGCCGACCGCCGACTGCCCCGGCTGTCCGCGCACATCCGCGCGGAACAGTTGCGGCTCGGCCTGGCCCTGGATGCGCCGATCCCGGTGGGGGATCCGGGATTGCGGCCGATGCGGCACGTCAGCGGAACCGCCGCGCTGACCGCCGAGGCCGAGGAGATCGCCGCGGTGCGGGGACTGCTGGCACGCAGCGCCGCACACGGTGGCCTCGATCCCGCGCGAGGATACGACCCGTACTTCGGCAGCGCCGAATTCGCCCCGCTCGGCGTCGACGATTCGGCCGTCAAGCGCGCTCGCTCGCTCTACAGCCGGATCGCCGAACAGCACCGTCCCCGTGCGCAATTGGATACGGCGCTACTGCTGGCCGAATGCCTCGCGGTCGCGGGCTGGACCGGCGAAGCCATCGTCATCCTCACTCCGGCTGTGGTCCGCTGCGCCGAATTGGGCTGGCGCAGAACGCTTCTGGACGCGGGACCGGGAGTGCTCTCGCTCCTGCACGCCATGCGCAATGAAATGCTCTTGGGCACAGAATATTCCGAGTTCACCGAGGAGACCCATCGTTTCCTCGACAGTATTTGACCGCCTCCGCCTCGGAGGACTACGCCTTCCACCAGGGACGCAGCGGGACGTCCCAGGTTTCGTTCGGGCCCAGCTTCATGCCGAGGACCTGGTGCAACTGAACGACGTTGCGCTCGAAGCCGAGCCGGCTGCCGGCCATGTACAGGCCCCAGACCTTCGCGGTGCCCTCGCCGACCTCCGCGACGCAGGCATCCCAGTTGGCGACCAGATTCTTGCACCATTCGGCGAGAGTCAGCGCGTAGTGCGGGCGCAGATTCTCCTCGTGCAGTACTTCCAGTCCGGTGTTCTGGATATCGGAGATGATGCGGCCCGAACCGATCAGCTCACCGTCGGGGAAGACGTAGCGGTCGATGAAATCGCCGGCCCGCGTGGTGCGGGTGTTGTCCGGGCGAGTGATGGTGTGGTTCAGGAACAGCCCGCCGTCACGCAGCTTGCTCTTGATGAAACCGAAGTACGACGGGTAGTTCTGCACGCCGATGTGTTCGGTCAGGCCGATCGAGGACAGCGCGTCGAAATCGGTTTCGCGCACGTCGCGGTAATCGGAGTGGCGCACCTCGGCCAGATCCGACAGCCCCTCTTCGGCGACCTTGCGCTGACCCCATTCGGCCTGCTCGGCGGACAGCGTCGCGCCGATCACCCGCACGCCGCGCTTGGCGGCGTAACGCACCATTCCGCCCCAGCCGCAACCGATGTCGAGCAACCGGTCGCCCGGCTTCAGGTTCAATTTGTCGAAGACCAAGCGGTACTTGTTCTCCTGCGCCTGCTCGAGCGTCTTGTTCTCGTCCTCGTAGCACGCGCAGGTGTACGTCATGGACGGGCCGAGGACGTATTCGTAGAAGGTGTTGGAGACGTCGTAGTGGTGGTGGATCGACTCCGCGTCGCGCGTCTTGGAGTGCCGCAGCCCCTCCAGTGCGATGCGACGCCAGCGCGGCACGGTCTCCTGCGGTGGCGGCGCGATCGGCTTGAGCGCATCCCAGCCGAGCGACCGCGCGATGGTGACCAGCGCCAGCGCCGAGGGGCGCCGGAACTTCAGTTCGCCCATGGCGCGCAGGATCTCGTACGGGTCGCCGGGGTGGATGCCGTCGGCGGTCATATCACCGGCGATGTACGCGCGGGCCATGCCGAGATCGCCGGGCGCGGTGGCGATGTAGTTGATTCCGCGCGGATTGCGGATCTCGAGACCGAATTTCGAATCCTCCGGCCCGGTGCTGCTGCCGTCGTGGGCGGAGAAGCGGATCGGGACCTCGCCGTCCACCAAGGTTTCGAAGATCTCGGCAATGCTGAGCTTTGTCCCCAGCTCAGCGAGTAGAACGGACGGGTTGTCTCTGAATGTGGTCATTTGCGTTGCACCGCCTTCGAATACAAGTCCAGCAAACGCTGATCTGGGTCATATCGCTTCTTGAGTTCGGTGTAGACGTCGCCACCGTAGAGTTCGGCGAACTCGTCCTCACCGTAGTAGGAATCCGAGTACAGCGACTTGTGGCCGTCCAGTTCGGAGACCTTGTTCTCGATGGCGCGATTGGCCGCGCCATCGGGCCGGCCGGGAACGGTCGGCACGGCGGACCAGAATCCCACGTTGACGTAGGCGCGGCCGGGCTCGAGCGGATACAGCGGCCACGGCCGGGAGGCGGATTCGCCCTCCCGCAGACGTAGCGGGCACAACCAGAGCGGCTCGATGGGGATCTCGTCCAGGAACCATTGCACGAATTCCGCGGTGCGTTCGATGGGCACCTCGATATCCTGCACCACCCGCTCCTGCGGCGGATTGCCTTTGCGCGCCTCGAGTTTGTCGGCGACATGGTATTTGTGATCCAGCGCGATCAGCTTCCAGTAGAAGCTGGACCGGCGATACCGCTTGGGCCACATCCGGCGGATGCGCGGATTCTGCGTGCCGAACGCGCGCGAGCACCAGAACCAGTCGGTGTCCCAGCGCCAGATGTAATCGTGAATGGTCAGCCGGTCGCGTTTGGGGCGATCCGAATCGTGCTGGATGGAACGGTAGAAGATATCCATCCCGGTGTAGTCGCTGACCGGGCCGGGTTCGTCGGTCTGACGGCCCAGGACCAGATAGCTCTCCCGCGCGGTGAATACGGCGCCGTCGAGATAGTCGACTCGCTCGCCGTCGTAGGACCCGTCGGCGATGATTCGCGCCATCGTGGCCTGGAGGTCGGTCAGATCGTGGAATCGCACGTGCCGCAGCGCGACATAGGGCGGCACGGATTCCAGCTCGATCTTCAGTCGCGTTGAATAACCCAGCGTCCCATAGGAATTGGGGAATCCGCGGAACAGGTCCGCGTATTCGCCGTCGGGTGTCGCGGTGATGATCTCGCCCGCGCCGGTCAGCACGTCGATCTCCAGGACCGATTCGTGCGGTAGGCCGCTGCGGAAAGAGGTGGACTCGATGCCCAGGCCGGTCACCGCGCCACCCAGGGTGATCGTCTTGAGTTGCGGCACCACCAGCGGGACCAGCCCGTACGGCAGGGTCGCGGCCACCAGGTCCTCGTAGGTGGTCATTCCGGCGACGTCGGCCGTCTTGGCCGCCGGGTCGACGGAGATCACCTGTGTCAGACCGGAGACGTCCAATCCGGGCGCGTCGGACTTGGCCCTCGCCCGGAACAGATTCGAGGTCTTCTTGGCCAGCCGGACGTTCGCGTCCCGGGGGATCGCGCGGTAGCTGGCGAGCAGACGATCGACTCCCGCCCGGTGTGCGGCAAAACCTGACTCGCGTGCGGCCGGAGCGCGCCCGGCCTTCCTCAACAGACTCACTGCCACACCCAGACGCTATCGCGCAAGGGGGCACGGGGCCACCGGGAGGGTGCCCGCGATCCGGATTTCTTTTCCGGCCCTCGCATTGCGTCGATGTTGCTCGCCCGATTCGCCCGTCGCGGCGTATGCACTGGTAGTCGGGATGGTTTCGGCCGGAAACAATTGGCGAGCCGATGCACCGAGTCGCGTGCGGCTCCGGCGTCGCGACGCGCGGCGGAATTGGGACAGTGATCACAGCCGAGGCGGAAATACCGAGCTACGAGGCGTATGCGGAGAATGCGTTCCGAATCTTTCGGACGATGACGCGCCGTCCGGATGCCACGCGGATGCTCGCGGCCTTCCGCCGCCCCGCTGTGGCCCTCGTTCCGGCCCGAACGCCCTCTCGATGACGGATGTCCGGTTTGCTGGGCCGACCGGGGGTTGAGCGGATCGGCGCGCCGGTCCGATTCGCCGCCGTGCCGGCAAGCCTCCGGCGGTCGCCGCTTTAGGGGCGATTCGAGCAGCTTCGATACTCCGGCGCGGGTCGATTGCGGCGTAGCATGTCTCGGCGGCAGTCGCCTCCGCGGACTCGAATGAAGGAGCTCATTGTGGGACAGGTCAGTGCATCCAGTTCGATCGTCGTTCCGGCGGATCCACAGCGCACGCTCGACGCGATCGCGGATTACGAGACGGTCCGTCCGCGCATCCTGACCTCGAACTACCACGACTACAAGGTGATCGAGGGCGGTAAGGGCGCCGGAACCGTGGTCGACTGGACCCTCCAGGCCACCCAGAAGCGTTCCCGCAACGTACATGCCACGATCTCGGTCTCCGATTCCATGGTGACCGAACGGGATTCGAATTCGACCATGGTGACGACCTGGACCGTGACGCCCTCGGGCTCGGGCTCGCTGGTCACCGTCCGCACGAGCTGGAAGGGTGCGGGCGGCGTCCCCGGATTCTTCGAGGGCATCTTCGCGCCGTTGGGGCTGAAGAAGATTCAGGCCCAGGTGCTGGAAAACCTCAAGACCGAGCTGAGCTGAGCTGAGTTTTCGGCCTCCGCTCCGCTCCGGCGGGTTCGCGGCGCTGTAAGGCTCACCGCCCGGCCCGTGTCGGGCACTCGTTCCTCGCACCCGCCACGCGTCCGGGCGGCAAGCCCGCGCCGCAAACGGGTGTCGGCGGTGTCCGGGGTGGGCGGTGTCAGGGGTAGGTGAGTACGAAGGTGAGTAGCAGCGTGGTCTGGAAATGGCCGCGCCACCACGAGTAGCCGAACCAGACGTTCGGGGTCACCTCGCGGATCTCGTCCAGGATCTGCGGGGTGATGGACGGGCCGTAGTCCAGGAGCCAGGCCGGGCGGTGGTCGGTGATCGCCGCGCCGGAATAGACGTTGGCGGGCCAGCCCGGGATGTTCGCGCCGGTGACGCGGTTCATCAGCGTGCCGCCGTCGGGGCCGGTGTAGAAAGTCTTGCCGATCCAGAACGGCGGTGCGACGACCTGCATGAACTGCGGGCTGGTGACCCAGCCGTCGGTCACGCCGTGGGGTGCGTCGCCGCGCTGGGCGGTGGCGAAAATCTGGACCTGCTGTTGAATCGAACATCTGTTGCGCAGTGAATCCACCGTCGCCGCAGGGTCGTTCGGGTAGAGCACGCAGTCGCCGCCGTAGCTGGTGTCGGCGTGTGCGACGGGCGTCGCGACCGTCACCGGAACCACGGCCATCACCGCAGCCAAGCCCGCCGGGGCCAGGAACTGTGCCAGGGATGCGCGTAAACGCCCACCGGTCATCCGCATCGCTACCTCCACCAGTACGCCCGACCATGTCGATGGTAAGTGGCTATCGCCATGCCGGTAGGGCCGTAGACCGAACCGTGACTACGCTGGAGCGCACTTACTCCCGCCAGAGAGGACAACCCCGTGCAACCCGGTGAACAGGTCGATATGCAGGCGTTGCTCGCGCAGGCACAGCAGATGCAGCAGGCCGTGATGGCCGCCCAGGAGGAGATCGCGGCGGCCGAGGTGGCCGGCGAGGCCGGTGGCGGTCTGGTCAAGGTGACGATCAAGGCGAGCGGCGAGGTGACCTCGCTGCAGATCGACCCCAAGGTGGTGGACCCCGAAGACGTCGAGACCTTGCAGGATCTGCTCGTCGGTGCGCTCAATGCGGCGATGGCCAACGCGCAGCAGCTGGCCGCGGAGAAGCTGGGGCCGCTGGCCGGCGGGATGGGCGGCGGCATGCCCGGTCTGCCGTTCTGACGGGAGACGACGCAGGTGTACGAGGGTCCGGTTCAGGATCTGATCGATGAGCTGGGCAAACTGCCCGGCGTCGGTCCGAAGAGCGCGCAGCGCATAGCATTTCATCTGCTGTCGGTGGAGCCGCCGGAGATCGACCGGTTGCAGGCCGCATTGCAGAAAGTGCGCGATGGGGTGCGGTTCTGCTCCATCTGCGGCACCGTCTCCGAGGGGGAGCTGTGCCGTATCTGCGCCGATCCGCGCCGCGACCGCACGATGATCTGCGTGGTCGAGGAGCCCAAGGACGTGCAGGCGATCGAGCGCACCCGGGAATTCCGCGGCCGCTACCACGTGCTCGGGGGTGCGCTCGATCCGCTGTCCGGTATCGGGCCCGATCAGTTGCGCATTCGGGAACTGTTGTCGCGCATCGGAAATCAGGCCGACGGCGTGGACGTCTCCGAGGTGATCATCGCCACCGATCCGAATACCGAGGGTGAGGCGACGGCCACCTACCTGGTGCGCATGATGCGCGATTTCCCGGGTCTGTCCGTGACGCGGCTGGCTTCGGGACTGCCGATGGGCGGGGATCTGGAATTCGCCGATGAGCTCACCCTCGGCCGCGCGCTGTCCGGGCGGCGCGCGCTCTGATGCCGGAGCGTCGCCCGGCATCGGACCGGTTAGCCTGGCCGACGTGAGCTATGACCACATCCTGCTGCCGTCCGGCGCCGCGTCCACGCCTGCCGAGGCCGACGCCTACCTGACCGCCCAGCAGGGCAAGCCGGAATCCGAGGTGGCGGCGTGGATCGCCGCCGAGGTGAATCGGCGCAACGAGGAACTGCCCGAACAGGACAGTTTCCTGAGCGTTGCGCCGGTCGAAGCGCACGGCGGCGCACTGCATGTGGCCAGTCCGTACGATGCCATCGGGCATGTGCGCGCACTGCTGTTCGAACTGGCCACCCCGCGCGACTACGCGGTGTACGACCCGCAGCTGGCCTGGTTGATCGATCCCGCCGGGCACGTCCCGGTGACCGTCACGCACGGTGGTGCGGGAGAATTCCCTTATCTGACCGAAACCCTTGTCCACCAATGGGTTCCGACGCTATCGGATCCGGGCCCCTATCTCATCGTGGAACGCGAGCCCGAGGTCTACATCCAGACCTTCCGCGACGACGAGAACAGCTACATCCTCGAATACCGAGACGGGTCCCCGAACGAGCACTTCGGGACCCGCCTGACCGAACCCGACCGCGTCGCGGACCTCATCTGGGACTGGACCACCGGTGATCATGCCCGCCTCGAGAAACTCACCTGGGACAAAGTCGATCTCTGAGCCGTCTCGGCGCAAGTAGGTGCCGAAAGCATCCCTACGCGGCATATTTCAGCAACGCAAGGTATTTCAGCAGTCGCAGCAGGTGTCTCCGCAGCATTCGCACCCCTCGCAGGCGCAGCAGCAGTCCTCGCCGCAGCGGCAGCATTCACAGCAGGCGATACCCTCGCAGAAGGGCAGGCAGAAGCCGCTGCGGCGGCGGGGCGGGGGACCGTAGCCGTAGCCGGGCGGGGGATAGCCGCCGTAACCCTGTGGGGGATAACCATATCCAGGCGGGGGCGGTCCGTATCGACGCCAGCGCCGATTGACGACTTTGTGGTCGGTGCGGTGATCGACCCGGCAGCTCTCGTGGCCGGAATGTCCGAACGTACGGTGGATCGAGCGGCCCAATTCCTTGGTCAGCAGGCGGCGGACCAGACGACCGTCGGTGAATTCGACTTCGGCCAAGGCCAATTCGATGCCGAGCAGGGCGTCGGTGCACAGCCGGTGCGTTTCCTGTGCGGGAGTTCCCGTGATCGCCAAGGGATTCCACTTGCCGTGCGCGAGATCGTCGTGCAGATCCTCCACGGCGTCGACCAAATGCGCGACGCGACCGAACAACCGGCCCGCCTCGGTGAGCGCGGCCTCGTTACCGGGACGTCCGGCCAGCAGGGCGGTATGTCCGAACGCCGCGGCGGTGGCGGCCTCGGTCGGCTCGGTGAGCTCGAGCAGGGTGGTCCGCGGTCCGGCGGCCGATTCCACGGCGATCTGCCGATCCACCGCGTCCAGCAGGACCGCGGTGTCGAAGCCCAGGCCCGCACCGGTTTCCGCGCCTTGCCGCGCCCAGCGCTGGGCGATTCGCCGCGCCGCCGGGCGGATGCCCGCGGTCCCGGCGACGCCGTCACCGTCCTCGACGTGGTCGCGCACCTTGGCCGCGGCCAGCACCAGGGAGACGGTAGCGGCCAGCCGCACGCTGTCGCCGGTGGCCACATCCGCCGTGCGCATGGCGCGCAGCGGGCACGGCCCGGCCGATCGCCTGGTGGTGGCGGGCGCCTGGGCGTCGACCAGCGCGGAGATGATCAGGCCGTCGTAGTTGGTGGCCATGCGGGCGGCTTGGCCGTGGTCGTCGCGCAATGCCAGGCACAGGCCGCACAGCTGCGCCATCCACGCGGAACTCAACTCTTCGCCCAGCCGGTGTCTACACGGACGGATGATGCCGAACACGCCTCGACGGTAACCGAACCGGCCTCGGTGCGCGCCGGCGTTTCGCTGTGAATTCTATAAGGGCACTGAATTTTCGGCCTCCGCTTCGCTCCGGCGGGCCGCGGCCCCCCCAAGGGCCGATTCTTCCCTCCCTCCGCTCCCCCGCTTCGCTCCTCCGCTCCGGTCAGTCCAGAATCGACCCGGGCCGCGGCCTCGCAGCTGATGTCTCCGAGGGTCGACGGGCCCGGGTGGACCCGGTTGGTCTGCAAGACGCGGGTGAGGCGGGCGCATCGTGAGCCGGTGCTCCGGTGAGTCCGGAATCGACCCGGACGGCGGCCTCGAAGCTGATGTCTCCGAGGGTCGACGGGCCCGGGTGGACCCGGTTGGTCTGCAAGACGCGGGTGAGTCGGGCGCGCCGTGAGCCGGTGCTTCGGTGAGTCCGGAATCGACCCGGGCCGCGGCCTTCGGGGTTGGCATTTCTCGGGAGTGAGCGGACCCGGGTGGCGTTGGCCGGAGGCAGGGGCGGCGAGGGTTCGCTGTGTAATGTCGCAGGTACTCAGTCTGGAGGTGCTCATGACGAGGTCCGCGGAACCGGAAACGGTGGATATCAATCGGTACGACCCCGAACGCCGGCGCTGGTTGGCGGACGCGGTCGCGAAGGTGCGGGCCGATGCACGGCGTTCCTCCGATACGCATCTGCTGCGGGTGCCGCTGGCCGTGCTGCCGGGTGTGGACCTGTATCTGAAGGACGAGTCCACCCATCCGACCGGTTCGCTGAAACATCGGCTGGCGCGGTCGCTGTTCCTGCACGCGCTGTGCAGCGGTTGGATCCGTCCGGAGCTGCCGGTCATCGAGGCGTCGAGCGGTTCGACCGCGGTGTCCGAAGCGTACTTCGCGCGGTTGATCGGAGTGCCGTTCATCGCCGTGATGGCCCGCGGGACCAGCCGGGAAAAGGTTCGGCTGATCGAATTCTACGGTGGCACTTGTCATTTCGTCGACAGCGCGAATGCGGTCTACGAGGTGGCGGCGCGGCTGGCCCGAGAGAGCGGCGGGCACTACATGGACCAGTTCACCTATGCCGAGCGGGCTACCGACTGGCGCGGAAACAACAACATAGCCGAATCCATCTTCGATCAGATGGCTCAGGAACGCTTCCCGGATCCGGCCTGGGTGGTGGCGACCGCGGGCACCGGCGGCACCTCGGCGACGATCGCCCGCTACATCCGCTACACCGGCCGCTCGACCGGGCTGTGCGTGGCGGATCCGGACAATTCGGCGTTCTTCCCGGGCTGGCGCGACGACGACGCCGAGGTCACCACGGAGATCTGCTCGCGCATCGAGGGCATCGGGCGGCAGCGCGTGGAACCCAGTTTCGTCGCCTCGGCCATCGACCGGATGATCCACGTCCCCGACGCCGCCGCCATCGCCGCGATCCACGTGCTCGAGGGGGTGATCGGCCGGAAGGCGGGCGCATCCACCGGAACCGGCCTGTGGGCGGCGTTCCACATCATGTCCGAGATGGCGCGCGAGGGCCGGGAGGGCAGCGTCGTCGGACTGATCTGCGATCCCGGCGACCGCTACATCGACACGTATTACAACCCCGACTGGCTCGCCGCCCAGGATATCGATATCGACCCGTACCGGGCACGATTACAGGGGTTCCTGACCACGGGCGAATTGATCGCTTGAACAAGTCACCCGCTCGAGCGGCGCCGGCAGCGTGGCAGCCCCCCGACTCGCCGGAGCGAAGCGGAGGCTATTATTACATCATCATGCAGCGGGCACTCCTCCTCGGCCGCCGCGACGGGGTCTGATACGGACCGGCTCCCGTCGCGGGGTTCAGCTGTGCCGGTCGACCCATTTACCTGGGATACACCACCCCACACCTCTCGGAGAATTGCATGCCATCCGCTGACGCCTTCGTAACGCGCGCCATCACCGCGCCGTCCAAGCCCGCTCCCGCCGACCAGCCCGCGTGGAACGCGCAGAAGAACTCCTCGATGCCGACCTTCCGGTATCGGCCCTTCGCCGAGGAGGTCCCGGGCGGCAGCCCGGTCTCCGGCACTGCGCAGATTCCGTTCGACCGGACCTGGCCGAACAAGGTCATCGATCGTGCGCCCGGCTGGTGCGCGGTGGACCTGCGCGACGGCAACCAGGCACTCATCGATCCGATGAGCCCGGCCCGCAAGCGGCGCATGTTCGATCTGCTGGTGCGGATGGGTTACAAGGAGATCGAGGTCGGTTTCCCGTCGGCCAGCCAGACCGATTTCGACTTCGTCCGGGAGATCATCGAGGAGAACGCGATCCCCGACGACGTCACCATCCAGGTGCTGACCCAGTGTCGCGCCGAGTTGATCGAGCGCACCTTCGAGGCGTGCCGGGGCGCGGCCAACGTGATCGTGCACTTCTACAACTCGACGTCGATCCTGCAGCGCAAGGTGGTTTTCCGCGCCGACCGCGAGGCCGTGCGGAAGATCGCCACCGACGCGGCCACGCTGTGCAAGCGGATCGAGCAGAACTACCCGGACACCAACTGGCGGTACGAGTACAGCCCGGAGTCCTACACCGGCACCGAGCTGGAGTACGCCAAGCAGGTGTGCGACGCGGTCTCGGAGATCATCGCGCCGACCCCTGACAAGCCGCTGATCGTCAACCTGCCCGCGACCGTGGAGATGGCGACGCCGAACGTCTACGCCGACTCCATCGAGTGGATGAGCCGCAATCTGGCCCGCCGCGAGTCGATCGTGCTGTCCCTGCACCCGCACAACGACCGCGGCACCGGCGTCGCCGCCGCCGAGCTGGGTTATATGGCCGGCGCGGATCGCATCGAGGGCTGCCTGTTCGGCAACGGTGAACGCACCGGCAACGTCTGCCTGGTCACCCTGGGGATGAACATGTTCTCCCGCGGCGTCGACCCGCAGATCGACTTCTCCAGCATCGATGAGATCCGCCGCACCGTCGAGTACTGCAACCAGCTGCCGGTACACGAGCGTCATCCGTACGGCGGTGACCTGGTGTACACCGCGTTCTCCGGCAGCCACCAGGACGCGATCAACAAGGGTCTGGACGCGATGAAGGCCACCGCGGACGCCGCGGGCTCGGATGTCGCGGACATCACCTGGGAGGTCCCTTACCTGCCGATCGATCCCAAGGATGTCGGCCGCACCTACGAGGCCGTGATCCGGGTCAACTCGCAGTCCGGTAAGGGCGGCGTGGCCTACATCATGAAGACCGATCACGGTCTGGCCCTGCCGCGCCGGCTGCAGATCGAGTTCTCCCAGGCGATTCAGAAGATCACCGACGGTGAGGGCGGCGAGGTCAGCCCGAAGGAGATGTGGGACGTCTTCGCCGAGGAGTACCTGAACCCGATCCTGCCGCTGGAGCGGATGCGCCAGAAGGTCACCGCCGCCGAGACCGACAGCGGGACGGATGCCATTTCCGCGGTGGTCAAGGTGGACGGGGTCGAGCAGGAGATCACCGGTGCGGGCAACGGTCCGCTCGCGGCGTTCGTCGACGCGCTGGCCACGATCGGTTACGACGTGCGGGTGCTGGACTACTCCGAGCACGCCATGTCCTCCGGCGACGACGCGCAGGCCGCCGCGTATGTCGAATGCGCCGTCGGGGATTCGGTGAGCTGGGGTGTCGGCATTGCCACCTCCATCACCACCGCGTCGCTGCGTGCGGTCGTCTCCGCGGTGAACCGGTCGCACCGCGAGCGGAAGTAGATCGCACGGAACCGCGTGTCGGGCACCGCTTCCGGCGCGTCGCGGCAGTAGTCGTACGGGGAGTTGTCCACATGTGGACAACTCCCCGTCCCATGAGGCGCGCACCGCTCTGTGGCACTACGAGCATCCGCGCAGCGTGCTAGCGTTGAACAGCATCAGCGCCGAGCTCACTGCTCGAAAACTCCCGAGCAGATGGGGGATACGTGACGACCAACGACAACTCGAACTCACCGGCTTGGCTGCAAGGCCAAGGCACGGATACAGCCACCGAGCAGGACGACCCGAAATCGGCATCGGCGCACGAGGACGCGAGGGCGGACGAACCCGCCGTGAGCGCCGATACCGGATCCGAGCCGGGCGACCACGATTCGGCACCTGACCAGGAACCGGCATCGGGAATCTTCCCGCCGATGCCGGATTCCATGGATGAGCAACAGCCTTTCCCGCCGGGGCCGCAGCCCGGCCCGGAGGGGCAGTTCGCTCCCGCGCAGCACTTCGGCTCGGAGCCGCACCACTTCGCTCCCGGGCCGCCGTTCGGTCAGGAACAGCAGGGGCCGTTCGCGCCTCCGGGTGCGCCGCCGCAGATGGGCGGATTTCCCCCGCCGCAAATGCAATACGGCCCACCGGGAGCCGGGCAGTTCCCGCCGGAGCCCAATTTCGGCCCGCCCGGCAATTTCCCGGCACCCGAGCACGGCGGGCCTTTCGCGCCGCCCGGTGGCCCGGGGGAACCGACCTCGTTCGCACCGCCGAACTTCGCCGCGCCGCAACAACAGCCGTTCCCCGAGGCTCCGCCGCACAATTTCACCGAGCCGCCCGCCACGAATTACGGTGAGGCGCGCCAGGAGTCGCCGTACGGCGAGGTCCGTCAGGAAATCGGCAGCGACGGGCCGGTTCGCCGGACGTTCGACGAGGAGCAGCCGCCCGAGCAGTCCGCTGCCGGTCAGGAACCGCCGCAGTTCGCTCAGGAGCCGCACAGCTGGGCCCCGCCGCCACCGCCGCAGCCGCAGATGTATCAGCCGCCGCAGCCGCCGCCCGGTTGGCAGAGCGGTCCGCCCAGCCAGCCGAATCACCCTGTGCAGCAACAACCTCAGCCGCCGCAGCAGGGATTTCAGCCGCAGTACGGTCAGCTGGGTCCGGGCGGGCAGTCGGTCAACGATCTGAACCTGCTCAAGCGGGCCCGGCGCTCACCGCGTGGTGGTTGGCGCCGCGCGGTGCACAAGATCTCCGGCGGTGCGATCAATCCTGGTGAATCCTCGGCGGACGTCCTGCTCCGCGAGCTCACCGAACGAGTGAATCAGCCGGTGCGCGGCGACTACCGAATCGCCATCCTGTCGCTGAAGGGCGGCGTCGGCAAGACCACGACCACGGTCGGCCTCGGATCGACCTTCGCCTCGGTGCGTGGTGACCGCGTCATCGCCATCGACGCCAATCCGGATCTCGGCACGCTGGCCCACCGAGTGCCGCGCCAGACGCGATCCACGGTGCGCAACCTGCTCGAGGATCAGGGCATCAGCCGGTACTCGGATGTGCGGGCGCACACCTCCCAGGCGCCGAGCCGCCTGGAAGTGCTTGCCAGCGAACAGGATCCGGCCGTTTCGGAGGCGTTCAGCGAGGCGGACTACCGGCGTGCGATCAATATCCTGCAGCAGTTCTACAACATCATCCTGACCGACTGCGGTACCGGTCTGATGCACTCGGCGATGTCGGGTGTGCTGGATATGGCCAGCTCGCTGATCCTGGTGACCTCCCCGGCCATCGACGGTGCGCGCAGCGCCTCGGCCACGCTCGACTGGCTCGAGCACCACGGCTACAACAAGCTGGTGGAGCGAACGGTGGTGGTGGTCAACGCTTCTCGCCGCGGCGCCTCCACGGTCGACCTCGATCAGCTGCGCAAACTGTTCCTGGACCGCACCCGCGCGGTACAGGTGGTGCCGTTCGACGATCACCTCGCCGAGGGTGCGGAGATCGATCTGGAACTCGTCAGCAAACCGACCCGGATGGCACTGCTGGAACTGGCCGCCATGGTCGCCGACGATTTCGCGTACAACATCCCCACCCCCGCTTTCCAACCCGCTCAACACCAATACCCGGGACCGCAGAACCCCCCGTACCCCGGCCCCCAAACCGGTCAGTACGGCATCCCGGACCAGTACGGCCGCGACCAGTACGGCCGCTAGTTCTCCGTGGCTTCGCAGCTCACCCGTCCGGGTGAGCTGCGAAGCCGCATTGAGACAGTGCCTGCGCCGCAGTCTATTTCGGTGCGCGCGGTCTCGGGCCGGCACCGCGGGGCGCGCGTACCCGCGCGCTCCGGCAGAGCGCCCATTCTTCTTCTGAGCGTAATGACTCGCTATGCTGTGGTGCAGTCCTTTTCACGCCGCCGTGTTACGGCCTGCCGATGTATCGCGCTGATAATCCCTGTCGCGCAATTGATTTCGGTGTGGGCGGTGTCGAGCGAGCGCTCCTCCTCGGGCCAGGGGCAATCGCGTCGGGGATAGCGAGTCCGGGGCAGGCCGACCGATGCGGCGGTATACAGATGCAGGTCGGCGACTGGTGTGTGACCGGTGGCGCAACCCGATCCGCCGACGAGCAGCACTCGCACAACATCTGGCAGGCATGGGTTCCGATCGGAGTCGGGACGCTGGTCACGGGGGTGGTGTAGCGCTCAACGGGGTGCAGCGTCTTCGTCGACGTGCGGGGGGACCACAGGTCCGGGAGCCGGCCCGGGAGTGATCGCGGTGGAGGCTACCTCGCGGGCGGCGGTGCGGAAGGCGGCCAGGACGGTGGCTGTGGCGGGGCGGCGGACGGCGTGGGGGCGGGTGGTCAGGTCGTAGATGCGGCCGGCTCGGACGCCGGCGAGGCGTAGCACCGCAAGGCCCGGGTGGCGGACGGCGTGGCGGGGTATGAGCGCAATGCCGTGGCCTGCCGCGACGAGTTCCTCGATGACGCCGAAGTCGTTGAGCCGCTGAGCGATTCGTGGTTGTACGCCGGTGACGGTGGCGATCGTGCGCAGGACGTCGTCGACGGGGAAGCCGCCGCGCACGCTCAGCCAGGTCTCGTCGGCGAGTTCCTCGGCCGTGACGGACTCGCGACCGGCGAGGTCGTGTCCGAGGGTGACGGCGATATCGATCGGCTCGCGCATCAACGGCTCGGCATATACCCGTGCTCCGGAGATTGATGGTGCGTGCTCGTCTCGGTGGGTCAGCACCACGTCGTAGTCGGCGAGCAGGCGCGGGACCGCGGTCGGCGGCACATCCTCGTCGCTGGCGGCGATGTGCACGCCCGTCCCCGACAGCGCGGTGAGGATGCGCGACAGCAGCAGGGCTGCTCCGGACGGGAACATCGCCACTCGCACCCGGCCGTGTGCCGCGCCGCGGTACAGCGCCATCTCCGCGTCCGCGCGGTCCACGGCGGCCAATATCTCGTCGGCGCGCACGACGAGCGCATGTCCGGCATCGGTCAGCCGCACTCGGCGCCCGTCGGGTTCCAGCAGCGGCACACCGGCCTCCCGGGCGAGCACCTTCAACTGCTGCGATACCGCCGACGGCGTCATCGACAACGCCTCGGCCACGCTCGCGACCGTGCCGCGGTCGGCGAGCTCTCGCAGGATTCGCAGCCGATCGACGGACAGCGGCACGGAAGTGGACATAGTTAAGTTCTACTACAGCATTTATCCACAAAGATTCGATTGTCCTTATCTATTGCGGCATTCATCCTGGACGACGTGAGTTACCGTGATCGTCTGCTCGGCCTGGCCGTCGTGCTGTTGTGGGGGTTGAATTTCCTGGCGCTGCATATCGGGGTGGAGCATTTTCCGCCGCTGTTCTTCGCCGGGTTGCGGTTCGTCGTCATCGCCGTGCCGGTCGTCGTGCTGGTGCCGCGACCGCGGCTTCCGATCCGGTGGCTGTTGCTGTACGGGCTGGGTTTCGGAGTGGCGCAATTCGCCTTTCTGTTCGTCGCGATGCGAGCGGGGATGCCGACCGGGTTGGCTTCGCTGGTATTGCAGTCCTCGGCGCCGTTCACGGTTCTGCTGGGATCGCTGTTCCTCCGTGAAAGGCTCAGGGCCACACAGTTTCTCGGGCTGATTGCGGCGGTGCTCGGCATGGCGCTCATCGGTTGGGATCGGGCGCGTCACGCCGCGTTGCTGCCCGTTCTGCTGACGCTGGCCGGAGGTCTCGGGTGGGCGTTCGGCAATATCGGCTCGCGGCTGGCGGCCGCGGGTGCGGGGTCCGCGGAGAAGCCCGATCCGCTGCACTTGACCCTGTGGATGGCCGTGGTGCCACCGGTCCCGCTGTTCGCGCTGTCGCTTCTGGTCGAGGGACCGACCTCCGGCGCACATGCCCTGCGGGAATCGTTCTCGGCCACCGGTTGGCCCGCACTGGCCGCCCTCGCCTACACGGTGATCCTCGCGACGGTGCTCGGCTCGGGCCTGTGGACATACCTCATGAGCCGCTATCCCGCGGGCGCGGTCGCCCCGCTGTCCCTGATGGTTCCGGTGGTGGGCATCACCTCCTCGTGGATCTTCCTCGGCGAACGGCCGGCGGCGTTGTCCCTGGTCGGAGGTTTGATCGTGATCGTCGGCGCATTCGCGGCCACATCGAGCGGGCGGACGCGCTCCGCCGCCGCACCCGCAGTGGCGGATGGGAGAACTACGGGCGATGCTCCAGCGCTCCGCCGGGCCGGGGGCGCGGTGCCTGTTCCCGACGCCGTGCGCGCTGCCGGTCGGCTTGCCGAGCTCCGGTGATACGCGGGGCTGCCGGTCGATTACCGACTCGGTGATGTGCGGCCGCGAACGATGCGCGCACCGGAAACGCCCTGCACTGGGGCCGCGCTCTGATTCCTGCGCCGCCCGTGGTTGCCGCCTGCGCATGCACCGCCCGGTGCGACCGCTTACAGTGTTGCGCGGCGTGGAGGTCCGGAACGATGGTTGAGCAGTACGGGAAGATTTCGCGGAGAACGATTCTTCGCGGGACGGCCGTGGCGGGTGCGTTGACGGCGAGTGCGCTGAGTGCGCGAGCGGTGCCCGCGTCCGCGGCGACCGGGCGGCGGGTCGCGGTGTTCGGCGGCGGGGTGGCCGGTATGACGGCCGCGCACGAGCTGGCCGAGCGCGGCTTCGAGGTCACCGTGTACGAGCCGCGGGCGCTGGGCGGTAAGGCTCGCAGTATCGCGGTACCCGGCAGCGCGCGCGGCGGGCGCCCGGATCTACCCGGGGAGCACGGGTTCCGGTTCTTTCCCGGGTTCTATCACCACATTCCGGATACGATGCGGCGAATTCCGTTCCCGGGCAACGCGAACGGCGTCTGGGACAATTTGGTAGCGGCATCCGAGGCGCGTTTCTCGCGCAGCGGCGGGCCGGACACCATCGTGCCGATGGGACATGGGAAGGCGTGGTCGAATCCGGACGATTTCCGGCAGACCCTCTCCTCGGTGATCGCGACCTCGTCGAAGATGCCGATGGCCGACGCCGCGTATTTCGCCGAACGGCTGCTGGTCTTCATGACCAGCTGCGATGCCCGGCGCATGGGTCGGTGGGAGAATGTATCGTGGCGCGATTTCATCGGCGCGCAACAGCATTCGCCAGAATTTCGGGTGCTGATGTCCCGCACGCTGACCACGCTGCTCGTGGCCGCGAAGGACGATCGCGCCAGCACCCGCACGATCGGCTCGATGGGTGAGCAGTTCCTGGGCAATCCACTCCGGGTCGGCGACGACGGCCCGCTCGACCGGCTGCTGAACGGCCCGACCTCACAGGTCTGGATCGAGCCGTGGACACGGCGGCTGCGCGAACTCGGAGTCCGGTTCGTGACCGCGCGGCTGCGCCGGCTCGAGGTGCGCGATCGCCGGATCTCCGGTGCGCGGGTGGCCGATGCGGCGGGCCGGGAAAGTGCTGTCGCGGCAGACTATTTCGTCATGGCGGTGCCCGCCGAGGTGGCCCGGCAGCTGTGGACGCCCGATATCCTCGCGGTACAACCGGAGTTGGCGGCGATGAACCGGCTGGTGGTCGACTGGATGTCCGGCATCCAGTTCTATCTGCGACGTCCGACGGGGATTGCCCGTGGCCACGTCGCCTACGTCGACTCGCCGTGGTCGCTGACCTCCATCGCGCAGAACCAATTCTGGTCGCGCACACCGCTTTCCGGATTCGGCGACGGAACCGTCCAGGATTGTCTCTCGGTGGACGTGTCGAATTGGAATACGCCCGGCATCCTGTACGGCAAACCGGCCCGCGAGTGCACCCACGAGGAGATCGCCCGGGAGGTCTGGGCGCAGCTCCAGGCGCATCTGGGCGGTAAGACTGCCCTCCCCGATGCCGATCTGCATTCGTGGTTCCTGGACTCGGGCGTCACCTGGGACGCCGCGCGCCGGAGCAATTCGAATGCCGACCCGCTCCTGATCAATACCGTCGGCTCCTGGTCCGCCCGCCCGCAATCGCACGGCGCGTTGGAAAACCTCTTTCTCGCAGGTGATTACGTCCGTACCACGATCGACCTGGCCACCATGGAGGGCGCCTGCGAATCAGCCCGCCGGGCCGTGAACGCCCTGCTGGACACCGTCGGTTCGAACTCCCCGCGCTGCAACCTCTTTCCGCTCTACCGGGCCCCGCAACTGGACCCCTTCCGCCAGCTCGACGCCGCGCGCTACGCCGCCGGGCAACCGAATACCTTCGACACTCGGATCTGAGATCGAACGGCCCGCCGCCGACATCGGCCCGAGCTGTTGAGCGAAGCGAGTTTCGTGCTGGATGCCGTTGCGGCGTAGCCGGTTTCGGCCGCGCGGCCGGACAAAGCGAACGCTCGTCCCGGAGTTGCGTCGGATCACTGAAGTAGCCGCGGCTGAGCCCAGGGCCGGCAGACCCGCGGGCTACCCCATCCGTGACCGCGGGACACGTCCGGGTGAACGCTCGGGCCGGAATGCAGATGACTTTCCAGCGGTGGTCGAGGCTCCGGACCGGCGTACCTCCGGGGTCGTCCATGCGCGCTGGATCGTCCGGCAGGCGACGGCCGCGCCGGACTGTGATCCACATCGCTACGCGCGATGACGCTCCCGGAAAGTGCGACGAGCCCGCCTGGCAATAAACTCGCGGGGTGGCAGACATCTCGATGCGCGGCCGGGTCGCGTTGCGTGCGGCGGCGGCTGCGGCCTGGGCCTCGCAGCGGGCCGGGCGCGGTAAGGGGTCGATGATCGGCGGGTTGATCGCCCTGCGGATCGATCCGACGATCATGACGCAGCTGGGGCGCGGCCGGCGCACGGTGCTGGTGACCGGCACCAATGGCAAATCGACCACCACCCGGATGACCGCGGCGGCGCTGGGCGAGCTGGGACCGGTGGCCACGCAGGCCGACGGGGCGAATATGGACGCCGGCATCGTGGCCGCGCTCAATGCCCATCGGGACGCATCGGTCGCGGCCATCGAGGTGGACGAATTGCATCTGCCGCATGTCAGCGATGCGCTGAATCCGGCCGCGGTGGTGCTGTTGAATCTGAGCCGCGATCAGCTGGACCGGGTCGGCGAGATCAATATGATCGAGCGCAAGTTGCGCGCCGGTATGGCACGGCATCCCGACGCGGTCCTCATCGCCAACTGCGACGACGTGCTGATCACCTCGATCGCCTACGACCATCCGAATGTGGTGTGGGTGGCCGCGGGCAGCGGCTGGGCGGTGGATGCCACCAGTTGCCCGCGCAGTGGTGAGCCGATCGTGTGGGAGGGCGCGCACTGGCGCAGCACCGGCGCGGATTTCCGGCGTCCGGAGCCGGACTGGTGGGTGGACGAGGAACACCTGCACGGTCCCGAAGGCGTGAAAATCCCGCTGCACCTTGCCCTTCCGGGGCGCGCCAATCGCGGTAACGCCGCACAGGCGGTGGCCGCGGCGGTGGCGTTGGGCGTCGTGCCGGAGGCCGCGGCCGATGCCGCCGCGACGGTCCGCGAGATCGCGGGCCGCTATCGCACCGTGCGGGTCGGCGACCGTACCGCGCGTCTGCTGCTGGCCAAGAATCCGGCCGGCTGGCAGGAGGCGTTGTCCATGATCGACCCTGCCGCAACGGGTTTGGTGATCGCGGTGAACGGTCAGGTACCCGACGGCGAGGATCTTTCCTGGCTGTGGGATGTGCGATTCGAACATTTCGAGGGCACCCAGGTGGTGGCCGCGGGGGAGCGCGCCACCGATCTCGCGGTACGCCTGACCTATGCCGGAGTCGAGCACACCACGGTCTCGAATCCGTTGCGCGCCATTGCCTCCTGTCCGCCCGGACAGGTCGAGGTACTCGCCAACTACACCGCGTTCCGCGATCTGAATCGCGATCTGGAGGCCAGAGGATGAGGTGCGCGATTGTGACCGCGAACCGGGAACGGCTGGAGGGATTTCGCGCATGAGCGAGTCGACCGTACGGATCGGGCTGGTGCTGCCCGACGTGATGGGCACCTACGGTGACGGCGGCAACGCGGTCGTGCTGCGGCAGCGGCTGCGGATGCGCGGTTACGCCGCCGAGATCGTCGAGATCACCCTGAACGACCCGGTCCCGGACTCCCTGGACGTCTACCTGCTCGGCGGTGCGGAGGATTCGGCACAGCGACTGGCCACCCGCCATCTGCAGCGTTATCCGGGCATGCAGACCGCGGCCGAGCGCGGTACGCCGGTGCTGGCCATCTGCGCGGCCATTCAGGTGCTGGGCCACTGGTACGAAACCTCCGGCGGCGAACGCGTCGAGGGCGTCGGCATGTTCGACGTCACCACCGCACCCCGGGCCGAGCGCGCGATCGGCGAGGTGGCCACCATGCCGCTGATCCCCGGCCTGACCCAGCCGCTCACCGGATTCGAAAACCACCGTGGCGGAACCACTCTGGGCCCAGACGCCGCCGGGCTGGCCCGCGTCACCCGCGGCGTCGGCAACGGCGCGGGCGACGGTCTGGAGGGCGTCGTCCAGGGGTCGGTCCTCGGCACCTACATGCACGGGCCCGCGCTGGCCCGCAACCCCGAACTCGCCGATCACCTGCTGACCAAGGCGCTCGGCGTCGACTCCCTCGCGCCTCTGGACCTCCCCGAGGTCGACCAGCTCCGCCGAGAACGCCTGCGCGTCTAGGGGGATCGCGGCCGCCGGGCCTGGATTTTCAAGGCCGGGAGGCTCGTTCGGTTGAGGTGGCACCCTCGACCGGGTAATCTCGCGCGCGGCCATGCGTGATGAGGAGGTGGCCGGGTGCGTAGACGCGCGTTCGTGAAGGCTACGGGTGCAGCGGTCCTGCTGGGTGCGGCGGGCTCTGCCACCGCGGGCGTGAGTGGTTCTCCGCGCGCGTCGGCCGATCCGATCTGGAGCGATCTGTTCCGGCAGTGGGTCCCGGAAATCTTTGCGCCCCTTCCCGATCCGCCGGATCACACCGAGGCGATCATCGTCGGGTCCGGCTTCGGCGCCGCGATCACCGCGCTGCGGCTGGCCGAGGCCGGGGTCGCCAACACCGTGCTCGAGCGCGGGTCGCGCTGGCCCAACGATCCCCATCGGGAGATCTTCACCGGTGACGACCTGCCCGACGGGCGCGGCTTCTGGCATCGGACCGAATTCACCGGGGTCACCAAGGTGGCGATGAACTTCGCGAACTTCGGCGGCGTGCTGGACGTCACCCCCTTCGACGGCATCGATGTGTGGCGCGGTGCCGCGGTCGGCGGCGGTTCGGTGGTGTACACCGGCGCGATGATCGAGCCGGAGCGCCGCTTCTTCGACCAGATCTTCCGTGGCACAGTCGCTTTCGACGAGATGGATCGGGTCTACTATCCGCGGGTGCGGCAGATGCTGCGGCTGGACGCGATGCCCGCGGACATCTACAACTCCGCGCCGTTCACCCATTCGCGATGCTGGGATGCCCAGGCGCGCAAGGCCGGATACACCCCGCGGCGCAACGACTCGGTGTTCAACTGGGATGTTCTGCGCGCCGAATTGGCCGGGAGCTCGAAAGCTTCGGCCACGGCGGCCCGCAGCAATCTGGGCAACTCCAACGGTGCGAAGTTCGATCTCAACCAGAACTATCTGAAATATGCGCAGGCTTCCGGCAAGTCGAGGGTCTTCGCCGGGCACCGGGTCGAATCCATCGCCCAGGAATCCGGCGGCCGGTACGCGGTGACCGTGACCAAGATCGATCCGACCGGCGTGGTCCTGCGCCGGCGCACCCTCACCTGCAATCGGCTGTTTCTCGGCGCCGGATCGGTGGGCACCTCGGAACTGCTGGTGCGCGCCCAGGCCACCGGTGCACTGCCGCATCTGAACGAACACGTCGGCGACGGCTGGGGCACCAACGGCGATGTGGTGCTCGCCCGCGGCGAGAGTTCGCTGCGGGGGCTGGGGCAGGGTGTACCCAGCGCCAGCCGCATCTTCGACGAATCCGGTATGCCGCTGAGCCTGGAGAGCTGGTACATCCCGGGGATTCCGGTGGAGACCGGCGCACTGGCCTCCCTCGGCCTGGTCTTCGATCCGACCCGGGCCCGTTTCGGCTACGACAAGGCCCGCGACGCGGTCGGGCTGCGCTGGCCCAAGCAGGCGCAGGATCGGGTCACCGCGGCCTGCCGCGCGGTCGATCATCGCATCGCCGAACGCGGCGGCTCGCTGGTCGAGTACGGCGCCCTGGGCTACGACGCGAACGCCGTATTCACCGCGCATCCGCTCGGCGGCGCGGTGCTGGGCCGGGCCACCGACAACTACGGCCGGGTGATCGGGCATCCCGGCCTGTACGTCATGGACGGCGCGGCGGTGCCGGGCAGCACCGGCACGGTGAACCCGTCGCTGACCATCTCGGCACTGGCGGAACGCAATATCGAGAACATCATTCGCGCTGGTCACTGATACCCGCTGCGCCGACGGGTTAGTCTCGGCGGGATCATTTCGCCGCTAGAAGGGGTCCGTCGTGCCGAAGAACACCGTCGTCTCGGCGCAGGAATATCCGCGCAAACCACCGGTTCTGTGGACCGACTACCTGATGCTCGTCGTGGCGCTGTTCTCCGCGGCGCTGATCTTCTGGGTGGACATCCTGCCGGTACCGCATCCGGCGCTGCGGCCGATCGCCATCGTGGAGTACGCGACGTGCGCGATCTTCGCCCTGGAACTGCTGTGGCGCTGGCGGCGCGAGGACTGGTCCTGGAACTATCCGTTCCTCTACTGGTACGAGGTTCTGTGCCTGATCCCCGCGGCCGCCACGTATTTCGCCGATTCCCATGTGGTGCGGATCGTGGTTCTGCTGGTCCGGTTGCTGCGTGTGGCCGATCGCGCGCTCGGCGACCGGGTCACCGTGGCGATCGTGAACCGGGCGTTGAACGCGATCGTGGAGGCGATCAAACGTCCGGTGACGATGGCGGTGCTCGAGGAGGTCTCCGAGGTGCTGCGCGTCGGCCGGTACACCAGCAATATCGCCTCGGCCCTCGAAGAGAACCGTGCCGAACTGGACGAGATGATCCTGGAATTGATCGAGAAGGATCCGGCCCTGGGCCGGGTGCGCTATCTGCCCTTCCACGAGGACATCGTCCGCGGCATCGCCAGCACCAGTTTCCGTATCGTCTTCCAGGTGCTCGCCGATCCGCGCACCGACGAACTGGTGGGAGATGTGTTGCGCGAGAACGTACATCAGATGCGTCGCGCCGTCATGGAGGGAGTGCGCGTCGAGGAGGCAGTGGACCACAAGGCGCTGTAACCCGGACCTGCGCGCTGCGGCCTCCGGGGTTGGCGCGGGCGAGCCTGGGCGAGGTAGACGGGCCTGGGTGTTCAGTGCTCCACGCTGTGCCGGACCTGCTCGCGCGGCTCCGCGTAACGCACTGTCTCCCAGGCGATCAGCACACCCAGCACCGCGCACAGTACCGCGAGCGCTGCCATCGCGGGCACTATCGAGGCCAGCGGGATGAGCACCAGAACAACCACCGCCGCCACCAGCCGCGGCCACAGCACGACTCTCGTCGCGTAGTGCCGGAATCCGACCAGCGCGAGCAGATAGCCGGCGGCGCCGCCGTAGAGGGCGAACAGCGGAATCCCGTGCAGCGCATCGCGCAAGCTGTGTTCCTCGGCCCCGCCGACGTACTCGAGCACGTTCTTCAGACCCAGCGACATGGCGATGATCGCGACGACCATCGGGAAATGCCAATAGGTGTAACAGTTCCGGGCGATCTTGATCTGCCACTGTCCGGTCGCGCGGGCCAGATGTCCCTCCACCACGGCCGCGCCGACGTCGAAGTACGCCCACCACAGCAGGCCTGAAACAGCAAGTCCCAGAAGCGATCCCACTGTGATCGGCCAGGAGATCGGGAGTCCGGCCACGCCGAGGCCGATGGAAACGACCGATTCACCGAGCGCGATGATGACGATCAGGCCGTGCCGCTCGGCGAAATGCGAGGTCGAGTTGACCCGCCATTCGTTGCCGGAGAACAGCGTCCAGGCCATATCGCCGGCGACGGCCGCGACCCACAGCCACAGCTGGATGCTCCCGTGGTTGACCGCGGCGATGATCAGCAGTGTCGTACCGATCGTGATCGAACCCACCGCCCAGCGCGTCACCTGTGCGCGCAACTGCCGGTCCTGCGCACTGGCGCACCAGAACATCCACAGATGCACCAGCCGGATGAACAGATATGCCAGGGCGAAGACCAGCGGTCCATACCAGCCGCCGGGCATATCGTCGAATGCCTCGGGAATGGTGATGGCCACGATCAGCGCGGCGCCCATGGCCCCGAACATCGCGAGCCTCGCGATGCCCTCGTCGGCCTTCACGACGTTGCCGAGCCAGGCATAGGCGATCCACACCCACCACATGACCGCCAGAACGAGGAAGGCGCGCAGCATGTTCAGCGCGGTGGTCTCGTGTGCGGCCAGATCGTCCACCTGGGTGAAGGCGAATACCAGCACCAGATCGAAGAACAGCTCCAGCTGCGTCACCGAGGCCTGTTCGGTGACCGCCTCAATCCGGGATCGTTTGCCACGAATCATGAGCACTATCGTGACAGGTCACCGACCGCACCGCCCGGATCGTCCGGAGCGCGAGCGGAACTCAGCTCACCTCGTAGTTCTCCCCGAACTGGAACTTCTCGATGAATTCGATAAGGTTCTGGACCGCTTCCTCGTTGGCCTTGGCCATACTGCGCTTCATCAGGATGCCCGGAACCGGAATCGGCAGATAGACCTCGGAGTGGTACCAGACCTCGGTGCCCTCGGGGGACTGCTCGAGTTCGAACCAGCCCTTGCCGCCTCCGCCCGCGCCGCTCTCCACCACTCGCCAGGAGATGCGTTCGCCGGTGCAGTCGTACTCGAGTACTTGCCGATCGGAATTTCCCATCGGGCTCACCGTGGCGTACACGCGCTGGGGGCGTCCGTACGCGTCATGGGTTGCCACGCGCACATCCTTGTGCGAGGGGGACCAGTCGGGGATCCGCTCGACCGCGAGCAGTGCCTCCATCACTTGGTCGGGATCGACATCGACGATGAATCGGTGGTCGGTCTTCGTGCGCATAGCCTTGCCCTCCACCCCCCGGAAATACCTGACCGATTGTCTCCGTGGTCACATGCGGTCGTCAACCATGCCCGCTAGCTCTGGATTATGCAGACCGTCCAGTATGCACAACTGGCTATCGAGCCACCCGGAGCGTCCTGTGCTCCCGCCGACTCGATCGAGGGATGCGTCCCGGCGCCGCGGCGGCGGGCCGGGGACTGTGCTCAGTGGTGCTGAACGACCCAGTCGGGGCCGGGGAACACCAGGCTCTCGTGGCCGTCGTCGAATCGGACCATGTACGGCGGCGCGCCGTCGGCCCCGCGCACCTCGAGGATTTCGCCCATTCGATCCGGCATTCCGACCGTGTGGCTGTGCACAGATAATCGATCTCCGACATTTGCCTGCATGAGGTGAATTATCCGTCCGACGTGACGAACATCACAAGGGATACTAACGTTTCAGATTGCCCGGCCGCGTCGGATATAACACTCTCGGATATTTCTGACCTCCGCCCGGCTCGCGTCTAGTCCGCTTCGCGCAGCATGGCCGTCACGCGCAGGGACGTGTCGTGCAGCCGATTGAACAGGCCCAGTATCAATTCCAGTTGTTCGGCACTGTAATCGCCCATGACCCTGCCGAACTCGCGGGCCAGCGGCTCGTAGTGCCGGGCGATCTCGGCGGTGCGGCCCTCGGCCAGGGAGATGATCACCCGGCGACGATCGTCCTGGTCGTGTTCGCGGGTGACGAAGCCGCTCTTGATCAGCCGGTCGACCATCCGGGTGACCGCCCCGGTGGTCAGGCCCGTGCGGGCGGCCAGTTCGCCGGGGGTGGCCGGTCCGCCCAGGCGTAACAGGTTGAGGCAGCGCAGATCGGTGACGTGCAGTCCCAGCCGGTCGGCCACGGCCTGATGCATCATCACCGCGTCGGTGGCGTTGCGCTGCGCGGCGACCGTCAGCCGTCGCCCCAGGTCGGTGGATGCCGCGGTGGCACGTCGTGTCATCGGTGCTGTGTTCCCGTCTCTCGTCGGATCCGCTCGTTTCCCCGCTCTTGACAGCTTAACCTCACCAATTCATCATCTTACTCGTGCAACTTCTGTATTAAGAAGTTGCTGTCTCATTCAACTATCTGGGGAGCGTCGATGACCGCCGAAATCAATGCCGATGCCGAGACCGCTGTTCGTGCGCTGATCAGCCGTGCCGAGGAGGCCTGGGCGGCCGGCGACGCCCACGCCTATGCCGCCGTCTTCTCCCCCGACGCGGACTACGTGACGTTCATGGGCACCCATCACAAGGGGCGCGAGGCGATCGAGGCCTGTCACGTGCCGTTGTTCGAGAAGTACCGGAAGGGCTCGCGGATCGACGGCGAGATCACCCAGGTGCGATTGCTCACTCCCGATGTCGCCCTCGTGCACGGCAAGGGTGCGCTGGTGAAGGGTGTTCGGCGTCGCACCTCGCGTCGCACGAAGGTGCAGACCTGGGTTGCCGTGCGGCGCAACGGAGGATGGGAGATCGCCGCCTTTCACAACACGAAATATCATTGGATCACCGCGCCGCTGACCGCCCGTTTCGACGCTCGGATGGCCTCCTCTCCACTGCCCGGGTTCGAGGTGCGCCGTTAACTTCCGGCCGCGAGTCGGTACTCTGGGGTGCTGTTAACAGCTGGTAAGTCGATCTTGGAGGATCCCTCGTGGCTCTCGTCGTCCAGAAGTACGGAGGATCCTCGGTGGCCACCGCCGAGCGCATCCGGCGCGTCGCTGAGCGGATCGTCGAGACGAAGAAGCAGGGGCACGACGTCGTCGTGGTCTGCTCGGCGATGGGCGATACCACCGACGAGCTGATGGACCTGGCGCAGCAGGTCTCGCCCGCCGCGCCGGCGCGCGAGATGGACATGCTGCTGACCTCGGGTGAGCGCATCTCGAATGCTCTGGTGGCCATGGCGATTCATTCGCTGGGCGCCGAAGCGCGCTCGTTCACCGGCTCGCAGGCGGGCGTCATCACCACCGGTGCGCACGGTAAGGCGAAGATCATCGACGTGACCCCGTCGCGGCTGCGCGAGGCACTCGACGAGGGCACGATCGTGCTGGTCGCCGGATTCCAGGGCGTGTCCCAGGACAGCAAGGACGTGACCACGCTGGGGCGCGGCGGCTCGGACACCACCGCGGTCGCGCTGGCCGCGGCGCTCGAAGCCGATGTGTGCGAGATCTACACCGATGTGGACGGCGTATTCACCGCCGACCCGCGGATCGTCTCCGATGCGCAGCGCCTGGAACAGGTCTCCTACGAGGAGATGCTGGAGATGGCGGCCTGTGGTTCCAAAGTGCTGATGCTGCGTTGCGTGGAGTACGCGCGCAGTTACAACGTGCCCGTGCATGTGCGCTCGTCCTACACCGACAAGCCGGGTACCTACGTTTACGGATCGATGGAGGACATCCCCTTGGAGCAAGCAATCCTCACCGGCGTCGCGCACGACCGCAGCGAGGCCAAGGTGACCGTCGTCGCGATACCCGACGAACCGGGGTACGCCGCCAAGGTGTTCCGCGCGGTCGCCGATGCCGAGATCAACATCGATATGGTGCTGCAGAACGTCTCGAAGGTGGAGACCGGCAAGACCGACATCACCTTCACCATGCCTAAGACCGACAGCGCCCGCGCGGTGGAGATGCTGACGAATCGGCAGAGCGAGATCGGCTTCTCCCAGGTCCTGTTCGATGATCACATCGGCAAGGTGTCGCTGGTCGGCGCCGGTATGAAGAGCCATCCGGGCGTCACCGCGACGTTCTGTGAGGCGTTGGCCGACGCGGGGATCAACATCGATCTCATCTCCACCTCGGAGATCCGGATCTCGGTGCTGGTCCGGGACGACGAACTCGACCAGGCCGTGCAGGTGCTGCACCGGGCCTTCGATCTCGGTGGCGACGAGGTCGCGGTCGTACACGCGGGAACGGGGCGCTGACATGATCGGGTCGAGCCGCGGCGGGTCCGGAGGAGGCGGTTTGCGTAACCTCGCAGGACCCTCGCAAACCCCGCCATCGAGTAGAGCGGCGGCAGCGGAGCCCGGAGACGAGCGCGCGGCCATGTCGAAAGGGGCCTAGCCGTGGGTGTACGTGTGGGCGTGGTCGGCGCGACCGGACAGGTCGGCGCCGTCATGCGAAAACTGTTGCAGGAGCGGAACTTTCCCGCCGACGAGGTGCGCTTCTTCGCATCCTCGCGGTCGGCGGGCAAGACGCTGCCGTGGCGTGACGGCGAGATCGTGGTCGAGGACGCCGAGACCGCCGATCCCAGCGGCCTGGACATCGCGCTCTTCTCGGCCGGTGCCACGATGTCCCGGGTGCAGGCGCCGCGCTTCGCCGCGGCCGGGGTGACCGTCATCGACAACTCCTCCGCCTGGCGCAAGGACCCCGAGGTGCCGCTGGTGGTCAGCGAGGTCAACCCGGAGCAGACCCGCAATCTGGTCAAGGGCATCATCGCCAACCCGAACTGCACCACCATGGCCGCGATGCCGGTGCTCAAGCCGCTGCACGACGCCGCGGGCCTGCAACGCCTGATCGTGTCGACCTACCAGGCCGTCTCCGGCAGCGGGCTGGCCGGTGTGGACGAGTTGGCTTCGCAGGCACGCGCGGTGATCGACGACGCCGAGAAGCTGACCCACGACGGTTCGGCGGTCGAATTCCCCGCACCGAACAAGTACGTCGCGCCGATCGCCTTCAACGTGCTGCCGCTGGCCGGTTCACTGGTCGACGACGGCTCCGGGGAGACCGACGAGGATCAGAAACTGCGCAACGAGAGCCGCAAGATCCTCGGCATTCCCGAACTGCTGGTGAGCGGTACCTGCGTGCGCGTCCCGGTCTTCAGCGGTCATTCGCTGTCGATCAATGCCGAGTTCGCCCGGTCGCTCCCGGTCGAGGAGGCGCGCAAACTCCTGGCCGACGCCCCCGGCGTGAAGCTGGTCGAGGTGCCCACCCCGTTGCAGGCCGCCGGCATCGACGAATCCCTCGTCGGCCGCATCCGCCAGGACCCGGGCGTCCCGGACGGCCGCGGCCTGGCCCTGTTCGTCTCCGGCGACAACCTCCGAAAGGGCGCGGCCCTCAACACGATTCAGATCGCCGAGGTCCTGCTCGCCGACCGCTGAGTCGAGATACCTCCACGGTTCTGGTGCCATATCCGGTACCAGAACCATGGAGGTTGGCATGGCGCCAGCGATTACGGCGCCTGAAGCGCGGAAGAATCTATTTCCGCTGGTGAAACAGGTCAACGAGTCTCGCCGGATAACTCACTCGCCGGATAACTCAGGCGCATCGTCTCGTGTATCGGGTTGTGGGCGAGGAGCTTTGGATCGCCAAGGTCGGCACGCACTACGAATAATCGGCTCAGCGGGCGCGTAGGCCGTCGAAGAGGACGGCGAAGGTGCGGCGGCGTTGTTCGTCGTTCGCGCCGGTGGTGTGGGTGGCGAGGAAGCCGCCCTTGAGGATTCGCATGAGGTCGTCGATATCGATGTCGGCGCGGGTCGCGCCGGCGGCCTGGGCGCGGCGCAACAGGACGTCGATGGCGGCGAGCAGTTCGACTGTGGGGCCTGGGTTTTCGAGGCTTTCGTGGCCGCCGACCGCCTCGGCGAGATCGCGTTTGACCCCGCCCTCCACGACCATCAGGTCGAGGTAGTCGAAGAAGGCGCGGCCGGGATCCTCGGCGTCGGCCAGAGCGCGGGCCTGGGCGACCATCCGCTCGACGCGGTCCAGCATCGCCGCGTGGAACAGCGCCTCCTTGGTGGGGAAATGCCGATAGACCGTACCGGGACCGACCCCGGCGCGCCGGGCGATCTCGTCCAGCGGGACCGAGATGCCCTCGGCGGCGAAGGCCTCCTGGGCCGCGGCCAGCACGCGTTCACGGTTGCGGCGGGCGTCGGCGCGCAGTGCGCGGCCCGTCCCGGTGGTCGTGGCCGCCTTCGCCTGTGTTTCGGTCACGGCGTGAGTCTACCCGGAACGCCATTGACAAACGGGGCGTTCGTTCCGGATCATAAGCGGGGCATACGTTCCGATTTTTCAGGGGTAATCATGACAGCAGATCAGGAGCTCACACCACGCGCAGTGGTCGAGCAGTTGTTCCGCGGCCTCGGCACGCCCGACGCCGACGCGTTCGCCGACGCGATGGCGCCGGACGCGGTGTTCGAGATTCCGTGGACCCGTCCCGGCATGCCCGAGCGACTCGAAGGCAGGGAGGCGATCCGCGAACATCTCCTCCAGCGCTGGGCGGATGTGTCCCGCATCCAGGTGCACGGCATCTATCCGGAGATCTACCCGACCTCCGATCCCGAACTGTTCTTCGTGGAGAACGAGGTCGATATGACCCCGCCCGGCGGTGTGCGCTCACGCACTCGGACCTCGGTCAACACGGTTCGCGTCCGGGACGGGCAGATCGTGCTGTTCCGCGACTACATGGACACCGGCCGCCTGGCTGCCCTGGTCGAGCGGTGATCCGTGCCGCCCTGTCCGGTCGCGGCGCCGGACAGGGCGGTCAGCGGATGCCGGGTGTGCGCGGATCCGGTCCGAGGCAGGCCAGGATCACACAGCCGGGAGGTGCGTCGGAGAAGGGCGGTGCGAGCGGAGTCTGCAAGCAGGACAGCACATTACAGTTCGGATAGGCATCGGGTCCGATACCGAACAGGGCCAGGGTGATATTCGAGTCGAAGTACGCGCGCGGATCCAGCGGCAGCGGCGGCTCCACATAGGGCCCCGGATCGGGAATCGGTGGATGAACGAAGGCTGCCAGCAGCTTGCGGAAGAATTCGTGGGACAGCTCACCCATGTTCTGCAGAACGCCGGGCAGCCCCTCGGTGCTGTGATTGCCGAACGCGCCGGTCCACTCCACCGTCAGATCCAGGTTCGGAACGACGAACACGTCCTGCAACCCGATGCCGGACATCTGATAACTGCCGGGCAGGAATACCGGCACCTCCGCGCATCCGGGACCGACCCAGAACAGATATCCGTAGCAAGGATTGGTCGCCGATGGCCGCCGCGCGGCGTGCAGATACTCCGAGGAGACGATCTGCCGGTTGCCCCACCGACCCTGATTACTCAGCAGCAGACCGAGTTTGGCCAGATCGTCGGGCGGAATCAGCAGGTGTGCGTAGCCGTAGGTGTGTCCGGAGCGATCCCTCGCCCAGTAGTAGTCGCCGCGCTCGATGCCCAGTGGGCCGAACAGCTCGCGCTGGGCGAATTGCTGCAACGGCTCCCGCACGGCCAGTTCCACCACATAGGACAGCAGATCCACATTGCGCTGGCTGTAGGCGAACATGGTGCCGGGCGGATTGTCGAACGGCACGCCCAGCGCCTGCACCGCGCTGTCCGGGTCGATCGGGATGACGCCGGTGGCGCCCTCGTTCACCGCGCCCACATGCAGTCCGGAGGTCTCGGTGAGCAGATCGGTGACGGTGATCGAACGATGTTCCGCATCGCCCAGACCGGGTGGCAGGTAGCGGCCGATCGGCGCGGTCAGGTCGAGTTCGCCCTTGTCCGAGGCGATTCCGGCGATCAGCGAGACCACGCTCTTGGTGACGCTCCAGACATTCCACGGTGTCCTGCCGGTCCGGTCGTCGGACGGGCCCGTGCCGACCAGGCAGTTGTGCCGGAAGACCTGGACGTTCGAGCGGTTTCGGCGCATCGCGAAGGCGAGCGCGTCGGCGAGTCGGGCGGGATCGAATCCGGCCTGCTCGGGAGTGGCGCGCGGGAAGGTCCGCCCGGAACTCACCCCGCAGTGGAGTTCGGTATCGGTCGTCGCGCGGGCCTGCCCCGGCGCCACACCGATCGTCGCCAGGATCACTATCGTCGCAAACCACCCCAGAATGCGGCACATGGCTGTGAGGCTAGCGCGTGATCGGTGGTACAACGCGAAGATGAAACGCGCGCAGTCGAAATCGATACCTGATGCGCCGAAACGACCGAATTCGCCATCCCGCATGCGGCCTGACAACGCGGAAAGCCGCCGGACCTCATGAATCCGGCGGCATTCGTTCTGCAGCACTACTGCAAAGGTTCGCGAATGCCACGCCGGCCTCGCGAACCGGGGCGCCGATGCCCAACAAGCGCCTCTCGGCGAGTGGTCGCTCGTAGCGACGAAGGGTGCGGCCCGGGGCTGTCCCGGCATCGGCAGTATGGGTCAACCGCTGTGCGCCGCGATCTATTCCGGGTTCACGGATGTGAGCTAGCGCATAGTGCCGCGGGCCGACCGATCCGACATAACGCCTGGTTATGCCATGGTGTCACGGGATAGCATCGCAGGAGTCTGCCGAGCGAGGGGGAGTTGTGACCGACGATCCGGTTCTGAGCGAGATGCTGCGCATCCTCGAAACCAACCCGGAACTGCTGCCGGTGCGGATCCGGGTGATCGAGTTGCTCGCGGACCGTTCGCGGCACGCCGAGGCCCTTCCGCACTGCGCGGCCGCCCTCGGTAACGATCCCGGTAATGCCAGGGTGCTCGAACTGCTCCAGCGCTGCACCGCCGCACTCGCCGCCGGGGCCGGTGCGCCGCCCGCACCGCAACCCGGGCAAATCTCCGGTGCCGCCTCGGGCGGCGCTGCGGCCGAGACGGGTAGTGCCGCGAGTCAGCCGGGCGGCACCGGGAATTCGGCGGACGGCGCCGCGAGTCGGTCGGGCGGTGCCGCGAACTCCGCGAGCGATCCCGCGAGCCGGGGCGGCGGCGCTGCGAGCGAGCTGAACGCGAACGAGACGGGGGCCGCGGAGACCGCCCCGGATCCGGACGCGGACCCGCCTCCTCGGTTCGACTGGGCGGCGGCCGAGCGTGAGGTCGGGGATATCATCGCCCCGGCCTTCGTCGACGACGGGCCGGCCGACGGTGAGTTGTCCCGGAACGAGGACGGTGAGCCGGTCGCCCATGCCGAAGGCGATGTCGGGTTGTTCGAGCGCCCGAGCGTCGCACTGGCCGATGTCGGCGGGATGGCGAACGTCAAGCAGCAGCTCGAGCTGTCCCTGCTCGGTCCGCTGCGCAATCCCGATCTGGCCAAGGCGTTCGGCACCAGCGCGCGCGGCGGGCTGCTGCTGTACGGGCCGCCGGGGTGCGGCAAGACGTTCATCGCCGCGGCGGTCGCCGGTGAGCTGGGCGCGAATTTCTATCCGATCGAGATCGCCGACATTCTCGACATCTACACCGGTTCGAGCGAACGCAATCTGCATCAGGTCTTCGAGGTCGCCCGGCGCAACGCGCCGTGTGTACTGTTCATCGACGAGGTGGATGCGCTGGGGCACAAGCGGAGTCAGATGTCGGGCTCGGCCACCATGCGCACGGTGGTGAATCAGCTTCTCACCGAGATGGATTCGGCCACCGTCGACAACGAGGGCGTCTATCTGCTCGGCGCGACCAACCATCCGTGGGATATCGATGTCGCGCTGCGCCGCCCGGGCCGTTTCGACCGGATGATCCTGGTGACCTTGCCCGATCGTGAGGCGCGCCGGGCGATTCTGCGGCACCACTTGAAGGACCGCCCGGTCAGCGGCATCGATCTGGCCGCGATCGCCAAACGCACCGACGGTTTCTCCGGTGCGGATCTCGCCCATGTGTGCACTTCGGCGACCCAGCTGGCCATGGCCGATTCGATTCGCACCGGAACCGTCCGGCCGGTCACGATGCGCGATATCGATACCGCGCTCGCCCAGGTCAAGCCCAGCGCGGGCGCCTGGTTCGAATCCGCCCGCAACGTCGTGGAATTCGCCAACAACGACGGCACCTACGACGAGCTGGCCAAGTACATGCGCGAGAAGAAGCTCCGGTGAGCCGCCGGTATCACCGGCACGATCATGGCTGATCTGGAGCGGGCCAAGGTACTCGTCGAGCTGCGTCGGCTGACCGAGGCCCGCGAGCAGTTGGCCGCGGTACTGGCGGCCGAACCCGATAACGCCGAGGCCGCGACATATCTCGCGCAGGCGGCCTATCTGGATCAGCGGTATCGCGAGGCCGCCGAGCAGAGTGCCGCGGCCCTGCGCATCCAGCCGCGCAACCAGTTCGCCATGCGTATCCACGCCCTGGCGCTGCTCAATACCGGCGATGCCGGGCGTCGTCAGGCGCAACAGGTGGCACGTCAGGTGGTCGCGCTGGGGCCCGAATTCGCCGAGAACCACCGGATTCTGGCGATCGTGCTGCGTGAGTGCGGCGATCTTCCCGAGGCGCTGGTAGCCATCGATCGGGCGGTGGAACTCGATCCCGACGAAGCCGACATCCATGTCGCTCGCGGCTCGATCCTGCGTCGAATGGGGCAGTGCGGCACCCGATTCCGGCCCGGTCCCGCCGCCGAGGCATACCACGTCGCGCTGCGCCTGGAACCCGAGAGCGCCTATGCCGTACACGATCTCGCGATCGTCGAACTCAATGGTCATCGCCTGCGCAACGCCCTGCGCGGGGTGTTGAAGGCGGCCACCATGGAGCCCGGTTTGGGAGATCTGGTGCGCACCAACGTCGCGACGGTCGTCCGGCACGCGCTGCGCCGCATGCACTGGGTACTCGTCGCCGTCGCGTTCGTGACCCTGGTCCTCGGCGGCTTCCGGCTCCCGCCGAGTGCCGTCCCCGCCGGTTCGGACACCGAGCAGGCCGTCTACAAGTCACATGATTACCCTGCGCCGCAACCGTTTCCGGTCGGTCAGGGTACTGATCCGGCGGGGCTGCCCGCATCGGCGGCGCCGTCCCTGCCCGAGACCCGGGCTTCGGTTGCCGCACCGGGCGCCGCGACCCAGGAGGCCGGTTCGGTGACGCAGGCGCCATCACCGGGGCCGTCGAGTGCGCATGTGCCCGGTGCTGCCGAACCGCACGGGCCCGGTGTCTCGGCCGGAGCGGATTCCTCGGTGGCGCGGGATCCCGCGCACGCCGACCCGCAGACGACGGCGAACAGAATTGGCGGGCAAGGCGATTCGGCGACGACATCGTCGGCGCGCGGCGAATCGAAACCCGCGAACGCAACGCGGGATTCGTCCTCCGCGACGACGCACGATCCGGCGCGGCTGGAGACGCCGGCCCGGGTTGCCGGCGCGGTGGGATTCGGGATGATCGTCGCGATCTCGTTGTGGTGGCTGGGGGCGGTGCCGCGGCGTCGGTGGCGATTCGTGTTGCGGGCGGCATGGGCGAGTCCACCCACGGCCGTGCGGTTGGCGGTGTTCGGCGTGGGACTGGTCGTATGCGTGCTGGGCGTCGCGACCGGGATGCGCGTATTCCTGAGCGTGGGCGAGCCCACGCTCGTGGCCCTCGGGATCATCCTGCGCCGCATCGCTTGAGGACGGCCCGCGGCGCGATCACTCCCCGGCGGACGGGGCGACCGGAACGGTCACGCGTATCCGGGCCGCGGACGGCATCCGAGATCATGCGTTCGCTCGGTCGATCGGTTACGGATTGCCGTCCGCGCCGATCCCCGGGATCAGGCCCTGATCGACGGCGATGCGGCTGAGTAGGGCGACCAGTAGCGCGCGTTCGTCGGAACTGAGGGCGGCGCAGAGTTCGTCCTCGTTCGCCCGTGCCGCGATGCTGAGTTCGCTCAGGAGTTTTCGGCCCGCGGGGGTCAGGTGCACGGCATGCAGCCGACGGTCCCGGGGGCTGCGACGGCGTTCGATGAGGCCGCGTTCCTCGAGGGTATCGGCGAGGGGGACGAATCGACTGGGCGGCATGCCCAGGGCCTCGGCGAGTTCGCGTTGACTGCGGCCGGGCCCGGTGACCAGCAGTCGCAGCAGGCTCGCCTGGTGCGGACTGAGGTCCAATGCCGCGATGCCCTCGGCGAAATGGCTGGCCGCATGGGCTCCTACCTGCGCCAAGAGGAAACCGACTCCGCCCGATGCCCGGCCGCCGCCCGCTTCCCGGTTCGTCTCCACGGCGACATGGTAGACGGCTCAGAATCGTGAAGCGCCGACATCGTTACAATCTGTAATCATTTCGCTGACTGCAGACTAGAGCAGGCCCCACCAATACACCAAGCAGGCCAGTACGAAGACGACCACAGTTTCCATCGTCGCTCCCAATCTAGTTGGCGCCTTCCTCACCCATTCATTTCCGAGGATACGGCGATGTGCGGGAGATCAAGATCACAAGGGGGCAACGGATACTGCCGCCCGGGCCTGTCACCCCTCGTGCACAGGCCCGGCCGGGCGGTTGTCCTGCCGGGTGTGGATTCGCCGCCACCTCCTCCTGCGGCGGCGAATCCCCGAACGGACTGGGCGAGCCGGGCAGCGACCGGATCCGCACCCCTCGAGGCGGATCGTGGCCGATGTCCGGGCCGTGCGGGTCAACAGCGGTGAGTGCTACCGGTGTCGAAGAAGACGATGCCGCCACGGACTTGCGGCGGGCTCAAGGAGAACTTGCGACAGATCGTGAACGGGCGCGGAATCGGGTCAGCGAGTCTCGGCGGAGTCCACGATGAGCACGATCAGCTGCCGCTGCCGATGACGGCCGTGATTGCGGGCCTTGGCGTCCGACGGCGCGGTGGGTCCGCCGCACCACGTGATCGGGCGGCGGGAATCGAGTTTGTCCAGGACCTCGGGCAGGGAGGAATCGATCTGTGCCGTGCGGACCACGCAGATATGGCATTCGGGCGCGAGGGTGCGACCGCGGAAACCCTGGCCGGGCCCGCCGTCCAGCACCACGGCCCCGGCGTCGGCGACCGCGCCGGCGCAGGTGGTCACCATGGCATCCGCGTCGTCCAGTTCCGCGGCGCTGATATGGGAGTCGTCGGTGAGGATCTGGTTGTCCTGCCGCTCGGCCCAGAGCCCGAGCCAGTCCTCGGGCAGGCCGTGCGGTGCGGCGACCGCGGTGGCTCGCTGAGCGCGCAGGGCCGCGTCCACGGCCTCGGGAATGCCGGCTTCACTCACTCGCGCGATGCGCGCGCCGTGGTATTCGAGACGTTCGATGAACAGTTCGACGATCGTGCTGCGATCGGCGGGGGACAGATCGGCCGCGCCGCGCCGGTGACCGGGGAAAAGGCTGACCGTGCGATCGTCGTCGGGCAGCGCCTTGAGGCCGTCACGGACTCGGCGCAGGAATTCCTCCCGTGACATCAGCGGCACCCTCCGGGGGCACATCGGCCGGTCGTATCGTCGAGCGTGGACTGCGGATCGGTGCCACGGATGACGAGCGCCGTGCGCATGTGGCGGCCCCCTTTCTGACCGGCTGCGCAGCATCGTGCGACACCGGAATCCGGGGCGAGACGAGCTGTGCGGGTGCTGCTGGCGCACACCCGTGCGGGTGGGCGCGCTGGTGAAGATCTTGCACACAGGCTACCCGGGGCGAGCGACGCGATTGCTCGAGGGACGCTCCGTGGCACGCCGCCGGAACATTCGTGGAGTGGAACGCGCTGGTCGTGATCAGTGCGCGGCGGTGCGGATCTGGGTGAGGAATTCGGCGTTCGTCTCGGTCTGCCGCAGGCCGGTCAGCAGCAGTTCGACGGACTGGCCGGGATCGCGTCCGGCGAGCGTGCCGCGCAGCGATCGGGTGGCGGCGAGTTCGTCGGGAGTCAGCAGCAGCTCCTCCTTGCGGGTGCTGGAGCGTTCGATGTCGACCGCGGGGAAGGTGCGTCGATCGGCGATGTGGCGGTCGAGTTTGAGCTCGGCGTTGCCGGTGCTCTTGTACTCCTCGAAGATGACGGTGTCGGCGGTCGAACCGGTTTCCACCAGGGTGGTGGCGATGATGGTGAGCGATCCGCCGTTCTCGATGTTGCGGGCCGCGCCGAGGAACTTCTTCGGCGGGGCCAGGGCTCCGGCGTCCACGCCGCCGGACAGGATGCGGCCCGATCCCGCGGCCGCGAGGTTGTAGGCGCGTGCCAGCCGGGTCAGTGAATCCAGCAGAACCACGACGTCGCGGCCGGTTTCGACGAGACGTTTGGCATGTTCGATGGCGAGTTCGGCCAGCGCGATGTGATCGCGGGCGGGCAGGTCGAACGTGGCCGCGGCGATATCGGCGGGCACCGCGCGGGACAGGTCGGTGACCTCCTCGGGCCGTTCGCCGACGAGTACCAGCATCAGCTGGCATTCGGGGTGGTTCTTCGCGATGCCGTGCGCGATCGACTGCAGCACAGAGGTTTTGCCCGCCTTGGGCGGTGCGACGATCAGGGCGCGTTGCCCCTTGCCGATCGGCATGATCAGATCCGTTATGCGCGTGGTCATCTCGTGCGGTTCGGTCTCGAGTCGCAGACGGTCCTGTGGATAGATGGGCGTCAGATCGGCGAAATGCGGTCGGCGCCGGGCATTTTCGGGCGGTAGGCCATTGATCCGATCGACGCCGGTCAACGGGGCGAATTTGACGCCCTCTCGCGGCGTGCCCGCGGTTCCGGTGACGGTGTCGCCCCGGCGCAGGCCGTATTCGCGGATCAGGCGCGGCGGGACGTGGACGTCGTTCGGGCCGGGCAGATATCCCTCGACCCGCAGTGCCGCGTGGTTTCCGGTGATGTCGAGGATGCCGGTCACCGATGTGCCCGGCTCCTGGGTGTGATTCATGTTGTCTTTCATGGGTTTCTACTCCTGAGAGGGAATGCGCGGTCTGGTGGCGGCGGATGCGCGCATCGTGCGGGCAGCGCTTCGCCGAAGGGGCCGTACCGGTTCGAATGCGGCGGATCGGAAAATGATCCGATCGGCGCGGATTCCGGGAGGTGCGGGCTGGAGAACTCTCGTGGGAGGGACCGTGTCCACCTACATCCACAAGCTGCGAACGATGCCAACCATAGCCGTACTCATCACAACACGCAATGGTGCTTCGTTGTTCCCGGTGCGGCGGATCGGATCGCGGGACCGGCGAGGGGCCCGGACTCGCGCTGTCGCGAGCTCGGGCCCCTCGAATTCGGTTTGCGGTGTATTACCTTGCAACCGTTAGGTATTCGTCGTCACGGAATCCACCTTCGGTTGCGGGGCGGTATGCCGGAAGCGCGGCGGCCGACGACGCGACGTGGGACGCTGATCACGCAGCGTCAGCACCCGCTCGCGGTGGTGTTCCTCGTGCAGATCCCGGCGACGAGCATGCAGCAGCTGCTCGAACGCGATCACCCCGAGCAGACGGGTGGGGCTGTCGCGATCCACCACCGGCGCGTAGGTGACATCGGCGGTCGCCAGTTTGTTGGCCACCTCGCGCAGGGTGTCGTCCGGATGCACGATCGCGCGGGCGGGAACCACCGACGCGCCGACGTTTCCGTCCGCGCACAATGCCAGCCGGTTGCGGGTGGTGACGCCGATGAGTTGCCCGGCCGGATCCACCACCGGATACAACGTCGCGAAACGGGTGCGGGGCAATACCTTTTCGATCGTTTCAGCGGCCGACAGCACCACCGGATCGGTATGCATCACCTCGGCGGCGAAGAACGTCTCCAGCGGATCGGTGGTGTATTCGCGGGTCAGATGCAGGCGCCGGCGGGCGATCTTCTCGGTGAGCACCGAACGCTTGAGCAGCAGCACCGACACCGCGTAGGCCGAGACCGAGGCCACCACCAGCGGCATCAGATCGTTCCAGGCGTGGGTCAGCTCACAGGTGAAGACGATTCCGGTCAGCGGCGAGCGCATCACACCGCCGACCACCGCGGCCAGACCGCACATCGCCCAGAGCCCGGCCGTCGCATGCGGCAGCAGCCCGCCCTCGGCGGCGCCGAGCGCCGCACCGATCATGAACACCGGCGCGAGCACGCCGCCGGATGTGCCCGATCCCAGGGAGATCGACCAGATCAGCGTCTTGACCACCAGAATTCCGATGATCAGCGAAACCGTGCCCCGTCCGGTCAGCAGCTGATCGATGACGTCGTACCCCACGCCGAGCGCACGCGGTTCGATCAGGCCGCCCACACCGATGATCACGCCACCGATGGCGGGCCACCACATCCAGTGCACCGGCAGTCGCCCGAAGCCGTCCTCGGCGAGGTAGACCAACGCGGTCGCGGCGATAGCCAGCAGACCGCCGGTGATACCGGGAATCAGGGCCAGCGCGTCGGTGAGCGCGCCGGGCGTGCCGGCCGATGTGGGCACGGCGAACACCGGACTGTTGCCCAACAGCAGCCACCGGCACATCGTGGCGATCACGACCGCCGTGGCGACGGGAATGAAACTGCGCGGCCGCCATTCGAACAGCAGCAGTTCCACCGCGAGCAGAATCGATGCCAGCGGCGCGTTGAAGGTCGCGGCCATACCACCCGCCGCACCGGCCACCAGCAGGGCCTTGCGCTCGTCGGCGGTCAGTTTCAGCAACTGCGCCAGGATCGAGCCGATGGCGCCGCCGGTCATGATGATCGGACCTTCGGCGCCGAACGGCCCGCCCGAGCCGATGCTGATCGCCGAGGACACCGGTTTCAGGATCGCGACGCGCGGGGCCACCCGGCTGCCGCCGGTGAGGATGGCCTCGATCGCCTCGGGCATGCCGTGCCCGCGGATCTTCTCCGATCCGTAGCGGGCCATCAATCCGATCACCAGACCGCCGATGATCGGCGCGATCAGGACCAGCCACCACGGGTGATGCTGTGCGCCAGGGGCGATCATCGCGGTGCTGACGCGTTGGTAGAAAACGAGATTCGTGATCAGCCCGATCAGCTTCAGCAGGCCGTAGGCCGCCAGGGCCGCGGCCGCGCCGACCGGGATCGCCAGGCCGGCGATGGCCAGCATCCGTGGTCTGACGTTGAAGTCGCCCAGATGCGCCGCGTGTTCGCGCGTCGCCCGGGCAGCGGAACCGTGCCGGAATTTCATAACGCACCCACCAGACTCACCGAGGTCTCCGCGGCGGCACGCACCAGGTCGTGTGCGGCCGCCGAAATCGCCTGCCGTTTCTCTTCCGGCAGTTGATCGAGGATGGTGCGGAACGCGGCGTGGCGAGCGTCGAGCACCTCGTCCACGATCTGTCGCCCGGCCTCGGTCACCTCGACGGTGACCACGCTGCGGTTGTGCGCGTCGGTGCCGCGGCTCAGATAACCGCGGCTCTCGAGCTTGTCCGCCAGCCGCGTCACCGACGAGGCGTTGACGCCCAGCGCCGTTGCCAGACGTGAGCACGGCACCCGGCCCAGGGTTTGCAGAACCAGCAGCAGCCGCATTTGCGGGAAGGTGACTCCGGGTGGGGCGACATGTGCGCTGTCCCAGGCGATTCCGACCAGTGTGCGCGTCAGGATCTCCAACGCCGCCACGTCCGGGCGCGGCTCGCCAACCGGTTCCTCGTCAACTTGCACTAAACAAGAGTTGCCAACAGCAAATGTTCGGTCAAGTAAAGTCGCCGGATTGTGCGGGTGATCACACGTGCCCGGCCGATCGCGAGTTCCTCGGTCCTACCCATCGCGCCGTGCAACCGCACCGCGTTGCGACCCGGGAAGCGGGCCGCGCGGCCGATCGTGGCCCGCGGCCGCGGCGCGGGCACGTTCGTCCTGCGGCGCACTGAGCCTCAGCGTCACCACCGAGTTCGCCCGCGAACAGTCGCCCTCGGGCCGGCTCCAGATTCGCGGCCCGGCAACGTGCGTGGACCGGCTGCAAGTCTGTGGGCAGGCCGCGGGTGTGTTTTCCAGCGCGCACACAGCAGTGGACCCGGGCTCGCAACGAGGGCGGGCCCGGGTCTGCGGTTCAGCGAATTACTTTCCGGCGGTGATGAACTGGGCCGCCATCTCGCCGATCATGTAGCACGGGGCGTTGGTGTTGCCGCCGGTGATGCTCGGCATGATCGAGGCGTCCGCGACGCGCAGGCCCTCGATGCCGTTGACCTTCAGCGTCGGATCCACGACCGCGCGCTCGTCCACACCCATCCGGCAGGTGCCGACCGGGTGGTACACCGAGTGGATGCGGTTGGGCAGCTCGGCGCGCAGCGCCGTCTCGTCCATCAGATCCGGGCCGGGAGAGTATTCCTCGGTGATATCCCCGGCGATGGTCTTGTTCGCCATGATCTCGCGGATCAGCCGGATGGCCTCGACGAGGAATTCCGTATCGGCCGAATCGGACAGGTAGCCCGGGTCGATCAGCGGCGAGGCCAGCGGATCGTTCGAGGCCAGGCGCACCTCGCCGCGGCTCTTGGGGTAGATGAGGGTCGGGAAGACGGTCAGCGCGGAGCGCTTGTCCACCATGTGCAGCTTGTCCTCGTCCTGGTTCGGCACCGGATAGCTCCAGGGCAGGGCGTGGATCTGCATATCCGGCACGTCGCCGGTGGCGAATTTGGTCTTGACGAATCCGGCCACCTCGAACACAGTGCGGCCCATCCAAGAGCTGCCCGGTTTCATCAGCTCGCGCATGATGCCGCGGGCGAAATAGGCCGGGGTGCCGTGGTGGATGGCCTTCTTGGAGACGAACGTCATCGGCACGAACAGATGGTCGTGCAGGTTCTGGCCGACCGGTAGATCGGCCTGGACGTCGATGCCGAGATCGCGCAGGTGTCCGGCCGGGCCGATGCCCGAGAGCATCAGGATCTGCGCCGAGGCCATCACGCCGCCGGAGACCACGACCTCCTTGGCGGCGCGGATGATCCGGCGGCCGCCCTTGGAGTCGATGACCTCCACGCCGGTCGCCCGGCCCTTCTCGATGACCACCCGCGCGACGTGTGTGTGGGTCAGCACGGTCAGGTTCGGATTCGGCCGCTCGGTGATGAAACCGCGAGAGGAGCTGTAGCGCAACCCATTTCGCACGCTCTGCTGGAAGATGCTGATGCCCTCCTGCGATTCGCCGTTGTAGTCGGCGATGCGCGGGACGTTCAGGGTCTCCGAGGCGGCCTGCATGAACAGCTGCGAGATCGGAGTCAGCTCCTGCTGCCGGGTGACCTGGATGGGGCCGCCCGCGCCGCGGTATTCGCTGGCGCCCTCCTCCCAGTTCTCCAGCTTCTTGTATGCGGCCAGGACGTTCTCGTACTCCCAGCCCGCACAGCCCTCGGCCGCCCAGGAGTCGAAGTTGGCCCGGTTGCCGCGCACGAACAGCATGCCGTTGACCGAGCTGGAACCGCCGAGCACCTTGCCGCGGGTCATCGGGATCGCGCGGTCGTTGGCGTACTTCTGCGGAATCGAATACTGGCTCCAGGTCACCCGATGCTTGAGCTGGGGGACGGTGTGCACCATCGTGATCATGCCCGGACTGGTCACCAGCCGGGTGTTGTCCTTGCGCCCGGCCTCCAGCAGGATCACGCGAGCGCCGTTCTCGGCCAGCCGGCCCGCGACCACGGCGCCGGAGCTGCCCGCGCCCACGACGATGTAATCGGCCTCGCTGGTTCCCGCGCTGTGCGGAGAGACGGTCATGGTTCGTTACCTCATCCTCGAAGTAGTCGTGGGCAGATCGGGGCGCGTGCCTCGAAGCCACTGTAGAACAAGTTCTAATTCTGGTGAAGATCCGGTTTGTCGCGCTCTCGTCAAGGGGCCGATCAGGCGGTCTTGATCACCGTCGAGGGAAAGGTTCCCGGATGCCTGCGGAGAGGGCCCGCGAAGTGCTTCAATCGTAGAACCCGTTTCATTTCCGTCCCGGTTCGCATAGTCGCGAACGGTGAGGAGGGGTCATGCCCGAGCCTTCGATCCCCGCCGGGTTCGACTTCACCGACCCCGCCCTGTGGGAAGTGCGCAGTCCTGTCGCGGAATTCGCCGAACTCCGGCGCACCGCCCCGGTCTGGTGGAACGCCCAGATCCCGGAATACGCGGCCCCGTTCGACGACGGCGGGTACTGGGTGGTGAGCCGGCACGAGGACATCCGGGAGATCTCGCGTCATCCGGAGATCTACTCCTCGCAGGCCAATGGCGCGCTCATCCGGATAGACCCGAACGGCACGCCCGAGGAGCGGGAGGTCGCGAACACCTCGCTGATGCTGAACATGGATCCGCCGCGGCACACCAAACTGCGCCGGATCATCTCGCAGGGATTCACGCCGCGCGCCGTCGAGAGCCTGCGGGCTGTGCTGACCGAACGCGCGGAGCGAATCGTGCACGCCGCCAAGCAGATCGGTGGCGGTGACTTCGTTCAGCAGGTGGCGTGCGAATTGCCGTTACAGGCCATCGCCGAACTGCTCGGGGTGCCGCAGGAGGACCGGTACAAGCTGTTCACCTGGTCCAACGAGTTGCTCAGCGCCGACGATCCGGAATATCGCGACGGCAAGCTGGCCACCGTGGAGTTGATCGGTTACGCGTACGCGATGGCCGATCAGCGGCGGGTGCATCCGCTCGACGACATCGTCAGCAGGCTCGTCAACGCCGATGTCGATGGTGAGGCGCTGACCTCGGACGAATTCGGATTCTTCATGATGCTGCTGACCGTCGCGGGGAACGAGACCACCCGCAACGCGATCACGCACGGGATGAAGGCGTTCGTGGATCATCCCGAACAGTGGGAGCTGTACCGACAGCGGCGTCCGGCCACCGCGCCCGACGAGATCGTGCGCTGGGCGACTCCCGTGAGCGTCTTCCAGCGCACCGCGACCCGCGATGTGGAGCTGGCCGGTCAGCGGATCGCCGCCGGGCAGCGGCTCGGGTTGTTCTACAGTTCGGCCAATTTCGACGAAGCCGAATTCGATGATCCGTTCAGTTTCGACGTTCTGCGCGATCCGAATCCGCATTTGGGCTTCGGCGGGACCGGGACGCACTACTGCGTCGGGGCGAATCTGGCCAGGCTGGAGATCGATCTGATGTTCAATGCGATCGCCGACACCATGCCGGAGCTGCGGGAAGTCGAGGAGCCGGTGCGGTTGCGGTCGGGGTGGATCAATGGAATCAAGCACTGGCGGGTGGATTACGGGACGGCCTAGCGGAGTGAATCGGAGGTAGCATCTCCCCTTGTGAGCATTCGAGAGATTCCCGTCAAAACCCTTGCCGACACGCCCACCACCTTGGCCGAATTGGCCGGTGACAAGGCGCTGCTGGTGGTCAACGTGGCCTCGAAGTGCGGCCTGACCCCGCAGTACACGGGTCTGGTCGAACTCCAGCAGACCTACGGGCCGCGCGGATTCAGTGTGGTCGGCGTGCCGTGTAATCAGTTCATGGGCCAGGAGCCCGGTACCGCGGAGGAGATCGCCGAATTCTGCTCCACCACCTATGGTGTCGATTTTCCGCTGCTGGAGAAGGTCGACGTCAACGGTGAGGCGCGGCATCCGCTGTATCAGGAGCTGGTGCAGACCGCCGATGCCGAGGGCACGGCCGGTGACATCCAGTGGAACTTCGAGAAGTTCCTCGTCGATGCCGAGGGCAATGTCGTGGGCCGATTCCGGCCGCGGACCGAGCCGAAGGATCCGGCGGTCGTGTCTGCCATCGAAGCCGTTCTGCCGCAGTAACTTATCGAACATACAGCGCGGGCCACACCGAATCGGTGTGGCCCGCTTACGGTTGCCGGTCAGCGCTGTCGGCGGCGGTAACGCACCGCGCACGGCTGCTGCAACTGCACGACCATCTTGGAGTGATCGTTGCGGTAGCTGTCCGATGGCTGGGCCATCTCGAATTCCCAGTCCCGCAACAGGATCGAGAAGATCGCCTGCAACTGCATGGTCGCGAACGCCGCACCCACGCAGCGGTGCCGGCCCGCGCCGAACGGGATCCAGGTCCAGCGGTTGAGCAAATCCTGCTGGTTGGGGTCGATGTAGCGGCCCGGGTCGAAATCGTCCGGATTCGGGAAGTCCTCGGCGATCCGGTTGGACACCGCTGGGGTCGCGGCAACGAGATCGCCCGGGGCGATGCGGTTTCCGCACACGTCGAATTCGTCGCGGGCGACCCGCATCAGGATGATCAGCGGCGGATGCAGCCGCAGCGTCTCCTTCAGAGTCGCCTCGAGCTGCGGAATCTGCCGCAGCGCATGGAAGCTCACATCCTTGCCGTCGGCGTAGAGCTCGTCCAGTTCGGTGACGACGCGGTCGAGCTGGTCGGGGTGACGCAGCAGTTCGATCACCGTCCACGCGGCGGTGCCGGAGGTGGTGTGGTGTCCGGCGAACATCATCGAGATGAAGATGCCGGTGATCTCGCTGGCCGAGAAGCGCAGATTGCCCTCCTCGTCCTTGATCGAGACCAGCACGTCGAGCATGTCCCGATCCTCTTTGCCCACAGGGGGATTCGCGATCCGGCCGTCCATGATGCCCTGCACCAGCTCGACCAGTTGCGCACGCGCCTCGTCGCGGCGGCGGAAGCTCTCGATGGGCGCGTAGGGGTCGACGTAGCACAGTGCGTCGGTGCCCTGCTCGAGTTCGTGGTACAGATGCGCGAATCGGCCGTCGAGTTCGTTGCGGAACTTCTTGCCGATCAGACAGGCCGAGGAGGTGTAGATGGTGAGCTCGGCGAAGAACTCCAGCAGATCGATCTCGCCCTCGTCGTCCCAGCGTTCGACGATCGCGTTCACTTCGCGCGCAATGGTTTCCGCGTGGCCGCGCATATGCTCGCCGCGCAGCGCCTGATTGTGCAGCATCTCCTTGCGACGTTCGGGGCTGGCGTCGAAGACCACGCCCTCGCCGAAGATCGGCTTCATGAACGGATACGCCGCACCCTGGTCGAGATCGGCATCGCTGGAGCGGAAGAAGAACTCGTTCGCCTCGGACCCCGACAGCAGGATGACGTCCTTGTCCGCCAGCCGGAACGACCCGACATCCCCGCACTCCGAGCGCACGCGCCGCATCAGGGCGATCGGATCGGTGCGGAACTCCTCCAGATGCCCGTGCTCGTGCTCGCCACCGGACACCTGCCGCGGCTTGACCAACGTCATCGTCAACACCCTTCCGACGTACCGAGCCCATCCTCATGGACACGTGTCTGGACGCTACTACAGAACTGTGATCGCGACAACCCCGGTGGGACCGCGGGCTGTGCGGTTTCGGCATGTGATGGCTCGGCTCGTGGCCGTGCGTGTGTCCGGGTCCCCGGTCGGGGTGTAGATGCTGTGAACTTCATGGACGATCGACGTGGTATTTCTCGGTAAATCCTCACTGGGAAGTTCAATGACAGGCTGGAAGGCATGACTCCGGATGACATCATCGAATTCCTCGAAGCCCTCGAAAATGTGCTGATCATGCGTCCCGGCCCGGGCGACGGCTCGCCTGAGATCAGCTGGGGAGACACGTTCTTCTACTACTCGGGCGACGGCGGTACGCCGAGTTCGGCGCAGCCCTTCGCGACGATCGTCACCAAGAACTATCCGGGCGACGAGGCGTCGCGCTTGGACCGGCCCGGTGCGTTCCGGGTGAACATCGCCGCCGGGCGTGCGGAGTTCATTCGTCAGGTGGGCCGTACGCCGCGCGAGATCGACAGTGCGTCAACCGATTACGGCATGGATGACACCGTGCTGCCGCACCCGGTGTACGGCTCGGCGGGCTGGCTCGCGGTGGTGAATCCGGGGACCCGCACCGACCCGGTGACTCGCGATCTGCTCCGCACCGCCTACGACCGGGCCCGCGCGCAGTACGAACGACATCTCGAGGCGGGCCGGGACCGATGAATTCCGGGGCGGTGTGACGTCGACACTGGCATGACGACGCACACTCTCGATATCGAGGGCGCGAGGATTGTCTACGACGTCCACGGCCCCCTGCCCACCGCCGACGGGCGACCGCCGCTGTTCATGATCGGCCAGCCCATGTGCGCCGAGGGATTCGGTGCGTTGGTCGCCGAACTGCCCGATCGCACCTCGATCACCTACGACCCGCGTGGCCTGGGCCGCAGCACCCGCAACGACGGTCGCACGGACAGCGTGCCCGAGACCCAGGCGGCGGATGTGCACGCGGTGATCGAGGCGCTCGGCGTCGGACCGGTGCAGATGTTCGCCAGCAGCGGCGGCGCGATCACCGCGCTGGCTCTCGTGGCGGCCCATCCCGGCGATGTGACAACTCTGGTCGCGCACGAGCCGCCGCTGCCCACTGTGCTGCCCGACGCCGAGGCTGCGATGCGCGCCTTCGCCGGAATGCGTGCGGCATACCAGGCCAAGGGGTTCGGCGCCGGAATGGCGGCATTCATGACGGTGACCATGTGGAAGGGCGAATTCACCGACGAGTTCTTCGCCCAGCCCCCGGCCGATCCCGCCATGTTCGGTATGCCCACCGCGGACGACGGCTCCCGCGACGACCCGCTGCTGTCCGACCGCTCGGCCCCGGTGACCGGCTACCACCTGGACATCGAGGCCCTCACCGCCGCCGGGACGCGGATCGTGATCGCCGTCGGCGAGGAGTCGGCGGGCACTCTCACCGACCGGACCTCCGAATCCACCGCAGTCCTCCTCGGCGCTCGCCCGGCCGTATTTCCCAGTCACCACGGCGGCTTCACCGGCCCGGAGAACGGCTACCCGGGCCAGCCGGAGGCGTTCGCCCGGCGGCTGCGCGAGATACTCGACGGCGACTGAACCCACGAGCCACGGATGGTTGCCGAGATCGCCTCGCCTATCCGGCAGCCAAGCGTGCCCGAGATGGGAATACGCGGCCGCCGGGATTCCGTGGTACTGGCTGGTGAGTGTTTCGGACAGCGAAGTGACATCGATCGAGACGTACGCACTCGATCACGGTGTGGGGCACTATCGGCCGGTGCACATCCTGAAACCGGGGACCGGGTTCGCAGTGGATCTGCCGATTCGGATTCGAATCGATCGGAATCGGTTGACTGATCTCGTCCTGTGAATTCCGGTCTCCGGAATTTCAGTCGGTGAGCACCTGAAGAGCGGATTTTTCCAGGCGGTCGGCGATTTCGGCGTAGGAGGCGTAGCCGACACCCGCGCGGACCAGGGCGCCCGCGTAGAGCAATTCCAGGGTTTCCACGATATCGAGGTCGGCGTCGGGGCCCAGGGCCTCGAGCAGGCGTTTGCGAATTTCGGTGCCAATTCGGGTGCGCAGGTGCGAGACGTCCGGATCGGTGCCGAGCAAGGCGCTGGTTACCGCGCCCGCGAGAGCCGGTTCATCGGCGACGAGCATGGCGATCTGGCGTAGCACCGCGACGACGCGCCGGGTCGGGTCGGTGAGGCCGGCGATGGGCGGCTGGGTGGCGGCCAGGCGACGCCAGAACACCTCCGCGACGAGATGCTCCTTGGAGGAGAAATAGGTGTATGCGGTGGCCGTGCCGACGCCCGCGGTGGCCGCGACCATGCGCACGGTCAGACCGGCGAAACCCTCGCGAGAGAGCACCTCCAGCGCGGCCTTGGTCAGCCGGTCGACGGTGTCGGCCTGTTTCTCGGTGAGGCGGCGGCGGGTAGCCTCCATATTCACCGCGGGCGGCTCTGCGGAAAGGGGATCGGACACGTGTCCGGATGCTACTATGGTGCCGCTTCGAGGGCAACTCGCACCGCCGCGGTTATCTGCGCGCAGGCTTGCCGACAGAAAGGTTCTCCGCTGATGACTCGTGCCGATTCGGTGATCTCCACGGCTACGACGCAATTGTTCGACATTGCCGAGCAAACAACCGGCTTCATGCCGCCCGAGGAAGGGCGAGCGCTGTACGAGGCCGCGTGCCGATACGCCGGTGACGGAATCATCGCCGAAATCGGCACCTATTGCGGGAAGTCGTCGATATATCTCGGCGCGGCCGCGCGGGAAACCGGTGCGACCGTTTATACGATCGATCACCATCAGGGCTCGGAGGAACATCAGCCCGGCTGGGAGTATCACGACAGCTCGCTGGTCGATCCGGAAACCGGGAAATTCGATAGCGTCACCGAATTTCGCCGCGCCATCGTGCGCGCCGGACTCACCGATACGGTCGTGGGCGTGCTGGGCTCCTCGGCCACGGTCGCGAAGATGTGGCGCACGCCGATCCGGCTGCTGTTCATCGACGGCGGGCATACCGAGGAGGCCGCCCAGCGCGATTACGACAACTGGGCGCACTGGGTTGCCGCGGGCGGAGCGCTGGCGATCCACGACGTGTTCCCGGATCCGGCCGACGGCGGCCGCGCGCCGTACAACATCTATCGAAAGGCGTTGGACAGCGGCAACTTCCGCGAGGTTTCGGTGACCGGATCGTTGCGCGTGCTCGAGCACGACACCGGCTGCGGAGGCCGGAACTGAATGCGGAGTTCGCGCCGCGGATCAGCGGCGCGAACCCACGCAGTCACAGGCGAATCCGTCGGTGATATCGATCGGGGCGGCTAGCTCGCGGAAGATCCCGTTACCGGGCGTCGCGCGGGACAACGCGTCGGCGGCCAGGATCATCGCCGCTCCGGTCCATGTGGTGCGCTCCTCGGGCCAGCGTTTGCCGTCCGCGAATACCAGTCCGGTCCAGTAGGATCCGTCCTCCTCGCGGAGGTGCTGCATGGCCGCGAGTAGTCGCAGCGCGCGATCGCGATGGCCGAGCCGGTCCAGTGTCAGCACCAGCTCGCAGGTCTCCGCACCGGTCACCCAGGGCCGATCGGCGACGCAGCGGATGCCCAGATCGCCGACCACGAAATCGTCCCAGCGGGAGTCGATTCGGGCCATCGCGGCCGTACCGTCGTACGCACCGCACAAGACCGGATAGTACCAGTCCATCGAATAGCGGTCCTTCTCGCCGAACGCCTCGGGGTGATGCCGGATGGCATGGCCGAGCCGCAGCGCCGCGACCTCCCATTCGGGCTGGGCGATACCCAGCAGCTCGGCCAGGGCCAGTGCGCAGCGAATACTGTGGAACATGCTCGCGCAGCCGGTCAGCAGCGCCTCGGGCACCACGCCGTGCGGCCCGCGCAACCAGTAGATCTCGCCGTTGCGACCCTGTTGCAGCGAGACGACGTAATCGATGGCCGCGCACACCGTGGGCCACATCCGGGCCCCGAACGCGCGATCACCGGTACTGCACACGTAATGCCAGACCCCGGTGGCGATGTAGGCGCAGAAATTGGTGTCGGCGTCCTCGACTGCCACGGCTCCGTCACGAAACTCACTGGGCCAGCTGCCATCCGGACGTTGCGTGCGCTCGGACCAGGCGTACGCGGCGCGGGCCGCGTCCAGCAGTCCCGCCGATGTGAGCGCCATGGCGTTCTCGAGATGATCCCACGGATCGGTGTGCCCGCCGCTGAACCAGGGCAGCGCGCCATCGGATTCCTGTTGTGCGGCAATGGATTCAGCGGTGTGGCGAATCTGGGCGGCGGTCAGCACACCGGCGACCGCCGGCAGCTCAGAATCCGCCACGCCGCACCGCCGGTTTGGTGAAGTACAGCGCCACGCTCTTCCCGATCAGCGGATCCAGCGCGGATTCCGCGGTTCGGGTCAGCCACGGCCGTTTCATCATGTCCCACACCAGCATTCGGTGATAGGAGGTGACCGCCCAATGCTTCTCGTTGGATACGCCCGCCAGGCACTTGAGCCACCAGTACGGCGAGTGCAGCGCGTGCGCATGGGCGCTGTGGATGAATCGCATACCGAGACCGGCGATCTTGCGGCGCAATTCGTCGGCGCGATAGATCCGCACGTGCCCGCCCTCGTTGGCGTGGTACTCGTCCGAGAACAGCCAGCAGATCCGCTCGGGAAGCCAACGCGGCACCGTCACCACCAGCGCACCGCCGGGCGCGAGCACCCGCACCAGTTCGGCGATGGCCCGATCGTCCGCCGGGATGTGCTCGAGGATTTCCGAGGCGATGACGACGTCGAATTCGCCGTCCTCGTACGGCAGCGCCAGCGCATCGCCCTGTACGGCCTCCGCACGCGCGTGCCCGGGTGCCTCGCCCGCCTCGGCCATCGCACCGAACATCACCTTGACCTGGGCCAGATCATCGGCGTTCTGATCGAAGGCGACGATATCCGCGCCCCGGCGGTACGCCTCGAAGGAATGCCGCCCCAGACCCGCGCCCACATCGATGACGCGGGTGCCCGGTCCGACCCCCAGCCGGTCGAAATCTACGGTCAACATCTAGTTGCTCTCCTCGTCTATGCGGTACCTCGAGATGGCCTGCTCGTACACCGAAACAGTCTGTGCGGCAACGGCTTCCCAGCTGTATACCGACAGTGCCCGGCGTCGCCCGGCGGCGCCGATCTCGTCGAGCCGGCGGCGCGAATCCAGCAGACCGCCGATGGCCCTGGCCAATTCGGCCACGTTGCCCGGTTCGACGAGTTCGGCGCAATCGCCGACCACCTCGGGCAGTGCGCCGGCCCGGCTGGCGACCAACGGGGTGCCACTGGCCATCGCCTCCACCGCGGGCAGCGAGAAGCCCTCGTACATCGAAGGGATGCAGGAGATCTCGGCGGAGCTGAGCAGTTCGGCAAGATCGGTGTCGGACAGGCCGCTGCTGACCGTGACGACGTCGGCCAGGCCCAGTTCGGCGATCAACTTCTCGGTGGGCCCGTCGGGGTCCAGCTTGGCGACCAGCTGCAACTCCACGTCGTGCGCCAGGCGCAATCGCGAAATCGCCTGCAGCAGATGTGATATGCCCTTGAGCGGTTTGTCGGCGCTGGCGACCGCGACGATGCGGCCCGGGACGCGTCCCTCGCGCGGGCGGAACAGTTCGGTGTCCACGCCGAGCGGCACCACGCGCAGCTGTCCGGCCGCGACGCCGAAATCGTCGGCGATATCGGTGGCCGAGGAGGAGGAGACCGTGATCAGGTCCGGAATCTGCCGGGCCACGCGCCGCTGCATGCCCAGGAAGCCGTACCAGCGCTGGACGAACAGCTTGCGCCGCCACGGCGCGGCGGCCAGATCCACGGCGCGGTCCCGGGTGATCGGATGGTGGATGGTGGCGACCACCGGCAGCTGCCGGGCGATGTCCAGCAGGCCCGAGCCCAGGCACTGATTGTCGTGCACCACATCGAAATCCGCTGCCCGCGTGCGCAACAGCTGGGCCGCGCGCAGGCTGAAGGTGCGTGGTTCCGGGAAGCCCGCGGTCCACATGGTGCCCAGTTCGAGCAGATCGATCCGATCCCGGATCTCGCTCGGCCGCGGCGTGCGGAACGGATCTTCGTCGCGGTACAGATCCAGACTCGGCACCTCGGTCAGCCGCACCCGCGGATCGAGCAGTTCCGGATAGGGCGGACCGGAGAAGACCTCCACCTCGTGGCCGAGTTCGGCCAGTCCCGAACTCAGGTACCGCACGTACACCCCCTGCCCCCCACAGTGGGTCTTGCTGCGGTAGGACAGCAGGGCGATACGCACGCTAAGGTCTCACTCTCGGCGATCGGGCGGGGATGGTCAGGCCGGTAGGCCCAGTGGCGCCAGTTTGGCAGACAGCCGGTCCAGGTAGGCCAGCACATCGGCTTCGGGCTTGTCCGGGAGGCCGAACAGCACGTCGGTGACCCCGGCCTCGGCCCAGGCGGTCAGCTGCGCCGGATCGGGCTTTCCCGCCAGGGCGACCACGCGCGGGGTGTCGGTGCGCTCGGCCTCCTGCCACACCTTGCGCAGCAGTTGCAGCCGCTCGAGCAGCAGGTCCTGCTCGTACGGGGTGGTGATCCAGCCATCGGCCGAACGGGCGATCCAGCGGAAACCCTTCTCGGTGCCGGCGGTGCCGATCAGCACGTCGATCTTGTCCTGCGTCGGCTTGGGCCAGGCCCAGCTGGGACCGAATTTCACGAATTCGCCGTCGTAGGACGCTTCCTCCTCGGTCCACAGCGCCCGCATCGCCTCGATGTACTCGCGCAGCGCGGTGCGGCGCTTGGCGCCCGGGATGCCGTGGTCGGCGAGTTCGTCGGTGTTCCAACCGAATCCGGCGCCCAGGCTGACCCGGCCACCCGAGAGGTGATCGAGCGTGGCGATGGTCTTGGCCAGGGTGATCGGATCGTGTTCGGTGGGAAGCGCGACCGCCGTGGACAATTCGATCCGCTCGGTCACCGCGGCGGCTGTGCCCAGGGCCACCCACGGGTCGAGGGTGCGCGTGTAACGGTCGTCGGGCAGGCTGGCATCGCCCGTGGTCGGGTGTGCCGCTTCACGTTTCACCGGGATGTGGGTGTGTTCGGGAACGAAGAACGACGCGAACCCGCGATCCTCCGCGCCCTTCGCGGCCGCGGCCGGGCTGATATTGCGATCGCTGGTGAACAGGACGATGCCGAAACGCATGGGACTGTGCTCATCGACGGCATGAGCGGGGCCCTCCGTGGTTCCGCTCTGCTGCTGCCTCCGGTCCTGACCGTTCATGCCGTGGACTCCTTTCAGTCTTGAATAGGGGCCGCTGCGGCCTTGCCCGCGCGACGTCCGTAGAAGCTGCCGTCCCCGAGCGAGGTGCCGCTGGCGTACCCGCCGGTGCACACGCCGGAGGTGCATCGGCCCGCCGCGAACAGCCCGGGAATCGGATCCCCGGACACGTGCAGCACCCGCGAATCCAGATCGGTCTTCAACCCGCCGAGCGTGAACCCGCCGGTGTGCTCGCGCAGATCGAAGCCGGCCAACGGCGTGCCGATCGGCTTGACCCACTCGGATTTCTTGCCCAGCAACGGATCCGAACCGTCGGCCGCATGCTTGTTGTAGACCTCGACGGTGGTCTGCAGCGTGCCCTCGGGCAGGCCCATATCGGATTCGAGTTCCGCCACGGTCTCCGCGGCCCACTTGGGCGGCTGCCGGAAGAACGTCACCGAACTCTCGGTTGCCAGCGCGGCCTCGAGCGCCTGCTCGTCCATGATCAGATAGGCCTTGTTGTCCTGCTGGTTCAGGGTGGCCTGGCCGACCCGGCCGCAGTAGGTGTCCTCGGTGATGTAGCGCTGGGCGCGGGCGTTGACCATGATGCCCCGCGCCACCATCTGCGGATCCACGAAGAACGCCACCTCGGCCGCGTCCATGTGCGCGACCTGCGCGCCCAGGGCCTGCGCGACCCTGATGCCGATGCCGTCGTGCTCCTCGATCGAGGCGGCCGGGCGGTTGAGCAGCCGCGGCACGTAGGCCTCGATCATCTCCTGGTTGTACGCGAAACTGCCGGTCGCGAGCACCACGCCGCGGCGGGCACGCACGTTGAAGAGATTGCCGTAACGCTTGGCGACCACGCCGACGACGCGGTCGTCCTCGTCCACGATCAGGCGCTGAATGCGGATGTCGTATTCCGCACGCACACCGAGACTTTCGGCGGTATCGATCAGCGGCTTCATCAGCATGTAGCCGCCGCCCTGCTCACCGATCCGCTTGTTCTGCATCTGCGGCAGGTGGCCGCGCGGCGCGGGGGTGGCGATGTCCTTGAACGGCGCGGAATTCTCTCCGCCGGAGTACATCAGGCCCTCGTCGTGTGCGGGCTCCCAGCCGGGCTCGCCCCAGAACTCCTCCTTGAACGGAACGCCTTGGGCGACAAGCCAATCGAAGTGTTCGACACTGCCCTGGCAGTAGTCGTGGATCTTCGCGGCGTCCACGCCGGGCCCCAGGGCCGCGGTCATGAACTTCTCCATGTTCTCGGGGGTGTCCTCGAAGCCCAGCGCCTTCTGCAGTGCGGTGCCGCCGCCGAGGTAGATGAATCCGCCCGACATCGATGCCGCGCCACCCCAGCCGCCGGTGCGCTCGAGCACCAGCACGTCGGCGCCGGCCCGCTTGGCCTCGATGGCCGCGCAGGCGCCCGCGACGCCGTATCCGGCGATCACCACATCGGCCTCGAAATCCCATTCGGTGATCGCGTTCGCGCGCTGCGGTCGTACGGTGGTGGTTTCGGACATTGGTGTGGTTCCTGTCTGGTTCGATCGCCGATTTCGGGGGGCTTCATCCTGCTGCGCGGGTACCGGAAACTCCGGTCACGGGCTCATTCGGTGGGACTTTCCGCGGCGCGGGCGACCTTCTTCTCGTGCCGCGCCACCACCTTGCCCACCACGCTGTCCAAACTGGTTCCCGCGGGCCAGCCTACGTAGTGGCAGAGAAACAGCGAGATCTCCCGCAGTTGCGCCGGGGTGAACTCGCCATTGCCCAGGGCCGAGCCGACCTGAATCTCCGCGACGTCGAACAGGCCCTGCGCGGTGAGCGCGCCGATCAGCAGCAGCCGGCGATCCCGGATGCTCAGTTCGGGCCGGGACCAGATATCGGCGAACAGGTGGTCCGCGGTAACGGCGAAATGGTCGCCGGGGCCGTCGGCGAAGTCCCAGCCGTACACCTCGGACATCTTCGCCAGCCCGCGTGCGCGGCGTTCGGCCGCAGTCTCCTCGCTCATGCTGCTTCCTTTCCGGCATGTGCGGGGGCCTGCGTGGTGACGCTTCGCTGCCGCCTGCGGCCCTGACCGCTCATGCTGTAGTCCTTTTCGGCATGTGCGGGGGCCTGCGTGGTGACGCTTCGCTGCCGCCTCCGGCCCTGACCGCTCATGCCTGCTCCTTGGCTATATCGCCGGGGCCGACGCCCAGGCCGGTGCCCAGGCCCTGCAGGGCCAGCCGGGCGAACGGTAGCGGAACCTCGAGCCGATCACCGACCGCCAGGGCCAGTGCCAGATCCTTCTCGCCCAGCCCGCGAACGTGGGTCAGGATCGAATGCCAGAAATCGTCCTCGGCCACCGGTGCGGTGGTGTCGCGCAACATGATCGCCCCCGCACCGCCGGTGATGGCATCGGAATGCCGGACCACCTTGCCCAGGTCGGTGATGTCCAAGCCGGCGGCCTCGGCCAGGCGCTGTGCCTCCGCTGCGGCGGTGAAGGAGACGAAGTGCAACAGGTTGCGCGCCAACTTCATTCGCGTACCCGCGCCGACCTCGCCGGCATGCACGACCAGTCCGGCGAAGCGGCCGAACGGCTCCCGTACCTTCTCGTAGGCGGCCTCGGTGCCGCCCACCATGATGGCGAGATTGCCCTGCTTGGCTCCGCCCGCGCCGCCGCTGATCGGAGCGTCCACCAATTCCACACCGCGAGAGGCGCATTCGCCCGCCAGATCCACGGCGGTGGTGTCGCTGATGGTGGAGTGCACGGCGACGACGGTGCCGGGCCGCGCGGTACTCAGGATGCCGTCCGGGCCGGCGACCACCGAACGCACCTGCTCGTCGTCGACGACCACGATCGAGATGACCTCGGCCTGTTCGGCGACCTCGGCGGCCGAGGCCGCGGCCTTCGCGCCGCGCGCCACGAATTTCTCCAGCGCCTCGGGCCGCATATCGCAGACCACCAGTCCGCCTGGCCAATCCAGCAGCCGTTCGGCCATCGGCGCGCCGATATTGCCCAGCCCGATGAACCCGACGCCGATGTCGTTGCCGCTCCTGCCTCCGCTGCGCTCGCTCATGACCGGATGATCTGTCCGCCGTCGACGTTGAGGATGTGGCCGGTCACCCAGCTCGCCTCGTCCGAGAGCAGGTACAGGCACGCGCCGACCAGGTCCTCCGGAGTTCCCATGCGCTTCAAGGGAAGTCGGTTGACCATGTCCTTGACCATATTGCCCGGGGTGACGGTCTTGGTGGCCTCGGTGTCGATCGGGCCGGGCGCGATGGCGTTGATCCGGATCTTGGAGCCGCCGAGTTCGGTGGCCAGTTGCTGAGTCAGGCCGTTGACCCCGACCTTGGCCAGGCCGTAGAACCCGGAGTACAGCCAGGCGGCCGTGGAGGACTGGTTGACGATCGAGCCGCCCCCATCCTTGGACATCGGCTGCCACACCGCCCGGGTCATGTTCAGCGCGCCGTCGAGGTTCACGCTCATGAACTTCTTGTAGTAATCCCACGGGACGGTCAGCAGCAGGTCCAGCTTCATATCGCCGTAGATCGCCGCGTTGTTGACCAGATGATCGATGCCGCCGAATTCGGCCACGGTGAATTCGGCCAGTGCGGTGGTCGACTCGGGATCGGACACGTCGACGCGATGGAACGCGGCGGTTCCGCCCTCGGCGACGATCTGCTTGGCGACCTCCTCGCCCTTGTCCGCGTTCAGATCCGCGACGACGACCTTCGCGCCCTCGGCGGCCAGCGCCTTGGCGTAGACGGCGCCGATACCCTGCGCTGCGCCGGTGACGATCGCGGATCGTCCGGTGAAACGGGCCATGGTGAAAACTCCTCTGCGGCAGATTGTTCGGCTTGTTCGGCGGTCGCGATCAGTGGTGCTCGGCGGACATTCCTCGAATCCGGCGCGTCGAGCTCACGAGCGCGCGGGTACCCGTCCGTGCACGTCGTCCCCTCGCCGGTGCCGTGCGACGCCGGACGCACACCTGCGTCGTTCGCTCGCTCACCGGTAGCTCCTATGCTGTCTGGACACGTGTACGGACTATATGGTCGAAGTCGCTGCCAGCGCAAGAACCTGTTGCAGTTTGGTTGGGTGGAGGTGTGGGTTGGGGCTGGTGTCCGGGGTATCCCGGGTGGTGAACGAGGCCAGGGGAGGGATTGCGGGCGCGATGGACTCCAGCGATTGGATAGCCCGTGAAGTAGGGTCTTCCAGAGTGCGATGATCCACATGGGACTCTGAGGAGGGGGCGCGATGGGGGACGTGGATGCGGGGGTGTCGGCGGCGAAGAGTCTGTATCAGCAGGCTGCTGCGGGGACGTTCACGATGGAGGAGGGGGTCGCGAGGAAGTGCGCTGAGGCATACCAGCGGCTGGTCACGAATACGATCGACCCGCAGATACAGGCCGCGAAGAACCTTGGCAGGCTGGACGGATTCGGACAGATCCATTCGGCCAATGAGCTCAAGTCTGGATTCGAGAAGAAAGCTGATGCCCTGGTCGAGACGCTGGTAAGAGCCAAGGAGGCTGCCCTCGAGCTGGCCGCAGCGCATCTGTTGGCTGCAAAGCAGATTCAGGATGCAGATGAACTGCATAAGAAGGCGATCGAGACTGCGGCGAATGGAGTCGGTAAATGAAGGTTTCTGTCTGGATCGGCATCTGTGCGGCCGTCGTGGGGACAACTGTCGCTTGCTCGTCGAATAGTGATGAGAACTCCACCGGAAATGCGGAGAACGTCTCGTCCGCATCGGCGGCAGTCAGTACCGCTGCTGCGCGGCCGACGATTACTGACCCAAAGGTTCAGCCACCGTCGCAGGACAACAATCAGTACTCCAACGGCTTGCCAAAAGTGGTGTTCGACCCTTGTACATGGATCAGCGACCAGGCAATCCAAAAAGCTGGGTTCGATCCGTCCTCGCGGCACAGGGTAACAGATTTTGTCGCAGAGCAAACATGGTTGACCTGTGGATTCAAGTCCAAGTTGAGGGACCTCACGGTGAATTCAGGAAATGTTCCCTGGGAGCAGGATCTCCAGAAGCATGCATCCCACACCACGCCGGTCACCATGAATGGGCGGGAGGGTGTATGGGTTAATGACCAGAAATTCAAAGGGGGCTGCGAACTCGATCTTCGCACAAAGGTTGGGTTCGTTCAAATAAATACCGATCTCACCGATGAGACAGATTCCAGCCAAACGCCTCCTTGTGATGGCATGCTGGACATAGCGAATATTATCGAGGCGGAGATCGGAAAGGGCAACTGAGCATGACCAACCCGGGGGGCGGCTCGCCGAATTCCGTACTAACCCAGCTTTTCGGAGTAGATCCCAGAGCTGGCTCTGCGATAAACGATGCGAATACAGCCAGGGCAGGTGCGCAAAGCTTGCAGAGCCAGCTGTCGTACAACGACACCGATAATCCTTACATCAATGACCTCGAGAACTGGGCTGGCAAATCTCATCAAGAGATCTATTCCGGCGCTCAGTCGCTGCTGCCCGGCATGTTGCAGACTCACGCAACGCACTGGAATGACATCGCCGCCAACCTTGGCGGCGGCCTGTTCGGTTCGAATCTAGCGGTTCAGAATGCACTGGCCGAAGGGGCGAAAGGCCGGATTGCGAACGCGGCAGCGGATGCCGCGCAGAAATTCTTCCAGCAGATGACGCAGTTGCAGGACGTGATCACCGCGGTATCTGCGCGGATTCGATCGGTCGCTGATGGCGCCCAAGCCGTGAAGTTGTCGGTCCCGCCTCCGAGCAATGCGGCGGCCGTGCCAACCCCTACGTCACCCGGAGTTGCTCAGGTCGGTGCGCTGATCGGCGTAACCACGCCGAACAACGTGATGACCGCCGGCCGCTCCGAGGATGAGCTCCACCAGACCGCCATCGCGGCGATGAAGAACAACTACGACCCGGTATTCGCCCCGGCGGGCACCGGCGTGCCGACATTCGTGTCGATCACGAAGCCCGGCAGCAACAATGACCAGAACCCGTCCGGTCCGGCATCGTCCGGTCCGTCGGCCAACGCCAACTCCGCGAGTAACAACGCGCAGAACGCGGACAACTCACAGCAGAACAACTCGCAGCAGAAGGATTCGTCGAATTCGGATCAGTCCCAGCAGTCCCCGAGTTCGGCGAATCAGGGCACGTCGAATTCGAATACCTCACCGCAGTCGGCGGATTCGTCGAGTCTCAACCCGTCGACCTCGACCGGGACCGCCGGATACAACGGGGGTATGGGCTCCGGCGGCGGCGGTGGCCTGGGCGGTCTGGACAGCGGGACGGCCGGCGGCGGTTCCGGTGGTGCGGGACAGAGCATTCCGGGCACCGGCAGCGGGAATGCCGCTGCGGCAGCGGCTTCGGCGAACGGCGCCGCCAAGGCGACCAGTTCCGGAACCTCGGGCATGCCCGGCATGGGTGGCGCCGGGGCGCGCAAGTCGGAAGACGAAGAGCGCGAACACAAGACGCCGGACTATCTGATCATGGATCGCGAGGAAGAACTGATCGGCCGGATCGATGCCGCCTCGGGTGATGCGATCGGTGCGAATTTCCCTGCGGCGCAGACGCAGCGGGACAATGGTGAAGGCAATTATCGGTGAAATGGGAGTTCACTCCCGACGAGTTCATGCATCAGTGGCGGGAGACCGACAAGGATCGGTATCCCTTTCCGCTGCGCCTGATCTCGTCGGCGCAATGGCAGAGCGAGGCGGCGAAAGCAACCGAGGAGCTGCGGGCGCGATTTCCCGCCGGGGGTGATCCGGACCTGTCGGCCGCGCTGCGCGTCGCGGCGGATCCGGAGGTGTCGGCGGCGCTGCTGGGCAAGCGCCGCCATCGACTGCGCGTCTACGGGGCGATCGACGGCAGCGTCGGCGTAACCCTGTTCCAGCGCCCGGGACAGACCGACGAGTTCGGCGGCAACGTCGTCATCGAAATCGGTTCTCCAGCAGTGGTTTCCAATGTCTTCGCCGCAGTCGTCGGATCCGTTCCCGCAGGTACCGGGCCCGCTCTCGTCGAATCGGTGGACCGGATCGAGGTGAGCCTGGAATCCTGGACCGGCACGCAGGAGAACACCGCCCAGCGAATGCGCAACCTCCTCACGGTGCGCCGCGCCGGCTGGGGCCATATCGAGGTCCGCGCCGCCCTGCGCGACCGCCGCCCTTTCCCACCGCAGTACTTCAGCTGGGTCGACGTGGACGGCGACGGCTGCTACACGTTCCGCGAGCAGTACAACGACTTCCACGTCGAACCGTGCTCGCGCCAGATGGTCGCCCACGAGGTAGCGCGAATGGCGTTGAGCTGGCGCGACTGACCCGCAGCACCCGGTCGGCCGCCGCGGTGAAAGCCTGTGAATGTCACCCGCTCCGGTGTCCTCGCCGGTGCGCATCTGACATCATCGAACGATGCGGCACACCTCGGAAGCGGTGTGCCTGTGGATGTTTGCCGAGAGGTCAGGAGGGGGAGCGATGCTGTTCGTCCCACATGCCGTGTCGGACATGGCGAAAAAGATGGAGCCGCACGCCGAAGCGATGAAGGCGCATGCGACGGGGATCGCGAACGTCGGGTTCGAGGCGTCTCACGCTGGTCAGGACTACCAGGAGCAGGGCCAGAAGATCGCCAACGGTGTCGAAGATGTCGTGTCGATGCTGAATTCGTGGTCGGAGGCGTCCAGTTCTACGGTAGATGTATTCCGGACCGGAGTAGCCATGCATACCAGCGGTGATCAGCAGAACGCGTCCCAGATCACGACAGCGACAAATGCATTGGGTACCGCGTGACGAATAATCCACAGCAGTACGGGACTGCCTATTACAATGAGCAGTTGACTGCGCAGAACAATTTGACCCGGTGGCTGGCCGAAGATGATACCGGGAAGTTCACCAAAACGATCTGGAATCCCAACGTCAACGTATCCGGCACGACTGCTGACGAGCTGCTGAATGGTGCTGTACCCGGGTTGGAATGGTTCGAACGGGCGTTGGTTCGATATCACCGGGTACACGACGTATTGAATCTGAGTGAATTTGCCAGAATCGATATTCCCGCCGACCCGAGTATCGATTTTGCTGGTGAGATCGTTGATGCGACGAAAGAACCCCTGGGTAAGGATGGGGAGATTCGGCGGCTGGAAGTGCGTTGGTTCGATCAGCAGCGCGGCATGAGTGTCCAAAGTTTGCAGAGTTTGGCTGATCGGCTGAAAGCCGCGGCCAGCGGCAGCGGTTCGGACGCCTCACTGGAGAAGGTGACCGAAGACGTTGCCGGAGTTGCCAACGCGGTGCCGGAGGTGTGGCAGGGGCCATCCGGCGATATTGCGCAGGATCATATGGCTGGGTTTCATTCCTACGCGAGTCAGCAGAGCCAATATGTGCAGGCGTTGGCGTCGGCGCTGGAGGGAGTGCCGGACGTTATTCTGGAGATCGTCAGGGATAAGGCGGTTTTCATTGCAAAGTTCGCTAGTGATCAGCTGCCGGTTGCCGGTCATGCGATGAAACTGGGGGGTGGATCGGAGGATCCTGTCAGTCAGATTATTTCGATCGCAACTGGCACGGTAAACAATTCCGAGTCGGATACGGTGGTCCAATACCAGTTCCATACTACGATTACGGATCATGCATCGGATACCTGCAAGAAATGGTTGACAGAACATTTCGGCCCTGCCGTGCGTGAAGCATTCACCGTGTTCATACACCAGTGCGCGGCAGCGGACTATTACATCAAGCAGGCATATAAGCCTGTAACGGACCTGCTCGATGGCAAGGACACGACCACCGTCCCGAAAGCCAAGGACACCAACCAGCAGAACGGCCCCTCGGCAAGTGGGACGTCGAACTCGAACACGAGCACCGCAAGTGTGGATCAAAGCAAGACACCGAGCACGACCACCCCGACCACCCCGACATCGGTGAATCCCAGCTCGTCGCAGAGCAATCCGCTCTCGACGTTTCTGAGCCAGGCCGAGCAGACCCTGCAGACGGCTTCCTCTGGAGTGAGTCAGCTGACAAGCGCATTGCAGTCCGGCGCGAGTCAGCTCTCCAGCGTGCTCCAGTCCGGGATGAGTGGCATCTTCGGCAACACCACCGCGGCCGCGTCATCGACGAACGGCTCGAAGACCCTGGCCAGCTTCAATATCGGCGGCGAAAAGCTCTCGATGACACAGGGTTCCGACGGATCGATAACCACGACGGTGACCGGTCTGGACGGGAAGTCCCAGCAGTACACGATGGGCATCAAGAACGGGGTCCCGTACTTCACCCCCGGCGGCGGTGACTCTTCGACCCAGTCGTCCACCACGCACGATTCGACCTCCTCCACCGGCAGCGGGACGGGCACGGACAGCGCCGGGAGCGGGAGCTATTCGACGTCCGGGACGGGTGGCGGGTCGTCGACCCAGTCGGTCACCAGCGATTCCTCGCCACAATCGGGTTCGTCGGTGCCGAGTACGGGTTCGTCCACGACGACGACCACGTCCGGCTACGACTCCTCGACGACTACGTCCTCGACCTCTTCGGGAACGTCCTCGACCGGTTCCATGGGCCACATGCCTTCGACCGGAGGCGGCGGCGGGAAAGGCTCGGAGGGCGAGCACAAATCCACCGGCCTGGTGCAGTCCAAACCGATGTGGACCAAGAACCCCGGCTCGGACCGCAAACCCGTGATCGATGCCGCCGCACCGCAAACCTCCGGCGGAAAGTTCGGTATCGAGGATCCGCTCGAGCCGTATGTGCCGAATCTCGATTTCGAGCCTGCGGCGACGCACGAGCCGAATCCGGCAGGATCGCAGAATCCCCAGTACGACCGAGATTCCGGCCATCAGCCGAGCCCGCCGCCCGCCGCGCCGGTTCCGACTCCGACTCCGACTCCCGCGCCGGTCCCCACACCGACCGCAGCGCCGCGTACCGATGGTGTGAAAATCGAGATCGACATGGGTGGTGGCAAATGAAAAACTATGCGGCACATATGGATCAACTACTGGCGGAGTACCGGGCGCACTCCCGATCGACCCAGCAGAAGTTCTTCATAGCCGATGCCCGCACCACCCGCGACGGCTCGGCGGCATTCGACGACCTCCGGCGACAACTGGCCGAGCAGGCTCGCCGGCAGGAGGTCGAAACCGCCCGCGAACTCGCCGCCCGCCAAGAGCGCGAGGAACGTGACCGCCTGGCGCGCTTGGAAATCGAGCGAGTCCGCCTGGCCGAAGAACGCGCCCGCCCCGCCACCTACGGCCGCAACGCCATCGTCCAGCCGACGGACTGGACCGACGAGGACGACGCCTTGGAGGCCGGGATGCCGATATCGTGGCTGCAGTAGTGCGGGAGCTCTGGCGTTCGGTAGTAGTCGGCGAGAAGGGGAATGGCGTGGCACCGGTGCGTGGGGATGCCGACGACCGCGTATTCGCGGATGATCCGGCGCGGACTCGGGTCGATCTCCTGGGCGGTCGGCTGATCCGCAAATCAGCAGAGCCTGCCCACTGCGGAATCTGGTGGTGAGTGAGCATGCAGGACTGGGAACGCGAGGAGATCCGTTCGGCCAACGACGGTGCGAAGGCCGCGATGGAGCAGGTCCAGGCGGATCTCGATCGCGAGATGGCCGAAGCGGGCGAGGTATACCGCAGGTTGCAGGCGATGAAGATCAAGGCGACGAGCCCGAACAACCTTGCGCGAGTGACGGTGAACTCGTCCGGTGTGGTGACCGAGATCGTGATCGCCGATGACGCGTATCGGCGCAGCACACCGCAGAAACTGACCGAGGATCTGAACGCGGCGATTCGTGGTGCGGCGCAGGCCGCCGCGCAGGCCCGCGCGCAGGTGGTCGCCCCGATCCAATCAATCGTGGACGCCATGCCCGATGTGAGCGAATTCGTCCCGGGCGCACCGAGTCTGCGAGATCTGCAAGCCCAGCTGTCGGGCGCGGCGGATCCGCCGGAGCAGCCGCAGCAGTAAACCCGCTGAGCGGGAGACATTTTCGAGGAACCCGGAGGCGCGTCCGTGCGTCCAAGGGAGAGAGCCGGTCGAACGGGAGGTTGTGGACTGTGGGAGATTTCTTTGCCGATCCTGATCGATTGCGTTCGATAACACCGCATTTCGAGCAATTGGGCGAGGATGTGGAGTCGGCGCTGGAGCTGCTGAAGGCGGGAATCACCAAGGAGGGCAAATGCTGGGGCTCCGATGCGCCGGGCAAGCAGTTCGAGGAGAACTACCCACAGGACGAGACCAAGGACGGCAGTGTCGGTAAGGGGTTGAAGGCGCTGGAGAGTTTCGCGGCGGCACTGAAGGCGACGGGTGACAACATCACCACGGTCGCCAACCAGGTGCAGACGCAGGACGAGGACAACGCGGCGAAGATTCGCAAGGTGTAACGGGGCAATCGGATGACGTTGTGGTTCCCGCACTGGTCGGGACCTGTGGGGTGGATCGAAGACTTCCTGATCGGTCACTGGCCCGAGGGCGACGAGGACGCGATGCGTCGGCTCTCGAAGAACTGGTCGGATATGTCCAAGGCGCTGACCGAGCTGAAGGACCCGGCCGACAAGGCGATGAGCAATGCGCTGACCGCGATCGACGGCAAGACCCATGATGCGATGTCCACGTATTGGCAGGACATCGTCGGCGGGGACGGCAGCGATCTGAACAGCGTCATCGCGATGTGCGACAGTTTCGCCAAACAGCTGGAGCAGGGCGCCACCGATATCGAGCACACCAAGATCGTCATCTACATCTCGGTGGCCACGATGATCGCGATGGCGTTCGTTCCCGGGATCGGCGAGGCGTTCGACGCTGCGGCTTCGGCGCTGGTGAAGGCGACGATTCGCAAGTTCGGGCAGGAGCTGATCGACAAGCTCGCGATGAAGGGCGCGTCGGCGCTGGCCGAGCGGACCGGGTTGAAGATCGCGGAAAAGGTCGCCGCGAAAGTTGCCGTCAAGGAGGCGAAGGACCTCGGGGAAGGTGCTGCGGCGAAGTTCGCGGTCAGCACCATGGCGCAGAGCGTGACCGCGGGTGCGTTGGGTGGCGCGACGGATCTGGCGGCCAACGTCGTTCAGGCCGCTGAGGGGGAGGATGTCGACTTCAACAGTTCGTGGAAGGCCGCCGGGGCAGGGGCGATCGCCGGGACTGTAGGTGGGGTCGTCAGCCATCCGTCCAATGCGGGCATGGCGAAGGTCGCGAAGAACGTGGACCTGGGCACGAATTCCGCAAAGGCGGTCATCGCGCGGGGTGTGGCGGCGGTCCCGGGCAACGTCTTGGGCAATGCGGTGTCGACCGTTGCGACCGGCGGAAAGCTCGATCAGGGGGTGCTCGACGGGGCCGGGGGCGGACTCGGCAGAGTGAAGCCCGGGGAAGGCAGCGCGGCTACGACCCCACATGTGACCGAGACTTCGCACACCACACCGCAGGTCGAATCGCACGACTCCGCGACTACGCCGAGTGCCGCACATTCCGACAGCGCGACGCAGACCACGACCGCGAGTGATTCGTCAGCGAGTAATGCCGATACAAGCAGCAAACCGGCATCGGTCGCAGCTCAGGACAATGGAAGCGTCGCGCCATCTTCCGGTGCCGAGAATGCGAGTTCGACACCGGTCGCGCAAGATTCGGTAGGGGCGAACTCCACGCAGGACTCTCGCCCGACGGCCGCGCCCGAGGCTCAGTCCGCATCCAACAATGTGGGCGCGGCCGCATCCGATCGCGCGAGTACGCAGAACCCCGCGGCGCAGGGAACGACAACACCCAACACAGATCGTGCCGCAACGCCCGCAGCGGCGGGCACCCAGGTCCCGACCACCCCGTCCAACCGCGATGTGGTGTTACCGACGGACCGTTCGGCACCGGCGGACACTTCACGTCCGGCTGCGGACACACCGCAGCGCCCGGACAGCACGCAGCGGCCGGATGCAGTGCAACGTCCGGAGAGCACGCAGCGACCGGAAACCCCTGCGCCGCAGAATGTTCGCAGTACAACAGCGAATTCGTCCGCAACCGAGACACCACGCGCGCCCGAACGATCCGATACGACCGATCGAGATCCGGCGTCATCCAGCTCCCGCGATTCGAGCGACAACACGCCACGCAACTCGGAACCGACCGACCGCACCACGACGAGCGCGCGCGACGCGCAGGTCCGAGAACCCCGCCCCGTCACCGAGGACTCCGGCCGTCGAGCCTCGGACACGTCCGATCCCCACCCCGGCCCGTCACGAGAAGCTCCAGGTCCGGACAAGCCGACCGGACCTACGGCCGATCGGAAGGGCCCGCCCGAATCGCTTCGGCAACAACGGGATTCCACGCAGCAATCGGACCGCCCGCCGACATCCGGCAATTCCCGGACGCCCACTCGCGACCGCGATTCGACCCCGCGTTCCTCCGAAGCAGCGGACCGGTCCCAGCGTGACCAGCGCTCCGAGTCGACGCCCGATCGAAATAAATCGGATCGCACTGAACGCACTGAGGAGTCGAGTCACTCGGACCCGAAGGATTCGTCAGGATCGCCGACCGACCGCTCCCCTCGGCAGGACGAGCCCGAGGTGCCCCGATCGGCCGCCGATCAGCATGTCGATGTCGATGAAAACCGTTCTGAAACAGATGATTCCGTTGCAGCTGACGAGTCGCTACCGACAGACACGCTGGGTTCCTCGGAAGACTCCGCGGATGATGTGCCGCCGGTTACCGAGTTCGACAATTACCTGGAGAACGGTGAAGGAGTCGTCTACCGGGCCGACCGAACGTCCATCGGTGACGATCCCCGTACCCATCGGGTGCGAGAGAACACCCTCAACGAGGGGGAACACGACGTCATCGTGCACGGGAGCCCCGAGGGCGCGCCGATTCCCAGCCTGGGGCCGGAGGTTCATCCCGAACAGATCGTCGATGCGATTCTCGGAAATCCGAATTACGAACCGGGTACGCCGGTTCGGCTGCTGTCCTGCTTCAGCGGCAATGAAATGGGTTGGGCGCAGCATGTGGCGGATCGTCTCGGCGTGCCGGTGCGCGCCCCGTCGGACGCGGTCGGTACCGCGCGAAAGCCCAACTCTCCCGCCGCGGTTCGTGGTGACGGCGAATTCCGCACCTTCCATCCGAATTCGGAGGCACATCCTGGCCGCGAGAATCCGCTCGACCCCGCGGGCCAGTTGCCGGACAAGCAGCCGCACGCCTCCGACAATCGCAGGTCCGCTTACGACGAGCCGCCCGGCTGGGATTTCATGGGGGGAGGCGAGGATTCCGGTACACGCGAATCCAGCCTGAACGGTCTACCCGATCAACCGGATCGGCCGGAGGCTGGGACGCATGCGAATGGACTGCGGGGTCTGGATCTACCCGGTTTCGAGCCACGGGAGACTCGAACCGGTGGGGGTGTATCCGAACGATCGGAAGCTGTTGAGCCGCAGCATGAGCCGACTACGGACAGGTCTCACGGTGATACCGGCAGCCTCGGTAACTTTCACGGTGATGGCCGACCTGCGCATCAACCGGACCTCACTCGTGCCGAGGTCATACGAGCCATCAATGAGAATTCGCCGTTGGTCATGCCCGAGGACGTCAGATGGTTTCCGAAAGACCAATCTGCCCTTATGGGGTACCCGGGGCTGGAGCCCGTCGACGTGCACTTCGATGTCCGGCCGATAGACAGTGGTGCGGTCGCGGAATTCCATGTACGGGAGGATGGGAAGACATACGACGTCCATATTTCGCCACGCGCCCGTGATGAGGATATCGTTCGAGCACTGGCTCATGAAGTCGCGGAGATCAAACTCCTGCAGGACCCGAAAGTCTCGGCGGAGCCGTCCCTTGATCATGCCGAAGGTCTGACGCCTCGCCTCGGCGGGCAGTTGGCCGAGGTAAAGGTTGTGACGGCGCATATCGAGCGTGCTGAGCTCGACCCGCAGCGAGCGCACGAGCTGCCTGGACTTCGTCGAGATCTGGCCGACTTGCTCGATGGGCTCGGTATGCGCGACCCGGGCAATTCGCAAGCGCGATGGCGTCTTCTGAACGAAACAGATGCACGGATGGCGCCTCGGCTGGAACGTCAGCTCGACCGAATTCCTCCCAGTCGGGATTTGGCTGCCGAGCACCATGGAGAACCCGGTACGCGGTCGGCGCCGGACGAGCATGCGGGGCGATCCGAGGAGGCGGCGCGGCATTCCTTGGCCCCGGATGAAACGGCACGTCGTTTCGAATCCGGGCAGGACGGTGTGCAATATGGAGAGAGGGTTCTGGGGGAGGTTCGGGATTCGTTGCCGCCGGATCAGATGGAAGCAGTGCAGCGATATGTCAGAGCGCAGTGGATCAACGATGTTCTGCGAAGTCCTGATCCGGGTGGAATGCTTGATCGTTTGGTGGACGACCACCAAGGTTTCGAAGCAATACGGAATCACATTGGTACCGGCGTGGAACCGACTCATGAGATGATCGAAAACTTGGCCAAGCGCCCTGATCTGCATCCGGACGCGCGGGCTGCTGTCGACAGCGTTCTCGGCCACTCGAAGCCACAAATTCGAATCCAGGAGATGTCGAACAACTGGAACGATTGTCGTACCATGCGCACGCATCTGGGTGATATCGATCCGACTATAGACGTTATAGGCGATTACATCAGACACCTCGATCCAGCCGTCAGCCATCCTATTCCGGAGCCGATAGTGCTCGTGCGTGGGCTGCACCGGGTAGAACATCTCGTCATAGATGACCATGGCACCGTATTGGGTGATGATAAAGACATCTGGAAGCTGAAAAATCAGGTTCAATCCGAACCGGGCGTCATGTCCACAAGCTTGAGTGATCGATCCCTCGAGGGCTTCGGAAGGTATCAACTCGAGCTGGAGGCTCCTGCCGGTACGAAGGGCTTGTGGATCGGTAATAGAAGGGAATTCGGTGGTGAGAATGAATTTCTGGGTGAGCGTGGCCTCAAATATGTGATCACTGATGTGGTCGAGGCTCCATCGGCGGACGGACAGCACGGTGCGGGATATATCCTCAAAGGGAAGATCGTCCCATCGGATTTCGTCCTCGAACCCGAAGGCGGTCGGGCCGGGGTATCCCCAGAGTATGACGGTACAGCCGATGGCGGGTCGGACGAGAATGTGCCGACCGAGAGTTCGAGCGTACCCGAAGTTCCGCCGACCAGTGTTGAAAGCGGAAGTGAGCACGGGTCTCTCGCATTGCCCGACCCCGTACATGCTTCTTCCGCGCAGCCTGGTCCGGATGTGGATGAATTAGCCCATTCGTCTGTAAAGCCGGAGGATTCGGCCGAGACCGTGCAGGCCGCCTCGCCACCGCACACTTCGGAATCCGAGCCGGTATCCGCTGAGAATCAGGCGATTCCGGCGCACGGCGACACCGAGGATGCCGGCGAGCCGCACGCTGGTGCGCCGACAGATTCGACGAGAACGCCGGATTCGAAACCGGACGAGTCGTCCGTGCAGCGCCCACACGAGTCCTCGCCCATCGATCCACAACGGGTGTCGAAGCCGCCGACCCGCGAGTCGCTCGCGCCTGATCTGCGAAATCCGGATCACCAGGACACGCCGCACCACGTCGACGTACGTCAGCCGTCTGATCACGGTGCATCGGCGTTGCCGGATCACCAGGTGCCCCGGACCTCTGAGATTCCCGGTAAACCGTTGCAGGACAATGGCACTCGGTATTCCCAGCAGTCCGAACAGTCCCCGGTGTCGGCACCGCAGCGTGAGCGTCCTCAGGATCGGCCGCGAGCGGCCGAATCGAGCCGGCCGCAGGAAGGGGGTCATTCTCCGACTCGGGATCATCCCGGCCCCGAGCATGCAGGTCCTGCCGAGCGGCAATCGGCCGACCGGAGTGCCGGAGACAGCGGGGCGGAGCCGAACCGGCAAGGCTCGCAGCATGATCCAAGTTCGATGCGCCGGGACGAGGTACCCTCGCGTGGTCCGTCCGAGGATGACGTTCGCCGCGCTCAGCACGCGCGCCGGTGGCGTGATTGGCTCAGGCCGTTGCGACCCGACGCGAATCGAGTCATGCCGGTGACCACGAAGCTCGGACCGAATGCCAAGCCCGCGTTCGATATTCGGCGGTATTCGAACACCGAGGGTGGTCCCGTCGCGGTCGCGCGGATCAAGGTTCACGTGACCGCGGATCCGAACATCCATCCGCAGTGGCTGAGCCACCTGTGGGAAAATGCCCAGAAAGCAACGGATTTCGGGTTCAATCGCGAACAGCGGCTACTGTCCGGTGATCGGATCTTCGTCGACCTCGTGCACACTTCGGATCCGGCCGAGGCGAATCTGCACATCGATGTCGGTGAGCGCCCCGGGCAGTGGCGTCCGGACATGCCCGTCGATGCGATCACCCGGCAGTTGCGCGACCACCTCGGGCTGTTGCCGCCGGATCCGAATCATCCGGGGCTGAACCCGCACGAGATTCGGCAGTTGAGCAACGATGTCGCGTATGCCAACACGCCCAGGCGTTTCGACAATCCGTCCGACAGCCGTTCATACGGGGAACACCGGTTGGGCGCAGTGGAGCGGCCGGAACATCAGGCTGCGGTGGAGGACGCGTTGCGTGATGGCAACCGCTTCCTCGTGTGCGCCGACCCGCGGACCAACCGGTACGGCGAGTTGATCAACGACGGCGGTATCGAAGTGCCGGGTCGGCGGAACAACTGCGCGGACTGCGCGCTCTCGGCACTGTCGGCGTTCTACGGGCATCCGCAGGTCAGTGCGCCCGGATGGCTGGACAAACTCCCTGGCGGCGGTATCGACATCCACGGTGGAGAGCGCGGCGGACCGGAACGCGCCGCGGAGTGGCTCGGCGATGGTCTGCATCAATTCGGCGGCGGGGCCTCGGTGCCGGCTCAGTTCGGCCACCTGCACGATCTGGTCGATCGGATGGGGCCTGGTTCTTCGGCACTGGTGGTGAACGAGTGGCAGGCTCGTGACCCGGAAACCGGTGAGCCGCTGTACAACTCCGATGGCACGCCACGCCGGGGAGCCCTGCATGCCACGGTGATCGTCTACCCGCGTGACGCCAGTGGGCCGGTGTGGTGGGATCCCCAGGCGGGGACCATGTCCGATCACCCGCCACGGAACATGGTGTACGGGTCGACCGACCTGTCGTTCACACCGATCTCGGCTCATCCAGGAGGCACACATGGCGGAATACCGCACGAGGGAGCAGGTCGAGGCGTACCTGGCTCGGATATTCAACCCCGACAGGCGGTTTCAGCTGTACCCGTTCGGGGGGATCGGCTGGCTGGTCCTGGCGGCACAGAGTCCGCAGGAGGGCGGGAGCGGGCCGGTGCCGGGCGGGACGAGTCTGGTGATCGACGCGGAAACCGGAGTGGTGATCGAGTACCCGAGCTGGAGCACCACGATGATCGCGGATGACTTCCGGGAGGCCAAGGCGACGGGCCGACGGCCCGCCGGGGGGCAGATCTATCCGCCCCTGTGGCGGCTGAGCATCCAACGCACCCAGGAAACTCCGGAGACGATCGGATACCGAGTCCAAGCCGTGTCCCAGGCGAATCCGCCGGAGGGGAGCGAGGAGTACGAGATGACGATCGACAAGCAGACACTGCGGCGTCAGGGGTACGGGCAGATGGCGGGGAGCGTGATGGCCTGGGCCGAGTGGCAGAGCCGGCAGAACGGAAGCTGGCCGGAACAGGGGACCTGGGAGGAGTAGATGCCCAGCACGCGGCTGAGCCGGTAAGAAGGGTCGGAAACCTTGATCGACCGGGTAGCCGGCGGTGTCGATCTACAACGCCGGTCCGTCACGGGCAGTGGCAGGCGCTGGTCACCGAGGCCGGAAAGCGTCGCTGATCACCAGCGTGCGAGTGCATCCGCATAAGCTTCACGGACGGCTTCGAGTCGAAATCTGTCGAACCGTCCCGGCTCTTCCTGGTAGATCATCCGGCCTCCGGACGACCAGAATTCCGACTCGGGTACTCGATCGGCTTGTGGCGGAATGAATTTCAGTACTTCATCCACGGCGGCCACGGCCGTCGCCAACGTATGTCTGGCGGCTCGGCGGCCCTGCTCATCCAGTCCGCTGCTGTCCATCGGCACCTGACTGCTGCAGATGTCGGAGTATCGCAGCCAGATTGCGGGGTCGAGAAGTACCGACGGTTCCGCACCGCCGAACAGCACTCCGTCGGTCGGCGGAGGCAAGGGCTGCTCCGGCAATCGGAAGTCGTATTCGAACGGGTTCTGGCAATGGTCACATGTGCCGCGGTACCTGCCGATCAGCAGGCCGTCCGACCTGATGACCGAACTACGAAACGTCGCGCCGCGCTTGCCGCATCGTGCGCACTGCTTGAGCTCCACGAACAACCGGGCCTCGGCATTGGTCCGCGCCAGCGGGGGAACATTACTCACAGTCGAAAATCCTCTATCGGTATTCGGTGTCGTCTACCGCTGGGCGTGGGTCCACTGCCATTGCATCGTGCGAAGTGTTACCGACTCGGATAGCCGGAGAGTATCCGCAGGTCCTGAAGGCTCGCGATACGCTGCTCGGTTGCGTCCTGCTCGATCCGGCCGAAGGTGTCTTCCGCAGGGTTACGTAGGAGACGCATCCGGCGCAATGCGGCCAACGGAGCCATCCCCTCCGAATACGCGTTCATCAGCCGTGACCGCCACAGGCCACCGGCAACGACACCGTCCGGCCCGGCCTCGGCCAGAGGTAGCCACCCGGCGGCGTTGTCCGCCGCCGCGGCCCACACATACCCGACGACGGAACCGCGGAGTGAGGCTGCCAGAAAGACGAGTTCGCCGACCGCTTCGTCCGGATAGGTGGAGATCGGCGTAGCCGGTTCGGGTGGATGTGCGCGCGAACCGTCCGGGTACTCACCGTCCTGGACGAGGGGTTCGTAGCTGGAGTCGGGGTCGAGCCGTACCGTAGGGTTGAGTTGGCTCCACAGTTCGGCCGAACTTCCGGCCGTCGATTCTCTAGCGTCGGCGGCGACCCCTCCGTACAAAGGATGCGCGGGTTCCCCGATCCACCGCCGAATCCCCTCCCGCGGCAGCAAACCCTCCTGGAAAGACTCCCGCAGGCGGTCATCCCAGAATCCGGTGCCTCTCAATCGACTTATGTTGTCGCGGAAGACCTCCTCATCCATCTTGGGGTCGAACCCTGCTGACAGACCGTTGTCGGCGGCTGACGCCCACAAGTTGCCCAGCAGCCGCCCTTCGCAAGTCACGGGCAGATAGATGACTGGTTTTCTGGTCCGAGTGTCGTACTGCGTCCGCTGCCGCTCGTAGCGTCCTCTCGGAACTGGTCCTGTCATTGCGTTCCCTCCACATTTTTGTTCGGCTAACTGGTTCGCCACGATATCGGCCGTGCGTTCGTCGAGGTGCCGTCCGCTGTGGTGCGGTCGGTCGACTGTGCGCTGCGGGTGGTATGGCCGAATTCACCGGCCCCTCCTTGCTTTTCGGCCTCCCGCCGCTCCCCCGTGAGAGTGCTGTCCGATCATCCTAGGGTAGTGCGAGCGCTGCTCCGGATTGGGCAGTTGAGCCACTGAGGCTCGCTCGAACCCATATCACTCACGTGCAGATCACACGATAGGGTGATCATGAACAATAATTCTCCAGACCGTCGCGACAAATCCGGGGGCGAGATATCGATGACAGAGTTGAAGACGGTCGGGATGTACCGGGAGATGTACGCCGATCGGCGCAAGGGACGGCACGATGAGTTGCCCTCGCTTGTCGAGTCGTTCACCGATCGTGTGATCGAGGATCGTGCGGAGATTGTCGCGTATATGCGTTCTGCGCCCGGTGTTTTCGACGTGTTGGATGTGCTCACCGATCTGGTCGACGGGGACCAGCGGATCATGAGTGCCTCGTCGCTGATCTCGGATGGTGAGTGGATCTGGCGGGTCGATTCGGTGCATTATCTGGCGAATTACGGGCTGGATATCCCGGAGGAGTTCCTGCGGCACGTGCGGGGGCGGAAGTACACGCCTCCGACAGAGGTCGACGACAGCGACGAGTTCGATTCGGCTGTGCTGCAATACTTTTGATCTGGCAGCGCGCAGGTGCGTCGCTGCTGAACTGTCACGTCGCCCGGCCGGAGTCCGCACCTGCCTGGACACCCCGGCGAAGCCGGCGTGGGTGGGCTGTGCTGATGGTGTGCAGTCGGGCCGATGACACGGCGGGGAACTCGGCTGCGCGGATGCCGGCAGCGCCGCCGTTCCATATCCGGGTGGTGTAGATCGGCTCGGCGTCGACGGTTGCCGGTGCTTGCGTGGTTGTCGCACCCGATGTCCGGCAGGTCGATCGTGTTGTGCGCCTTCGTGTTGCCGAGTGCTACCTCCGATGCGGTCCGCTCCGCTAGTGGGTGTCCGCTGTGGTCGGCCGACCAGCGCATGAACTTGTTGCAATTCGCCTGATGGGCACGGCCCCGCCGGTGGCGGGTGTGTGGTTCGACGCCCACCTCCGAGCCCTTCTCCGACACTCCCGGTGTATGGCCGAAACTCCCACCCCGAATCCCCGAAGCCTGGGAAAATCGATGAGACATTGTCGGCGAGCCCTGCCGATGGTACGGTCCAGACACATGTCCAGCTACGTGTCTCTCGAAGCGGCCGGTGGTGGTCGCGGGGGACTGAACACGTTCTCGAATCGGAGGTGATGGCGATGACCGGCGTTGCCGCGGAGGCACTCACCTTCGACCCGTACGACTACGCCTTCCACGAGAATCCGTATCCGCTGTATCGGCGGATGCGGGCCGAGGCGCCGCTGTATCACAATCCCGACCTCGGATTCTGGGCGTTGTCGCGGCACGCCGATGTCGGGGCGGGGTTCCGGGACAACGTGCGGCTGTCGAGTGCGAACGGAGTGTCGCTGGATCCGGCCGCCTGGGGGCCGCACGCGCACAAGACGATGTCCTTCCTGGCGCTGGACGATCCGCGGCATCTGCGGCTGCGGCAACTCGTGTTCAAAGGGTTCACCCCGCGGCGGGTCGCCGCGATGGACACCCGGATCCGGGAATTGACGCTGCAACATCTCGAACCGGCCCTGGCCGCGGGCAGTTTCGACTGGATCGAGCAGGTCGCGGGCAAACTGCCGATGGACGTGATCTCCGAGCTGATGGGCGTGCCCGAACCCGATCGCGCCGAGATCCGGCGGCTGGCGGATCTGGTGGTGCATCGCGAGGACGGGGTGCTGGACGTCCCGGTGGCCGCGGTAGAGGCCACGTTCGAGCTGGTCGGCTACTACGCGGAGATGATCGCCCAGCGCCGCCGCGCCCGCACCGAGGACCTGACCTCGGCGCTGCTGGACGCGGAGGCCGATGGGGACCGGCTCACCGACGAGGAGATCCTCGGATTCATGTTCCTGATGGTGATCGCGGGGAACGAAACCACCACCAAACTGCTCGGCAACGCCCTGTACTGGGCCGCGATCAACCCCGAGCAGTACGCGAAGGTCGCGGCGCATGCCGAACTGGTGCCGGACTGGGTCGAGGAGACGCTGCGCTACGACACTTCCAGCCAGATCCTGGCCCGCACCGCCGCGGTCGACCTGGAATTCCACGGCGGCACCGTGCCCGAGGGCGCGAAGGTGCTGCTGCTGGTCGGTTCGGCGAATCGCGACGAGAACGTCTTCGCCGATCCGGAGATCTACGACATCGAACGCCCGGACAAGGGCGGGCTGCTGAGCTTCGGCCGCGGCGTGCACTTCTGCCTCGGGGCGCATCTGGCGCGCCTCCAGGCCTCGATCGCGTTGCGGGAGTTCGCCGATCGCGTCCGCGCCTACGAGGTGGACGTCGCGGGCATCGAGCGGGTGCATTCCACGAATGTCCGCGGTTTCGCGAAACTTCCTGTGCGGGTGCGGGTTCGATGACACGCCAGGATGAGACCACTGTTACAGCCGACGAGGTGAGCCACTGATGCCCAGATTCGAACCACACCCGCAGCGCCGTCCGGCGCTGATCGCCGGGGCCTCTTCGGGAATCGGCGCGGCCACCGCTGTGGCCCTGGCCGAACAGGGCTATCCGGTTGCCCTGGGCGCGCGGCGGGTGGAGGTCTGCCAGGAACTGGCCGAGAAGATCCGCGCCGACGGCGGCGAGGCGTTCGCCCACCGGCTCGACGTATCGGACAACGCCTCGGTCGAGGAATTCGTCGCCGAATCCGAAAAGGCTTTGGGCCCCGCGGAAATAGTCGTCTACGGCGCGGGCGACCTGGAGTTCGGGCACGTCTGGGACATGAGCCCGGACGAGTTCGGCTCGCAGGTGCAGGTACATCTGCAGGGGGCGCAGCGATTCGCGTATCACGTTCTGCCGCAGATGATCACCCGACGTCGCGGTGATTTCGTGGTGATCGGCTCGGACTGCGTGGACGTCCCGCGTCCGGGCGTCGGCGCGTACAACGCCGCCAAGACGGGCCTCGAGGCGATGGCCGTTCAACTGCGTAAAGAACTGGAGGGCACCGGAGTTCGCGCCTCGATCGTCCGTCCCGGCGCGACGCAGACCGGGATGGGGATGAACGCGAAGCCCGAGGTGGTCGGGCCGCTGCTCGAGGACTGGGTGAAATGGGGATTCGCCCGGCACCCGTATTTCCTGCGGGCATCGGATCTGGCCGCGGCCGTCACCGCGGTGGTGGGCACCCCGCGCGGTGCGCACCTGGTGCTGGTCGAGGTGCAGCCCGAGGCCCCGCTGACCGAACCGAAATCCGATGGCGAACAAGGGAGCCGGTGATGCGCATCGTTGTGGATTCCGATCTGTGCCAGGGGCATGCGGTCTGCCAGGCCGAGGCCCCGGACCTGTTCGAGGTGCCCAAGGCGGGCACCGTGCGGATTCTGCGCGAAGATCCCGGCGCGGATCTCGAGGCCGCGCGCGCAGCGGTCCGCTACTGCCCGACGCAGGCACTGTCCATCGTCGACGACTAGATCATTCGGGCCCAGGCCCTCTCGACAGCCCTGAGAACAGAGGAATTTCGGATGGCAGGCTATTCCCGCGACGAACTCGATCGGATGATCGAGCGCTGGGTACAGGAGAACAAGAATTGTGAGGCGCAAGGGGTTTGGCGTCCCCTCGCGCAGATGTACACCGCCGACGCGACTTACGGCTGGAATTACGGTCCACAGCAGGAATTCATGGCCGTGGGCCGGGACGAGATCCGTGATCTGGCGCTCGGGCAGGAGATGGAGGGGCTGGAGGGCTGGACTTATCCCTATCAGGAATTCGTCGTGGACGAACGATCCGGCAGCGTGATCGGGTTCTGGAAGCAGATCAACGAGCGCACCCGCCCGGACGGCAGCCACTACAGCCCGGAGGGCATCGGCGGCAGCTGGTTCCGCTACGCGGGCGACTTCCAGTGGTCCTGGCAGCGCGATTTCTTCGACTTCGGCAATGTGGCAGCGCTTTTCGTGGAAATGATGTCCGCGGACGCGCTCTCGCCGGGGATGCAGAAGCGCATCGCCCGCTCCGCGTCCGACGAGCCGTTGCCCGGGTGGTATCGGATCGGCGAGTCTCCGGTGCCGCTGTGGTGAGCGCGAGCCGGTTCGCCGAACTGAGCCGGGAGCAGCTCGCGATACTGCTGCCCGAGCTGCTGTTGTGCGGCCATCTCATCGACCGTTCCGGAATGGCGCATACGATCGGGGCGTTCGGCCGTGAGGGGATGGCCGAAGTGGCGATCGAGGAATGGCAGCTGGCCAGCCCGGTCTACACCCGCCGCATGCGCGAGGCGCTGAACATTCCGGGTAACGGCGTGGAGACCATCTTCAAGGGTCTGCAGCTGGATATCGGTGCGCCCCCGCAGTTCATGGACTTCCGCTTCCGGATCACCGACGACAATCACGGCGAATTCTGGCTGGACCACTGCGGCGCGCTGGCCGACGTCGAGCCGATGGGTGCGGATTTCGTGGTCTCGATGTGCCACACCATCGAGGACCCCACCTTCGACGCCACCGCGCTGGCCACCAATCCGCTGGCGCAGGTGCGTCCGATCCACCGGCCGCCGCGCGTTCCGGCCGATCGGGTTCCGGTGTGCGCGTGGACCGTTGTCATCGATCCGTCGCACGAACCGCCGCCGATCCCGGTGCACACGCCGCAGATCGAGGCCACGGCCGCGGCGAAACTCGCACTCGCGCCGGTGGATTCGTCCGATGCCGGCAACGGCGACTACGCCGGTCCGCTGCTGAGCGATCTCACCTTCGGTGACTTTTCCAAATCCGCACTGGTGCGCATGGCCGATGAGGTCTGCCTACAGCAACATCTGCTGACGCTCGGCTTCCTGATCGCGGTGCGCGACCGCGCGAGTGCGGAACAGGCGACCGAGATCGCCCGCAAGCAGTTCACCGGTATCGCCGGGCTGACCTCGGAACGGCTGCGCAAGGCGCTGGGCCTGGGTGACGACGCGGCCGCGCTGGCGCAGATCCTGCGCCTGCACCCGGCGTGGAATCCGCTGCCCTACACCGATATCGACATCAGCATCGAGCAGGAGACGGTGGTGCTGCGGCTGCGTCGCGACTGTCCCGGTGTCGCCGACGGCGGCTGGCCCGCACTGGTGGACGCCGAGCACCTCGAGCCGATCAATGCCATGGCGCGGGGTGTGAATCCGCATTTCGACACCAGCGCCCGTGATGCCGGAGACGGTGAGGTCGTTTTCGAGATCTCCCAGGCGGCAACGCCTTTCAAGGAAATTCCGGAAGTGGCCATCACCCGGTTCAGCACCGGCGCCGACTTCAGCTTCACCGAGCGGCGTTCGCTGCCGCTCACCGTCGTCTAGACCCTTTCGGGTCGTTCGCAGCGAAAGGGCCGAAAGATGCCGAACAACTTCGCCGACCTGTTCGAACATTCCGTCGACATCATGCCCGACCGGGTGGCGGTCATCCAGGGTGATCGGCGGGCGACGTTCCAGGAATTGGAGAACCGCTCCAATCAGCTTGCGCACCACCTGGATTCGGTCGGGATCGGCGTGGGCGACCATGTCGGGTTCCAGATGCACAACTCCGTGGAAACCCTCGAGACGCTGATCGCCTGCTTCAAGGTGCGGGCCGTGCCGATCAATATCAACTACCGGTACGGCACCGAGGAACTGAAGTACATCTACGACAACGCGGATCTCGTCGCGCTGGTGCATCATCGGTGCTATTCACCGACGGTCGAGCAGGCCCGCGAAGCGGTGCCCTCGATCCGCCACGCACTCGTCGTGGAGGACGATCAGGGCGGCGCGGATCTTTCCAGCAGCTCGACGCCGTATCAGTCTGCCTTCGAGAAAAGTTCCACGACAAGGGATTTCGGCGAGCGCACTGCCGACGACCTGTTCATGATGTACACCGGCGGTACCACCGGCATGCCCAAGGGGGTGATGTGGCGGCAGGAGGACATGTGGCGGGTACTCGGCGGCGGCATCGACTTCTACAGCAATGAACCGGTCACCGACGAATACCAGCAGTCCCGCGTCGGTGCGCAGGGCGATCCGAGCATGTGGTTCGTGTTGCCGCCGCTGATCCACGCCGCGGCGATGATGCCTACCTTCACCGCCCTGTGGTCGGGCAATGCGGTGGTGTTCGAGCCGCGCTTCGATCCCGAACGGGTCTGGCAGGTCATGGCGACCGTGAAGCCGCACATCCTGGTCATCACCGGTGACGCGATGGCCCGTCCGCTGGTGGAGGCGTACCGGGCGAATCCGGTCGATGCCTCCTCACTGCTTGCCGTCGGGTCCGGTGCGGCGTTGCTGTCGCAGTCGGTGAAGAACGACCTGATCGAGCTGCTGCCGACGACTGTCATCACCGATTCCATCGGGTCGTCCGAAACCGGTTTCGGTGGAATCGGATTCGCGCAGAAGGACGACGATCCCAGCCGCGGCCCCCGGGTGCAGACCGGCCGCGGTGCGCTGGTGGTGGACGAGCAGGGCGCTCCGGTCGGTCCCGGCGGCGAGGGCTGGGTCGCCAAGACCGGTTCGGTGCCGATCGGCTACTACAAGGATCCGGTCAAGTCCGCCAAGCTTTTTCAGACCGTGGACGGCGCCCGGATGGTCGTCACCGACGACCGCGCCCGGGTCGAGCAGGATGGCTCGATCACGCTGCTGGGCCGCGGCAATATGGTGATCAACACCGGCGGTGAGAAGGTTTTCACCGAGGAGGTGGAAGCCGTGGTCAAGGCGCACGACACGGTCTTCGACGTCTTGGTCATCGGTGTTCCGCATGAGCGCTGGGGCCAGCAGGTCGCCGCCGTGATCTCCGCCGAACCCGGCGCGACCGTCGATTTCGAGGCCCTGCGCAAACACGTGCGCGCCCATCTGGCCGGATACAAACTGCCACGCCGGATCTGGGTCGTGGACGCGGTGGTTCGCGCGCCCAGCGGTAAGCCCGACTATCGCTGGGCCAAGGAGTACGCCGCAGCTCACGTCCCGGACCACGAGGGCTGAGTCCGCCTGGCCGGGCCCGAACGGCCGGGCCCGAACGGCCGGGCCCGTCCGCCGCGACGCCTTCCGCGCAAAATGAGAACGTGTTCTAATTGAGATATGGCAGCGGTGCATTCGATTCTCGGTGAAAAGGTCACGATGCCGGTCGAGATCCGCGTCGCGGACGCGGCCTCGGCCATGTTCCTCGCGGACAGCGACGCGGCGCGAAACATCTTGGGCGGCAGCGGATTGGAGCCGGTCACGATTGCCGGGCGGGCGATCTGCACGCTGGTGTTCGTCCGCTACATCGATGGCGATCTGGGGCCGTATCACGAGTTCGGCCTGGCCGTGATGGCGCGGCTGCCCGGCGACCGGTCGAGTATCGGTATCTACATCTCGTGGCTGCCGGTGAATCAACCCTTCACGTTGGCGGCGGGTCGCGAGATCTGGGGTTTCCCGAAGGAGATGGCCGACATCCGGATCACCTCGCTCGGTCGCGGCAAGCGGTGCGAGGTGCTGATGGACGGTCGTCTGGTGGTGGCGCTGGAGACCAGCGGGGGCATCCCCGCGCCCGCGAAACTGGGCGGTGCGTCGATCGCGGCGTACACCAACCTCGACGGCGTCCTGCGCAGCACGCCGTGGGTGATGAATCCGTCCGATGTGCGGATGCGGCCGGGCGGGGCGCGGGTCGAACTCGGCGAGCATCCGATCGCCGAGCAGATGCGCGCGCTGGGCCTGCCCCGGCGCGCCCTGTTCACCAGCGAAATCGGTTCGCTTCGAATGACTTTCGAGGATGCTCGGGAGATTCACTGAATGCTGCGCGGCGGGCCCGAGCCGGGCGTGTTCGCCGGCGTCGGCAGGGCAGGTCGAAGCCGCGTCGCGCGGACGGTCGCCGCGAGCCGTGAAACGAATGACCGGCGGGTGCTCGACGCCCCCGCCGGTCTCGTATTCTCCCGCTGAGTCGCTCAGCGGCCCTTGAACTCCGGCTTGCGCTTCTGCGCGAACGCCCGCGGTCCCTCCTTGGCGTCCTCGCTGGCGAACACCGACAGCCCGACCTTCGCGTCCAGCTTGAACGCCTCCTCCTCGTGCATCCCCTCGGTGTCGCGGATGGTCTTGAGGATGGCCTGCACGGCGAGCGGACCGTTGGCGTTGATCATCTCGGCCAGCTCCAGGGCCTTGTCCAACGCGGTGCCGTCCGGGACGACGTGGCCGATCAGGCCGATCTCCTTGGCCTCGGCCGCGGTGATGTGGCGTCCGGTCAGCAGGATCTCCGCGGCGATGGTGTACGGAATCTGCCGCGGCAGTCGAACCGCCGACCCGCCCATCGGATACAGGCTCCAACGTGCTTCGGACACACCGAATTTCGCGCTCTCACCGGCAACGCGGATATCGGTGCCCTGCAGGATCTCGGTGCCGCCCGCGATCGCCGCACCCTCGACAGCGGCGATCAGCGGCTTGCTCAGCCGATATCCCTTGAGCAGCCCCGGAATTCGCGAAGCGTCGAATTTGCCGCCCTCGCCCATGGCATTGCTCGGATCGTTGCGGCTCATCGCCTTGAGGTCCGCGCCCGCACAGAACGCACCGCCCGCACCGGTCAGAATGCAGCAGTGCAGGTCCGGATCCTCGTCGACCCGCTGCCACGCGTTCAGCATGATCTCGAGCATCTCGCCGGTCAGGGCGTTGCGGGCCGCGGGCCGGTTCATCGTGATGATCATCGTCCCGCCGCGCTGTTCGACCAGCGCGTGTGGCTCGGTACTGCTACCGGTTTCAGTGGCTGCCGTGGTCATCGCCGACTCTTTTCTCTCTCGTGGATAGGGGCAAGCTACCCCGGGACGTTGTCCTGAACAATAACGTGTTCTAGTTTAGAGGAGGTGACCGCCGTCACGGGGCGGCAAGTGAGGGAGAGTGCGGATGGAGACAACCACGCAGAGCGGGGCGACCACGCTGCCGCCGCGGATCACGAAGACGCTCATCGACCGGCTGACCGCGATGGTGACCGCGGGCACCGCAGGTGAAAAGCGCGAGCCCTACGAGATGATCGAGGTGTACACCGGCGCGGTCGTCGGCGCGCTGCCGCAGTCCTCGCCCGAGGACGTGGTCGCGGCGGCCGCCCAGGCGCGCGCCGCGCAGCAGGAGTGGGCCTCCTGGTCCGTCGAGCGCCGCCTGGAGGTCTTCCAGCGCTGGCACGAGCTGATCCTCACCGAGATCGAGACCATCGCCGACCTGATCCAGGTCGGCTCCGGCAAGACCCGCCGCATGGCGATCGAGGAGTCCTGCGATCCGCCGATGGTGATCAGCCACTACCTCAAGACCGCCGAGCGGGTGCTGAAGCCGGTGCGTCGCGGCGGCTATATGCCGGTCATCTCCAGCTCGATCGAACAGCACCGACCCAAGGGCGTGGTCGCGGTCATCGCGCCGTGGAACTTCCCGTTCGCCATCGCGATGTCCGATTCCACCCCGGCGCTGATCGCGGGCAACGGCGTGGTTCTCAAACCGGACAACAAGACCGCGCTGTGCACGCTGTTCGGCGTGGAACTGCTGTACAAGGCAGGTCTGCCGCGCGGGCTGATGCAGGTCGTATGCGGTGGCGGTCCCGATGTGGGCCCGACGCTGATCGAGAACTCCGACTACGTCATGTTCACCGGATCGACCGCGACCGGACGCACCATCGGCGAGCTTGCCGGGCGCAATCTGATCGGATGCAGCCTCGAGCTCGGCGGTAAGAATCCGATGCTCGTGCTGGACGATGCGAACCTCGACGACGTGATTCCGGGCGCGATATTCGCGGTGTTCGGTAATACCGGTCAGGCGTGCATGCACATCGAGCGCATCTATGTGCACGACCGGCACTACGACGAGTTCGTGCGCCGATTCGTCGCCGCGGCAGAGGAATTGGGCGCCAAGGCGGGTGCGTCGTACGGGACTGATCCGGAGTTCGGCTCACTGGTTTCCCCGGATCAGCTGGAACGGGTGTCCGCGCATGTCGAGGATGCGCGTGCCAAGGGGGCCACCGTGCTGACCGGCGGTAAGGCGCGTCCGGATATCGGTCCGGCGTTCTACGAGCCGACCGTGCTGACCGGGGTGACCCCGGAGATGACCCACGCGACGATGGAGACCTTCGGGCCCGTGGTCACCATCTACAAGTTCAGCTCCGAGCGGGATGCGATCGAGCAGGCCAATGCCACCACCTACGGCCTCAATGCGAGCGTGTGGAGCCGCAATGCGGCTCGTGCGGAGAAGATCGCCGGTCAGCTCGAGGCCGGGAACGTCAACATCAACGACGGTTTCGTGGTCACCTACTCGTCCAAGGCGACGCCCTCGGGTGGCCTGAAGCAGTCCGGGGTCGGCACCCGGCACGGCGACGCCGGTCTGCTCAAGTACACCGATTCGGTCAATATCGGTGTGCAGAAGCGGCAGGTGATGGCGGCCCGCGCGGCCATGCCATACGCCAAGCAGTTGCAGACCACGCTGCTGACGTTGCGGATGATGCGGCGATTGCGGTTGCGCTGAGCGCACTTTCGCCAGTGACGTCCGCGGACCGGTTCCTCGTCGACCGGTCCGCGGACGTTTCCGTTCGGTACCATCAGTTGTAGCGCAGTCCGATTCGAGCACCGACTCTGAGGGTTACTCGGAAGTTTCTACCGCCCAACGCTTTTCAACCTTCGCCAGGCGCCAGTAGGCCACCGCGGCGATCCACGCCAGCACGAAGAGCCCGACGATGGCGAATCCGACGTTGTTCAGATTGATATCGGAGATCCAGCCGGTGATCGGATCGGAGAGTCCGGCGTCGTCGTGCAGCACCGTGATCAGTTCGATCGAGCCGACCAGGATCGCGACAGCGATCGAAAGTCCGGTGATGGTCAGGTTGTAGAAGATCTTGCGGACCGGGTTGGCGAAGGCCCAGTCGTAGGCGACGTTCATGAACAGGCCGTCGATGGTGTCCATCACGCTCATACCGGCCGCGAACAGCAAGGGCAGCACCACGATCGCGTACCAGGGCAGCCCGGCCGCTGCCCCCGATCCGGCCAGGGAGAGCAGTGCGACCTCGGTGGCGGTGTCGAACCCCAGGCCGAACAGCACGCCGACCGGATAGACGTGCAGCGGCCGGGTCACCATACCCATCACCGGGCGCAGCAGCCGGGCCAGGAAGCCACGTGCGTCGAGCGCCGCCTCGAGTTCGGTGTTGTCGAAAGCCCCGGTGCGCATCTTGCGGAAGACTCGCCAGATGCCCAGTAGCGCGACGATATTGAGCAACCCGATCAGATACAGGAATGAGCCCGAGGCGACGGTCGATACGGTGCCCAGTGTCTTGCGTGCGGGCGAGTCGTCGTCGACCAGTGTGCCGACCACCCGCGCGCCGACCACCACCAGCGCGGCCAGGACGAACACGATCGTGGAATGGCCCATGGCGAACCAGAATCCGACCGCCTTGGGGCGTTTGCCGTCGCTCATCAGCTTGCGGGTGGTGTTGTCGATGGCCGCGATGTGATCGGCGTCGAAGGCGTGCCGCAGCCCGAAGGTGTAGGCGGTCAGGCCGAGTCCGACACCGAAGACCTGGGTGCCGATGTGGTAGCCGTGCGGTGCGATCGCACCGAACAACAGGCCGAATCCGATCAGGTGCATCACCACGACGACGCCGATCAGGGTGGCGGCTTCGAGCCAGTCGCGGCGATTCCAGTCGTGCAGGACGTCGTGCAGGACGCGTCGGGTATTCGCTTCGGGGGCCATGACGGGCACCACCCTTCTGGGGATCTCGCGTCCCCGTCCGTGGGATGCGACGAGTCGGGGTCTGGCTCCCAGCAAGGCTGGACACAGTGGCGCGACCGCACCGGATTCACACCGGCTTCCCGTTCTCATCGCGAAAAGAACTTCGATGGAATATAGCCCGGCCGTTGAGCGGTCGTCCCGTCACCTGCGGTTCTCGCCATTCGCCGCCTGTTCGCCGAGTGGCCGAATATATCGATTTTCTGGCCGCGAGACTCTCGTTCGATGTCCTGGGCACTGCCTATGGTGTGGCCTATGACGCATTACGACGTGCTGGTCATCGGGTCCGGATTCGGGGGCAGTGTCACGGCTCTTCGGCTGACCGAGAAGGGGTATCGGGTCGGCGTGCTCGAGACCGGCCGTCGCTTCGCCGACGACGAGTTCGCGAAGAACTCCTGGCATATGCGCGAGTATCTGTGGGCGCCCAAGCTGGGATGCTTCGGCATCCAGCGGATGACGCTGCTGAACGACACGTTCATCATGAGCGGATCCGGTGTGGGCGGCGGTTCGCTGGTCTACGCGAATACGCTCTACGAGGCGCCCGAACAGTTCTACCGGGACAAACAGTGGGCGCACATCACCGATTGGCGCGATGAGCTCGCTCCGCACTACGACCAGGCCCGCCGGATGCTCGGTGTGACAACCAATCCGGCCACCACGCCCTCGGATCGCGTGCTGCTGGAGGTCGCGGAGGATCTGGGTATCGCGCACACCTATCGGCGCACCCCGGTCGGCGTGCTGTTCGCCGGCGAGGACGCGCGGCCCGGCAACGAGGTCGACGATCCGTACTTCGGCGGCGTCGGGCCGCAGCGGCGGACCTGTACCCACTGCGGCGAATGTATGACCGGCTGTCGTCACGGCGCGAAGAACACGTTGGTCAAGAACTACCTCTACCTCGCGGAAAAGGCCGGCGCCACAGTGCATCCGCTGACCACCGCGGTCACGGTGCGGCCGCTGCCGGAGGGGGGCTACGCGATCGACACCGTGCGGACTGGGCGATGGATTCGTAAGGGGCGCAAGACGTTCACCGCCGATCAGGTGGTCTTCTCGGCTGCCGCGCTGGGCACCCAGCAGTTGCTGCACAACCTGCGCGATCGCGGTGTGCTGCCGAATATCTCGCCGCGGCTCGGGCATCTGGCGCGGACCAACTCGGAAGCGGTGCTCGCCGCGCGTTCGCGGCGCAAGGACACCGATTTCACTCGGGGCGTTGCGATCACGTCATCGATCCATCCCAGCGACCACACCCATATCGAACCGGTGCGTTACGGCAAGGGGTCCAATGCGATGAGCCTGCTGACCACGGTGCTGGTCGACGGGCAGGAGGGCAAGCGTCGCTGGGTGCTCGGTATGCGCGAAATGGTCAGGCAGCGAAGGGATCTGGCGAAGCTACACAATCCGCGGCGCTGGTCCGAGCGGATGATCGGGGTGTTGGTCATGCAGAATCTGGACAACTCGATCATCACCTACAACAAGCGCGGACTGTTCGGCCGGCGGATGACCACCAAGCCCGGCCCGGGACAGGCCCCGCCCGCGTGGATTCCCGAGGGCAACGACGTCACTCGTCGCATCGCGGAGAAGATCGACGGCATCCCGCAGGGCAGCTGGACCGAGCTGGCGAACGTTCCGATCACTGGCCACTTCATCGGCGGCTGCGCGATCGGCGATTCGCCCGAGACCGGCGTCGTCGATCCCTATCAGCGGCTCTACGGCTACGAGGGCCTGCACATCGTGGACGGCTCGACCATCTCGGCCAACCTCGGCGTCAACCCGTCGCTGACCATCACCGCCCAGTCCGAGCGCGCAATGTCCTTGTGGCCCAACAAGGGTGAGCCCGATCCCCGCCCCGCGCTCGGTGAGCCGTACCGTCGCGTCACCCCGATCGCCCCGAAATCCCCGGTCGTGCCCCAGGCCGCCCCGGCAGCGCTACGCCTGCCGATCACCCCGGTCTGACCCGGCCGGATGCGGTGACCTGCTCACCCCCCTGGCCGGAGTTCTCACCGCCGCGGTGAAGCAGGTCCGCCGATAATCGGCACGCGCAGGATTCGAGCGCGCCTCCAGCTGGGCCATTGCAAAGTCGATTCGCCGCCGGGCAGGGGCTGTGGCAAACTCGGAGACAGCGATAGCAGAGTCCCCTGGGAGGGGCGGTGACCAAGGGTATAGCCTCCCTCGCGCGCTCACGTGAGGGAGATGATGACTCCGGCGAGGATCCGGCGCTTGCGCGCCGCCTGCTGGGGACTCGGTTGCGGACGCTGCGGGTAGCTGCCGGTCTCAAGGGGTACGACGTCGGCCGGGCGATCGGTGCCTCGCATTCGAAGATCAGCCGGCTCGAATCCGGATTGCTGGGATTCCGGCTGCCCGACCTGGAGAAGTTGCTGACGTTGTACGGGGTCGGCGATACGGCCCGGCGCACCGAGTACGTAAACCTCGCGCGACGAGCCAACGCGCCCGGACATCGGCACATCGATGCCGAGGTGGCACCGCGCTGGTATGACACCTACCTCGCCTTCGAGGATTCGGCCACCCTGATGCGGAGTTATTCGCCCGGTATCGTTCCCGAGCTGTTGCAGACACCCGAATACGCGCGGGGGGTGCTGGATATCGCCTGTCCGGGCGCTCCCGACGATTTCGGGCACACCGAACTGCTGGAACGGCGGCAGCGCCGGCTCACCGGACCCGATCCGTTGCGGTTGTGGGTACTGCTGGAGCAGTCCGTGCTGCGGCGCCAGATCGGCAGTACACAGGCCTGGCGGGCGCAGCTCGAGCACATGGGCCGGGTGAGCGAGTTGGTGAACGTGACGATCCAGATCGTGCCCGACCATGTATGCGGGCCGGTGCTCAGTGCGGTGCCGTTCACCCTGATGCGGTTCGGCAACCCGGATCTGTCCGATATCGTGCATCTTCACCACGCCACCAGCGGGCAGTTCCTCGACCGCCGGGGCGATCTGGATGCGTATCATTCGATCTGGGATCGGTTGTGCATCAAGGCGCTTCAGCCCGAACGTTCCAGCCGGATCATCGAAGGCGTCGCCTTCGGGGCCGTGGTCTGAACTCCCGGCGTACGCGATCGTTGTTACCGTCGAAGTCTTGTCGCTCGACTCAGGGTTTACGGCCGACCGCGCCGTAGGCGTCGAGTGGTTCGTCGGTCCCGATCCGGCGTATCGGCCGCCAGTCGGTGATCGGGACCATGCCGGGCTCCACCAGCTCCAGTCCCTCGAAACAGCTGGCGAGCTGCTCCGGACTGCGCAGGATGTAGGGCACACCGCCGGACTCGACGAGCTTCTCGCCACCGGCCAGAACCGCGTCGCCGGTATCGGTACCGTCCCACAGCACCAGATGGCTTCCGGCGCTCATCGGCGCCATCATGCGGCCGACGATATCGCGCACCACCGCCAAATCCGGTTCGTAGCCCATGACCCCCATGAACAGCACCGCCGTCGGCCGGGAGAAGTCGAGTACTCGCGCCGCCTGCTCGAGTATCAGATCCGGATCGTGGTAGTCGGCGGGGACGTAGGTGGTCACACCCTCGGGGCTGGTGTTGGTCAGCAGTGCGCGGGCGTGGGCCAGCACCATTGGGTCGTTGTCCACATAGACGATCCGGGATTCCGGTGCGATGTGCTGTGCGACCTCGTGGGTGTTCTGCATGGTCGGCAGGCCGGTGCCGACATCGATGAACTGCCGGATCCCGGCTTCCCCGGCCAGGTAGCTCACCACCTGGATCAGGAACTCCCGCGACAACTTGGCCATCCGCACGATATCCGGATACACCTCGGCCACCGCATCACCGGCCGCGCGGTCGGACGGGTAATTGTCCTGCCCGCCCATCCAGTAGTTCCAGATTCGCGCCGCGTGCGGTGTCTCGATGTCGATCTCCGCGATCGGCTCGCCCTCTTCGCCCATCCTGATCCCTACCTCGGTGGTCGGTTGTGCCGCGCCCTCGCCGAGCGATCGCGCCGGACCTTGTCATCGATCGTACGCAACAACGTCACCCGTTGCCGCACAACAGATCTGAATGGGTGCGAGCCCAGGTGGAAGGGGTGCGGATGATGAGCGCTCTCGCGTGCTCGCTCTGAACCGTCGCACTATGGAACGTTAGTCGAACGTCCAAATAGACTGCGCGACAACGATTTCCGTGAAGTTCGCGTAGGGTGATGGCACCTCGCTTCGAGGGGCGGAGGACCAGGTCCTACTCCGCGCCCAGAGGGGAGGTGGTGGGGAATGGCGAAACATCGCCGCGCAAAGAGCAAGGCCCCGGTCGACTACGGCATCATGCTGGGTTAGTGCTGCCGTAGGCGCCGGGGCGCTCGAAATGGTCCGCTGGCTCATCCGGCGGGCTAGCTGATCCACCAGGTGGGGCGTCGCTGCAACGGCGCCTCACCGCCAGCATCACTCACGTGACGGCTCAACTCTAAGTGATCCTCGGGGTCCGCGCCACCATGCACGCGTGAGATGTGCGCGCACCGGTCCGGCTCGGTCCCGGTAAGCGACGACTTTAGTCCCTCGTCCAGTTCGCGTGGGCGGCAGTAACCTCTTAGCATCCTTTCTCCGACGTCGTGGAAAGGGTTCCCGCCCATACAGCTTGGTGATCTTGGGTCCATCCGGCGCAGGTCGTGTCGGGGCGAACTCTCACAAGGCGGGCACCTCGATTGCACAAGGGCGGCTCGAGGGCTTGGCCGACCGGCCGCGGCCAGGCTCATGGCTATTCAACAGCGCTCGTGAAACCGACGGTTCGACAGGACCTTCGGCCGAGCAGATATCGAGGTATGGACCATGTCAACGAAAATGATCAAGACCGTGGCCGCCGCCACGATCGCCCTGCCGATACTTTTCGCAGTAGCTCCGGCCGCCTCCGCGGCCACGACGGTCGCTCAACCCGCCGCGTCGTCGGCGAGAACGGCAACGCCCGTCAGCGGATCGGTGAATTTGTGCTTCCCGCTCGGTAGCGTCGTTTTCTGCATCTGATCCGAATCCGCCAAGGGAAAGAGCAAGGCCCCTGACCGTGCAGGTCAGGGGCCTTGTCGCGAGCTATACGCCGAGGGCAGCGGCGGCCACCGGCCAGAATCCGTGTAGGTCGTCCTGCCAGTAAGGCCAGGAGTGGGTGCCGCGGTAGTAGTTGACCGTTGCCGGGATGGCGAGGGTGTGCAAGCGCGCTGCCAACGTGTTCATGCAGTTTCGGACGACCGTTTCCATGGCTCCGCCGACGGCGAGCCGGTCGACCAGCGCGGCGGGGTTGGCGGCGATGGACCGGTCGGCGAGGGTGTCGTGCACACCTGCCTGGCCGTCTCCCGTAGCGAGGTAGAGTGCCACCCCGCGCAGTCGCTCGGCGTTGATCACCGGGTCGTGGGCGACCCAGGCAGGGTCACCGTCGCCGCCCCACATGTTGTTCGCATTGACGCCGAAACTCAGCAGTTCCGCGCGGATGTAGGCGCGAGCCTCCGTATCGGCGGTGCGGGTGCATCCGCTGAACGCGCCGACCGCTCGGTACATGCCGGGCGCTTGGATCGCCAGGTCCAGTGCCGAGGTTGCCGACATCGAGGTGCCAGCGACGGCGTTGCGGCCGGTCAGCTGGAAGCGTTGCGCGAGCAGCGGCGGCAACTCGCGGGTCAGGAACGTGGCCCACTCGTTACGGCCCAGGAGCGGGTCGGGCGCCTGCCAGTCGGTGTAGTAGCTGGCTCGGCCGCCCATCGGGACGACGACGTTGACCGGTTTGTCGGCGAAGAACGCGCCTACATCGGTCTCTGTGGTCCAGGGATCACCCGCGTCGCCGCCGTCGCCGGCGTTGAGCAGGTAGAGCGCCGGTGCGGGCCGGTCCGGATGGGATACCCACACCGGAATCGTCCGTCCCATCGCCGCTGAATACACATCCACCTCGTATTGGCGCCCACCCAGCGGACGCTCGCGAACGATTGCCGAAGCACCGGCCGGGGCGGCGGATACGGCGCTGGGTGCGGTGCCGGACACCGCACACACCACCAACAGGCCGACCAGAATGCGCGGAAGTCGGGGCATGAGGTGAGTATTGCGCATCCACCGGCATTTTCAGCGGCACCGCTTGCCGTGTTCGGCCACCGAGTTGACCCGATCCCGGACGCCGAGGCTGTCGCCGCCTGGGAATTCGCATCGGCACCGATCGCGGACGAGGCCGCAGTATGCCGGAAATCGTGTGGCGCCCTTCGGTTCCGCACCGCGAAAGCGGATACAGCCTTTTCGCTGCCTATCGCCCGGGGAATGGGTCACGGCAAAGAAGAAGGCCCCCGACCATGTGGACTGGTCAGGGGCCTTTCCCGTGTCTCCACACACGAGTCGGGGTGGCGGGATTTGAACCCACGACCTCTTCGTCCCGAACGAAGCGCGCTACCAAGCTGCGCCACACCCCGTGATGTGAACCTGGAGTAGCTTACAACAGAGCGGGGTCAGACGTTAAATCGGCAGGTCACTTGGTCTGAAGGGGACGGATGCTGGCGAGTATCTTCTGGGCCGTGGCGCGGTCGATCGAGCGGGCGACGCCGGTGTCCGCGGCGATGGTGATGACGAAATTGCCGTTCTCGTTGGGGAAGGCGAAGGTGTAGACGGCGTAGGTTTTGGCGCATCCGGGAGCCGGTGGCTTGAATGTGCCATCGGTTTCGGCGAAGGAGCCGTGTAGCTGGCCGTCGAGCGAGGTGAGCGGTTCGGCCTTACCGGGGGTGGTGCCGGTGGAGGTGGCCCAGCCGATCTTGGCCAATCGGGCGCCGATGTCGACCGCGGCCACCGCGGGATCCGGTTTCGCGGACATCGTCAGGAATGCGCTGGTGCGAATGTAGTTGGGGCAGTAGCCCTTACCGTCCTGAACCAAACCGGCGATCTCGACGGTGTTCGGTGCCGTTCCCCACGTCTTCGTGCCGTTCGGGTCGACCTGCCACTGCTTGGGCACGTCGAATACCGCGCCCCGTTCCGGAACCTGCACGACCTGATAGCCCGGAATCAGCGACGGCAGACCGGCCACCGTGGTCGGTGCGGCGGTCTCCGCCGGAGTTGCCAGCGGCACGGCGCTCGCCCCGGAGCTCAGCGCGCTCACCGTGGAGGTGGAATCGTTCGAGTGTCGGCCGGTCAGCAGCGGGGTCGCCCCGATGCCGAGTATCACGACCGCCGCCGCGCCGAGCCCGGCGAACAACCACCGCTTGCGTTCGCGCGCCGACAGTGGGCGGTCGGCATGTTTGGCCGCGGCGTCAGCGGGGTCATCGGTGGCCGGGCGCGACTCGGACGCATCCTGGCGATGTGCCGAATCAGCTTGCCGCGCAGAAGAACTCGCCGCGCCACCCGATGCGTCCGGACGCGATGCGGACTGCTCCGGCGCACCCAACTGCCACGCCTGCTCCGGCTGTCGCGCACCCTGATCCGCGTGGGGCTGCCGCGGAATCGGACTCGTCGGACCGCCGTGCGGACGCCCCCTGCCGACCGGCTGCGGAGGTTGCGCGGGCGGCGGCCCGAGATCCTTGTCAGCGCCCGAACGTGGTCGGCGCGCCGGTGAAACCTTTTGCTGTGGAATCGGACTCGTCCGAGCGTCGGGTCCGGACCGGCCGTCCGGGGCGTACCGCGCGATCTCCGGTGACAGCGCGAGCGGTTGCTGTCCGCCGGGCGGCCCCTGCTGGCCGAAACTCAACTGCTGGAAGGCTTCGGTCTGCGCCGAATCGGCCGGAACACCGTCGCGCCCAGGGGGATTCGGATCGTTGTGGGGCGGCTGGGCGCGCGCCCCGGCAGGCGGTTCGACTTGTCGTATCGCCTCGGTCCGCGAGTTGTCGGCGCGCGGTCCGGCCTGCGGAATCGCCTGCGTCCGCGCGTCGTTCGCCGCGCGGATATCGATCATCTCGGTATGCGTCGTATCGGCGGGCGAGGTCGGATGGGGAAGATCCAGCCCGCGCAGCACCGAAGCCTGCTGTGACCGGGGCCGGTCCTTGGAGGAGGACCGCTCGCCGGAATCATCGCTCGTCGAACTCATAGATCACCCTCGCCCCTGACGTATCGGATCGGCGCGAGCAACCCTAACGCGCCACGGCCTCCGAGGCCGACACCCCATGGCCGCTGTCGGCCGCGGGACGCTGCGGCGGCGCCGCGACCAGCGTCAGCAGGGTGGCCTCCGGACGGCAGCAGAACCGGTACGGCGCCCACGGTGAGGTGCCCAGACCAGCCGAGACGTGCAGCCGGGTGTGTGCACCCCAGCGTGAGGCCCCCTTGACCCGGGAACGGTCGATTCCGCAATTGGTGACCAACGCGCCGAATCCCGGCACGCACAGCTGCCCGCCGTGGGTGTGTCCGGCCAGCACCAGGTCGTAACCGTCGGTGGCGAACCGATCCAGCACCCGCGGTTCGGGGGAGTGAGTGAGCCCGATACTCAACTCGGCCAAGGGATTCGGCGCACCGGCGATGGTCTCGTACCGATCGCGACGCAGATGCGGATCGTCCACGCCGCCGGTCGCGATCTTGATACCACCCACCTCGACATCGCGCCGCACATGAGTCAGATCGTGCCAGCCGCGTTCGGCGAAGGCCGCGCGCAGATCCTGCCAGGGCAGCGGATCGCCGTAGACGCGCTTGTGGTTCTTGTTGAAGTACTTGAACGGGTTCTTCGGCACCGGCGCGAAGTAGTCGTTGCTGCCGAACACGAACAGACCCGGCCGCGACAGCAATCCGGACAGCGCCTGCACCACCGCGGGAACCGCACGCTGATGGGCGAGATTGTCGCCGGTGTTGATCACCAGATCCGGGTCCAGGCCCTCGAGCTCGCGCACCCAGGCCTGCTTGAGCTTCTGGCCCGGGGTCATGTGCAGATCGGAGAGGTGCAGCACCCGTAAACTCGACGAGCCAGGTTGTAGCACCGGCAACGTGGTCTCACGCAGAACGAAGGCGTTGCGTTCGATCAACGTGGCATAGCCGATTCCGGCGACTGCGGCCCCGGTGGCCCCCAGCGCGGCTCGTCGGAATGCGGCAGACGAGAGTACGGGCATTCGATCAGGATAGGCGAGATACGTGCGGAATACCGAGTGTGATTCCGCACAGCGTCACATCCGCGCCGCGGTAAAAATACTGGGAGTAGCCCGCCGGACCCGATAGCGTGTGCGCTATGTCGGAACTCAAATCCAAGCTGCGGGCCGATCTGACCACCTCGATGAAGGCCAAGGACGCCCTGCGCACGAACACGCTGCGCATGCTGCTGGCGGCCGTGCAGACCGCCGAGGTCGCCGGTAAGGAAGCGCGCGAACTCTCCGACGCCGACGTCATCGCGGTTCTGACCAAGGAGGCCAAGAAGCGCAACGAGGCCGCCGTGGTCTACGAACAGGCCGGTCGAGGTGAGCTCGCCGCCAACGAGCGCGCCGAAGAGACGATCATCGACGAATATCTGCCCACCCAGCTCACCGACGCCGAGGTCGCCGATATCGCCGACACCGCGATCGCCGACGTCGCCGAGCAGAACGGTGAGCGTCCGGGGATGCGGCAGATGGGCCAGGTCATGAAGATCGCCACCACGCTGGCCGCCGGTCGCGCGGACGGTTCGCGGGTGTCCGCGGCGGTCAAGGCCCGGCTGTAATTTCGGCCCTCCGCTCGGCCCCCGGCACACTTCGGGCGGACCTCCCGATCCGGAGGTCCGCCCGAGATGTTTCCGAACGCCTATCTGGGCAGCGGAATCGGGATGGGGATCGGTGGCAGCCGCGGAATCGGAATTCCGGGCAGGCTCGGCACCTGCGGCGTGCCCGCCTGGGGGATCTGGCGTTCGGTGCCGTCGCTGAGGTACAGCGTGATCACCGAACCGGGGATCGCCGATCCGTTGGGTGAGGTGCCCTGCACCGTGCCCTTGGCGGCCGAGCCGGGCTGGGTCACCGCCGACACCTGGAAGCCCGCGGCGATCAGCGCCGAGGTCGCCTCGGCCTGGGTCATGCCCGTCACGTCCGGAATCTGCGAATTGTTCGATCCGCGAACGTATTTGTCGTCCAGTGGCGGCAGCACCGACGGCGGGAAGTTGCCGAGCACCGGTTTGATGCCCATGAACCAGCTCCGAGCCGGTTCGTTACCACCGAACAGGTTTCCACTGCCGCAGTTGCGCAGCGGGAACGAGCAGATCTCGTCCGGCGTCGGCGAGTCGCCGTAGATGTACGCGGCGCCGGCCAGCGAATCGGTGAAGCCCAGGAAGGCCGAGGACCGGTTGGTCTCGGTCGTACCGGTCTTGGACGCCACCGGAACGTTCCAGCCCGCCGCGTGCGCCGAGGCGGCCGCGGTACCGCCGGTGGCGTCCTGACTCAGCGCATTGGCCAGGGTGTGCGCCAGGCCCGGATCGATGACCTGCTCACAGGCCTGCTGGGTCAGCGAGACGGGTTTGCCGTTGCGATCGAGGACCTGCTTGATCGGCGAAGGCGGGCACCACTTGCCGCCCGAGGCCAGAGTTGCGGCGACATTGGACAACTCCAGCGGATTCACCGCGACCGGGCCCAGCGTGAACGAACCCAGATTCTGCTGTTTGAACATGTCGGCCATGCTTGTGTTGCCGTGTCCGGAGGTTGCGGCCTTGGCGTAGGACCGCAGGCCGAGGCGAATGGCCATATCGACGGTCGGCGTCACCCCGACGGCCTGGATGAGCTTGACGAACGCGGTGTTCGGCGACTGGGCCAGCGCCTCGGTCACCGACATCGGCGAACGGTAGTTACCGGCGTTCTTGACGCAGTACGTCATCGCCGGACACCCCGGCGTACCGCTCGAACCCATGCCCTTGGCCGCGTAGAAGGAGGGCACGTCCAATTTGGCGTTGATACCGAGGCCCTTCTCCATCGCCGCGGCCGTGGTGAAGATCTTGAAGATCGAGCCCGCGCCGTCACCGACCATCGAAAAGGGTTGTGGCTGAACGGTTTGATGGATGTTCGCGTCCAGGCCGTAGGTGCGGCTGGACACCATGGCCATGACGTTGTGCGAGTCCTGACCGGGCGCGATGATGCTGGAGACCTCGGCGATGTCGGCCAGGTTCGGGTTGGTCATCGAGTCGATCGCGGCCTTCATCGAATTCTGCACGGCCGGATCGAGCGTGGTGCGGATCAGATAACCGCCCTTGTCGAGCTGGTCCTTGCTGATGCCCGCGTCCTCCAGGTACTGCATCGCGTAATCGCAGAAGTAGCCGCGATCGTCAGCGGCGATGCAGCCGTTGGGCAGGCCCTTGGGCTCGGGCAGCACGCCCAGGGGGGTCGCCTTGGCGGCGCGGAATTCGGCGGCGCGATCGGGGATGTTCTGGATCATCGTGTCCAGCACGGTGTTCCGGCGCGCGAGCACTTCCTTCTCGTTGGTGTACGGGTTGAAATGCGAGGAGCTCTGCACGATACCGGCCAGCATCGCGGACTGCGCGACGGTGAGATCCTTGGCGTCCACGCCGAAGTACGTCTGCGCGGCATCCTGGACGCCGTACGCGCCGTTGCCGAAGTACACCAGGTTCAGGTAGCGGGTGAGGATCTCGTCCTTGGTGAGCTGCTTGTCCAGCGTCAGCGCAAGGCGGATCTCACGCAGTTTGCGCGCGGGGGTGGTCTCGATGGCCGCGCGGCGTTCGGCATCGGTCTTGGCGACGACCAGTAGCTGGAAGTTCTTCACGTACTGCTGGTCGATGGTGGAACCGCCCTGCTGGACCTCACCGCTGGAGGTGTTGCGCAGGAACGCGCGGAAGGTGCCCTGCCAGTCCACGCCGTGGTGCTGGAGGAAGCGGCGGTCCTCGATGGAGACCTGGGCCAGCTTCATGTTGTTGGAGATCTTGTCGCTGGGAACTTGGAACCGACGCTGGTCGTACAGCCAGGCGATGGGTGCGCCGGTGGCGTCGACCATGGTGGACACCGCCGGCACGGTGCCTTCCAGCACTTCCGCCGAGACGTTGTCCACAGCGTCGGCGGCGCGGTTCGAGATATACCCGAAACCACCGGCGAGCGGGAACAACAGCCCGGCGATCAGAGCGGCCGCCAGGATGCACGCCCCGGCCAGTCTGGCGAGCGTTTGTGAGATCGGCACGCTCCAAGACTAAATGCAGTGCCTCGAAGCGAACGTTGCGCGGTGCGGGCGGCCGGTTCCCGTCCTGCTCGCGACGTGCATCTCGTCACATGCAGGCGCGTCGCTCGGAGAAAAGCCCGGCGTGTCGCCCAATTGGTTCAGACTGCCCGGTTTTATGTCACTTTTGCATGGACGGCCGTACCAGAAAATCGGGAGACGGTCTTGCGCTCCGCCCATACCTTTACCTAGATTGAGAACCCAGTGTGATAGAGCTAACACTCAAAGTGGAATGTGGTGCAGTTCGCAGCGGGGTTGGGTTGTTGCGGACTGCTCGCGATTCCGGAGCGCCGTTGACCCGGTGTTCGGACTGCAAAGGGGCACACCAAATGCATATGACTACCCCCATCGCTCGATTGGACGTGGAGCAGGCCGAAGCAAGGATCGCCTGGGTCTCCCAGGCCCGATGCAAGGAAGTGGACCCCGACCAGCTGTTCGTACGCGGCGCGGCGCAACGCAAGGCGGCGACGATCTGCCGGCACTGCCCCGTCCTGATGGAGTGCGGTGCCGACGCCCTGGACAATCGAGTGGAGTTCGGCGTGTGGGGTGGGATGACCGAACGGCAGCGGCGCGCGCTGCTGAAACAGCATCCCGAGGTGACGTCCTGGGCGGAGTTTTTCCGCGCCCAGCGGCAGCAGAAGGTGGCGATCTAGCACATTGCCGACAACGGTCCGAGCCCGCAATCGCGGGCTCGGACCGTTTCCGGGGCCGGACGGTGTGCCGGCGACCATCCCGGTCAGGCCGTATGAGCCGCGGTCGAGTCGAAGAGCTGATCGGCGACCGCGCGCAACGCTCGCAGATCCGAGACCTCGAACGGCAGCGCCGTCACCGCGACGATCGGCACCCGGGGGTGCGCGCCGGTGAACCGATGCAGCAGATGCTGTTCGCGCTTGGCGATGGTGGCGCGGTGCGCGTGGATGCGCAGTACGTCCGCAGCCAGCGCGCTGGGGTCGGAGGTGGCGTCGTGGTCGGATTCCGCGCTCACGGTCCCGCCGGGTACGCCGTTGCCGGTCGCGGGGGCGAGCCGGTCGGCGGTCGCGGCGGCCTGTTCGGCCGACAGCGAGCACAGCACCGGATGCGTGCGGTTCAGGACCAGTCCGGCCAGCGGCATCGCATCGGTGGAAAGCCGATCGACGAAGAACGACGCCTCGCGCAGCGCGTCGGGTTCGGCCGTGGCCACCACGAGGAAATGCGTCCCCGGCCGGGACAGCATCGCGTAGGTGCGGTTCGCGCGATCCTGGAAGCCGCCGAACATCGACTCGAGCGACTGCAGGAACACCGACGCGTCCTTGAGCATCTGGCCGCCCACGATCGTGGACACGCCGCGCACTGCCAGGCTCATAGCGCCGGTCACGAACCGGCCGACACCGCGTCCGGGGGCCATGATGACGCGAATCATCCGGCCGTTCAGGAAATTCCCGAGCCGTTTGGGCGCGTCGAGGAAGTCCAGCGCGTTGCGGGAGGGCGGGGTGTCCACGATGATCAGATCCCACTCCTTCCGGCCGACGAGCTGGCCCAGCTTCTCCATCGCCATGTACTCCTGCGTACCGCCGAAGGACGAGGCGACGGTCTGATAGAAGTGGTTGGCGAAGATCTGCTCGGCCTTGTCCGGGGTGGTGTGCTCGAGCACCATCTCGTCGAAGGTGCGGCGCATGTTCAGCATCATCGCGAACAGCTCACCCTTCGCCTCCGGGCCCAGTTGCACACGTTGCGGGCTGTTGCCCAGATCGCTCACGCCCAGCGATTGGGCCAGGCGCCGGGCCGGATCGATGGTCAGCACGACGACCTTGCGACCCGCTTCGGCCGCGCGCAGGGCGATGGCCGCGGCGGTGGTCGTCTTGCCGACGCCGCCGCTGCCGCAGCAGACCACCACACGGGCCGACGGGTCCGCGACGACCTTCGAAATATCCAGGTGCACAGCGGTATTCGGAACGGTCATCAGCGAACTCCCTGAGTGCTCAGATGTTCGGCCAGCTCGTACAGCCCGCCCAGGTCCATACCGTCGGGCAGGGCGGGCAGATACAGCTGATGGATGTCGACCCGCGCCAGTTCGGCCGCGCTGTCGTCCTGGGCCCGCAGGGTTGCGCTGTGCTGTATGGTTTCCTGCACGATTCCCTCGAAGTCGTTGTCGGACAGGATGATTCCCGCTTCGTGCAATCCGGTGCGCAGGGCCTCGACGTCGAGGTCGCCGGCCGCGGCGCGGGCCCGCATGGTGGCGGGCAGATAGCCCTCGGTGGCGCGGTTGACGATCACCGTGCCGATGCGGAAATCGGCCCCGGTCAGTTCCGCGACCGCGTCGGCGGTCTCCTGTACCGGCAGCGCCTCGAGCAGGGTCACCAGGTGTACGACGGTCTGTTCGGAGTGCAGCAGATTCGACACGCCCTCGGCCTGCGAGGCGATCGGGCCGCCCTTGGCCATATCGACCATGGCCTTGGTGACGTCCAGGAATCCGGCGATGCGGCCGGTCGGCGGCGCGTCGACCACGATCTCGTCGTAGACCGGCCGGGTGCGGTTACCGGCCCCCTCGGTACGCACGGCGCATTCCTTGATCTTGCCGGTCAGGATGACGTCCTTGAGACCCGGCGCGATCGTGGTGACGAATTCGATGGCGCCCATCCGGCGCATCGCCCGGCCGGCGAAGCCGAGGTTGTAGAACATGTCCATGTACTCGAGGAAGGCGTGTTCGATATCGAGCGCCAGCGCCATTACTTCGCCTCCGCCGTCGGCGGTCGCGATCTTGGTCTCGGTCGGCGGCAGTGGCGGCAGATCGAACAGTTGCGCGATGGACTGACGCCCCTCCACCTCGACCAGCAGCACCCGGCGACCACCCGCCGCGAGCGCCAGCGCCAGTGCCGCGGCCACCGTCGACTTCCCGGTGCCGCCTTTACCGGAAACGTAGTGCAGCCGGGCCTTGTCCGCCCGCTCCGGCCAACCTAACTCGGGCCCCGCTTCGCTGGAAACGGGCGCTGCTATCGGTGCTCCCACGTTCGCGAGCCTATAGCCCGCTGTGAAAAAGCCACCATGGGATGCGTCAACTGTCTGGTACACCACAGGGTCTGTGTCCGATGGCCTTCGCTTCGCTTCGGCGGGTTCGCGGCCCCTGCGGGGCTCGCCGTTCGGCCCTGTGTCGGGCACTCGTTCCTCGCACCCGCCACGCGTTCGAGCGGCGAGACAGGCTTCGAACCGTGTCCGATTGCCTCTGCTTCGCTCCGCTTGTTCGCGGCCCCCCGGGACCTCGCTGCTCGGCCCGTGTCGTCGCGACGGCCACGCGTGCGAGCGGGGCGGGATGGGCCACGAACAGGGTTGGCGTTGCCCCCGGTTGCCGGGACGAGGTTCGTGGGGGCGGGTGACCTGATCGATGTGACGTGTTCAGGGGCGCTGGACCGGCATCGAATTGAGGCGAGCCCAAAGGTTCTCGGGGGTGGGGCGCACCTATACGCTCGGGCCATGAGTGATGTGACGCAGTGGGAATATGCGACCGTGCCGTTGCTGACGCATGCGACCAAGCAGATTCTGGATCAGTGGGGTGCGGACGGCTGGGAGTTGGTCACGGTGCTGCCGGGGCCGACCGGTGAGCAGCACGTGGCCTACCTCAAGCGGGTGAAGGGCTGATGGCGCAGCTCTGGCGGGAGAATCTGGCCCGGCTCGGACTCGACGTGCCCGCCGTGACCGCGCCGGCGGGTGTGTATGTCCCGGCGGTGCGCAGCGGATCGTATGTCTACACCTCCGGTCAGCTGCCGTTCGTCGGCGGTGAGCTGTCCGCAGTCGGCAAGGTCGGCGCCGAGGTGAGCCTCGAACAGGCCAGGCAGGCGGCCCAGCTGTGCGCGCTCAACGCGCTCGCGGCGGTCCACGATCTGGTCGGGCTGGACTCGGTGGTGCGGATCGTGAAGGTCGTCGGATTCGTCGCGTCCGCACCGGGATTCAACAATCAGCCGCAGGTGATCAACGGCGCGTCGGAACTGCTCGGCGAGCTGTTCGGCGAGGCCGGCGCCCACGCCCGCTCGGCGGTGGGCGTTTTCGAACTGCCCGCGAACACGCCCGTCGAGGTGGAGCTCATCGCCGAGGTGAGCTGATCGACGGTGCGGTCGGAGCCGAAATGCGGTAAGCAGAAAGAAGATTCGCGCCGAGCGAGGCAGAAGGACACGGCAATGACGCTCACCCATCCGGCTTACGGGCAATTGCGGACGGTCACGCCGACCGCATCGGTACTACTGGCGAACAACCCCAATCAGATGACCCTGCAGGGCACCAACACCTGGATCCTGCGCGCCCCCGGACGATCCGATTGCGTCGTGATCGATCCGGGGCCCAAGGATCGCGAGCACAGCGAGGCGATCGCCAGGGTAACGGGGGGAAATATCGCCCTCACCCTGATCACGCACCACCATCACGACCACACTGGCGGCATCGATCGGCTGACGAAGCTGACCGGGGCCGCGGTGCGCTCGGTGGATCCGGAACATCTGCGCGGTTCGGTCTCGCCGTTGAGCGACGGTGAGATCATCGAGGCCGCCGGGCTGCGCATCACGGTCCTGGGGACTCCCGGGCACACCACCGATTCGGTGAGCTTCGTCCTCGACGACGCCGTCCTCACCGGCGACACCGTGCTCGGCAGCGGGACCACCGTGCTCGAATCGCGCGACGGTGCGCTGGGCGACTATCTCGCCTCGATGGACCGTCTGCTCGAGGTGGCCCCGGGCCGGGCCCTGCTGCCCGCGCACGGACCGGACCACCCCGAGGCCGAGCCCGTCCTGCGCTACTACATCCAGCACCGCCAGGAGCGCTTGGACCAGGTTCGTGACGCACTGCGCGAACTGGGCCCGAACGCCAAACCGCTACAGATCGTCGCGAAGGTCTACGCCGACGTCGACAAGAAGCTGTGGCCCGCGGCCCGCAGTTCGGTCAAGGCTCAATTGGCCTACCTGCGTAGCCAACAGAACTGAGCGAGCCACCCGGGGCCCGAACAACTCCGGACAACACCGCTCTCGGCGAACCTCGCTCCGAGACCTTGGATAACGCCGACGACCTTGGATAGCACCGACACCCGGTGAACCTCGTTCCAAGGCCCTGGGCAACGCCAACCCCAAGGTTCGCGGCCCGTCTCGTCGTTCGGACGCGTGGCGGGTGCGAGGAACGAGTGCCCGACACGGGGCCGAACGGCGAGACTTCGGGGGCCGCGAACACGCCGGAGCGAAGCGGAGGCCGAAGATACAGCTACCGTGCGCGGCGGGCCAAGCGCTCCGAATCGGAAATCAGCACGCTCTTGCCCTCCAGCCGCAGCCAGCCGCGGTGCGCGAAATCTGCCAGGGCCTTGTTCACGGTCTCGCGGGAGGCGCCGACCAGCTGGGCGATCTCCTCCTGGGTGAGGTCGTGAGTGACCCGCAGCGCGCCCGCCTCCTGCGTGCCGAACCGCTGGGCCAGCGTCAGCAGCGCCTTGGCGACACGGCCGGGGACGTCGGTGAAGATCAGGTCGGCCAGGTTGTTGTTGGTGCGCCGCAGACGCCGGGCCAGCACGCGCAGCAGCTGCTCCGCGATCTCCGGGCGCTGGTCGATCCACGCCTTGAGCGCGTCGCGATCCATGGTGACGGCGCGGACCTCGGTCACGGTGGTCGCGGTAGAGGTACGCGGACCCGGGTCGAAGATCGACAGTTCGCCGAACATGTCCGACGGACCCATGATGGTCAGCAGATTCTCCCGCCCGTCCGGCGAGCGGCGGCCGATCTTCACCTTGCCGGAGGTGATGATGAACAGCCGGTCGCCCGGCTCACCCTCGTTGAAGATGATGTGGCCGCGGGGAAAGTCCACGGGCTGTAGTTGTTTGGCGAGAGCTGCCACTGCGGTGGGCTCGACGCCTTGGAAGATGCCTGCTCTGGCGAGGGCCTCGTCCACGAATGTGCTCCTTATGGGAATTGACGGTGTACTGGCGGCGCCAGCGGGTCCCTACGTGGTGACGACGCAAGCTGCCGCCTGCGGGCCCGTCGCTGTCGCCCCGGTCTGGACCGAAGCGGCCGACAGTGCAGTCTACTTTGCATTCGGACAGCGTAGTGACAGACACCACGTAGATGCGGTTGGTGAAACGACCGCGATGCCCGAATGGTTCCCGTCGCAACCGTGTCGTGCGGCGCGGCGTGGCGAATCAGCTCGCCTGTGCGACGTCCAGTTCGTCGCTGCGGGTGCGTCTGCGACCAGGATGGGCCGCGGCAGCCGGTACCCCCAGCTTCGCGAGCTCGTTGACCTCGGCATTGCTGGCACGTTCGAGATATTGCTGGACCTCTTCTTCCGGTTCGAGGAGTTTGCGAAGCCGATTTTCGACGCGTTCCATGAACAGCGCGAACAGCATCAGCACCACCGGGAAGAGCACCACAGCGAGTCCTTGCATATCGAGGAGTAAACACGGAGAAGGTCTCAGATGGAACACGGGAGGCATTCTCTGTCGCCTCGATCACGCCGCGAACGTCGCTGTCGCACACTCGATCGAGCTGATTTCCCCGGGTCGCGCGACTCATTGGCGGGCTGTTGTCGGAGTGGTTCCGTATGGTGGACGCGTGCGTAAACCCGCCGCCATCGCTCCCAGCGCCGCCGCCGAACCGCGGCGGCGCGATACGTCCGCTTCCCGTGCGTCCAAATTCGCCGCCGAGACCAGGCTCGGCCTGGTCCGACGCGCGCGTCGGATGAATCGGACACTGGCGCTGGCATTCCCGGACGCGCACTGTGAGCTCGATTTCACCACCCCGCTCGAATTGGCGGTCGCGACAATCCTTTCCGCGCAATGCACCGATGTGCGGGTGAATATGACCACGCCCGCGCTGTTCGCCCGCTACCGCGATGCGCGCGCCTATGCCGAGGCCGATCGCGCCGAACTCGAGGAGTACATCCGCCCGACCGGCTTCTATCGCAACAAGGCGTCCGCACTGATCGGTCTGGGCCAGGCTCTGCTGGAACGGCACGACGGCGCACTCCCGGCATCTCTGAACGAATTGGTCGAATTGCCGGGAATCGGACGCAAGACTGCGAATGTCATTCTGGGCAACGCTTTCGATGTGCCCGGTATCACAGTCGATACCCATTTCGGGCGATTGGTCCGGCGCTGGGGCTGGACCACCGAGGAGGATCCGGTCAAGGTCGAGCGCATCGTCGGCGAGCTGATCGAGCGCAAGGAGTGGACGATGCTCTCGCACCGGGTGATCTTCCACGGCCGCCGGGTGTGTCATGCCCGCAAACCCGCGTGCGGCGTCTGCCTGCTGGCCAAGGACTGCCCGTCCTTCGGGACGGGCCCGACCGATCCGGCCACCGCGGCCGCCTTGGTCAAGGGACCGGAGGCGGAGCATCTGCTCGAACTGGTGGGCCGGTGAGATCCATCCCCGCGGCTTGGCGATGGACATTCGTCGGCCTGATCGTGATCGTCGCGCTCGCGGTGGCGTTGTGGCCGCGCGGACATCGCGACAACCTTCCCATCACGACGACGATCGGGGTGAAGGGCTCGACGGCGGTGAGCGCCGGGCAGCGTGAGGCCGCTGCCCTGGCCGATTGTCCGGCGGTCACCGCGCCTGGCCCGGGGAAAGGACCACTGGCGGGTATCGGCCTGGACTGTCTCGCCGATGGTCGCCGGGTGGATCTGGGCGCGGCCCTGGCCGGTAGGCCCGCCCTGCTGAATCTGTGGGCGTACTGGTGCGCGCCCTGTGCCGAGGAGTTGCCCGCACTGCAACAGTTCGCCGATCGCGTCGGCTCGGCGATGACGGTGCTCACTGTGCACAGTGATCCGAACGAGTCGATGGCTCTGGCCCGGCTGGTGGATCTGAAGGTTCGTCTACCCGGTGTGGAAGACGGCGACGGCAGGGTGCGAACCGCGGTCGGAGCGGTTCCGGCGCTGCCGATCTCGGTGTTGGTGCGCGCCGACGGTTCCATTGCCGAGGTCGTGGCCCGCCCGTTCCAGGACGTCGCGGACATCAGCGCGACGGTCGCCGCCGAACTCGGAGTGCACGCATGACCGATCGGGACGGGGGTGGCCGTCGCGCGCCCGGTGCCGGATGCGGTTACCGTGCTCGGGACCGTTCCGATGCGGCTGCCGCGGGCAGCCCGGCCGCCGCGGGCGGTGATCACGGCGATGGGGCCGGAGGAGGCAGAGTGCGCGACCGCGAGGGACGCGAGGAGTCCGGCGCGCGCCCGGAGTTGGTGACCGAGAACATTCCGACCTGGCTGCGCGGCGTCGTCGAGCGCAAACCGGCCGCTCCGACCGGGACCAACCCGGTGCTGAATCGGACCGCGATGAAGCAGGTAGCGGCCGCGGCGATGCGGCCGCGTCAAGCGTCGGTGCTCGTCCTGTTCGGCGGTGCGCCCGAGGCCGATCCGTCGGCGCCGGGCGGACTGCCCGCGGATGCGGATGTGCTGCTGACCCAGCGCGCGGCCACGCTGCGCCAGCATCGCGGCCAGGTCGCCTTCCCGGGTGGTGGGGTGGAAGCCGGCGATCGCGGCCCGATCGACACCGCGTTGCGCGAGGCATGGGAGGAGACCGGTCTGGATCGCACGAGCGTCGAACCGCTTGCGGTGCTGCCGAAGATCTTCGTGCCGCCCTCGCGTTTCGACGTGGCGCCGGTGCTGGCGTACTGGCGTACACCCGGTGAGGTGCGGGTGGTCAGCGAGACCGAGGCCGCGCGGGTGACTCGGGTGCCGGTGGCGGATCTGATCGATCCGGCGAATCGGTTCGTGGTACGGCATCCGCTGGGGTATATGAGCCCGGCGTTCGCGGTCGACGGCATGCTGGTCTGGGGTTTCACCGCCGGTGTCCTGGCCGGTCTGCTGGCGGTTTCGGGCTGGGAGCGGGAATGGGATCCGCACGACGTGCGTGATCTGCAGGCCGCGCTCGAAGCAGTGGGGATGACGTTATGAGCCGGCCGGGTTCGGGGCCGGCAGGGCCGCGTCCATCGGCGGCAGTGGGGATGACATTATGACCTCGTCGGACTGGCTCGATATCGCGGTCGTGATCATCGCGCTGCTGGCCGCCTCCTCGGGTTGGCGGCAGGGCGCGGTGGCCTCCGCACTGGCCTTCCTGGGGGTGATCCTGGGCGCGGTGGCGGGCATCCTGATCGCGCCGCACATTCTGATCCACATCGCCGAGGGCCGTAAACGCGTTCTGGTCGGCGTGGTGCTGATCGTGGCGCTGGTGATCGTCGGCGAGGTGGCCGGCATGGTCCTGGGCCGCGCGGCCCGCAGCGGGATGCGCAACACGTTCATCCGAGCCGTGGACAGCGCGGTGGGGGCATGCCTGCAACTGGTCGCGGTGCTGGCCACCGCCTGGCTGCTGGCCCTGCCGCTGGCCTCCTCCTCGCAACCGGCGATCGCGGCGGCGGTGAACGGTTCGCGGGTGCTCTCGGAGGTCAACAAGGTCGCGCCGAACTGGCTGCGCAAGGTGCCCAACGAATTCTCCCAGCTGCTCAACACCTCCGGGCTGCCGGATGTGATCGGCCCGTTCAGCCGCGCGCCGATCGCCGCGGTCGCGCCGCCGGACGGGAGCGTGCTCGACAGTCCGGTCGCGGTCAACCTGCAGCACAGTGTGCTGCGCATCCGCGGTGTCGCATCGAGTTGCCAACGGATGCTGGAGGGTTCGGGCTTCGTCGTCGCACCCGAGCGGATCATGACCAACGCGCACGTGGTCGCCGGTACCAACTCCCTGCAGGTGGATACCGCCAAGGGGCCGCTGGACGCCACGGTGGTGCTGTTCGATCCGTCCAAGGATGTGGCGGTGCTGGACGTGCCCGGACTGCAGGCGCCGGTGATCCCGCTGGCCTCGGAAGCCGCGACGTCGGGGGAGAGTTCGATCGTGCTCGGCTATCCCGGCGGCGGCCCGTACACCGCCAGCGCGGCGCGCGTGCGCGAGACGCTGAATCTGACCGGCCCGAATATCTACAAGAGCGATACCGTCGAGCGCGAGGTCTACACCGTGCGCGGAAAGGTCCGCGCGGGCAATTCCGGTGGGCCGCTGGTGGATACGCAGGGCGACGTGCTGGGCGTGGTGTTCGGCGCGGCCGTCACCGACGAGGACACCGGATATGTGCTGACCCTGAAGGAGGTCAGGTCCGACCTCGATGTCGCGGCTGCTCGCACCGCCGCCGTGGGCACCGGGCAGTGCGTCCTGAGCTGAGCTCCCCCGCCTCGCTCCCCCGCCTCTCCGCGACGCTCCCCGCCTCTCCGCGACTTCGGCGTGTCGTCGGGGACGGGGAGATTTGCTTGTCGGGCCGGCGGTCGGGCGGTCGGTTGCGGTTCGGGCGTCCCCGGGGAGTTACCAACGTTCATACCAAACCTTAGCCGCAGGTCGTGGCGGCATGGTATCGCCTGACCTGCGGCTATTTGTCATCTATTTGTCAAAAATTCAATCGACGTGCGCCGGGCTGTAGCACCTGGCAGGCGGCATACGGCTTGAGACTGGATTGTAGTGGCTGAGCGGCGGGTCTTGGTCCGCGATGCCACGTTGTTGCTGCGCACCGCGATGATCGGACTACTAGCGTTTGATTCTTGCCCGCAGGGCTAGCACGGCCAATGCGAGTAGCCCTGGACAGATCAGGTGGGGTGCCCATGCGATCCAGGTTCCCCAGTGGCCGGTAGTGATCGATGTGTTGGGGTGCCAAAGCAACGAGATACTCTGCTGGGCTGCGAATTCCAATGCGTCCGGGAACGGCACGGGCGAGGTCGAGGGTTTGCTGTAGAGGAGTGCGCCGGTGTCGAAGTTCAATGTCAAATCGTCGACCGACCGATCCCAAGTAGGGGGTGGAGGTCCATGGGCTGGGTGCGCCAGTGTTGAGTATTCCGCCAAGCCGAAGAGCAACGGCCGATACCCAGCCGGGTTGCCCAGTAATTCCGCGGCACCGGCTGTAACCAGTCGTGGTGGTGGATGTTGGTCTCAGGCCGTCGGCAAACCGCTCCCTCGCTGGTGTTGCCGACCGGATGAAGGTATGGGACTGCGCGCTGAATCGGACAGTCTCTCACCCGCTGACACGATCCTGGTGCAGGCTGGTTAGCTAACTCGCGTTGTTGTATGCCTCCAGGACGCTGGCGTGGATTCGCCCGCGGCTGGCCACGTCGTAGCCGTTCTTGCGGGCCCACTCCCGAACCGCTTTGGTCTGCTCCTTGTCCGCCGCGGCGCGGCTGCTGGGCTTGCTCTTGGTCTTGGAAGCCCGGCCGACCTTGCGGGCAGGCTCGGTCCACTGCTCGAACGCCTTACGCAGTTTGCCCGCGTTCTTCACCGACAGATCGATCTCGTACTCGATACCATCGATGCCGAACCCCACGGTTTCCTGCGCCGCGGACTTGCCGTCATAGTCGTCGATCAATTCGACGGTGACCTTCTTCGCCATACGAGTCTGCTCCTCGTCTTCATCACAATGCCGCAGCGGCAAGCCTAGACGAGCGAGCCCGAAGCCCGGGCGGATGTCCCGGCACGGTGTGATCGAGTTCAGCGACCGGGTTGCCTCGCACCTAGATCGCGGTGCCCGCCATCACCACCGTCGTACCGAGCAGGGGGCCGGTGGCATGTGGAACCGCGGTGAAGCGCCAGGCGCAGCCTTTCATGGTCTTGCACCACACCTGTACCCCAACCTGACGCCTTGCATGGTTGGCCGTATCGTCCGCATACCCCGACGACCGCGCGGCTGTGACCAGGAGTGTCGGCGTGTCCTGCCTTGTCGTCCGCCCCACCAGCTCCGTTGATCCTCGCAGCGGACGCGGCGTGCATGAGATACTTCGACGGTTTTTGTATAGGTACCCGTCTGGGTATCTTCACCGATGCGGGGGTGTGTGTTTGCATGCATGATGGTGGTCCTCACGCAGGAGAGAAGGCCCGGGTGGTCGAGGAGACACTCAGGATTCTTCGTTCCGACAACGGTTGTCGGCAGGTCGCCAACGGAGCCGACCCCACGAGCCGGACCTTCACCTGCCGCAGTGCCGAAATTCGGACAGAGACGACCAGACCAGGACCGGCGGCCTCATGAGTTGCTATCGATCGATACCGGAATCCCCTGCGGGACAGGGATACGGCCTCGATGCGTCACCCGCCCCCAGCCGAATCGGCACCCGCGCGCCAGAGGAACTGTCCCGCCAGGCACATCACACAAGGTGCGCGCATCCCGCTGCGGAGCCTCGAACGCCCGTTCTGGCGGACGAGGTGTTTCGGTGTGTGTTCGACAATGCTGCGATGGCGATGGCGATCGGTGACACCGACGGAACACTTGTCTACGCCAACCGCAGCTTGGCGGAGATGATCGGTGTTCCGATGGAGCAGTTGCAGGGGATCTCGGTCTATCGCTTCGCTCACCCCGAGGACCAGGACGAGATCGACACAGTCGTATTCGACGGCTTGGTCCGCGCGCGGGATGGCACGGTGAAGCTGGAGCGCCGACTGGTCCGGGTCGACGGCAGCATCGGGTGGGTGGCGTTCACGATCACCTATGTGCAGGGTTCTGGCGGGCTGCCCGATTATCTTCTGGCCGTCGGGGAGGATGTCACCGAGCGGCACCATCTGGAGCAGGAACTGCATCGGGACGCGCGGCACGACCCGCTCACCGGGGTGCCCAACCGGCGGTACCTGCTCGAGCGGATCGAAGCGCTGAGCGATACGGTCGACGGCGATGAGCAGGTTGGGTTGTGTTTCGTCGATCTGGACCAGTTCAAACAGATCAACGACCGCCACGGACACGGGACCGGCGATCAGGTCCTGCGGGCGGTGGCTACGCGCCTGCACGACGAGCTAGCCGGCGAGGATTGCACGCTGGCCCGCATCGGGGGTGACGAATTCGTCGCCCTGCTCGCACCGCCGGTCGACGACGGACGCGTGGCCGCGGTTATCGACCGGATGCTCTCGGCGCTGGCAGGCCCGATCACCGTGGGCGAGCACAGGCTGTGGGTGTCAGCCAGTATCGGGGCGATCCTCGCGACCGCGTCGAACACCGACGCCACGACCCTGCTCGATGCCGCGGACCGTGAGCTGTATCAGGCCAAGACCCGCAGCAAGGACCGCTGGGTCCTGCGCATCCTCGACACAGGTCCCGGTCAACCACCGGGCATCAGCGGGTTTGAGTGATCACGATGATCAGGTAACCCATGTTCGGCAACTCCGGCAGTTTTTATACCTGGAGCTTGAGATTGCTGGCGGCGAGGCGCCAGAACATGGTGCGGTCGATCGCTCGGAAGTCCCAGCTCTCGCTGATGGCATGCGAGGCGGCGACGATCGCGGCGACGTCGAAATCCTCCCGGGTGGCCGTGCCCTTGGCCTCCAGCTCGGCGATCACGTACGCAGTCGCGGCTTGCACGGTATCCAACACGATGCTCTCCACTCGCTCGAAGGAAACGGTCGATCACGGCCCGTCCAACTTTAAGGGTCAACCTCTCTTCGTGATGTCGGAAACCTGCTCTCTCCCAACCGATTGCAGCACGATCCGCCTGATTTCCGGCGTCTGCCACAGGTTGCACGGGTCAGATGCGATCGGGGCCGGGGGTCGCGGTCGCGAGTGGACATCCCGCGCCGATCCGATGCGCATCGCTCGTGCCACACCCGCACGGGGATCTGCTCGTGAACGAATCGGCCGGAAACTCCCGGATCATGGCCCGTAGCCAGCCATGCTCAAGGTGTTTGTTCCTTGTTCATGTGCGGCGGGAGTTCGAACTTGACCTATTGCTTCTTGTTGGCTTTCCGGTATGCCTCAACCACGTCCGACCGAATCCGTCCGCGCGCGGCTACGGTGTAGCCGGTCGTTCGTGCCCATTCACACACAGCCTACGTTTGCTGACGTTTGCTCTCGGGCTGCGGTCGGCGGTGGCCTGCCGTTCTTGCCACGCGCTACGTGACCGACCTTCCTGGCATTGGGTGTCCGCCGCGTTTCGAAGATGCCGTGTAACCGGCTCGCGTTCAGAGAAGTGATGAAGCGCCGATTGCCGGACCGGCGGGTGTAATGCGTTCGAAATGACCTGTGTAGCAGCGTAATTGCGCGCGGCTGGTTGGGAATGAAGTTTGTCCGTGGCGAAGCCGGGGAGGGCCGGTCGCGAGTCCGGGATGAGGGGGCCGAACTCGCGACCGGCGTGGGTCAGGCCGCTGCCCGGTGCGGCCTGAGGATCTCGTCATCGGGGGATGTCGGCGATGCCATCCATGGTCACCTCGATGACCCGCGCGGTGGAGGACTCGAAGTACAAGCCCGACACCGTGATACCGCGGCCGGCGGCGGCCCGCGAGACCATCAGGTAAGCGAGCAGGGTTTCCAGCGACACGGCGACATTCACCATGCTCAGCTGGGCGAGCTCGCCATACCCCGCGCGCGGCGGCGGCAACGACCGGACGCCCGGCACGGAACCGGTCGATGCTGGGCCGCGCGTGCGCCAGCCAGTTGTCGAGGGGGGCGGGAGTGGCTGCGCCGTGGCGGACCGGCGAGCGCATCGGCCATCTGCACCGGGCCGAGCTCCACGACATCAATGGTGCCGCCGGTGTCTTGGCATGAATATCGAACGAGCAAGCCCCAACGAGGCAGCCGCCACGCAACGATCGCGACCGCCATGCGAGCAGCAGCGGTGCCAATCCTGGTTCTTATCCGCATCCTCCCGCAGCGCCTCCAAACGGGCGGGATTTCCGCCGTCCCCGGGACCGGTCCCGCACTCGCTCGGCTATCACAGGTGACATGGGTGATTCGAGGGCATACGAGTCGGAGCGGTCCCGACCGGATCCCCGAGCGGAGTGATGGGGATGAGCGCGGCCAACGAATTCCGGCCGCGCCCATCACGTCGAGGTCTCAGGCGATCCGATCCAGCAGCCACCATCCCTGTTCCTCGGTCATCCACGAGGAATCCGCGGGCGATGCGGACGCGTACAGCGCGTCATCGAACATCGACAGGCCCGGATCGTCGTGCGCGGTGAGTCCTTCCAGATCTGGGACACCACCGGTGGTGATCTTCAAGCTTCTCGGCAGCATGGGCATGCTGCCGACATCGAACAGTTCGTTCTGTTCCGCTGCGGTGGGCTGAGTGCTGTCGAGGCTGATGTAGACACCGACCCGGTGATCGGATCCCGCGTATTCCAGCTGCGCCAGGACATACCGTGTCAGCACGCCCGCCCATCCGGCGCCACCCAGGACTACGCGTTGCTCACCCGGGTAGCGCCGCTTGGTTTCCAGGACCGCGGATCTGACCGTGCCGACCGCACTCTCCCAGTCCGCGCCGGGCTCGCAGCCGACGAGGATGACGTCCTTGCCGCGCCGGGCGAGCATGACGCCGAGTGGATAGTCGGGACTGTTCACCGTATCAGCGAACGCATCCAAGCGCGTGGCGTCCTGGTCGCGGTCGGCCACCAGGATCACCGGTGCGCTCAGCTGCGGTCCCTGGACCAGATACGCCCACGCGGCGCCCCCGTTGTCGAGCGTCCACTTCTGTGACGGTTTGCTTTTGACGGCCATGATCGAGCCCCTCCTGACGAGTGAGAACGAAGGAACCACCGGAAAGACAATCCGTGAATCTGCCGCCTCCCCCGAGCTGGTAACCGGTAGGAAGGCGCGCCACTACCACGCTCGCGACCCGGCGACCGACCACATGAGCCAGTGACCACCAGACCGGAACAATGATAGAAGAGCCCGCACCCAAGCGAAATAGTCTGCGTGAGTTGCCCGCTCACGCACCCAAACCTGCACCAAAAGGGGCATGTCCGCACTACGTCGACTCGGGCCCTTTCGTCATGCGCGGTGACTTGTCAGCGGTGATACCCAGCGGCGCAGCGGGCGGACGACCAAAGCTTCATGCGTGTCACGACACCGATATTTTCATCCGCGGCATGTAGAGGTGGCACCGGAACCTCAGTCCACGCCCGCACCGCCACATACGTCGCTGCGCCGGGCGGCGGCGTTGCGCCTGGTACTGGTGGGCTGCTCAACGCACAGGCATCAGACCGCTCGACCATCACCCCGTACTCGAGATCGTTCCGACACGCCCTCGTGGTGGACGTGGAACTCGGCGAGTCGCGCTAACCTTCCTACCGGATCACATGATCCGATTCACAACCGCAGACGGTTGTCACTCACTCATTGCATGTTGGGCACGGCCCTCGCTCGGAGTCGTCACACGCGGGGGCCGTCCAACAGAATCCAGCCGCCCGGCCGTCGGCCGGTTCGCGCGCTCGCCGACGACCATTCCGGCGGCCATCGGCTGCGCCGGATATGGGCCATCGGCAGCGCCGAGGTTGTGACCGGAGCGTCAGCGTCGTTACGCCCGATCGACACTGAACGCTGATCGCCTGGGAGATATGGGCGTGGGGATCCGTTGCGGCAGTCCGATTCCTGCCACGCGGGGATGCGGTTCGGTGCAGGATCGATGTATGTCGCGAGCCTGGTTCAAGCGATTGATCCCGCGACTGGCCACGCCACCGCCGCCGGTAGTGAGCGGGCCACCGACACGAGTCGTGGATGTCGAGCTATACCGCGGCCTGGCCGGTGGCAGGGACTGGACCGCCGAGTGGGGACTGCTGGACGAGCAGATGACCGAGGAGATCACCACCAACGATCTGGGTGCCTTGGTCGAGTATGTCCTGGCCGACGCCCGCGATCACGTGGGCCAGAACCTGGAGGTGACCGTGCAGTGGAGTCTGCACCGCGACGACCAGCAGCAGGGCACCGACGTCACCGGCAGCGAACTCGACGGCGTGACATTGCCGCTCACCCTCCACACGTAGACGCCGAATCCCGGATCCTGCGCCGGATCATTCCGGGCTCGCCGACACGGCATGCGGCTGCGCCAGTGAGCCGGAGTGGTCGATATCGGTGATTGGGACGGGGTGGTCTCAGGTGGCCGTCAAATGGAAATCGGGAAAAATAGGTAGGTGATCCCGCATATTTGCCGATGAGGGCCGACTACTCGCCCGGGAACACTTGCTGGTGTCGGCGGACACATCACATCCCGAAGATTCACTGCAGAGAACGAATACGACCTCTGCGAGTGCACAACGAGGTGTGGCCGAGGTCGAGCAACGACGCTCGGCGATAGCTCGCGGCTAACACCACAAGCGACAGACGAACCGGCGACGAGTATGAGAGCCGAACCCGACTCCACAACATGGTTGCCGGCCGGTGATGACAGAACACGGCTGATCGACGGGATCTCCCGGACCGGCCGAACGAAACCGGATCCTCGGATGACTGCACTACTTCCTCTCGTCTACGGCTACCTGCGCGACGATCTACTCGATGAGAGTGGCTCGCCTCCGAGCGAGGACAGGCTGCGCAACGCCGCCAGATCGCTCGGGTACGAGCTGGGCACCGTGTTCCACGAGCCTGCATTCCAGAAGGGGACACTGCCCCCGGCGTTCGTGGATCTGGTCCACGAATGCCGTCGCGCCGCAGCGCACACCGTGATTACCCTGCGCGGGCATCTATCGGACATGGCGGTGTGCTGCATGATCCTGCTGACGGTCCTGGACGTGCGAGCCAACGCCGCAGTGCACGAAATCAAGCCCTGACCATTCCCGCACGCTTGCGTCGCAGCTCCCTGAACAAGCTGATCGCGTCACCACCCGCGCGTCATACTTCGGTCATGGGGTAAGTGGCCACCGCACCACGCCTGAAAGTGGTCCGGGCCCGTCCCCAGACAATTGCCAGCTAGCGGACAGGCCCGGCGCGGACAGCATAGAACACACCCACAACATTGCGTGCCGCAGGCCCCGGGGCTGGTCAGAGCGCAGACCAGCGCTTATGCTCACTGCGCCGGGCTCGTGAGTAGCCCGGGCTTCGGTGACTGCACACCCTGTGCTCCCGGAGCCGAAGGAACGCGGGTAGTTCCAACTCACTACTCCGGTCCCGCCTTGCGCGAATCGCGGGACCGTGGAGAAAACGGCTCCCCCGGCCCGCACCCCAACCTCCGGGGGAGCCACCCCGAGCAGGACCGCTGAGGCCGCAGTGCTGTCAGACCCCTGTGTCAGGCTCGGCCCGTCCAGATCCGCGTCCACGAGTTCCAGCCCTCCACGCCTCCCCGGCGGCTGGGTAACACGGGTTCGCGCTACATCGTGCTGGCACACCACCGGCGGGGGTCTGTAGGGGACACCATTCACATCAAGTCTCGGTCAGCAGCGCGACCAAGTCGCCGCGATCGTGGTGGTGTCCGGGCGGCAGCAGTGCCGCGATGTCGAGTCCGCTGGCGATACTGCTCACCATAAGCGAATCGCCGGTGCGGCCCTGATTACGGTGGCCCGCGTGTCGGCAACCGTCCCGTGGAGGCCAAACCCCGCTGAGCAAGGAGACCCGTCCGTGCGGGCGTGCCACGGACGGGTCTCGCAGGCAGGGAATTCTCGGGTTCGATGTGATAGCCCCGGCTGTTCAGCTGGAGCGGCGGCGTGTCACCTCCTCGAGCGCGGGGCCGATCTTGTCGGCGATCAAGGCGGTGACGTCCGGGTGCGGCTGGTGCCGTTTGACGTACGAGTTCCGCAGTACCCGGGCGGTGTTGCCCAGTTGGTCAGCGACCTTGGTGGCATCGAGCCCGGCTGAAAGCCCTTCGGTGCCTAGGTGTTTGCGCAGGCTGTGGGGTGTGACGTCGTCGGGTAGCCCGAGCGCGGCGGCCACCCGCGCCCACCGCCGGTCCATACTCTTCAAATTTCGGGGCCCGCCGTCGTCCAAGTCGAAGAACAACAGATCCTCGGGCCAGTCCGCATCCTTCGGCCGTGGCGGCAACCCAGCTTTCAACCGGCGCTTGCGGATCTCGTGCCGGACTATCTGTATCCGTTCGACCCGGGCTGCCAGGATGTCAAGCATGATGCGGGGCAGCACAACGGGTTTGGCGATGAACTTGCCCTGGTGCAGGTCTTGCGCGTCGACGGTGGTGTAGTCCACCCACACCTGCGCTGAACCGTCTCGGGACCGGATCGCGCCGTGCGGGCTCAACAGCCCCGTGGTGAAGTCGATGTCGGATTCGCACACCCCGAGTGACTGGCCCAGCCGCCACCCGGTCGCGGCGATCAGCGCCACCCAGTCGGCCAGGTCGTAGGTCTCGCAGAACTGGGCGACGGTGGGCACTCGGTGTTTCCACGCCCCCTTCCCGGTGCGTTTGTCCCGGGTCGGGCAGGGTGCGTCGGAGGTGTAGACGTCCAGGATGATGCTCTCCACGGTCGCGGTGTCCACGAACGCCGACCCGCCCCGGCGGCGGGTGAAGTTGGCGGGTTTGGGCAGCAGTGCTTCGCGGACGGGGTTGCCGCCGGGCAGGGTGACGCCGACGCGGATGGCGTAGCGGAACATGCCGGACAGGATGTTTTCTTTCAGGATGCGTGGTGCGCTGCCGCCGCGCATCCGGGCGACGTGCCCGAGCATGTCTTCGATGACGGCGGTGTTGGTCAACCCGATCTGGCGTGCCCCGTATTTCGGGATCACGGTGTCGCGCATCACCGGTTCGTAGTTGTTGATCGTCTCCTCGAGCCGACCGCGTGCGCGCAGGTCCTGCTTGTACGCCTCCCACGCTTGCGCGATGGTGGAACGCGCGGTCAGCGCGGTGGCCAGGGTCGCCGACGCGTCGACCCATTCCTGTGCGGCGTCGAGCCAGGCACGGCGGGCGCGTTCCCCGGTCCGGTCCGGTTTGGCGCGGCCCCGGCTGTCGGTTTCCGGTGGTGAGGAGCGGTAGATGCGCTGGTAGTTGCCGTTCCAGTCACGGGGCCGCCCCGACGCGGTCCATACCCCCGCCAGGGTCGGGTGGGGTTTCACGTTCGGTTCGGGGATGTCGCCGGGTTCAAGCTCGGGGCGACCTCGTCTAGGCTGGGCCATACCTCTCATTCCTTTGCGTGAGTGGAGGGGTGCTGGCTTCCGCCGCCCGCTGCGCTAACAGCGGGGTAAACCGGTGGGGGCCAGCTTGGTTTCGGGGGTGTTCAGGCGGCGTTCGTGCCGCCGCGTCGGGTGCGGCGTTCTTGTTCGGCGATCCAGGCGTCGAAGTCCCCGCGCCGGTAGACGACTTTCCGGCGGCCCAAGGTGAAGGAGGCGGGGCCGTACCCGATGTGCCGCCAGTACCGCAGAGTGCCCGCTTTGATGCGGTACACCTGGGACGCCTCGGGTGTGGTCAGCCAGTCCTTCTCCCCGGCAGGCGCGGCGGGGCGGATGCCTGCGTCCGGCGCTGTCGGGGTGTCGGGTGGGGGAGGTTCGGCAGCATCGTCGGTGAGAGGTGGTTCAAGGGTCACCGCTGTACTCCTTCCTGTGCTTTCGGCGTGTACGGTTCCGGCCCCGGATTCGGGGCGGACTGTTTCTCTGGGGGGGTGTTTCGCGCCGTCGCTGGACATCGGATTCATCACGCGCGTGGTCGGGGTGCGGGTGGAATCGGGTATCGCTGGAATGTCGGCGCGGACGGTCATGAACGCTCCGTACACCCGGATTTGTCAAGCAAGTGTCTCGTGCCGCCCCGCTGCCCATCCCGGCCCGCCGTCCGGCACCCCGGGATCGGGTCACCGCCGCCGATGTGCCCAGCGGCCGGTGTGGGCCACCGCAACGCGGCACCGCACACCAGCCCAGCGCTGCGGCCGACGCGGCGCATGGGGCGGGCCTGCCCCGGGGCCGCCCGACGATGCCCCCGGGGTTCGATACGGGTGTACCGAACCCCGGAGCGGGCGATGGGGTTACTAGGCGGCCATGTCCCCGGGGTGCGGTTCCTGCCCGGGAAGGTCTCCGGGCATATACTCATGCTGAAAGTGGTTGGCGTCCAGTACCTTACGGGGGAGTTCGACATCCGCGCGAAAGATCAGGACATCCTCGTGCGCGATCAGCGCCAAGGGCAGGCCCGCGTCGCGGTTCTTCAGGACGAAGTCGCGTTGGAAGAAGCTCGAGTGCGCGACGATGTCGTTGTCGGTGAGCCGCCCCAAAAGTGCCACGGCGCGGTCGACGGGGGTGAGCCCGGCGGTGGCGGCGCACCGGGTCAGCAGCGTGGGCAGGTCGACCAGTTCTGCGTGTTGCCGCCAGGGGCGGGCGGTGATCACGACGTGTCCGCCGGGTTTGAGGTAGGCGGTGGCTGCGGACAGGATGCGGGTGAATCCGGACAGCAGGCGGGGCACGCCGAGGTTGGCCAGGTTCCCGCGGTCGAGGGTGTTGCCGTACCGGTGGTTGCGTTTGCGGATCCCTTCCCCGGCGCGCACCCGGACGTGGCCGTGGATGGAGTCGCCGTATGGGGGTGAGGTGAGGATCAGGTCGACGGTGCCGCGCACCTGTTCGGGTAGGACGGTGGCGAGTTTGCGGGCGTCGCCGGTGTACACGAGCGCGTCGGTGTCGTTCCCGGCCTCGCGGGCGAGGGCGAGGTTGTCGCGGGCGATCGCGGCCCACCGGTCCTCGTACTCGACGCCGAGGGCGCGGCGGCCGGCGTGGAGGGCCTCGACGAGGGTGGTGCCGATGCCGCACATCGGGTCCATCACCACATCGCCGGGGTTGCTGTAGCGGGTGATGGCGTGCGCGGCGATGTTTGGCAACATTTTCGCCGGGTGGGCGGAGGAGTCGCGAGTGTAGCGAGGGCCGCGCTGGGCGGCGGGACTCGCCTGTGCGGTCGCCCACACCGACACCGGCCGAGCGGGCGGGGTGTGGGTGGGCGTGGTGTCGGGAGCAGACATGTGAGAACCACCTTTCGAAGCAGTGGACGGCCCGGCGGGAGTACCGGGCGTGGGCGGGCGGGATCCGGGGTTCATGCGGCGGTGGTGAGGTCGTGCGGCTGCAAGAAAACCAGGACGTCGACGTGCACCGTGTCGGTGTGGACCATGCCGGGCAGGCGGGCCTGGTCGTGCTCGCCGGACCCCTCCAGGACATCGGGGGTGTCGGCATCGGGGGTGGGGGTGGCGACGATGTCGGTGCCGTGGACGGGGGCGGCGACGAGGTGCTGCAGATACAGCAGGTCGGTGTTCTGGGCCTCGGTGACCAGGTCGCCGGTCTGGTCGTGGAAGGTTCCGTCGGGGTCGCGGTGGGGGCGGGCCAGGACCACGAGCAGTCCTCCGGCCCGGAGCCGGGCTGCGGCGACCTCGGCGACCATCCAGGGACGCAGTCCCCGGGCGTGTGGCGCCAGGGTGGTGGCGACGATCAGGTCGGTGTCGGCGATGTGCTCGTGTCCGGGCGCGTGTGCTGATACGCGGTCCAGGTGGCCGATGAGGTGCTCGGCCTCGAGGGTGCGGGGCATCAGCAGGACCCGGTCGCTGGGGCGGCTGTATTCCAGCAGCGCCCGCGCCACGATGCGCGGCGGCCAGCCCTCGGCGATCTCGATCGGGGCGGGCCCGCATGCCCACAGGGTCGAGGGGATCGTCGCGGGCACAGCGCGGGGCCGGGACGAGCGGACAGGTTTACGTGCGGTCATGGGATGTACCTCGTTTCAGGTCGGGGAGGTGAACCACGGCTGGTTCTGCGGAAGGACTCCTGTCCGCGACCCGTTCTTGGACATCCACGACCCAAAAATTTTTCTCCTGCCGCCGGGGCAGCTCGGCCGACATTGATCCACACAGGCGAATACGGTCGCCCCGCAGCGAGGTCGGTGAATTCTTTTTGCGTCTCGTCATTCTCGATCGCTGTTGCGTCTGTGTTGCGCTGCTGTGGCAGCGCCACAGCGATGCAACACCGGCACAACACCGCAGGTAGACCGCTATTTCATGCGCGATGTCCAGCGAGGAGGGCGTCCCTGATTCGTCGAGGATGAGGGGTGTGTGAATTCGGTCGTGTATTCGTCTCGAGGTTGTCGTGTATTCGTCGTGAATTACTTCTGAGGTCGTTCTGTGGATAGCGGCTTCTTTCCTTGCCCGGTCGATTTCTTTTCACCGAGCACGGGGAGGCACGATGCCGAACTCACAACCAACCGACCTGCGCGAGCTGCCGCCGTTGACGCTGATCCGCGAACGCTTCGAAACATTGACCACCCACGCGGTCGCGGGGCTGCCGCCGGGCTGGGAGCAGATGAACGCCGCGATGCTGGCCCGGCGGCTGCTGGACCGCCACGCCCCGGCCGGTGAGGTCGACGCGGTGTGGGCGCAGTTGATCGAGCACGCCCGCACGCGGGACGAGACCGCGGTGCTGGTGTGCGCGGGCGCGGGGTTGCCGATGCTGCACACGATCGCGGCGAAGCTGTGCGGGCACTGGATCTACCGCGCCGACACCGAGGCGATGGTGCTGGTCGGGTTCCTCGAGGCGCTGGCCGAGGTGGACGTGGCCCGCCCCAATGTGGCCTATCGGCTGCGGTGGGCCACCTTCCGGCGGGCCTGTATCCCGGTGCGCGAACGCCAGCGCGCACCGATACCGGTCGACTGGTACCACGACACCGCCCCCACCCCGGAGAACGGCGAAGGCGTGGGCTCGCCGCCCGGGCACCCGGACGTGCTGGTCCAGCAAGCCGTCGCCGAGGGCGTGCTCACCGCCGCCGACGCGGGACTGATCATCGGCACCCGCCTGGACCACCGGCCGATCACCGCGGTCGCCGCCGACACCGGCATCGGGTACGAGGGACTGGCCAAACGCCGCCGCCGCGCCGAACAGCGCCTCGCGGCCTGGCTGCGCGAACGCCTCAGCGACGCACAGTCCTCGACACGCGTCGAAATCGCCGCCCTGGACCACCTCACCCGGCACAGCAACCGCCCTCCTGAGCACCAACCTGCGGCCCGGGTGTCCAGAACCCGGCCCCGATCCCGAGTCCTCCCGATGCCGAAGTCCGCCACCAGCGCGGACCACACCCCACCCGAGGAGGCTCGCCGATGCGCATGATCACCCGTTCCCCCAAAACCCGGCCCCCCAGCACGCGGGCCGCAGCCCCCCGGCGCTCGCGCCACCATCACCATGTGGCCGCGACCATCCTCGCGGCCGGTGCCGCCACCGTCGTGATGCTGTGCGCGGCAGCGGGCCCGGCCGCAGCCACACCACCTGTTGTCGTGCTGGCGGTGGCGACCTCGCTGAACCAGGTCGCGGACAACCTGCGCAACTGGCTGGTCGCGATCCTGGCGACGATCGCGACGACCTACTTGACCGTCGGCGGAGCGCGGTACTTGCTCTCGGGTGGGGACGCCGGCGAGGTCGAACGTGCCAAGGCGTGTCTGCGCTCGGCGATGATCGGCTACTGCCTGGCCATCCTCGCGCCGGTCGTGGTCAGCATTCTCAAGTCCCTGGTGGGAGGCTGACATGCTCCCCACCTCCTCCTCGATCAGCGCGATGAGTCACGACCCGGCCCGCTGGGTCCGGCGGTGCGTGCTGCTGATTCTCGGTGTGGGCGTGCTGATCTGGGCTGGCGGTTCCGCGCCGGGGTGGGCGGTCCCGGTGACGACTCCGCCCTCGCCGCCGTCGGTGACCACGCCGATCACCCCCGGCCCGCCCACGCCCGCGCCGGTGACGCCCGCGACGCCGACGACACCGACGACCGCACCGACGACACCGGGCCCGGTCCCGGGTGAGCCCTGCCCAGACACGAGCCAGGGCTGCACTTCCCAGCCGGGTCAGGATCGGGGTCCGGCCGCGGCACCCGAGCCCGATTGCGGCCTCGATGCCATCAGCGGCTGCTTGATCAACGCGATGGACGGGCTCTTGAGCACCGTGGTGTCCTCGGCGCTGGACCCGCTGCTGCAGTTGCTGTCGACCACGCTGCTGGCGACCCCGGACCCGGCGAGCCTGCCCCGGGTCGGGCAGTTGTGGACCTCCTCCTGGCAGATCACCCTCACCGTGTACGGGCTGCTGGTGATGGCCGCCGGACTCCTGGTCATGTCGTACGAGACGTTGCAGTCACGCTGGTCGCTGCGCGAGGTCGCCCCCGGGCTGGTGATCGGGATGGTCGCGGCGGGGTTGAGCTTCCCGCTGGTCACCCAGGCCGTCCGCGCCGCGAACGCCCTCTCCGCAGCGGTCGCTGGGGGCGGGGTCGATCCCGACTCGGCCGGGCAGGCATTACGGCAGCTGGCCTCGGCGACCATCGGCACGGGCGGCATCTTCGGGCTGCTGCTGGCGATCGTGTTGGTGGTGCTGGTGGTGATGCTGCTGGCCGGGTATGTGATCCGGGTCGCGATCACGATCGTGCTGATCGTCGCCGCGCCTTTGGCGTTGATGTGTCACGCCGTGCCGGTCACCGAACCGATCGCCCGCTGGTGGTGGCGCTCCATGGGTGCGTGCCTGGCGATCCAGGTGGTACAGAGTTTGACGCTGATCACCGCGACCCGCGTGTTCCTCACCTCCGGGGACTGGCACCTGCTGGGAGCCTCGCAATCCGGGCTGGTGGACCTGATCGTATCGATCGCCCTGGTCGGGGTGTTGGTGAAGATCCCGTTCTGGATGCTCTCGGCGATGCGCATCGGGTCGGGACACTCCATGGCCGGGCGGATCGTCCGCAGCTATTTGACGTACAAGACGCTCGGGTTGCTGCGCGGCAGTGGTGGAAAGTCCTCCAAGCCCCGGCCCAAGCCCGCACGCGCGGAGCCGGACCCCTACGACAAGGCCGAGACCGCCCCTGATGGGCAGATGATGCTGCCCTTGCAGGGCCTCAAACGCGTCCGGCCGAAACCGCCACCACCGGCCCCCGCCCAGCGTGCGCCCAGATCGGCGGACTCGGGACAGCAGCTGACGCTGGACCTGGACAAACCCAGCCTCCCGCTCCCACCCGAAGCACCTCGCCCCGAAGGCCAGCGCGCCTTGTTCTACGCCACCCCGATCAAGCCCACACACCGCCGCCCGACCTCGGCGAACACCAGCTCTGCCGGTAGCGGCCGGGCCGGGGCCTCGACAGGGAAGCGGGCACCGAAGGGCCGCCAGCTGACGCTGCGGTTCCCGCCCCCACAGCCACCAAAGACGCCGCCCGCGAGGGTGCAAGACCCATACGCACGCCCAACCTCCACCACACAAGGCCAGTACGTGCTGCCCCTCGAGGTCAAACGGGTCCGGAAACCAGCCCCTCCCCCGACACCCGCGTGGATCGCGCCACCCGCGCCGCGCCGGGCCGGGCGGCAGCTGCACCTTCCCCTGCCCGATCTGCCCGTGCGCCGCCGTCGGCGGCCCGATCCAGGAGGCACCCGATGAATTCCTACCGCATTCCCTCGGATGTGGAGCGGCCCGACCGGATCTGGGGCCCGCTCACCGCCCGCCAACTCGCGCTGCTGTCCGCGACCGGCCTGATATTGCTGCTGATCTGGGCAGCCACCCGCGCGCTCATACCGATCACGGTATTCGCCGCACTCGCAGCCCCGATCGCAGCGGTAGCCACCGCGATCGTGCTCACCACCCGCGACGGCCTGTCCGGCGACCAACTACTCGTGGCCGGGCTGCGCCACCACCGGCAGACCCGGCACCTGATCGCCGTGCGTCCCGGCGACGACACCCAGCCACAGGCGGTACCGCGCTGGGTGACCGACCGCGCACGCGGGCAGCGCCCGCCCACCGCGCACCCGATCACCCCCGGCACCGCCGCGCTACCGCAGACAGTCACGCCAGGCACCGGCGCGGGCGGCGGAGTCGGCGTGGTCGATCTGGGCCAGGAGGGGATCGCGGTGATCGCCGCCGCGACCACCATCAACCTCGCCCTGCGCACTCCCGCCGAGCAGGCGGGTCTGGTCAGCGCGCTGGCGGGCTACCTGCAGAGCCTGTCCGGGAACGGAGTGCAGATCCTGTTGCAGTCGGTCCGCCTCGACGTGACCGGACACATCACCGACCTGCACACCGCAGCACAGACGATGCCGACGGAGTTGGCCGAGTACGCCCTCGACCACTCCCGCTATCTGGCCGAGCTGGCCCAGGACGACACCACCGGGCAACGCCAGGTCCTGCTGGTGTGGCGCGAGCCCCTGGATCCCGCGACCCGGCTGGCGACCTCGGTGGTGGGTGGGCTCACTGCGCGCGGACGTCGCGAGCGCCGGATCTCCGTGCAGGCTCGTCACGCGGCTGAATCCCGGTTGCTGGCGCGGCTGTCCGATGCCACCGAGCTGCTCGCGCCTCTGGGGGTCGGGGTGCGTGCCCTCGATGATGCCCAGGCGCGGGCGATCCTGACCAGCTGCACCAACCCGGCCAACCTCGTGCCCTTCGGCGCGGCCGACGCCGCGGGCCCCACCGAGATCATCACCACCGAGGCCAGCGGGTACACGGGCCTGCAGTTCGAGACCGTCGGCACCGACGACGAACAGGACGACCTCGACGACGGTGGTTTCGGACACCGGTCCCGGCGTGGCCGGGTGCTGCGCCGGGGCGGTGGTGGTGTGGAGTTCGCGCCGGAGTCGTTGACCATCGGTGCCCGGCATCTTCAGGTGGGCTCGGACTACTGCGCGACGATCGCGGTCACCGGGTACCCACGCGAGGTCACCCCAGGATGGCTGACACCCCTGGCCGCGTTCGGGGGCCGGGTCGATATCGCCCTGCACATCGAGCCGATCGACCCCCACCTCGCCGCCCAACGGCTACGCCGCCAACTCGCCCGCCTCGAATCCACCCTGACCTCCGCAGCGATGCACAACCGAGTCGGCGACCCAGCCGTCGAAGTTGCCGCCGAAGACGCCGCCGCGCTCTCGGCGCAGCTCGCGCGTGGCGAGTCTCGCCTGTTCCGCGCCGGACTGTATCTGACCGTCCACGCCACCAGCGAGGACGAGCTCGCCGGGCAGGTCACCGCGTTGCGGACGCTGGCGGCGAGTCTGCTGATCGATACCTGCCCGCTCACCTACCGGGCGGTCGAGGGCTGGACCGCGACGTTGCCGCTGGGCCTGGACCCGGTCCGGGGACACCGCACCTTCGACTCCCATGCTCTGGCGGCGGCGGTCCCGTTCGCCTCGGCCCAGTTGCCGCCCGCGGATCCGGTGTCGGTGACTCCGGCCGGGGTGTTGTACGGGCGCGACGGCGCGGCCGGGCTGTTGTTCCACGACCGCTTCGCGCCCGAGATGCACAACCACAACGAAGTCATCCTCGGCCGGTCCGGATCGGGCAAGTCCTATCTGGCGAAAACCTCGATCTTGCGGTCGCTGTACCGCGGGATCGAAACCATCGTCATCGACCCCGAGGACGAATACGCCGCACTGTGTGATGCGCTCGGGGGCACTCACATTCGTCTCGGCGCCCCCGGCGTGTGCCTCAACCCGTTCGACCTCGACATCCACGTAGGTCCGAGCGGACATCGCACCGCCGCCGCCGATGCGCTGTTGCGGCGAAAGCTGCACTTGCACACCGTCATCGCGGTCCTGCTCGGCGAGCAAACCCCCGCCCAGCGCGCAGCCCTGGACACCGCGGTCACCGCCACCTATGCAGCGGCTGGGATCACCGACGACCCGGTCACCTGGGTGCGGCCCGCACCGACACTGAGCATGCTGCGCGACCAGCTCGCCGCCACCGGCGGCCCGGTGGCGGCCGACCTGGCTGCCGGGCTCGCCCCGTATGTCGGCGGGGGCGCGTTCGCTGGGTTGCTCGACGGTGCGAGCACCCATATCCCGGGCGGTGCGTTGATCGTGTACTCGCTGCGCGAGTTGCCCGAGGAACTCAAAACCATCGGCACCCTGCTGGCGTTGGACGCGACCTGGCGGCGGGTCACCGACCCGGCTACTCGGCGGGCGCGCTCGGTGGTGGTCGACGAGGCGTGGCTGTTGATGCGCCAGCGCTCGGGAGCGGACTTTCTGTACCGGCTGGCCAAATCCGCCCGCAAACACTTCCTCGGGTTGACCGTCACCACCCAGGACGCCGCCGACGTGCTGGCCACCGACCTGGGTAAGGCGATCGTCGCCAACAGCGCCACCCAGATCCTGCTGCGCCAAGCCCCGCAATCCATCGACCAGGTCGGCGACGCGTTCAACCTCTCCGACGGCGAACGCCGCTTCCTGCTCGCCGCAGACCGCGGCCAAGGCTTACTCGCCATCGGAGCCCACCAGCGCACCGTCTTCGGCACCGTCGCCTCCCTCGCCGAGCACCAGATCGCCACTACCTCACCCGAGTACGACCTGCCCGACACCGACGAGGACGCCGGCTACCTCGACCTCGATGCCGAGGACACCCGAATCGACCTCGACACCAGCACCGGTCCCCTCGACACCGAGTGGGACGACGCACGGTTCACAGAACAGGAGACACAGTAATGAACCTATTCCTGCACACTCAGACGCCCCCGGACTCCGACAGCGGCGGCGGTGGCGTCGTCGGTGGGCTTCTCACGCACCCCGGCCTGCGACTCGGGCCTCTGCTCGTCGTCGCCGAACAGCACGCGATTCCCCTCGCCGCCGCGCTCGCAGCCACGGTCATCGCCTTCGTCGCTGTGGCTGGTTGGGTGCGGCGTCGCCGGGAGCGGCGCTGGGCCCAGGGCGCTCGACAAGTGGAGGTCCTCATCCCGCCGCAAGTACAACCCGACAGCGCGCAAATATTCTGGGAGCAGCTACACGGTGCGATCGCCCGCCGCTGGTGGCAGCGGTGGTTGTCCGGGCAGCACCTGCTCGGGTTCGAATACCGCATCAGCGCCGAGCACGGCGCGAGGATCCGCCTCTGGGTGCCCTCCTGCGTGCCACCGCACCTGGTCGAGAACTCTGTGACGGTCGCTTGGCGCGGTGCGCGCACTCACACGATCCCCGCCGCACCGCCGCTGCCGCCGGTCCCGGGCGGGCATCGCAGTCTGCTTGCCGGTGGCGAGCTGCGGCTCGCGCGGCACGGCCGGTGGCCGATCCGCACTGATGCCCCGGGCGATCCGGCCGCGTTCCTGATCAACGCCGCTGCCGGGATGGAGCCGGGCACCGTCGCGTGCGTGCAGGTTCTGGCCCGCCCGGTCACCACCCGCCCGACTCGGCACGGCTCCGGGAGTTCCGGCACTCCCGCGGCCCTGGGCCGGTTCCTCCTCGAGGTCGGGCGGGAGTTCTTCGGCCTGTTCACCCCGGGCCCGGTCCACGCCACAAGCACACCAGCCCGACCCAGCAACACGCGGTATGGGGTTCGTGATCGGCAGGGGAGTCTGGAACAGTCCGCCCAGGATCACGCCGCCGCCGCCAAAGCACGCGGCCCTTTGTGGGCGACGGTCGTGCGCTACGCGGTCACCGCCCCTGTCTCCCTCGACGCCGACCGCACCGCCCGTGCTCGGACCACCGCCATGCTGCAGGGTCGCGCGCACGCGGTGTCCGGGTATCTGTCGACGGCGTCCCAGCACAACCACTACCGGCGTCACTGGCGTCGCGGTGCCGGGGTGCGTGAGGCGATGTTCTGGCGGCGGCTCGGCCGCGGTGACCTGCTGTCCTCGCCCGAGCTGGCGGTGGCCGCGCATGTGCCGACCGATGCGGGGATCGCCGAGATCCACCGTGCCGGTGCCCGCGCCTTGGCCCCCAGCGAAGTCGTGGCCTCGGGTGGGCCGGGCACCAAACCCCTCGGCCGCGCTGATTCGATTCGGGGGCGGGCGGTTGCGATGCGGGTGGACGATGCCCGCCACCACGTCCACGTCATCGGCCCTACCGGGACCGGGAAATCCACCCTCCTGGGCCGGATGGTCCTCGCCGACGCCGACGCCCGGCGCGGGCTGGTTCTCATCGACCCCAAAGGCGACCTGGTCACCGACGTGCTGACCCGGCTTCCCGAGGACTGTGCGGGTCGGGTGGTGTTGTTCGACGCCGCCTCGGCCGGCGGACCGCCGTGCATCAACCCCCTCGATGTGATCACCTTCGGCGGGGACACGGATCTCGATCGGACTGTGGACAATATCGGCACGATCTTCGCGCGCATCTATCACCAGTATTGGGGTCCACGCACTGACGATGTGTTCCGTAACAGCCTCAAAACCGTGTGCGGGCAATCGCGTCCGGCCACCCTCGCCGACGTCGCGCGGATCCTGACCGACGACACCTATCGGGCCCGGCTCACCGCCACTGTGAAAGATCCTGTCGTGCAACAGTTCTGGCGCGAGTTCGAAGCCCTGGGCGAGTCCGGTCGCGCCCAGAGCATCGCCCCGCTGATGAACAAGCTCCGCCAACTCCTGACGCGCCCGTTCGTGCGGGCCGCGCTGGCGGGCGGGCCCGCCACCGTGGACCTGCGCGCGGCCCTCGACGACGGCGGCCTGGTGCTGGCCCGACTACCGAAGGGACGCCTCGGGGAGGAAACCACCCGCCTGTTCGGCGCGCTGCTGGTCGCGCGGACCTGGCAAGCGGCCACCGCCCGCGCGGACACCCCCGCCACCGAGCGCGCTGATGCGGCCCTGTACCTGGACGAGTTCCACAACTTCCTGCACTCGTCCACCCCGGTGGAGGACATGCTCGCCGAGGCCCGCGGCTTGCGGTTGTCCATGGTGTTGGCGCACCAGAACCTCGGCCAGCTCACCCCCGCGCTGCGCGAAGCGATCTCCAGCAACGCCCGCAACAAGATCTATTTCGCCCTCTCACCCGAGGACTCCCGCGATCTGGCGAGGCACACCCTTCCTCAACTGTCCGAGCACGACCTGGCCCACCTGGACGCCTTCCACGCCGCCGCGCGCCTGGTGATCAACGGCGAGAACATCGCCCCCTACACCCTGCACACCGAGCCGCTGCCTGCACCGGTCCCGGGACGAGCCCGCCACATCCGCGCCGCCGCCCGCGCCCACACCACCCCCCACCCGCAATCCCCACCGGCTCCCGCACCCCAGCACGGCACTGTGTCGAAGGTTCCCCCGCTCGACCCGCGCCGCCGCTGAAACCCACAGCAGCACACCAGTTTCCGACCGACACACCCGAGGTCGGTCCATGCCCGTTCTGCCTTGTCCGGCGTGTGCAGCGCCGTTGATTGGAGGTGTCTTGTTCCATGACCCCCGCTCCCCGATCCCTCACACCCCCTGCCCACACCCCCACCCAGGAAGGCGCGCGCACGGCGGGGCCGGTGCTGGCTGGGCGAGCCCGGCTCGCTGGCATTCTGACCGCGCGGGATCGGTGGCTGCTGTGGATGCTGTACGAGCACCGCGTCCTGACCACCAGCCAGATCAGCGCCCTGGCCTTCACCGCGACCCGCCGCGCCACCCGCCGCCTCCTGCGATTGCACGAGGCCGGGGTGATCGACCGGTTCCGGCCCCGCCGCACCGTGGGCACCGCGCCCTGGCATTGGATCCTGGCCCCCGCCGGTGCTGCGGTCCTGGCCGGTGAACACGGCCTGGACCTACGCGAGCTGCGGTGGCGGTACGACCGCGCTCTCGCGTTGGCGCACAGCCTGCACCTCGAGCACGACGTCGGTGTCGCCGACTGGTTCACCGCCCTGGCCACCAGCCCCGGGCCCAGCATGCTGAACCTCTGGTGGTCCCAGACTCGATGCGCGCGACTGTGGGGAGACCTGGCTCGCCCGGACGGCTACGGCCGCCTCGACCCCACCACCTCCGGGGCGGGTGGGCTGGAGTTCTTCCTCGAATTCGACTGCGGCACAGAATCTCTCACCCAGCTCGCCAAGAAACTCCACGGGTACGCGAACCTCGCCGCCGCGACCGGGATCACCACCCCGCTGCTGATCTGGCTCCCCACACCGCATCGCGAGGCCACCGCACGCACCGCACTCGCGGCCACCGCCACCGGACTCGAACACCCCGACACGGTCCCGATCGCGACCGCCGCCGGTGATCCCACTGCCGAGGCGGGCCCGGCCGGGGCGGTATGGCTGCCACTGCACCCAGGGCCCGCCCGCCTCGCCCGGATCTCGTTGACACGCCTGGCCGCTGCCTGGCCGCGCCTGCCTCTCGATCCGGCTCCGGCCAACACCAACGAGAAGAGCACTGTGGCCCTGGACCGGCGCGTGGTGATCCCGCCGCCTCCACCGCGCCCACCCTGGCACGAGGGCCTGTGATGTTCGGGCTCGCACTCGGGGCCGGAGCCACCGCCCTGTTCACCGCCGTGACGATCGGCGCGTTCACCGTCACCGTCGTCGCGGTCGACTCCGCTCGATCCCACACGAGCATCACCGCTCCCAGCCCAGCCGCCGGGCAATCGGCCCCGAGTCCCGACGCGGTCACCGACATCCCCGCGGACAAGCTCGCCCTCTACCGGCAGGCCGCCTCGGACTGCCCCGGCCTGGACTGGACGATCCTGGCCGGCATCGGCAAAGTCGAGACCGACCACGGCCGCAGCCGCCTCCCCGGAGTCTCCGAGGGCCAGAACAGCGCGGGCGCCGCAGGACCCATGCAGTTCCTGGCCTCCACCTTCACCGAGGTCACCGCACGCCACCAGCTCCCCGCGGGCGGGGCGAGCCCACCCTCGCGATACAACCCGAGCGATGCCATCCACGCCGCCGCGTACTACCTGTGCGACTCCGGCGCTCCGGCCGACCTGCACCGCGCGATCTACAGCTACAACCACGCCGACTGGTACGTCCAGCAAGTCCTCGACCACGCCGCCCGCTACCGCAGCACCACACCCGAGCCCGGCACCGGGGACTGCCAGCACCTCACCACCTCGAACCCCACGGCCGCTAGGGTCCTGAGGTTCGCCTGCTCCCAGTTGGGGCAACCGTATGTGTGGGGAGGCAACGGGCCCCGAGCCTCCGGCGGCTGGGACTGCTCGGGCCTGACCAAGGCTGCCTATGCCGCCGCCGGAATCGCGCTCCCGCGCACCGCCTCCGACCAATACCACGCCACCACCCCCATCCCGATCAGCCAGATCCAGCCTGGCGACCTCGTCTTCTACAGCAATCAGAAAGACGGAATACACCACGTTGCCCTCTACCTCGGCAACAATACAATGATCGACGCACCCGACTTCGGACAATCGGTGAAAATAGAAGACTACCGGCATCCGAATGACGACTTTCTGTCCGTCAACCACGTATTCACTCGCGGTCGAGGAACCTCGAATGTGCTTGGTGAGTCGTGATCATATCACTCGCTGCTCTTGCTTCATTTTCACTGCTCACCGGAGACTAACGAGCGGAAAAAGATGATATGCGTTCTGTTGGGAATGGGTTGACATTCGCCCGGTATCGAGGGTCCATGTATGTGGTGCACCGTTACGCGAATCGTGTGATGCGATCGGGCGGCGGGGCACCGTCCCGGCCGGGGCCCCAATCAATCACATGCGGAAATCCTGACGGGAGATGTCATGCCCACACCTGAAACAACCACCCCCGACGCCATGCGCGTCGCGCACCGAACCAGCGACGCCGTCACGCGGCGATCCGTGGCAGCGGGGTCCGGCCGGTGATGAACAACAGTCGCAGCCACGACGCGGACGGGGCAATCAAAAAGGGCGTAGTGCTGTCCGGTCACACCTATGTTCCCGTGCAACTCCGTGACCGTAATATCAGCGCCGAGAAGGTGCTTTTCCGGCCGCCGGACAAGTGCAACCACGAGGCCACGATCTGCCGCGAATGCGCGGAATCGTGGGGCTGGGACCACGTCGTGCATTTCGACCGCACGGTCGCGGGCCGACGGCTGCGCGCCGAAATCGACGCGCACACGACACCGGACACCGCGCCGCACCACCGGCCCGACCCCGCCGATACCCCCACCGCCACCAGCACACCGCCCACGCCGGACACACCCGCCACATAACCAGGTTCCCGATGTCACCCCGGCCCATTCAGGCCGGGGTGGCGCTCGTCCGTCATCGCAATGCACGCCGCCCCGGTGAGGCCGGGCTATCGCGCTACGGACCGCAATCCCGCGCACCCGTATCTGCCGAAAGACCGACCTCTATGTGTCCCGTTGAGGCTGTTCCGGGAAATCCGGCCCCCGCAACTGTGCGGGTATGGCGCGCGATTGCCGCACTTCCCTTTGTCGGGCATCCGGAAATACCGCGCCCCGAACCATTCGATGATCTCGCCGAGCCCCGAAAATGGGCCAAAGACCAGATTCGGCAATTCGTCGACGATTTCGGCCGAGATGGCCGGGTCGATATCGTGAATCTCGGATACCGGCCCGGCAATCTGGCGTGCGTCACATAGCCCGGTCCGCTGGCCCGTGTGCTGACACGGTACCGGCCCCGATATGAACCTCCCGACGCAGTCGTATGTGGTACTCGTTTCGTCGTATCAGAGTCGCGGCTATCCGACAGTGCCGGGCATTCCCGTTGCGGTAGCAATTAATAGAAGACGGGCGTCTTGTTTAGATAATGGCTTGACATTTCCCCGGGTGACGAGCGTCCATGGATGTGGTTTCCCCGCAATTCCCCGGAATTGCGGGGTGAACCGTCCCGGCCGGGACATGGCAACACCGCATTGAATTCCCTATCACCGACGGAGATGTCATGCCCAATGCGCGACCGATAAACGACACCAACGACGCCGCTGTGCGCGCGGCGCTGGCCGCCCATCCCGGGGCCACCGCCAGCGCGCTGGCATTCCATGCGGGAATGAGCGTGTCCACCGCCCGCACCATCCTGGGCCGGATGGCCGACGACGGCACCGCCGTGCGCACCACCGACCCCGACGCGTCCCGCGCCACCTACCTGTGGACCCTGGCCGACACCGCACCGGCCCGGACCGCGAAACCGGCCGCGCGCACCGCACGCACGCCGGGCCGCCCCAAGAAGACCGGCACCACGCCGCCGCCCGCCGCCACCGCCAAGCCCCGGGCCGGTACCGCGACCGGTACCAGGAGCGCCGCCAGCGCGGGGGGCGGTGCGGGCACGGTGGACAAGTTGCCCCCGGGTGGGTTGCGGGGGCTGGTCGAGGACCATCTGCGGGACAACCCCGGCGAGTCGTTCAGCCCGACCGCACTCAAACACGCCCTGGACACCGCGCACGCGCCCCGGCAGTTCTCCAGCGGCGCGATCAACAACGCCCTCGAGAAACTCACCGCCGACGAGGTGGCGATCCGTACCAGCGACGCACCGAAGACGTGGGCCCTGGCCGCCGGGGCGTAACCGGCCCCGCCAGCGCCGGGCGTCCGCCCGCTCACCGATGCCGGGGCCCGGAACATCAGGCCCCGGATCGGTTCCACTTCCCGAAATTTGCACTCACACAACAGAATCGAGACTTTGTCATGACCACACCCACCACCTCCGAACCGATCGCGCAGTTGCGCGCGGCCCGTGACCAGGCCGCTGATGCCCGGAATCTGCCGCGCGCGCTGGAACTGGACAACGAGCTGGAAGACCTCGGCCAGCTGGGCGGCTCGCGTCGCACGTGCTGGCCGTGCGGGAGCTGGGCCGATCACGTCCACGCACCCGGCACCGGGGAGCGCATGCTCGTGCACGGGCCGCACCCCGCCGACGACGAGCACATCGCGGTCGCGGTGCAGGTGTTCACGCTGGCCGCCACCGCCCTGCCGCACCACTGGTCCCAAACCCCCACCGCCGCCCACGTTGCCGTCGATCTGGGTGCGCACCGGTACGTGGTGACCATCCGCACGCTCGACACCGGCGGCGCGGCGGCCCGCGTGGTCTACCTCAGCGCCTGCACCCACCGGGACACTGGGCGGGCGCGGGCATTCCCGGCCATCCACGCCACCGCACGCGCCAGCGCCGCGATCGTCACCGCGTACCACCACGCCCGCTACGTCGGCAACGGGCTCGCCGCGCCCGTGCCCGTGGTGGCAGCACGCGCCGAGGATCCCGACGGTCCCGACGCGTTGCTGGCGCGGTTCCGCGTCTGCCAGAACGAGATCGACACCGAGATCGACACCCACGACGGCGACCCCGACACCGGCGCACACCACGACCGCCTCGCCGCGCTACACCGCGAAGCCAGCGAACTCATGGCCGCCCTGGACAACCACCTCAGCACCGGCGGCGCACTGCCCCGGGCATGGACACACGCCCGAACCGCGTAAGCAACTGCTCCCCGGCGGGCCCGGCCCGCCGGGGACACCAGCCACCCGACAACGACAGGGAAAGATTCATGTACCAGACACTGACCGCGCGACTGGACGAGTCCTACACCGTCCTGGGCACCGCGCAGCGGGTCACCCGCATCCGCGAGCACTCGTTCCTCGTGGTGCCGCACACCGAGTGCGCGCACGTCACCGGTGGGACCATCTGCGCCGAGTGCGCCGAGAACTGGCAGGTCGATTACGAATTCGACGACCCGTTCCCGTTCGCACGCGCCCGGCATCGGTGGACCGTGCGCGATCTCATCGACGCGGGCCAGCTCCGCGTCGGGGCCGCGCTCACCCTGGCCGGAACCGACATCGCGGCCGTGGTCACCGCGACCGGTGGGCTGATGCTGCCCGACGGACGCGTGTTCGACACGCCCTCGGCCGCCGCGAACGCCGCACTGGACCGCGACCGCTGACCGACACCAGCGCGCGAACACCAGCACCAAACCCCTTCGGGCCCCGGCCGATTCCACGGCCGGGGCCCGATCCATGCCCACAACAACCGCCGCACCCCGGCGCGCACGCGATCACCGCCGACCGGCACCGGCCGCGCGCCCACGGGCACGGGGCACCGCGCCGACTACACGGGCACCGGCTGTGCAGCTGTGTCCACACCCGGTCTGGTGTCGGGTGTCCAAATTCGGCCCCCGAACAGGAGTCCTCAGACAGCGGAACCGCGTCCCGGCGGTGTCCGCGTCCCTCGTCCGCCCTGTTCAGGAGGTTCCCCATGATCGGTACACCCATCCGCACCACACGTCACCCTGCACGCTCGCACCCCGCGCTGCGGCGGTGGTGGCTCGGTGCCGCGCTCTGCTCGGCGACCGTGCTCACCGCGGCCGTGGTCCCCGCCCTCGCCGTGGCCGCACCAACGGAAACCTGCGCGAAGGTCACCACGGTGACGGTGCCCGGGACCTGGGAACAGGCCCCCACCGGCACCTCGCCTACCGAAACCGCACCGCAGACCATGCTGGCCCCGGTCACTCGTGACCTGCAGGCCCGCTACGGCAACGACCTCGCCTCGCAGACCGTGGACTACTCCGCCTCGATCACCCCGACCTACGCCGCCTCGGAATCCGATGGCACACAAGCCCTCTCGACCGCGCTGTCACAGCTGTGCCCCACCACGACAGTGGTCCTGCTCGGATATTCGCAAGGCGCGCAGGTCGCCGGGGACCTCGCGGCCCGGACCGGGCACGGCCAAGGCCCCATCCCGGCCTCGCGGGTCCTGGCGGTCGGGCTCGTCGCGGACCCCCACCGCGCCTCCACCACACCGCAACTCGGCCACCATGCCGCCGGCGGGGAAGGCGTCGAGGGCCCTCGCGCCCAAGACTTCGGCCAGCTGACCGACCGAGTTCGCACCCTCTGCGCCCAAGGCGACCTGTACTGCTCGGCCTCCCCACAGACCGACCCGCTCCTCACCACGATCGGGCGTGCCTTCACCAGCACGCCGGACCCCACATCGGGCCCCGAGGCCACGACCCAGACCGGCCCGACCTCGCAGTCCAGCGACACCGGCAGTGCTCTGGCGGGGCTCGATGCGTCCACACTCACCCAGCAGGTGCTCAACGTGCTGGCGGGAATGACCTCGCTCGCGGCGAACCTGCCCGCGATCGGCGGCGACCTCGTAGCGCTGCCGCAACGCCTGGCCGCCCTGGACGTCCCGGGCACCCACCAGCTCGCCGGGGACCTCAACAACCAGTTCCGCCCGCTGGTCACCATGGCCTCCCAGGTCGACCTGCACCTCATCGCGCGCATACTGACCATCGTTGCTCCGGCCGATACCAGCGGAATCACCAGCGCGGCAGCACAAATCGTCGACATCCTCGCCGGAGTCGACATCAACCGAGTCGCCACCGACCTCGGCACCGCCCAGGAAACCGCCTGGGCGGCAGTGCAGAAACTCACCACCGGAGATGTCCTGGGTGCCGGGGCCGTCTTGACCGGCCTGCTGCCTGTGGCCGCTGACCTCGCGCAGGTCGCGGCGAACGCGCTCACCGGCAGCACCGCCGCGCCCCTGGCCGCACTCACCCCCACCAGCACCGGCGCGAGCGCGAACAGTGGGCTCGCCGACCTGGCCCGGCAAGGAATCGACGCGGCGAACTTCTTCTCTTCCGGTGTCCACCAGAACGGGTACGCCTCGGGCCTACAGAACCTCACCAACTGGCTGACCGGCCGAATCAACCACGCCCACTGATCGAGGTCACCTCCGAGCGGCCGACACGGATTTCCAGGGCCGCGTCCGCCCGTCGCGACGATCGCGCCGCACTCGGCCGGGCAGTGCTCGCAGCCGCCCGATCGCCCCGCACAGCCCGTCCACCGACATCGGCACCGGCCGGAGCGGTGCCACCCACGGTATGACGTGCGCGGCGGGGTGCCCGGGTGCCGGTGCCGGGGGTGTGGCGGCCAGCGCCGGTGCTGCCCCGAGGTCATCAGCACCGACGACCCGATTGGGCCCGGGGTGATCCGCGCTGGCGGATCACCCCGGGCCCGTTCTATCTCGGCGTCAGGGTTTGCTACGTCGGGGCGTCGGGCCGGTTCGGTCTCTCGACGCGCGGGCAGGCAGGCGTATCGCTGGGGGTTTCGGCGCACTCATCACACACGCCGATGACCGGCTGTAGCATCACGGCGCGGCCGGAAGCGTTGACCCGCTTGACTTTACGGCACCTCTCGCACCATCCATGAAGTTTCATGACCTTGTTCCTTTCCGGGGTGTTGGTTTAGCTGTTGCGTGCTGATTCACCGCCCCGGCGTGTCGATGGCCGCCGGGGTGTCCGGAATTGGTTGGCACCGTGGGGAATTTGCCCAAGGCAGGTCGGCGGGGTGGCGGCGGTGGCACGGCGTCGGCGCGGTCGTGGCGGTGGTTCGGGACCGCGCCCGGGCGGTGCGCGCGACGTGCGGCGGCACTGCCCGGGCCGGGGCTGGGTGGGCTATGTCGCCGCGTATTCGAAGGCGTCGGCGATCGCGGCGGCGGCGCGGGTGTTGGCGTAGATCACCGGCGGTGTCAGGCCACCACCGGCCGGTCCGGTGCGGGAGTCGTCGATATACGCGGTGCCGGGCCGCCCGGTGTCGTTGTCGACGGGCACGCGGACGCAGTAGTAGCTCGATTCCAGTACGACGGTGATCGCGAACCCGTCCTCGAGCCCGTCCCACGCTGAGCGCGGGGCCGCCCCCGCCAGCGCGAACAACTGCCAGGCGAGGTGCCGCACGTGTGCGATATCGGCACGGGTGAAGGTGCGCTCCCACCGCGCGAGCTTCATCGGTTCATCGGTCAACGGGTCGTGGAGGTGATCGGCCCAGCTCTCGCACGTGGGGCACGTGTGCCGGACGCCCTCGGGCCGGTCTGCCAGTTCGAGCCGGGTGTCCAGTACGGTGTCCGCGCGCAAGGCGCGGGACAGGTCCCCGGCGGCGACGGCCTCGGCGCGCACGGCCAGCACGTCGGCGCTGCTGAGCTGATCCAACGCGACGGCGGGGAGGTTGTTGTCGTGGTGGTCGTGGGGGTGGTCGGTCATGTCGGAATTCCTCGATTCGTGTGTGCCGGTGCTGGTTTCGGTGTCCTGTTCGGGCACCGGCCGGGGCCACGGGTTCGCGGCCCCGGCCGGTGCGGGGAATCAGGCGGCGGCGCGGGTTTGCACGGTCGCGGGTGCGGTGCGGGTGCGATGGGTCCGCGCGGGCGTGCCGGTCGGCGCGGTGTTCGCCGGGGCCGGTGCGGCGGTCTTCGCCTTGCCCTTGGCCGTACCCTGTTTGGCCGCAGCGGGTTTCATGGCCTTGCGGGCGGGTTCGGCGGTGTCGGCGGTCTTGGCCCGCGTGGTCTTGGCGGGGGTGGCGGTGGCCGGTTCGTGCGCGGTGGCGGTCTTGCGGGCCGCGCGGCGCGTGGTGGAGGCGGGTGATTGATCGGCCGGGGCGTCGGTCACCGGGGCCGGGGCGATGGTGTCGTTGGCCTTGCCCTTGGCCGTACGCTGTTTGGCCGCAGCCGGTTTCGTGGCCTTGGCGGGCGTGCTGGGCTTGGCGGCAGCCGGTTTCGTGGCCTTGCGGGGCTTGGCCGGGGCCGCCTCCGGGGCCGGGGTCGCGGTGTCGGCGGGCGCGGTGTTCTTGCGGGCCCGTGGCTTACGGGCGGGGGCGGTGGCCGCCTCCGGGGTACCGGCCCCGGTGTCGTCGGCAGGCACGGTCGCGGCGGTCGAAGCGCGTTTCGCCGCAGCGGGTTTGGTGCTCTTGCGGGGCTTGGCCGGAGCGGTGGCGGGGGCCGGTGCGGACGCGCTGTCGGCGGTCTTGCCCGTTTCGGCCGGGGCCACGGTGGCGACCGCCTCCGGGGTGGCGACCGGCTCCGGGGTGGCGGCAGGTTCGGGCGTGGTGTGCGCGGCCGGGGCGTCGGTATCCGGGGCAGTGTCGGCGGGCGCGGGCGGGCGCGCGGTGCGGGGTGCCGGGGCGGGGGTGGCCCGTTCCGCCGTGATCGCGCGGCGGGCGGGCACCGGGCGGGGATTGGGCCGGGGCGGTGTGGTGCGGCGGGCCAGGGTGGTGATGGTGTGGCGGCCCAGCGCGGCGGCCACACCGACCACAGCCACCACCAACACCACAGCGGCGCGGCCGAATGCGACGGCGGCCCGGCCCAGGGTGAGGCTCGCGGCGGCCGGGGTCATGGCGGCCGGTGTCGGTGTCGCGGCGGGACGGGTGCGGCGGGCGGCGCGGGCCGGGGCCACGGACACCCGGGCCGGGATTGCGGACGCGGCGGCGGTCGCGGTGGTGCGGGTGGCGCGGTAGCGGCGCGGGGTGGTTTGGGTTTGTTCGGCGTGCCCGGCCTCGGTCAGCCGGGCCAGGGCGTTGCCGATCGCCCCGGCCGACCGGCCCAGGATGACCGCGATCTGGCGGGGCCCGTATTCGGTGCGGGGGTTGTCGGCCAGGATGTGTGCCACCATGGCGCGCAATTCGCCGTTACCCAGACGGGCGGGCGCGGTGGCCGTTGCGGGGCTGTGTTCGGTCATTTCGGTAACTCCTGTCGGAATGTGATTGCGCCGCATATCGAGCGGATCGCCGTATTCGGCGCGGGGTGTCCCGGGGGGTGAAATGTGTCATTCTCACCCGGGCGGTACCGGTCGAAAGTAACTCGCCACATCACACGAATTCAACCCGAACACCGAAAAATGCCAGAAAACGCGGCCAGAACACCGACCTCGCGCGATTATCGAGCACGGCAAGGAAAGCGAATTAGTTATTTCCAGGGATTGAACCCCGCCCGGCCGGCGGGTCGCAATACGGTCGCGAAAAGCGTGCTCGCCGCTCGCTTCGAAGCGAGCGGAGCGGGACGCTACCCGGACCGGTCGATCGTCGCCCGGCCCGGCCCGTCGGGCCACCCCGCGCCGCCCCCGACGTGTTAACCCTGTTGTATTCCATACAGCCTGGGCATGAAGTCAGCCCGCAACATGCGGTTGACCTGCGAGTATTTGCCGTGTGGGGTGGGCCGTTCTTAACCGGCCCCCGCATCGGCCCCCCTAACGGCCCCCGCATCGGCCCCCGTATCGGCACCGCCAGAACCAGACAGACCTCCCCAGGAGAGGATGAGCCCGACCACGAGGCCGGCCGGGGACCTCACGCGCCTCGGATCCGCCTTTCCGACCGAGTCCCGGCTATATCCCAGGCATTTCCGGACGCATCAAATATTTGCCGTTCTCCGATTACTGCACACTCACAATATTCCCCATTATCGGTGGACGCCGAATATTCGTGTTCGAGCCGGTTTTCTGTCAGCTCGGGCCGGGGTTGGTGTTGTTCTTGCCGGGGTTCTGGTTGCGGAGCAGGGTGGCGATGTCGAGGGTGTGTTGTGTGGGGATGTCGCCGATGGATTCGAGGCATTGTTTGAGTAGCGCGAGGGTGGGGTTGATGACGGTGTGTTCACCGAGGCGCGCGTGCAGACGCAGAATGTCTTGGTATATCGGTTCGTTGGTCGGGTCGAGCAGCAAGGCGGTTTCCAGCAGGGCGAGGGTTTGGTCGGGGTCGGTCTCGACCAGCATCGCGGCGAGTTTCCCGAGGGCTTTGAGGCGGTCGCGGCGGGCTTGTTCACGGATCGGGGCGATCCAGTCCGCGCCGAGTTCCTCGGCCAGCACCCCCTCGGCCGCGCCCAGGATCGCTCGGCAGGCCCGTTCGCGATCCACGGCGTCGGTCGCGGCGCGCAACGCGGCCACCGCCGCATCGAACCTCACGTAATCCACATCCCAAACGCCAGGGGCGAGGCGAAAACGGACAGTGCCGGCGGCGATGAACTCGACATCAGGCTCGTCCACGGCAGTGGTGAGCGCTTTGCGCAGCCGAGACATCAGAGTGTTGAGGGTGTTGGTCGGGCGGCGCGAGCGATGCTCGGGCCACAGCGCGGCGATCACCGCCTCGCGGGTGACCCCGCCCGGACGCACCGCGAGCAGGATCAGCAGTTCACGCTCCCGGGGCCGCAACGCGTGAGTGATCTCGACCGGCGCCGCCCCACCGGCGGAGAGCCACAGCACGCGCAACGGCCCGAACACCTGCACCGACAACACCGGCCCCGGTGCGCATGGAGCCGGTGTGGGCGGCATCGCCGCAGGTGGTTCGGGTGCGCCCGGTGTCGGGGTTGTGGCGGCAGGTTCGCGAGCGTGACTGGTCGTGCCCGGACCGGTCGCGGTCTCCTCGGTGCGTGAGGGCGGCGAGTCCGATTCGGGTGCAGCGGTGGGTGCGGTGGTGGTGTCGGGCTCGGCTGGGCCCGCCGGGGTGCGCGATGCGGTGGAGTGTTGCGCATGGGGTGCGGCAGTGGCGGTCTGCGCGCGGTGGCCGCCCTCGGCGTGCACGGGGTCAGGATCGTCCTGGGGCATCGGGTCGAGTGTCGGGCCCGGGATGCTCCGGGCGGCGGGGTCGAGTCCTGGGTGTGAGCGGACCGGGAGATCGATCCGGTAGACCGTGGGCCCCGACGCCCGGTGAGCGGGAATTCGGTTACGAGGCGGTGTCTGGGCGCGTTCATGCCGGGTATCGGTGTCGGTGGCCACGGGTGGGGATGGGCGCAGGTCGGTGTGGATGACGGTGGTGGCGGTGCGCGCGGCGCGCAGCAGCCGGTTGCGGCGGGGCCAGCGCGGGGTGCGCAGCAGTGCCGACGCCGAGTGGGGGTCCTCGGGCAGGCATGTGAGCACCGGCAGCGCGAGAGCGGCCCGAAAGGCGCCGTCGGGGTCGGCGCCGATGAGCACGATGCCGCGGTGGCCGCGATGGTCGGCAAGTTCGAGGATCCGCCGCCGTGCATGCGCTGGGTCGTCCCGGTCGGTGTGCACGACGATCAGGCGGGCGTCCGCGCCCCGCAGGATCGCCGCTGTCACTGATCTCGCCTCGGGTGCCCCGCAATCGGCGAAGACCGTGAGATCGCTGTTCCTCCACTCCGGCAGGTTCGCCGCGCGCTGTTCCCGTTCGGTCCGGGCCAGCAGGGCCGCAGTCCACACCCCGCGAGGACCCGCGTCCGGGCCGGGCGGTGAGGCCAGGAACCCCACACCGCCGGGCAGGCGCTGCAGGTGCTCGGTCAACTCCAGGCTGGTCGCCTGTGCGCCGGTCTGCGCGGTGCGGGCCAGGCTCGCCAGGCCCCGGTACGGGTCGGCTCCGACCGCGTCGGCCAGCTGCCCGCCGGCCGAGTCCGCCTCCACGATGACAGCCCGGTCGGGTCCGGGCCAGGCACGGGCGACCGCGACCGTCGTGGTGGTGACACCCGATCCCGGTCCCACACCCGCCACCGAGATCAGCAGACCACGGCCACCCGTGCGGGCGGAAGGCACTGCGCGCGTGGACATCACACCGACACGGGAAGATTCGGGCCGGATGCGGGGGCTGTCGGGCTCTCCAGTGCGCAGGTGGCGGGCTTCGGGGTCATCCTTGCTCCTGGACGTGGCTGATCAACAGGCCACCGCCGGGATTGGGTGCGGGGATGGTGTTGATGACTTGCAGGTAGTCGACCCGGTGCTGGTCTGGGTGTAGCTCGACCAGGTGCACTGTCGCGGTGTTCGCGGTGACTGGGGTGATCGCGACGCAGTGCGTGGTACCCGGTGGGATGGAGGCGATCCCGGCGGCGAGTCCCTGCTCGGTGATCCCGGCTTCGGGGGCCACGACCCGTAATGCGTCGGGCGCGGATCGCGCACTGTAGTAGGCGGCCTCGAACGTGGCGATCACTCCTTCCAGGGTGGCCGGGTTCCCCGCGCTGGTGGTGACCACGGCCCCGGACAAGCCAGCGCACACCCCGCTCGCGGGTGTCGTGGTCCCCGCCCGCAGCACCGTCGCAGGGCTGGTGCGCGGGCCGGGCTGGTGGGTGGTGTGCGTCGCAGCGAGCACGCCGATGGTCACCGCGGCCAGGGCCACCAGGGCTGCCCAGCCGCGCAGCCGAAGCCCGCGTCCGCCGCCGCGCCGCGCGTGAGGGGAATGAGGTTGCTCGCGCTCGGGTGGTGGCTGGTACCAGCCGTCCTCGGCCGGTGACTGCGGTGCCGGGTCGGCGTCCAGGTCGAGCTCGGGAACACTGTCCTGGTCCGGTCCTGGTGGGGTACGCGGTGATCCCCACTCCCGGGATGGGTCGTTCTCGTTGCGGGGCAACCTGTTTCACCTCCGGAGCAATGGCAGGTATCGACCGGTCGGGCCCGCCCGCAGACCACGGGCGGGCAAGGACCCGGTGCGAGCCTCACGCGCGGGCAGCACGTCCAGAACCCGGGCTGGGAAGGTCGCGATCGTGGTGGACCGGCCGGGGCCGGGAGAGGTCTTCGTCGAGGTGGGTGATCGATTCGGTGATCGCGTCGACGGCGGTGCCGGTGTGCCCGGTCGGGTACTCGCGCCAGGACACCTGGGCCCCGCTCTGGCGGTAGGCGATCATCGTGCGCCGTCCCGCGCCGACGGGGACGACCTCGTCGCGGGTGCCGTGGTAGAGGTGCAGCGGCATGGTGGGCCGGGCGTGGGCGAGGGTTTCCATCCCCAGCACATCACGCCAGCGCGGTTCGTTCCACGGATCCGTGCGATGACACCAGTGCGACAACGGTTCGCGATACCAGTCCATCAAATGCTCGGCGGTCAGAGTGGCGGCTTGGGCGGCGAGATGCTGGCCCTGTTCGTTGAGCACGTACTCCAAACGCAGGTCCGGGTAGGCGCGTGAGAGCCCGATTACCGCGGCCAGGGCGAGTACCGCGTACGCGCCCGTGCTGACCGTGGGCGCGATCGCGGCCAGGTCCGACACGACTGCCCCTGCGCACAGGCCCCGCAGGTCCAGCTCGGGGGCGTATCGGGCGTGCAGTTCGCCTGCTGCGGCGACTGCCCGGCCGCCGTCGGCGTATCCCCAGGCCACGACCGGGATCGGGGTGTCCCGAATTCCGGTGTCCGGGTCTGCGGTGTCCAGGTCCGGGACGTATTGTGCGGCGCGGGCCATATCCAGGACGATCTGCCCGCCCGCTCGTGCGGCCAGGAAGGTGTGCGGGCCCACACCGGTCACGCCCAGGCCCGCCCCGTCGGGCACCGCGACCACCCATCCTCGCGCCAAACCGGCGGCGAGGACCGCGACGTCGGGGTGTTCGGGGTTCGCGCCGATCACCAGCGACCGCGACGGCGCACACGGGCCGCCCAGCCCGCGAAACGACGGGTAATACACCAGCATCGGCCCCGAGACGAGGCTGGTGTCGTTGCTGGTGTCGGGGATGATGACGATGCCCGAGGCGGGGATCAGGTCGCCGCGGGAGTTGGTGGACACGTACAGGATCTGCCAGGCCGCTCCCGCGCCGGGGAGCTGGGGCACGAACGCGGGGCGCATCCGCAGGACATCACCGGGCAACCGGCTCGGTTGGAGGGTCGGTGGGGTGTAGAAGTCGTCGGTCATGACAATGCCTCCGCAAGGGTCATCGGATTGTTGTGTGGCACAGAGCCTTTTTGGTCGGCGTGCAGGGCGCCTGTCCTGCCCGGTGGAGGGGGCACCGGGCAGGACAGGGCCTTCTCGGGCTGGTCCAGAAACGCGCGGCGATCACCTCAGCGAGGGCCGACGGCCGGGGTGTTGAGGTGGTCGGTGAGCCGGGCTAGGACGTCCTCTATGGCCTCGGTGCGGGTACTGAAGTGATCGCCGGTGTATTCGCTCCAGCTCACCCGCACACCGCGGGCGCGGTAGTCGTCCACGAGTTCGCGGCCCGCCTCGACCGGGACGATCGCATCGGTTCGCCCGTGGTAGAGGTGCACCGGCACCACCGGGGACACCACGGCGCTGGTGCGTTCCTGCCCGAACACGTACCGCCACATCGGGTCGTCCCACACGGGCCGGTCGCACCAGGTCTGCAGCCGGTGCCCGAACCGCAGGCACAGCTCCTGCGCGCTCAGCTCCCCGGCGTGCTCGACCAGTGGGCGAGCCTCGTCGAAGAACACGTGACGCAGGGGAAGATTGCGGTGCGCGTGGGAAAGGCCGATGACGCCGGCGAGCGCGAGCATCGGCCAGGGGCTCTGATCCACCAGGGGCAGGATCGCGCCCGGGTCGGTGACCACCGCCCCGGCGGCCACGCCCCGCACATCCAGCTCCGGCGCGTATCCCGGCTGCAGATCGCCCGCCCATTGCGCGGCCCGGCCGCCGTCGGCGTATCCCCACAGCACCAGCGCGGACTGCTGCGCGTGTAGCGCTGGGATCCGGGCCACCGCGCGGCCCAAATCGAGCATCACCTGCCCTGCCACGCGACCGGCCAGGAAGGTGTGCGGCCCAACGCCGTGCACGCCGAGCCCTTCGCCATCGGTGACCGCGACGTGCCACCCGCGCGCCAGCACAGCGCCGATCTGGTCGATATCGGGTTCGTTGCCCGCTGCGAGCCGCTGTGATGGGGCGGTGCTGGGGCCGCCGAGCCCGTGGAAACTCGGCGCGTACACCACCACCGGAGCATCGGGGTCGTCGCCGACAGCGGAGCTGATCACGGTCCCGGACACCACGATCAGCTCGCCGTAGGTGTCCCGCGAGCAGTACAACAACCGCCATGCCGGACCCGCACAGGGCAGACCAGGCGTCGGAGTCGGGAGCAACCGCAGGACGTCCCCGGGCCGATGATGATCTTCCAGGACCGGTGGGGTGTAGAAGTCGATGTCGGTCAACGAGGGTGTGCCGGTCACTGGTGACCCCCTTGAGCGAGGTCGTGGGCCAGCGCGACCAGCCAGGCGATCCCGGAGGCGAGCTGGCCGGTGGTCGCGTACCCGTCGTGCGCGGTCACCGTGGCCGCGAAACTCGCCCACACGGCCGGGTTCGTCAGGTCGGCGTTGTCGGCGACCAACTGCCCCCACGCCCCAGCGAGTTGGCTGGCCAGCTTCGGCAGCTCGCCCGGGTGCGCGGTGAGGGTGGCGGTGATCTGGTTCCAGCGCTGGCTCGCCGCGCCGACCTGCTCGGGGGTCGGGGCGGGGATGCGGGGATCGGCGGCGTCGATCAACCGTTTCGACAGCGCGGCCCGGGGATGGTAGTCCACGGTGGCCGGGCCGACGTCGAAGTCGTTGAGCACGACCTTGTTCCACGCGGTACCCAACGCCCCCGACAGCACCCGCTGCAGACTCGCTACAGCGGCGATCGGGTTCGACAGGTCGGCTTGGGCGGCGATCTCGGCCCCGACCCGCAACAGCGCGGCATGGTCGGGGGCCGCGCACGCCAGGTCCCCGTCGACGCAGATGTCCGCGACCCGACCGGTCAACGACCCGTAGCTGGCGTTGTCGGCGGCGATGCCGCTGCCCGGCGCGAGCGGTGCGGTGATCCGCACCGCCGAGACCGCACCACTGGCCGCGCCGGGTGCACTATCGGGCACTAGCTGGCCGGGCCGTCCCGGAAACACTGGTGAGTTCGCCGGGCGTTCGGGATCCGCATACAGCGCCACCGCGGCGACCTTGTCCGCCGGGACCGGACCGTGTCCGGCACCGACCTCTCGCGCGAACTGTGAGACCGCCTGCGCGCCTTGGGAATACCCGATCGCCGCCAGCTCGGTAGCCGGGCAGCGAGCCACGACTCGTGCGGCGGCGGTGCGCAGTTCACCGATCGCATCGGTGACCGAGACGGTGTAGGACTCGCGCCCGCCACCCGCACCAGGGATACCGCCGAACCCGGCCGGATACGGAATATAAGTGCGCTGCACCAGATTCGGCACCGCCGCGACAACCGGGCCCAGCAGCGCACCGAGCACCCCGGTATCAGCGGTCGGGCTCGCGGACGGGGAGGACTGACCGGTGCCCTGGACCGCCAGGACCCACAACACCGGGCACCCCGGATCGGCCGACGGTGGTGAGGCCGCGGCCGGCCCGAACACCGTGAAGCCGCTGAGGGACAGACCAGCCAGCAGCGCGGCGGCACGACGGGCGCGGCGAGGACGGGTGCGCGACGAGGGTCTCGTTATAGGTGTCATATCGGCTCCGGGAAGTTCGCGCGGGTCAGACCACCCTTGGGCAGCAGCAGCTTGGTCATCGGACGCCCGCGGCGAAACGCGTTCCAGGTGAGAATGAACAGGGCCAGAAGCTCCCGCTCCGAGATGGTGATCTTGTTGGTTTTGATCCGATCGAGCCGTTCACGCAGCGCCAGGATCGGTGAATCCAGACCCAGGTCCGCCCCCGAAAGCACCCGGTCGAAGAAGTCCGCGCAGTCATCCGGGGCGATCTGGTGCAGCCGTACCGCGACCGCAGCGGTCACCGACGGGCGTGCCTTGATCCGTGTGATCCCCCGGCTCACATACAGATTGATGATTTCCACGTGCTGCGGGTAGTGCTCGGCCCACTGCACCACTTTCGGTGCCGACAACGCCGAGAGGCGGTTGTGATCACCGAACAGGTTGCCCGCACCCCACTGCTCGAGCACCCTGATCGTGCTCGCGATCAACCGCGCGTTCGCCGTGCTGATACCGCGTAGCTCGAGCTGATCGGCAGGGGTGCGTTTCGCGCCCTGATCCATCGTGACTTGCGCATCCGGGGGCAGGCCGCGGATCACGAGCATCGGGAACTCGAGGCCGGTCCCGGCGGTGCGGGCGATCGCTTCGAGGCGGTGCTGCCCATCCAGCAGGTTCCCGTCGGTGTCGAACTTGATCGCCTCACCGTTGAGTTGCCAACGGCCCTCGATCATTTCGACGTGATAGGCGCGGACCTTCTTCTCCCGCACCGGACGGTTGTTGATGTTGCACCCCAGCCACTGCTGCGCGAGCACCGCATCCACGGCAACCACGTCCGTAGTCAGTGCCGTGGCCGGATCGGGGGTTTCCTCGGAAAGTGTGCGAGCGGGTTCCATCGCCTATCCTTCCGGTGTCAGTCGATCGATGACGCGTTGCACCGCGTCTCGGGCACGCACCAGATCACTCAAATGCGAGCCAGCGATCCGATCCGAGTGCTTCGCGAACCGGTCATCCGCGGCCAGGCGCGCGATCCGCTCGGTGTCCTTGGCCAACGTGCGAGCCGCTTCCCAGAACGCCTCGGTGATCGGACGCCGACGAACCGGACGTGGGTCGGGCCCCGCCTTGCCCGCCGTGCCGGAAACCGGCTCCGGCGCAGGCGGTTTCGGCTGATAGGTTTTGCCATCGATACCGGTCACTGCATCAGGTGCCCCATTTGGTCCACCTGCTTCGAGCTCGCGCTGCACAGTGCCCTTACCAAGCCCGGTCGCTGCCACGATCGCCCGCGAGCTCATCCCGATCTCGCGCATGGAGGCGATGACCTCGGACCGGTTCTCGCGCGGCAGCTGCAAGCGGCTGTTGCCGAATTCGCGGGTGCAGTAGTCGTCCCACGAGTCGTAGCCCAGCACTGACCACGCCCTCGATAT
>NZ_BDCC01000008.1 GCF_001613305.1 Nocardia vaccinii NBRC 15922
CAGAGTCTCACCGGAGTGAACCGGGTCGATCGGCTGGGCAACTTTTACAGCTTAGCTCAACACGAGCGGCGAAACCAAATCCGCGCTCTTGGTTGATCCAGTGTGATCGCCAGACGTTCTGCGTACATCCTCGTGTCCCGGGCCTCTCGGCTCCGGGTCGGTGTCCGCGTCGCTGACTCGGAATAAGTTACGTGTTGCCGCCGACCATGTCAAATCACCTGGTCAGGAGCTTTTTCCTACGCGCTCTATGCCGGCGCCGAGCGAGCGCATGTTCTCCACGAACTTCGGATAGCCGCGATCGATGTGGAAGACGTCGTGCACCTCGGTGACGCCGTCGGCGACCAGACCCGCGAGCACCAGACCCGCGCCGGCCCGGATGTCCGAGGACCACACCGGCGCACTCGACAACCGCGGGATGCCGCGGACGACCGCGTGATGACCATCGGTTCGGGCGTCGGCGCCGAGCCGGATCATCTCCTCGACGAAACGGAACCGCGCCTCGAAGACGTTCTCGGTGATCATCGAGGTGCCGTCGGCGATCGCGGCCAGGCCGATGGCCATCGGCTGCAGGTCGGTCGGGAACCCCGGAAAGGGCAGGGTCGCGAAGTTCACCGCCCGCGGCCGCTCGGGCTGCACGACGCGAAAACCGTCCGGCTCGAACGAGATTCGCGCACCCGCGGAGCGCAGCTTGTCCAGCACCAGCGACAGGTGCTTGGGATTGATCCCCTGGACGCGCACATCACCCAAGGTCATGGCCGCGGCGATTCCCCAGGTGGCGGCGACGATTCGGTCACCGATCACCTGGTGGGTCGTCGGCGAGAGCTTGCGCACGCCCTCGATGGTGAGGACGGAGGTGCCCGCACCGTCGATCCGCGCCCCCATCCTGATCAACATCGTGCACAGGTCGACGATGTCGGGCTCACGAGCGGCGTTGTCGATGATCGTCTCGCCCTCGGCCAGCACCGCGGCCATCAGGATGTTCTCGGTCGCACCCACCGAGGGGAAGTCCAGCCGGATCCGGGCGCCCTGCAGCTCGTCGGCGCGAGCGACCACACAGCCGTGCTCGATCTCGCTGGTCGCGCCCAGCAGACGCAAGCCCGTCTGATGCATGTCCAGCGGCCGCGAACCGATCGCATCACCGCCCGGCAGTGCGACCACGGCCCGGCGGCATCGCGCCATCAGCGGACCCAGGACACAGACCGAGGCGCGGAACTGCGTCACCGCGGGGAAATCGGCGTGATACTTCGGCTCGGCCGGAGTATCGATGGTGACGACGGATCCCGCGACGGTGACATCGCAGCCCAGGCCGCGCAGCACCTCGGCCATCAGCGGCACGTCGAGGATGTCGGGGCAGTTCGTGATCGTCGTCGTGCCCTCGGCGAGCAGCGCGGCGGCCATCAGTTTCAGGACGCTGTTCTTGGCGCCGCCGACCGCGACCTCACCGACGAGCCGACTGCCTCCCGTCACCAGAAACCGTTCACTCACAGCGCCCCCTCGACGGGGCTGGCCTGCGCCGTGCGTGCCGCACGCTGTGTCGGTGGTTGACTCACGGGGGCCAGCCTAACGGGCGGGGCCATCGGTCGTGGCCTCTCCGTCCGTCTCCGATCGCCCGGCGGCACCAGGACGCCACAGGATGTCACCATCCGGATTGGCCACCCGGCCGAGGATGAACAGTAGATCCGACAACCGATTCAGATATCTCGCGGGCAGCACGCTGATGTCGTCGGAGTGTTCTCGCACCGCCGACCACGCCGAACGCTCGGCACGGCGCACCGCCGTCCGGGCGGTGTGCAGCAGTGCGGCCAACGGGGTGCCACCAGGCAGGATGAACGAATTCAGCGGCGCCAGTTCGGAATTGAACTCGTCGCAGTATCGCTCGAGACGGTCGATGTAGGACTGGGTGATGCGCAGTGGCGGATACTTCGGCTCGGCCACAACGGGTGTGGACAGATCCGCGCCCGCGTCGAAAAGATCGTTCTGCACCTGACGCAGCACCTCGATCACCTTCGGCTCGGGCTGCCCCAGCGCAATTGCGACACCGATCGCGGCATTGGCCTCATCACAGTCGGCGTAGGCGACCAGCCGGGGATCGGTCTTGTCCACTCGCGAGAAATCGCTCAATCCGGTGGTGCCATCGTCGCCGGTCCGCGTATAGATACGCGTCAGATGCACACTCATGCTCCCCCGCCTCTCCGGGTGTTCTGGCCGACCATAGGTGTTCTTCCTCCACTATCCCGGACGACGTCGAACCCGTTCGGAGGGACGAGACTCCACCCAGGACAGGAATGCCGCGAGCGCGCCGCGATCGAGTGCCAGCTCATAGCTGCCGTCACCGTCGGAGACCGCGATCACGACGATGTCGTCGGTCATGATGTCGTACTCGTCGCCGACCGGACCGCGTCGATCGACCACCTCGATACCGAGGCGCCGAATTGTCGAATCCGCACCGAATCTGAGACTGGTCAGCTTGTAGAAGACCAGCTGATCCTCGCCGTACCGGATCAAGCCGTGCCGCCAACCCTGACCGCCCTTGGCCGGGAGTACCCGCAGGATCGCCGCCGTTCCGCCGCGACGCAACATCAGCAGACGATAAAGCGAGGCCAACCCCAGACCGACAAGCACCAACACCAGAATGATCAGCAACGCCATTCCGGTCCGCAATCCAGGTCCGTCCCTTCGCTCTGCCCCTGATGCCGGTGCTAGTGGCGTGTCATCCCATACAACGTCACCGTGTGGGCGAGTCTACAAACAACCTCGCACCGGAAATCGGCCGGTACACCCCAGTTGCGGGCCTCTTCCGGCGCGTCCCGGGGCGAATTCGGCGCACTCGTGAAAGGCCCACGCGCACAAGGTGTTCCGATACCCTTCGAACGACGCCGGCGACCGGGTCGCCGGCGCACACGCACGGCGTACCCGGCCGCACGCCACGATCTGCGGGACCTGCCACGGGGCTCCCATGGCGAACCACACCGAGATGATGCTCTCCCCCGCTTTGGTCGAGACATCGGCGAGGGGAACGCCCGAGCCTGCGCGTATCCGCCGCGTCCGTTGACCGCGAAAGTCTCATCGGTCCAGCTGACACTGGCATGCGGGCCGTTCACCGTCGGGTGCGCCTCGTGACTCTCGTTGCCGTAATCGTCCGGCTGCTGTTATCACACAACAAAAAAACCGTGCGGCGGCTCCGGAAATGTCCGGGGCCGCCGCGCGGTTTGCCGAATTCGGTTGTCGTGAGAACTCTTCTCAGGCGCGAGCGCTCAGCTCGACCGCACGCAGACGACCTTCCGCGGCGTTCTTGTCCTGTTCGGAGGCATTCGGGTCGGCGATGACCGCACGCGCGGCCTCGACGTCCACATCGTCCGCGAAATCGGCCGTCTCGGCCAGAATTCGCACGGTCGACCCCGTCACGGAGAAGAATCCGCCGTTCACCGCCGCGACGATGCGCTCGCCCTCGGAGCTGACGATGGTGACGATGCCACCCTCGACCAGCTGCCCCAGGACCGGCTCGTGGCCGTGCAGAATACCGATCTGCCCCTCGGTGGTCTGGGCGCTGACGAAACTCGCCTGTCCCGACCACAGCCGTCGCTCGATGGCGACCATATCCACTGACATATCCGCCATGATGGGCTACTTCCCGGCGATCTTCTTCGCAGCCGCCTCGACATCGTCCAGGCCACCGCAGGAGTTGAACGCCTGCTCGGGGAAGTGGTCGAACTCGCCCTTGCAGACGCGCTCGAAGTCGTCGATGGTCTGCTCCAGCGGCACGACCGAACCCACCTGACCGGTGAACTTCTCGGCCACGATGAAGTTCTGACCCAGGAACTTCTCCAGGCGACGGGCGCGGCCGACGAGGACCTTGTCCTCCTCGGACAGCTCGTCCATACCCAGGATGGCGATGATGTCCTGAAGTTCCTTGTACTTCTGCAGGATTCGCTTGACCTCGTTGGCCACCGCGAAGTGCCGGTCACCCAGAATCGAAGCCTCCAGAATGCGGGAGGTCGAGGTCAGCGGGTCGACGGCCGGGTAGATACCCTTCTGCGAAATCGGGCGGGAAAGCTCGGTGGTCGCATCCAGGTGGGCGAAGGTGGTCGCCGGGGCGGGGTCGGTGTAGTCGTCCGCCGGAACGTAGATCGCCTGCATCGAGGTGATCGAACGACCACGCGTGGAGGTGATGCGCTCCTGCAGCTGACCCATCTCGTCGGCCAGGGTCGGCTGGTAACCGACGGCCGAGGGCATGCGGCCCAGCAGGGTCGAGACCTCGGAACCGGCCTGGGTGAACCGGAAGATGTTGTCGATGAACAGCAGCACGTCCTGGTTCTGCACATCGCGGAAGTACTCCGCCATGGTCAGGGCCGAGAGGGCCACGCGCATACGAGTGCCCGGCGGCTCGTCCATCTGGCCGAAAACCAGGGCGGTGTCCGGCAGGACGCCCATCTCCTCCATTTCCAGGTGCAGGTCGGTGCCCTCACGGGTGCGCTCACCGACGCCCGCGAACACGGACGTACCGGAGAACTCACGCGCGATACGGGTGATCATCTCCTGGATCAGAACGGTCTTGCCGACACCGGCGCCACCGAACAGGCCGATCTTGCCGCCCTTCACGTAAGGGGTCAGCAGGTCGATGACCTTGATGCCGGTCTCCAGGATCTCGGTCTTACCCTCGAGCTGGTCGAACGGCGGCGGCTGACGGTGGATGCCCCACTGCTCGCCATCGCGGCCCAGGCCGGGCGTGTCCAGGCAGTCGCCGAGGGCGTTGAAGACGTGGCCCTTGACCACGTCGCCGACCGGCACCGAGATCGGCTTGCCGGTGTCCTCGACGTCCACGCCGCGGACGAGGCCGTCGGTGGGCTGCATCGAGATGGTGCGCACGATGTTGTCGCCCAGGTGCTGCGCGACCTCGAGGGTCAGCGTCTTGGCCACCGAGGGCAGGGTGACCTGCGCGTGCAGGGCGTTGTAGAGCTCGGGGATGGAACCCCGGGGGAACTCGACGTCGACGACGGGGCCGATGACTCGGGCGACGCGGCCTGTACCAGCGCCCGCCCGACTCGTGTTCTCTCGAGTAACAGCTGCGGTCATTTCTCTTCTTCCTGGGTGGGCAGTGGGCTAGTCGCGATCCGACGCCGCCGCCAGCGCGTTCGCGCCACCGACGATCTCGCTGATTTCCTGCGTGATGTTGGCCTGCCGGATCGAGTTCGCCTGCCGGGTCAGATTGTTGACCAGGTCGTTGGCGTTATCGGTGGCCGCTTTCATCGCGGTGCGTCGCGCGGCCGATTCCGAGGCCGCGGCTTCGAGCAACGACGAGTAGATGCGGGTGTTGATGTACTTCGGCAGCAGTGCGCCGAGCAGCTTGTCCGCATCTGGCTCGAACTCGTACAGCGAGGAAATCTGCGCGGTCGGCGAATCGGACATCATGTCCTCGCCGAGGTCGTAGGTCTCCTCGATGATGTCCACGTGGATCGGCGCGAGCCGACGCACTTCGGGCGTCTGCGACAGCATCGACACGAACCGGGTGTAGACGATGTGCAACTCGTCCACACCGGCGATGGTGCCTTCGCCGTTCGGCGCGGGCACCTCGCCCGCGGCGCCCGCCATGAACGCGTCCACCAGGTGATTGCACGCGGAGGAAGCGTCGGTGTAGTGCGGCTGCTGGGAGAATCCGGTCCACGAGCCCATCGGGCGGCGGTTGCGGAAGGTGTAGTACGACAGGCCCTTGGCGCCCATCACGTAGATCACCGGCTCCTTGCCCTCGGAGCGCAGCGTCGTCATGAGTTCCTCGGCGCGCTTGAGCACGTTCGAGTTGTACCCACCACACATACCGCGGTCGCTGGTGATCACCAGGATCGCGGCCCGAGTGGGCTCGGCCCGCTCGGTCAGCAGCGGATGCGAGAGATTCTGCGAGGCGCCGGCGAGCTCGCCGAGCACCTTGGTGATCTCCTCCGCATACGGCTTGGCCGCGGCGACCCGGGCCTGTGCCCGGCTGATCCGCGAGGTGGCGATCAGCTCCTGGGCCTTGGTGATCTTCTTGATCGAACTCACACTACGAATGCGGGAGCGCAATTCGCGAATATTGGCCATCAGCTATTCACTCCCTTCATTCGGTGTACGGCTGTCCGACAATCGCATTGGCTGCTCGCGTTTACTTCTCGACGTGCTTGCGGTGGACGGACACGGACTCGACCTCTTCGTGGTCCAGCTGACCGGCCGCGGGCTCGTTCACCACGCGGCTGCCGTCGGAGGTGATGAAGCCGTGCTTGAACTTGTCGGTCTCGGCCTTGAGCAGATCGGCGGTCTCGCCCTCGATCTTCTTGCCGCCCTCGATCGTCTTGAACGCGGCGGCCGCACCGCGGTGCAGGCTCTCGAGCAGCTCGGCGTTGAACCGGCGGACGTCGCCGACCGGCACCGAGTCGTAGTAACCGGCGTCGACCAGGAAGATCGAGACGATCTGGTCCTCGACCGCGACCGGGGAGTACTGGTCCTGCTTGAGCAACTCGACCCAGCGCGCACCGCGCTCGAGCTGAGCCAGCGAGGCGGCGTCCAGATCGGAGGCGAAGGCGGAGAACGCCTCCAGCTCGCGATACTGGGCCAGCTCCAGACGCAGCGAACCGGCGACCTGCTTCATACCCTTGGTCTGCGCGGCGCCACCGACACGGGAGACGGAGGTACCGACGTTGATCGCCGGGCGCACACCCTTGTTGAACAGGTCGGACTCCAGGAAGACCTGACCGTCGGTGATGGAGATGACGTTGGTCGGGATGAACGCCGAGACGTCACCGGCCTTGGTCTCGATGATCGGCAGACCCGTCATGGAGCCCGCGCCCATCTCGTCGGAGAGCTTCGCGCAACGCTCCAGCAGACGCGAGTGCAGGTAGAAGACGTCACCCGGGTACGCCTCACGGCCCGGCGGGCGACGCAGCAGCAGCGAGATCGCGCGGTACGCCTCGGCCTGCTTGGACAGGTCGTCGAACACGATCAGCACGTGCTTGCCCTGGTACATCCAGTGCTGGCCGATGGCCGAACCGGTGTACGGCGCAAGCCATTTGAAGCCGGCCGAGTCGGACGCGGGCGCCGCGACGATGGTGGTGTATTCCATCGCGCCGTGCGCCTCCAGCGCGGCCTTCACACCCGCGATGGTGGAACCCTTCTGACCGATGGCGACGTAGATGCAGCGCATCTGCTTGGTCGGGTCGCCCGACTCCCAGTTCGCCTTCTGGTTCAGGATGGCGTCGATGCAGACCGCGGTCTTACCGGTCTTGCGGTCGCCGATGACCAGCTGACGCTGGCCGCGGCCGATGGCGGTCAGCGCGTCGATGGCGGTGATGCCGGTCGCCATCGGCTCGCCCACGGGCTGACGCTCGAGCACCGAGGCGGCCTGCAGTTCGAGCACGCGGCGGTCGTCGGCCTCGATATCGCCGAGGCCGTCGATCGGCGCGCCGAGCGGGTCGACCACGCGGCCCAGGAATTTGTCGCCGACCGGCACCGACAGCACGTCGCCGGTGCGCCGGACGGTCTGACCCTCTTCGATGGAGTCGAACTCACCCAGGATGACCGCGCCGATCTCGGTGTCCTCCAGGTTCAGCGCGACGCCCTGCACGCCACCCGGGAATTCGAGCAGCTCGTTCGCCATCGCCGAGGGCAGGCCACTGACGTGGGCGATACCGTCGCTGGTGTCGGTGACCGTACCGACCTCCTCGATGGAGGTCTCGGGGGTGTAGGCCTGGGTGTAGCTCTGGATCGCGCTACGGATCTCGTCGGGGGAGATCGTCAGCTCCGCCATGTTCTTCCTGCTCTCGCTGTGTTGGATTCTGCCTGTGCGGGGCGGCCTCCGTGGTTACGCTCCGCTGCCGCCTCCGGCCGCTGACCCGCCCAGGCGGCCTGGTCTCGAATGTCGGGTGGGGTGGCCGCCGCTTTACGTCAGAGACTGACGCAGTCGCTGTAGCCGGCCCACGGCACTGCCGTCGATCACATCGTCGCCGACGTGCACGACGACACCGGCCAGAAGGCTCGGATCGACCTGCACATGCACCGTGATCGGCTTGTCGTAGATGCGCTGCAGCGAGGCCGCCAATTGCTCGCGCTGCTGCGGCGTCAGTTCCGTCGCCGCACGCACATGGGCCACGATCTGCTTGCGCAGCGACGCGGCCAGATCGGACAGCTCGTCGAAAACGCCGGAGGCCGCTCCATTGGAGCGGCTGACCGCCTGCTCGGCCAGCTGCAGGGTGATGTCCTCGACCTTGCCGGTGAGCAGGCGCGCGACCAGCTCACGCTTGGCCTGCGCCGACTTACCGCGGTCGGCCAGTGCCTGCTCGAGATCCGGATTGTCCTCGACGACCCGGCCGAGCCGGAACAGCTCGTCCTCGACCGCGTCGATGCGCCCGCGATCGGCGGCCGCACGTAGCAGCGCCTCCCGGCCGAGCAGCACCAGCGTGTCGACCAGGTCCCGGCTACGGGACCAGTCCTGGGCGACGGCGGTGGTCAGCACGGCCTGCGTGGCCACGCTGATCTTGCCGCCGAACAGACGTTCGGCCAGTTCGGCGCGCACCGAACTCGACACCGACTTGTCCGCGAGCGCGACACGCAGCGAGCGCTCGCCGTCCAGGACGTCGACCACGGCGAACAGTTCGGATCCCGTCGTGGCGGCGACGGTGTCGCTCCCGGTCAGAGCAGCCGAAAGAGCTTCCCGTGCACGGGAATTCGCCTCGCGGCTCGCTGCGTACATGCTTCCCACTTTCACTGTGTTGGCTCCTGCCTGTGCGTGGCGGCCCGTGTGGTCGCACATCGCTGCCGCTTCCGGCCGCCGACCCGCTCAGGCTTTGTTGGATTATGCCTGTACGCGACAACCGACGTGGTGACGCCCTGCTGTCGGGTCGGTTGGCTCCGGCCGCTGACCTGTCCAGGCAGCGCTTGTTCATGCCTGTACAGGGCGGCCTGCGTGGTTACGCTCCGCTGCCGCCTCCGGCCGCTGACCTGTCCAGGCAGCGTTTGTTCATGCCTGTACAGGGCGGCCTGCGTGGTCACGCTCCGCTGCCGCCTCCGGCCGCTGA